>CAUOPB010000032.1:0-2950 GCA_963456685.1 uncultured Candidatus Saccharibacteria bacterium | reverse complement strand
ATCAAAAAGCGGCGGCAGGAAGATACGGAAGATGACAAGGCCGCTGGTAAAGAGAACGAAAACGCGGATGATAACAAAGATGGAGGTTCTGGCGGCGACGCCGGCAAATTTCTAGGCGAAGATGACAAGCTTGGCGAAGTTGCTCCACCTGAGCCGCACGAGCATGTTGCGATTGACCGAGATTTGACCGACGCCGAGAAGCGCGTTAAGTTTGATGTGATCGAAAAATGGATGGCTGAGCAGGAGGCGAGTTTTGAAACCGCAGCGACCGAGGAACTGCGTAAAGCGGTGGCTGATATCTCGCTCGATGAGGAGTTCAAGCTGCCAGCTAGCTATTCTGCGCTGCTGGCAAAACAATATCGCACAGCTTACAACTACGGCAAGCTATCCGCGGCAGACGAGCAGAAGCTGCCAGCACCAGCTTTGAAAAAGGAACTCAAGGTACGCGAGAAGCAATATGTGGATTTCATTATCAATATGCAGACTGAAGACGTGCGTAATATTATTGCTGGCGAGAAGCTGAAACAGCCTATTAACTTGGCTGACGGTGACGACGAGGACATTGATGAAGAGTCTGGAGCACCTAACACTAGCGGCAAACAGGACGAAGCTGCCCGCAATGCGATGTTGGAATCAATCGGGCTATTGACAAGCACTTGGATCACTCAAGCAGTACTCGGCACCAAGGGTACGATTATCTCACAAGGTATGAATGACGGGCGCGACGATAGTTTCGCATCGTTTGATGAAGATGACGACACGGCTGTCTATCAATGGTCGGCACGGATGGAGAAAAATACCTGTCCAATTTGCGCCGAGCTAGACGGCAAGGTGATCTCTGCTAACGAACGCAGGACTACCTTTCAGCGACCACCAAAACACATCAACTGTGGTTGCATTTGGGTGAGGGTGTCGGCGCTAAACAAGGACTATAAGTTGCCGGCAGTAACAGGGATTGATAATAAGCTCATTGAGCGGCTGGAATATATCCAGAGAACAACCAAAGCTGAGCTGGCAAATACGATACCTGGAGCGCTGAAATACACAAAGGCTGAACTATCGAGCATTGAGGCATATAAAGGAAATGGGTACATCAACATTAACCAGGCGCTGTTGGGTAAACATCCTATGAATCCATATGCTGAAAATGACATAAAGCAGTTAGATAAAGCGATTAAGAGGACGACTCTGGAAAATGACGTATTGCTATACCGCGGCGTAGGATTTAAGAAGCCTTTGAAGGTAGGTGAGGAGATAAACAACCCTAATTTTCTGTCAACATCGACAAGCCGCGACATATCAATGGTATTTGCCGAGAAAGCTGATTGGCAAAAATACATTTTGGTGTTTCGTGCACCCAAGGATATGCCATATTTGAACATCGAGAAAACATTGGCAGATAATAATGTCAATTCAACAATTAATGAACGAGAATATCTACTGTCGCGAGGCAAGAAACTTGTTGTAAAAAACCTCTCAAAGAGGGATAATGGAGTTATAGTAGCAGAGGTGGAAATGACGGACGATACAAAATACTTGGATGACAGCAACGACAGTATCCTCACTGAGGATTTGCTGCGGGAGATTGACGAATCATACGAGCGCTCCAAGGAGCGCCTTGCCGATCCAAACTACAAGCCGAGCCGAACAGCCAGGCGCCTACATCACATCTGGCAAATGGACTCTGACTACTTTAATGAGCACCCTGAAGCTATCAAATCCAAAGATAACGATGAATAGTTGTTGCTAACATAGCCTTTGTGGTATAATAGTCGTAATGAATTGCGATCGCATGTAGGTCGCAATTTTTCTTTTTGACATCGGAAGTTACCCTCTGTGAATTACTCTTGAATAATTGCAACACAAACATTTTACAGTTGATATTGTAAAACTCCACTTTCTCGCCTGCGTGCGGTCGCGGTTCAGCTAGGAGAAATCATATGAGTATGCATGTTTTCATCAATCGAGACACAAAGGTAGAGCTAGCCGACAATGAGGGTGGTAAATATAAGCGTTTCAAGAAGCAGATTTGTCAGTTCGGCGAATATGTAGACCCGAATAACACCTCAAAGAGGATGGTGCTTGATAAGCTATTCGGCAAGCGGCTGAAAGAGAACTTTGACAATGGTAAATACGGCGTTGTGGCGGTGCCGCTAGGTCACCCTAGGAATTCATCAGAGCTAGCGGCTTGGAATAGAGGCGAAATGGTCAATATGGAGTTGACCGACGAGGGCATCAACGCTGTCATCGAAATACGAGACGATGAAACCGCAAAAAGCATTGAGAACCGCAATATTCCTGATGTATCAATGGGCTTTGAAGACAATTACCTCGACAAAAAGACCGGCAAATTTGTCGGGCCGCTGTTGAAGCATGTCGGGCTAGTTGTTGACCCGTATATCAAAGGTATGCGGCGATTTGTGCCGCTTGCCGATGAAGTACCGGCAATATTGTTTAGTGATAGTCAAGATTATGAAAAGGAGGACAAGACTATGACAGTAAAAGTTAAGAATGACCGCGAGTTTGACGTTGAAGTAACCTACGCGGTTGACGGCGAAAACAAAACCGAAACGGTTGCTGCTGGTGCTGAGATTGAAGTGCCAGAAGACCAAGCAGAAGCTGTGAAGCAACAAATCGCTGACGCTGAGGCGCCAAAAGATAATGACAAAGAGGATGAGCTGTCCAAACGCGAGAAAGCATTGGCCGATCGCGAAGCTGCGCTGGCAGAAAAGGAAGCTGCAGCAGCAAAGCGCGACGCTGAGGCGAAGTTTAACAAGTTGTTGAGTGATGGCAAGGTGGTGCCAGCTCAAAAAGATGCATTTATGGCGCTATCCGAGGCATCAAGCACTGAAATCCACCTATCTGATGATGAAACCAAGACCGTTGATACGTTATTAAGCGAGTTTATCGAGGCAAGTCCAAAACTGAACTTGACCGACGAGAAAGGAAC
>CAUOPB010000031.1:0-3307 GCA_963456685.1 uncultured Candidatus Saccharibacteria bacterium | reverse complement strand
GATCATTTTTATCTTTCATCAAAGCCAAAAAATCTTCAGCCGTAAACCAATTAGCGACATCCTTCATGTAACCGCCCGGAAAGCCGCCAAGTACTGGAATTTCCCAGCTACTATCGTTAACGACAACCGGCTGGCCTGCTTTTTCATACGCCGACTTAACTTTCGCTTCGGTAATCTTCAGCGGATCATGATGCTGGATTTCATCAATGTCAATTTGCAGCGGCTCAACAACAATACCATAATCTTTCAGAACCGACTTGGCTTCTTCAAGTTTGTGCGGGTTGCCGGTGATAAAAGTAATCGTCTTCATCACGCTTACATCTTAATTTCAGAGTTTATTTTCTGAAATCGTGGCACAGATTTCCCGTCCAGTACTATTGTTTCCGTAAACATACTGGCAGGACGGGCGAATAATTCATATTCATTCTCATAGAGAGGCCGGTAAATCACCAGGAGCTCTTCCGTCTCAGTTTCTAAGGCTAGGCCGATCACCTCATATAGTTTGCCTGATTTGCTATGCTTGTACGTGCCCTTGCTGATTTTTGCGCAACGGCTCCGTTCTTTGCTATCCGCCGTTTCTTCGCGATACTTCTCTGGCTGAGCGCGGAAGATATTCACCCATTTACTATCATCAGCCAGGTCATGATATTTAATGTAATGTCGTTTGTCAAAGCCTCCTTTATCCTGCTTTTTACGCGCCATTTCCTCTTGAACTTGCTCTATAGAAAAGCCAAAATCTTGGCGCAGCGCGTCAACAACTTCCTGTAAATCAGCCAGCTCTTTGAGCGATTCATCGCGCTGGTTATCGTCCAGCGGAATTTCGTCTGCCTCCTCGTGAACTTTGCGGAGCAACTCGCGGCGAAATTCCTGCTTGTCTAATGTGTGGTACTCTGTATGTAAAACTTCTTCGTCATCCAGACACTTTTTCACGACTTTATCGCGAACTAGTTTTTGTAAGTAAAATCGAATCATTTCAAATCAAGGTCTTAATACTTGTCTTTGTAGGTTGATATATTAGATTATAAGTAATATTTGGCGTTCTATGCAACCGCTTTTTAGCGCGGCAAAACAACGCCTGTATCTTTCGCTATCTTTAACAATTCTTCGTTAATGACTAGCAGTTTTTCTTTTGACGACATCTTGGCGAAGCTGGCGCTCATCAAAGTTTTATTCGGCTTGCTATAAATAACATCGTATATTTCTTCAATATCGTTAGTAAGTGCCTGCAGCTCGCCTTCAACTCGCCCGAGTCGATCTTTGACCTCGCGCATCTCGCTTTCAACACCGTTAAGTCGATCCTTGACTTCGCGAATATCACTCTCAACACTGTCGAGCCGGCTTTTGACCTCGCGCATCTCGCTTTTCAAACTAGATACATCCTCTTTCAGTCCAGAGACATCCTCTTTCAGCCCGGAGACATCCTCTTTCAGCCCGGAGACATCCTCTTTCAGCCCGGAGACATCCTCTTTCAGCCCGGAGACATCTCTTTTCAATTCCGATATATCTGCTTCAACTGCGTCAAATCGCGGTAGTACAATTGTCTCTAACGCTCCATTAACGCCTTCAACAATTGCTTCTTTAATCCATTGCTTGTCGTCATTAGTTAGTGCCATGCGCCCTCCTGAATTCCATTATACCATGCCGTATTCATGTACAGACGAAGCGCTAAAAATTTGGAGTTATTTTAAGTACAAACTTTTATCGGCTATCAAAGCAAGATTCCCGCTGGCAAGAAATATGACACAATAGCTACGACTAGCAAAATCGCGTACCATATGTGCCGGTTGCCTGGGCGCTTTTCCCAGAGATAAACGGCCAGTGCTCCGCCAATTAGCCCCAGCGGAAAGGCTGATAGCGTTAAGCTGCCGATGTCTAGCGGCACTTTGAATTTTAGCCATAATGTGCCAGCAATCGTTACCGTGACTAGTTTTAGCAAATAGACGCCGTCGGGCTCAAACTTTTCGTTGCCGCGCCGGCTAAACACACGGTTGCGGGCGTATGTGCGTTGTTTGTGTTGCCGTGAAACCATAATTCAAGTATATCATAAGCGTTATACTTCCCTGTTTTTCGCGACTCTCTAGCTGCTATTCTGGATTATTGTTGCTCTCATAGAAAAAGAAAAGACTCTCTCAGTGCCCGTAGAGTCTTTTCTTGCGCAAAGAGCGAGATGCTATTTACATTTTAATTTCGGCGTCAACACCAGCTGGCAATGATAGATTTTGCAAGTTCTCGATGGTTTTTGGCGTAGCGTTAGAAATGTCAATCAAGCGCTTGTGTACGCGCATTTCAAATGTTTCGCCGCCCATTTTGTAGACGTGCGGGCTTTTCGTTACCGTATAAGTGCTGCGGCGAGTTGGCAGCGGCACTGGTCCGGCGACTGTCGCGCCAGTACGAACAGCGGTGTCGACGATTCGCTTAGCAGATTCATCAATAACTGTGTGGTCATACGCCTTGAGGCGGATGCGGATAGTGAGACCTTTATCTTCGGCCATTTTGTTACTCCTTTTACCTCGTAACCTCTGCTCGAATCGGTTTCGTTAGCGTCTGGCAGAGTTCTCGAGGCGATTAATTAATACGAACATTACTATATCAATAATTAGCGTGAATTGCAAGAACTGGGCGGGTGATAAGATGTGTTAAGGTTTAATCTTGTCAGTGGTTGTTAGTTGCAGACAATAAAAGCACCCCCGATAGTTCGGAGGTGCTTTCGGCAGTAACTTACAGAGTGTAAATTACTTGATGATGTTGGTCACCACGCCAGCGCCGACAGTACGGCCGCCTTCGCGGATAGCGAAGTCTTGACCTTTGTCCATAGCGATTGGGGCGAGCAATTTAACCTTGAAAGTCACTTGGTCGCCTGGCATAACCATTTCTTTGTCGGCTGGCAATTCAACTTCACCGGTCACGTCAGTGGTGCGGAAGTAGAACTGCGGCTTGTAGCCCTTGCTGAACGGCGTGTGGCGTCCACCCTCTTCTTTCTTGAGGATGTAGACTTCAGCCTCAAACTCGGTGTGCGGCGTCAGCGTGCCTGGAGCAACAATGACCTGTCCGCGCTCGATTTGTTCGCGCTCGATACCGCGCAGCAGCAAACCAGCGTTGTCGCCGGCTTGGCCCTGGTCGAGAGTTTTCTTAAAGGCTTCGATACCAGTTACGACCGAGCTCTGAGTTGGTTTCAAACCGACGATCTCGACTGGGTCGTTCAGTTTGATGACGCCTTGCTCGATACGACCAGTAGCCACGGTGCCGCGGCCTTTGATCGAGAAGACATCTTCGATTGGCATCAAGAATGGCTTGTCGAGGTCGCGCT
>CAUOPB010000030.1:0-3550 GCA_963456685.1 uncultured Candidatus Saccharibacteria bacterium | reverse complement strand
CAATCATCTTATTAGTTGATTTACGGCGGCGGGTCTTGAAGCCAATTGCTGGCTTGCCCCACGGCGTCTTCGGGATGCGGCCAGGGCCGGTCTTGCCTTCACCACCACCCATTGGGTGGTCGGCTGGGTTCATGGCTTTACCATGGACGCTTGGGCGCCAACCCATGCGGCGGCGGCGGCCAGCCGAGCCAAGCTTGACATTCTGGTGCTGGACATTGCCGACTACGCCGAGACTAGCTTCACATTCCAAGCGGAACCTGCGAACTTCGCCTGACGGCATACGCACCATAGCATAGTTGCCTTCTTTGGCCATCAATTGAGCTTTGGTACCAGCTGAACGAACCATTTGAGCGCCGCGGCCTGGATTAATCTCGATAGCGTAAATCTGCGTACCAACTGGAATACTAGCTAGCGGCATGCGGTTGCTAGCCTCGACAGGAGCGTCAGCGCCAGTTTTGATGACTGCACCCTTGACCATCTGCGTGTCGGCCAGAATGTAGTGGTATAAGCCGTGTTGATCTTTGACGCGAGCGATACGAGCGCTGCGGCCTGGGTCGTACTCGATTTCTTCGACGGTCAAAGTCATATTGGCTGGCATCGCGTGGTTGACCAAGCGATAATGCCGCTTGACGCCGCCGCCGCGATGACGCACGGTGATTTTGCCTGTATTGTTGCGGCCAGCTTTTTGCTTGCCAGCTTTAACCAAACTTTTTAACGGTTTACGAGTAGTTACCTCGCTGAGATCCTGCGAAGTCATACCGCGACGGGCAGGAGTGGTTGGGTTGTATTGCTTGACAGCCATTACTTTTTCTCCTCCTTGACTTCTTCTTGTTCGAAGACTTTGATTTTACCTTCACTCAGGCGAACGTAAGCCTTTTTGCTGTCCTGGCGATGAGTAGTGCCAGGGTAGCGGTTTTTGCCGCGCGAGAAGCGAACAGCTTTGCCGCTTTGAACGAGCGTCGTTACTTTGGCGACTTTGACGCCTTCGAATTGCGCTTCGACGGCTGCTTTGATTTCGTTTTTATTAGCGCTCATCGGTACATCAAAAATGTAAGTATTTTCGTTGGTGACTAGCCGGTAAGCTTTCTCGCTAACGCGTGGAGTAACTAATACGAGTTTCATTACTTCGCCTCCTTTGCTAGCCACGACTCAACTGCCTTGACGGCAGCTGGCGTGATAACGATTTTGTCGGCGTTCAAGATGTAGTAAACGCTGAGGTATTGCGCGCGCACCAAGAGGGCATTGGCTAAGTTATTTGTAGCGCGCATCAGTTCTGGAGTCTTTTCGTCGACGACGAGTAGAACGCGGTCTTTTTCGCTGCATTTCTTGGCGGCGAGGAATTTAGCGACTTCAGCGGTTTTGCCGGCAGTTTTGATATCGCTGACCAAGATTTTTTTGTCTTGGTTGGCGAGTGTCAAAGCTTGGCGCAAAGCGACGTGCTTGCTAGTCTTAGATAGTTTCTTGCTGTAGTTTTCGTTGCCGCGCGGCCCGAAAACGATACCGCCGTGACGCCAGATTGGGTTGCGGGTCGAGCCAAAACGTGCCCGCCCGGTACCTTTTTGTCTCCATGGTTTCTTGCCGCCGCCGCGAACTTCGCCGCGGGTTTTGGTGGTAGCGCTTGCCTGGCGGCTGTTGGCCAAAAACGCGTCGTACGCAAGTTTTAGCAGCTCGTGGTTTGGTACGTCAACCTCAAACACACTCTTTGGCAAGGCTGCTTTTGCTGGCTTGGTTGATTCAGCCATTACTTAGCACCTCCTAATTTGATTAAGCCCTTCTTAGGACCTGGCACTGCGCCCTTGACACCAATCAAGTTGTTCTCGACCGAAATGTACGCCACTTTCAGATTCTTGACAGTGACCTGTTCGGCGCCCATGTGTCCAGCCATGCGCTTGCCTTTGAATATTTTTTGCGGGTACATGCTGCCTATCGAACCGACCTTGCGCGTGTTACCCTTGCCGCCGTGGGTTTTGCGGTGGCGTTTGAAGTTGTGCCGCTTGATGGTGCCAGCCCAACCTTTACCCTTGCTGATGCCTGTAGCATCAATAACGTCGCCGAGCTCGAACTCCGAGACGTTCCATGTGTCGCCGACCTTGACTTCGCCAAGTTCGTCAACGCGAATTTCCCCGATTTTTTTCGGGGTCACACCGGCTGGTTTGACATGTCCAGCCACGGCCTTGCTCAGGTTCTTACCCGTACCATATGCCACCTGGACTGCGTTGTAGCCGTCGGTTTCGACAGACTTGACCTGAGTCACAGTCATCGGGCCGGCTTGGATCAGCGTCACCGGAATAGTGGTGCCGTCCTCGCCAATGATTTGGGTCATACCAATTTTGGTACCGAAAAGTGCTTTCATTGCCCTCTTGCTCCCATTTAAAAGCCTCGGCGGCTGGTAGTATCCGTTGCCCGGACTTGCCAATTCGCGCGAGTCTCTATAGTTAATATTACGCGTAATAGAATTACATCTACTATTATAGCACGTCTAGCTACAACTCGTCAATATCGCGCAGCCTTATTTATCAAAGTATTCTGGTAAGACCTTGCCCGCTAAAGTTGCCGCTAACAGCACCGCGAAGCCGCACATAATCGACGGAATGCCAGAAATTGTCGACGGATCTACGATATTGACAAAGGTTGTCGGCACCATAAACAAGACATAGCCAATCATTAGCGAGTACAGAGATTGGCGAATATTTTTTACCACAGCTTTACTTTGGATATAGGCGTATACAATAGCAGTAATCAGCAAGCCATAATAGTATCCCGCATAAATCGGATAAAATTCATCGCGATTCTCAAAGATTACGTAATTGCCTAAGCAAGCGCCAGCTTTTACACCGTCAGCTTCCAATAAAAAATAGCCGACAAATAGTGCTGCCAAAATATAACCTAGAACTGGAATCCAGCGCCTTTTATCGCCAGAAAGTTGATAAATCAGATGGATACCCAGAGGCGGCAGCATAGTAATCGCCACATAACCAAGCTTCGCCCAGCCTAGGCTATCAAGAAAAATTGTACCTTCACAGACATTATACTCGGCCCACTGAAACAGCGCCAGACAGATGAGCAGCGCCATAGCAATCCTTGTTACAGCGTTTAGCTTATAGCGCCAAAACGTATAAATTGCCAAAACGACTTCAATCGCTAGCGTTGCCAGCATCACTGGCGGCGAAAAGCAATAAAGTTTCGGCTTCTTAAACTTATTCATACGATGAATTATACACCATTGCGGTAGCTAATCGTTGTCGCGAGCAGTAAACCATTCGCCAAATTTCTGCCAATGTTGAAAATGAGAAGGGTTAATCTCTACACCGTCATGACGGAGCGCAAACTCCTCAGCAATTGTTAACCCGCCGCTATTCTCCATCGATACAACCTGATTCATTGACGTTCCTTCGCCGCGCGGCTCGTTTATAAACACGCCAGTTTGATCATATATAAACAACTTTAGTTGCTCGCCATCAAAATACGCCACGACGTCATGCAATATAATTCTCCGATCATTTTTATCTTTCATCAAAGCCAAAAAATCTTCAGCCGTAAACCAATTAGC
>CAUOPB010000029.1:0-4022 GCA_963456685.1 uncultured Candidatus Saccharibacteria bacterium | reverse complement strand
GCCGAGGAAAACCAAGCGGGCGAGGACTTGCGTTTTAAGTATCGTTACCTCGACCTGCGTCGCCCGAAGATGCAACAGATGCTGAAAAAACGTGCTGAAATGTACCGACGGATGCATCAGTATATGGACGACCACGATTTTATCGAGATCCAGACGCCGATTTTGGCAAATTCCAGCCCTGAAGGTGCACGTGATTTTCTGATCCCGAGTCGTCTGCAAGAAGGCAAATTTTACGCTCTGCCGCAAGCACCGCAGCAGTTCAAGCAGCTGCTGATGGTCGGCGGCGTGCCGCGGTATTACCAGTTGGCGGCGTGTTTTCGCGATGAAGATCCTCGGGCTGATCGACTGTACGGTGAGTTTTACCAGCTGGATCTGGAGATGAGTTTTGTTGAGGACGGCGAGGAAGTCCGCCAAGAAGTCGAGCCATTGATGCGGCAGCTCGCGACCGATTTCGCGGGCAAGAAATTGCTGGATTTGAGCGACCTGCCTGTTGGTGATGGCAGTCCAATTCCGCGCATTTCCTACCGCGACGCCATGGAGACGTATGGCTCAGACAAGCCGGATCTGCGCTTCGGCATGGAGCTGATTGATCTGACTGATGTATTCGCCAACACCGAATTTGGCGTGTTCAAAAACGCTGAATGCATCAAGGCGATTTGCGTCAAAAACGGTGCTAGTCTCAGCCGTAAGCAAATCGACCAATTCACCGACATTGCTAAAAGTGAAGGGGCGGGCGGTTTAGCTTACATCACTTACCAAGATGGCGAGGCAAAATCACCAATTGCTAAGTTCTTGAGCGAAACAGAGCTTACGGCGATTCAGCAAAAAACTGGTGCAGCTGATGGCGACGCCGTGTTCTTTGGCGCCGACACACGTTCAGTCGTCAACGCCGTGCTTGGTCGCTTGCGAAATGAGTTTGCCACCCACTTCAACCTGAAAAAATCGGATGAGGTAGCCTTGGCTTGGATCGTCGATTTTCCGTTCTACGAATGGGATGACCACGGCAAGAAGCTTGATTTTGGACACAATCCATTTAGTATGCCAAAGGGCGGCCTAAAGGCGCTGGAATCGGCGACGACCGATACCGAAAAACTGGCCATCGTGGCTGACCAATTCGACATGGTGATGAACGGCTACGAAATCTGCTCCGGCGGTGTGCGCAACCACAACCCAGCGGTGCTATATAAAGTATTTGACCTACTCGGCTTTAGTGAAAGTTACGTTGAGGAAAAATTCGGTGCCATGCTGGGCGCCTTCAAATACGGTGCGCCACCACACGCTGGCTGTGCCTTTGGTGTCGACCGCATCCTTATGGAACTCATCGACGAAACGAACGTCCGCGAAACCTTGGCCTTTCCAAAGAACGGCTCCGGCGTTGACGTGATGATGGATTCGCCATCAACGGTTGATCCAGCACAGCTAAAGGAATTGGGGTTATGAGCGCAATGTATGATCGACACGAAGTTAGCGTAAAAGTAGCGCTGTATAGCAGCGACGGCAAGCGTGTGCTACTGATGTATTATCCGCACGATGATGGTTTTGGCCTGCCGGGCGGGCATATTGATGCCGGCGAAACGCCTGACGTGGCATTAGAGCGGGAGCTGCGCGAGGAGCTGGGTATCACAATTGATGCGACGCCAGCTGATTTCTATATGCGCTATCCGCGAGGTAGTGCCGTCAAAGACCATAAAATTATTCTTGGCTACACGGCCATGGTTGACGGTAACATCGAAATACCGGACCGAGCGTGTGATGGCGGCGAGGAACGTATAGTTTGGCTGACGCGAACAGAAGTCGAAGCTACTGACAAAATTGCGCCAGGCTACCGGGATTTTGTGCTGAAGTGGTGGCCGCAAGAAGCGTAATATTTTAGGAGGTACAAGCAGGCTATGAAATCAATTCCCAAACGAACACTGAAATTTATTGACTCATAGCTAATGCTGCGCAGCCAGTGGGCGCGCTGGCCGGGATTTACGGTGGCGATAGCCAAAGACGGCGAGGTGGTTTTTCATAAAGTCTATGGCCTGGCAAATATAGAAAATAATGAGACATTAACGACCGATCACCTTTTTCACGTTGCTTCACAATCAAAAACATTTACTGCCACGGCCGTGATGCAGCTGCAGGAGCATGGCAAGTTGCGCATTGATGATTCAGTTACGACACATCTACCGTGGCTGGCGCAGCATAGCGACCAGCGTTGGTATGACGTAACCTTGCGTCAATTGTTGAGCCATTCGGCGGGCGTGATTCGCGACGGTCAGGCGTCAGGCTTTTGGCAGTTCCAAGGAGATTTTCCAGATAAAGACGAATTCAAGAAGCAAATCATGCAATCGGAGCTAGTATTCGAACCAAATTCCGAATTCAAGTATTCCAATTTTGGTTTTGGCTTGCTCGGTTTGGTGATTGAACAAGTCAGCGGCAAATCGTACGCTGATTTTGTGGCGGAAAACATTATCGCGCCGTTTGGCTTAACTCAAACCGCTACGGAATATTCGCCAGAACTTCGTATGGCTACTGGCTATAGTAGGTTTGATTTGCAGCAGCAGCGTCGACCTTTTCAACACGTTACAACTGGCGTATTACAGCCAGCCACAGGATTTTGCTCAACTGCGCATGACTTGGTGAAATTCTTTGCTGCTCTGCAAGTCGGCTCAGGTAAACTGTTGAGTGATGCCTCCAAACGGGAAATGCAGCGCCCATCATGGCAAGTCGCCGACGAGGCAAATGCAGGAAGTTATGGATTAGGCATTGATGTTGCAAAAGCTAAAGACGGTAAGCGGCTCGTCGGTCATAGCGGCGGTTATCCAGGATTTGTCGGCCGTACCTGGTCGCGGATAGATGACGGAATAACTGTTTCGGTGTTGGCGAACGCGTATGATACAGCGCCAGGAATAGTTGCAAATTCGGTACTAGGAATTATTGATCAATTTGGTGATGCTTCTGATAAAAAACGTCGAAAGTTTGAAGCGCGGTTCGTTAACGATTATGGAGTGTATGAAGTTGTTGATACGGAAAAAGGATTAAGGGGCTTATGGTCTAATGATTGGCAGCCATTCAACATGGCTGAAGAGCTGGAAATAGTCGATGACGCCACCTTAAAAATTGCGAAGGGTAATCATTTTAGCTATTTTGGCGAACTGATGAAATATGAGTTTGACGCCAAAAATAAACCTTCCGCCATGTACCGCAGCGGCGCTAAGAACTATGTTAGTTTAGACGGCGATATAAAAGTGTGAAAGGATTTTCATGTCAAACATAGAATATGAAGCAAAAATATATGATGTCGATCCGGCCGATATCACAGAAAAGTTGACAAATCTCGGCGCTAAGGAAGTCGGTAATTACAATTTTTGCCGTTACGTATTTGATACGATGCCAGCGGTGCCAGATCGCTGGGTGCGGTTACGCTCTGATGGGAAACAGGCGACTTTGACCGTCAAAGAAATAACTGCCGACACTATTGATGGCACTCATGAGTGGGAAGTTGAAGTGTCTGATATGGAAACGACACTGGAAATATTAGCAAAAATCGGCATCAAACCGCGCGGTTATCAAGAAAACAAACGCCAAGAATACGACCTCGGTGGCGTTCAGGTTGTCATTGACCGCTGGCCGAAATTAAAGCCATATGTCGAAATAGAAGCTAACAGCGTAGCGGAAGTGGTAAAAACGGCAGCGCTGCTTGGCTTTACTGAGAGCGATTTGATAACGAAAAGCACTTCTGATTTATACCGGAATATCGGTATAGACATCGAGAAACTTGCGGAATTAAAATTTGATAAATAGGCTGATCTGCGAAATAAGTATATGATTAAAACGAAACTACCAACCGAAGCTCAAATCAAAAACTTGCACAAAAAATACGCCAAAACTGATACTGATTTTGCGTTGATTTACACTCACTGCCAAGTGGTTGACGCGATTGCGGTGCAGCTTTTGGACAGCCGACTATACCGCTAACACGCCCGAGGAGCGGCTGCTAATGTACGCGGACAAATTTCATTCCAAAAGCAAACCAC
>CAUOPB010000028.1:0-4281 GCA_963456685.1 uncultured Candidatus Saccharibacteria bacterium | reverse complement strand
GGTAATTTGGAGAAAGTGAGAGAAATAATGACAGGGAAAAACTGTCATAAAACAACAGATTACAATAACCGTTTGTGTTTTGCCACCGTAATGTTAGTAGCGATTACAATAATAATCAATATATTGGCTACATCGGTAGTTCTTATATCAACAAAACAACCAGTCAAAGATCTATCGTCATGTCGACTGGTCTCTGAGCAAGGCTCACGGATTGTTTCTAGTGACGGTGTCATCACTGATGACGCAATTATGACAATGAACGGTCGTAACGTTGCTTACAACACTGCGATAAAAAAGTGCTTGGAGGTGGTGAGTGAGTAAAACTGAAACAGGTGTGATAACAGACGCTTACTATGGCCGACCAGAGTGGTCATACTCGTCAATGAAGCTGATTCTCGATCACGGCATCGATTACGCGGTCGCAGCTAAACGTGGAGATTTGCCAGGCCTAGACAGCAAAGCTATCGATTTAGGACAGCTGGTTCACATGCTGGTGCTCGGCGGCGAGGATCAATTCGCCATCAGCCCGTTTGAAAACTTCTATTCGAAAGAATCCAAGGCGTGGCGTAACGAACAAAAAGCCGCCGGCAAACATATTATCACTCTGGATATGTTCAAAGCCGCTGATCAGATTTTGAAAAATATCGAGAATCACCCGTTGGCGAAGCAATACATTTTCGCCAAAGGTGCAACCTTTGAGCACGAAATGTACGCTCGCACCGCCGACGGCGTAGATATGAAAGGTAAGGCTGATGTACTGATTCGCACTAATGAATCTGCCATGATAACCGACCTGAAAACTACCGCAAAGTTCGACAAGTTTTTCAAAACCGCACAGTCAATGCACTACGATTTACAGTCGGCAGTTTACACGCTGGTGACAGCATCAAGCCTAGAACTAGACCCGGCGTTAGTCAAGTTTGCCTACTGCGTGGTTGAAGCCGTCGCACCATACCGCGTGCAGTTCATGATCGCGGGTATCGACTTCGTTGAAGCTGGCGAACGCAAGCTGCGTACGTGTGTTGACGAAATCATAAAGTTTGGCGACAGCGAGCCGAATTTCCTCATCGAGGAGGTGAGGGAGCTGGGCGACTGGAGCCTGTAAGAGAAAGGAGAATATGAAAGTCTTTAATAGTTTAGATCCT
Organism: uncultured Candidatus Saccharibacteria bacterium; assembly: GCA_963456685.1. Lineage (GTDB taxonomy): Bacteria > Patescibacteriota > Saccharimonadia > Saccharimonadales > Saccharimonadaceae > Saccharimonas. The sequence goes on along the minus strand of CAUOPB010000028.1, from coordinate 3,136 downwards.
GCCGAGAAGCCATCAATTTTAATGGTTGTGTACGGCGAGGGCGGTGTTGGTAAAACAACGTTTGCAGCCACCGCACCACGACCGATTATCGCTGACTGCGAAAACGGTAGTAAATACTTCGGACTTCGCGGCATCGCGGCCGACGTGGCGCTGATTGAAAAATGGGACGATATGCAGGAGTTCATGCAAATTGCACTCACTGAAGACTACGACACGGTAATCATCGACCCGATTGGCGAGCTGATGGAGAAGTTGATCGCCTACATGCGAAATAGAGCCGACAGCAAACTGGTCCAGCGTGACGGCAACCCGACCATGGCTGGCTGGGGCTGGCTGAAATCGACCATGCGAAACTTTCTGAAAACCATGCGCGACAGCGGCAAGCATATTGTCATCGTGGCTCACGTTCAAGAGAAAGACGATGATGGCCGAGTTATTAAACGTCCGATGGTCGCCACAAGGCTATCTGAGGAACTGGTCAACCTGGTGGACATCGTCGGTTACATGACGACGATAAATGACACCGATACTGGCGACACTAAGCGCCTGATCATCGTTGATCCAGCCAGCGACAAGTACGTCGCCAAAGACCGCACTGGCCGGCTAGGCCGCTACATTGAGCCAGATTTCACGAAAATCGTCGATGGAGTAAGAGGCGACGCTGAGTACGCGTGGATTGCACCGGCGCCGACATTGGCAAGCCGAGAGCAGATTGAAGCGGCTGCCAAACCAACCATTCCAAGCTCACGCGTCGAAATGACTGACGCTCGCCTTGGTAAATCTGAAGCAGACAGGAAGTAAAGGAGGAATATGTCACAACTACAAGAATACGTCGATTCGCAGGTTGCTACGATATCGCCGTTCAAAATCAAATCGCAAGAGCTTTTGGAGCAAGCCAAAGCTAAAGAGGTAACCGACGACACCACCGCCAAAGAGGCAGTTGCAATTCGCAAGTCAATCACCTCGCACCGTACTGAAGTTAAAAACGCACGACTGGCGGTCACTCGCAACTTTGACAGCGTCAAGTCACAGTTCATCGACGCTGAAAAAGATGTACTCGCACCGGCCGAAGAGGCCCTGGAGAATATCAGCCAAAAGATTTTAGCCTACCAGGAAGAACAGGAACGACTGGCAAAACAGGAAGCGGCACGCGTTGACGCTATCTGTGCAAAGTTTGACACCAATGCTAAATCATTGCGTAGCCAAAAGGCTTGTGATGAAAAAGGCGCTGAATTGAAGCAGATATTCGCTGAGTTGCCAGAAGCTGATCAGAACCACGCTGAAATCAAGCTGGCATTCACCAAAGCCATCAACGAGTTGTTGACACGTAAAGACGAATTGACGACCGCTGAACGTGACGAAGCCGAAGCGGCCAAATTGGCAGCACAGCGTAAACGCGAACAGGAGATTGCCGAGGCTGAAGCGGCCAAAGCCGCTAAATCGCAGAAGCCAGCCGTCAAATCTGGCATTAAAACCAAGACGGTGTTCACGGTCACCAACCCTGAATTAGTGCCGCGCTACTTGTGCGAGCCGAGCGACAAACTAATCCGCGAAGCTATCGCCAACGGTCTACGTGAAATTCCAGGTGTGGAAATTCGCGAGGAAAAGAGTTTCTAAATATGGCAGCAATCAATAACGTAACTCTAATCGGCCGTGTCGTCCGCGATATTGAAATTAAAACGACGAATAGCGGCAAGTCCGTAGCCTCATTCGCACTAGCGGTTGATGGCTACGGCAAAGATGCCGACGCTAGTTTCATCGATTGCGTTGCTTGGAATAAAGCGGCCGAACTACTGGCGGAATATGCACCAAAGGGCAAGCAGATTGGTATTACTGGCCGCTTGCAAACACGAATCTGGGAGAAAGATGATATCAAGCGTAAAGCCACTGAAGTTATCATCGATCAGTTCCAGTTCTTGAGTGACGCAAAGGGCAGCGGCAATAACGCTGCGCCGGCTACTGAGCGATACGCCGAAGATGATGCTAAAGCGGCAAATGCAAAGACTAATCAAGCGGCGAAAGCCACTGAGGATATCGAACTCGACGCGCCGATTGATTTGAGCGAAATACCATTTTAGGGGGATTGTATGGATCAAAAGTTAGCGACACGGATCATCTGCGAAGTTCTTTTCGAAAGACATTCAGATGAGCTAGACGAGCTAGTGCTCGATCTCCAGATTAGTGACGAACCGTTGGTAAGATTTTGCGATCAATTTGGGCTCGGTGATTGGTTCTACGATCAGATGACATTGCTAGATATTGACATAGTTGGTGAGGTATCTGTCATCGCCGATGAACACCGTAGAGCTGAGCGAGACGAATTAAAAGAAATCGAAATACTCCACCGGGGGTTACAAAGTCAGGGCGCATTATGAGTAGTTTAGACGAATACGAGCTCAAGTACGAGAAGCCCAGGTGGCGTAGGTTCAACACTAAGGCCAACCGAACTAAATTAGCGAAAGCTAAAGAGCAAGAAAAACAACTAAAAAAGGAGAAGCAAATGAAAACTTCAAAAATTGAAACAGTTAAAACAATCGTAATCACTGCACTAGTCACAGGCATAATCACCTTTATCGCCGGCACCATCTACGCGAACAATGTTCACAATCAGGTCAAGAATGAGGCTGCGAACATTGTCCGAAACGTCAAGGTTGAAACGCACGTCCAACCGTCAAAACAGTAGCGACGGTCAGGCAGCAGCCGTCGTCAGAGCAAAGCGCTGCGCGCATTAACAATCAGGCAGAGCAAGAGCCACCAGCACCCGCTCGCCCTCCGCAAGGATGCGAGGCTTATCGAGGGTTGGTAGCGCAATATAGTTGGGACGTGCGCACGATGCTTGCGATTATGCAGGCAGAGAGCGGTTGCAACCCAAACGTAACCGGCGACAGGCCGTTAACGTTCCAGCAAAACGGTCGGACGTACGGCTACTCTGTGTCACTATTTCAGGTCAGGATCTTGCCTGGACGCGAACACTGCGACAATCACGAGCCGGCCACAAATATTGCCTGTGCCTACCAGATCTGGCGAGGACAGGGATATAAGGCGTGGTCGGTTTATACGAACGGCAAATATCAGAGATATCTATAAAAACAACGTTGGCCTCTCAGAGCTGCGGGTAGTATCGCAATTTTAGGAT
>CAUOPB010000027.1:0-4380 GCA_963456685.1 uncultured Candidatus Saccharibacteria bacterium | reverse complement strand
AGCGAGTCGGTTCGCCAGCTTGTTATTCAAACCAAAATTGTGTTGCTCGTCGGTATATCGGGCGCAGGCAAGGATACGACCAAGCAGCGGTTAATGCAGTCGCCGGAGTTTGCTGATATTGTGTCGTATACGACTCGCCAGCCGCGTCAAAATAAAGGTGTATGGGAGCGTGAAGGTATTGATTATAACTATATTGATGAAGCGACTGCCGCTAGATTGTTGGAAAGTCATGCTTTTGTCGAGGCGAAGTTTGTGCACGGTACAGTTTATGGTACTGGCGTCAAGCAGATTCAGGATATTCATGATGCTGGTAAAATTGCGGTTACTGATATTGACGTGCAAGGTGTCGATGAATATAAAAAGCTGTCGCCGGGTGTGGTAGCGATATTTTTGTTACCGCCAAATTATCAAGAATGGCGTCGTCGTCTCAGTGTACGTTACGCTTCGCAAGAGGAATTTGATCGCGAATGGCCGAAACGCTACAATAGTGCAATTCGTGAAATTACTCATGCGCTCGAGGTGCCGTATTATCACTTTGTTATAAATGATGACATCGACGAAACTGCGCGTATTGTCCGCGAAATTGCCTCGAAACCGGATGTTTATAATCGCAAGGATGATGAAGCCAGGTTGGCAGCACGTGATTTACTAGAACAATTGAAAGCGGCTGGTTAGCACTCGTCTTGCAAGAGTGCTAAATGTGCGATATAATAGGAGTATGACCGAACGTCAACAGGCGATTTTAGCTGCCATTATTGAGCAATATGCCGAGATTGCGGCACCAGTTGGCAGCGTGACGCTAGCCAAGTTGTTTGGTGTGTCCAGCGCCACCATTCGCAGCGAAATGGCCAAGCTCGAGGAGATGGGTTTTATTGAAGCGCCACATACTAGCGCTGGGCGCATTCCCACTGATAAGGGCTACCGAGTGTATGTCAATGGAATTACTGATGCTCAGATGACAGAGCTGCCCAGCGGCATCGATCGCAGTGCGAGAGCGATCGAAGCGCATGTTAACTCGCACGTTGATACGTCCGATCGGGCAATTCGCAGCGCCGTTGATAGTTTGGTGGAGCTGACGGGTAATTTCGGTTTTGCGTCGTTTGGTACGCACTTGTATATGAATGGCATGACGCAGTTGTTTAGCCAGCCGGAGTTTGTCGAGGGCGATCATGTGCAAGCGATTGCCAGGTTGATTGATAATATCGAGCCGTGGCTACGTGAAGCAGCGCCGAACCAGCCGCTTAATGTGTTTATCGGCAGCGAAAACCCGATTGGTAAAAGCTCTGGCGCCACGCTGATCATCAGCAAATTCCGCTCGCAGTTTAGCGATGATAGCTATATCGGCGTGATCGGCCCGACGCGGCAAAATTATCGCCGGACGATGGAGCTGGTGCGCCGAACGGGCGCTATGCTAGAGGGAATGTTGTAATGGCTGAATGGATTGGCGGACTATTAAGCGGCTTGCCGATGTGGTTAGCGGTGATAATTTTGATAGTAATATGCGTAGTTGCAGTGATTGGTATTTTAGCCTTTGCGCCTGGTATGGTAGGCGGCGAACCAGTTTGGTTGTTTAGAAGGAGGAAAAAATGACAAAGAATAAGACTAACAAAACTGAAGACTTAGAGCAGCAATTGGGCGAGTTGACGCTGGATTTGCAGCGGACGCGGGCGGATTTCGAGAACTATCGCAAGCGCGTCGAGACAGAGAAACAATCGGCACACCAAATGGGCCAGGCGAAGTCGGTGATGAAACTGCTGCCAGTGATCGATACGATTGAGCGGGCGATTGCCAATGTGCCGGAGGAGCTGAAAGATAATCCGTGGGCGAAAGGCGTGACTAGCCTTAGCAAGCAACTCGACAAGCAACTCAAAGAAATCGGTCTTGAGAAAATTGACGCTAAACCTGGCACGCCGTTCAATCCCGAACTTCACCAAGCGGTTCAGTTTGACGAAACGGCCGAGGGTGACAAGGAAGTCATAGCTGAGGAATTGCGTGCTGGCTATATCTTGAATGGCGCGGTGGTTCGCGACGCTATGACTAAGGTGACGCGGCAATAGGCTTGTAATTGTGCTAAACTACAATTAATCATTAACGCATAGGAGGTCGTGATGAAAAATTGGAAAATCCCAGCGATTATCGGAGGAGTGTTATTACTGCTAGTGATGATGATTGCCGGGTCTTATAATGGTATGGTGTCGAGCCGCGAGTCGGTCAATACAGCGTGGAGCAAGGTCGAGTCGCAATACCAGCGGCGCAGCGATTTGATTCCAAATCTGGTCAATACGGTCAAGGGTGCAGCCAACTTCGAGCAAGAAACACTGACCAAAGTTATCGAGGCGCGCGCTAAAGCTGCGCAAATCAAAGTCGATGCCAATAATCCAGATGACATAGCCAAATTCCAGCAGGCTCAAAGCGAGGTTAGCTCGTCGCTCAGTCGGCTGTTAGCGGTAGCTGAAAACTATCCTCAGCTCAAAGCAACGGAAAGCTTCAAAGACTTGCAATCGCAGTTAGAAGGTACAGAAAATCGTATAACTGTGGCGCGCAATGACTTTAATGATGCTGCTAAATCATATAACACGAAGGTTAAATCTTTCCCAACGAATTTGTTAGCGGGCATGTTCGGTTTCAAGGAACGACCGTATTTTGAGTCGGATGCTGGTGCTAATAAAGCTCCGTCGGTTGATTTCAGCGCAGCAAATTCAACCAAACAAGAAAACTAGCTATGCGTTGGCGAAGCTATGTAATCAGTTTAGCTGGATTGTTGTCATTGGCAGTGTTATTTGGCTGCCTGTTTAGTAATACGGCTTTCGCTAAACTAGAAGTGCCAGCTGCGCCGCCGCTTGAACGTCCTATAATTGACCAGACGGAAAGTTTGGCAAATGAAGATATTGACCGCATTGCGCAGCTGATTAATGCTGAGCGCCAGAAAAAGTCATTCCAAATCGGCGTGTTGATGATTCCGGCGCTTGGCAGTGATGATAGTCTAGAGGAATATAGTCTCAAAGTAGCTCGCCAATGGGGTATCGGCGACAAGAAAAAGAGTAATGGCGTATTACTGCTTATTGCCAAGAATGACCGTAAAATGCGAATCGAGGTCGGCAATGGTATGGAAGGTTCGTTAACCGATGCGCGAGCTAGCCAAATTATCCGTAACACAATCGCACCAAAGTTTCGCAGCGGTGATTATGCTGGCGGCGTTGAGGCCGGCGTGAAACGAATCATCGACGCCGCGGAAGGTAAAGACCAATCAGCCGATAGCGAGGATATGGAATCGATAATCTCCTTAATATTCATCATAGTCCTCATATTTATTGTTGTAATAATAGCTACAAAAAGGGGCGGTCGATCCGGCAAGCGCCGATCAAATCGCTGGTGGTGGATTGGCGGTATCGGTTCGGGCGGCAGTTCTAACAGCTCAGGTAGCTCGTCTGGCGGCAGCTTTGGCGGCGGCGGATTCTCGGGCGGCGGCGCCAGCGGCGGTTGGTAAAATTTAACTTTCTGTATTATAATTCTAAGCATGCGTAAAGTTTTTGGGATAATTTTAGCTGCGCTTGTCGCAGTGTCGGCTGGGGGTTCGTTTGCTAGTGCAGCCGGTTATGTAAATCAAGCTGATATTGATATAATTACCGCTTCGGATAAGGCGTATACAGATTTTATAAAATCGACAAATGACGAGAAATCCGTAACCAACGGCATGGTACTTGTTCGAGCTACAGCTGCGTCATCGGCATTCAGAAATGTTGCCAATCATAATTTTTCTTCCAAGCTAGGTGCTGAATATAGCAGGAAAGCGGCGGAAGTTAAAAAGTATGCCGGAGAAACCAAGGTGCTGCTCGACAAGATTGCTGCCGCTTTGCGCGGAAATGACTATAATAGCGCTAACCAATATTTGAACCAAATCCAGAACTCTGCCAAGAAATATTATGCAGCTATGGAAGGGATGAATAAAGCTGTTAGCGAGTCTAATTCGCATTCAGGAATTTTGTACTTGTCGGTGACAATTGTTGCAGCGGTCATAGCAGCCGGATCGTTTGTTTGGTTCGCTATTGGCAGAGGTAAGCAGTTGAGCCCTAGTCTTTTGGCGGCGCGTAAATCGGTTGCCTTTTCGTCATTAGCTCCGCTGATTGGCGCTGTTATCACGTATGCAACGTTTATACTAGCCAGCAATACTGGCGGTACTTACACGATTGCTTACGGTTTGATTTTGATTGGTTCGGTAGTTTATATTCTTTCAGTTGTGCAATATATTAATCTAGCCAAAAAGACGCCAGCGGTACCGCTAGTCCAGCCGACTACTACAAAATAGACAGTAATGCAAAAATCTAAATTAGCACTCTTGACACGGGAGTGCTAATTATTTATACTGAAATAGTTGGCACT
>CAUOPB010000026.1:0-4436 GCA_963456685.1 uncultured Candidatus Saccharibacteria bacterium | reverse complement strand
TCTGGTATATCAACTTTTTTACCGCTGCGAGCTAATTTGTAGGCCCGCTGTCCGTTAATTTTGATAGCGCTGAACGCTGGCGGACGCTGCTTGATATTACCAATGAATTGCGCTAAGACGGACTTGACGACTGCTATATCCGGCTGTTTGGAGATGGATAAAGCTTGAGTATCATTTTGCGGCTTACTATTTGCAACGTACGGCATAATTTTGCCTTCCGGATCGCCAGTTGTGCTAGTCTGTCCCAGCCGAAACGTCGCTTCATACACCTTATCAAGCTTGGTATAACGCATCGCATTGCGGCATTCCTTGCCCGTAACCAAAATCAACAGGCCCGTCGCAAACGGATCAAGCGTCCCGCAATGACCGACTTTGACTTTTTTGCCAGCCCGATGGCTAAGCACGCGGCGAACTCGCGCCACTACCCCGAAGCTAGTCATGCCTGGCGGCTTATCAATCAATATAACCTTGTCATTCATGCTTTAAGTATATCAGCATACCCCGTAGCATTGATTCTAAAATCTTTTCAGAGTCAATCTGAAGTCTATCCGCAAACTTAAGCTTGCCCTGGAATCTTGAACTGAGCCGGATCATTTGATGTTGGTGCCGAAACTGCTGGAGCTGGCGGCGGCGGTAGAGTAGATTCTAAAGTGTCAGCTCCGACCCCGCCATTAGCTGGTACTGGCGGCAAGGATGAAAAATCTGGCAACGGCGGTAATGGCGGTAGTGGCGGCAAATCATCAACCGTGCCAGACGATGGCGCAGCTGATGCTGCCAACAGAGCTGCATCAACAGCAGACCGCGCTTGGTCTTGGTCTGAACTAGCAGGATTTGCGACCGGCGCAGCTTCTACGCTAGGCGCTGGCATTGCTGGCATACTCGGCTGCACCGTTACCCCTTTCGAAGAAACCGCCTCGGGCGCCGCATCAACCGGTGCAGCTTCTGATAAGACATCGCGAACCGTCGGTTCTACTTCGGTCTTATCGGCTACAGCATTAAACGGCGATTGCATTGACGGCGGCTGCGACGCCACCGCGCCGCGATCGTGGCTTAAAATGACGCGATTATGCATGTCTTTTTCAGCTTTTCTAGCTTCCTCGGCAGCCTGTTCGGTTGTCGCATTGAAAGTACCGCCAATCGACGGTTCGCTCGGGCTAACTGGCATCGCTAGACCTGGCCCTGGCGCAAATGGAGCAACTGGTGGCAAAGCTAGATCTTCTTTGGCCGCTTCATCTACTTCTGCCGAGCTGGCAGCAATATCGCGCTGCAAATCGGCGACCGACGGCATATCTCGCCTGTCAGCTTCAGGCTCAACAGCAGGAATTGATGCTAATTGTTCGGCTAATTTCTTTTCGGCGGCAGCGGCGGCATCTCGGCTGCTTCGCTTCTCTAATTCTTCATTGGCAGCCCTCAGAGCTTCGTCGGAATGGCGCCTATCAATTGCATTCTTGACGTCGTCAACATCACCGACTGGCTCGTGCGAAATCGACAATGCGCCAATGTCGCCAGAATTTTTAGACTCATCCTTTTTGGAGGATTTTTCTTCGTCCTTGCTTTTCGCTTCAGGCACTGGAATCGGCTTATCGTGCGATTCTTTGAGTTTAGTGGCAATTAGCTGCTGGTTAGCACCATCTGCCATCAATTGAGCAGCCACGGTCATCGCCGCCGAGCTAGTATGCGCATTGCTGAAACGATCGGTTGCTGCCACGATACCTGTCAAAAACGCCGTAGCGATTTGCTCATCAATCAGCCGGCTCTCGCCTCTTAATTCATTGGCTAACCGGCACAAAACCTCGCTATAACAGCTCGCTCGCGGATTACTCCACTCCAGACTACCGAGCTGGGTTGACTCGCCAAGCGATACGCTTGCTACAACCGCATCGTGCAAAATTCGGCCATGGCTCTCGAGCGCATGATCCAAATCAGCTTCATCTTTGACGCCAATTGCCAACACCATCTCGACATTATAGTCGCCTTGGCTAAAGTCCAAATCTTTCTGGTTGATTGTCGTACGGTACGGCGTAATAAAAATCTTGACCATATCATCGACAATCTTGTAACGTAAGTGATCAGCCTTTTCCTTATCCAGCGCGATGATAAAGTCGCGCAAACTATCAACTGTACTTTCAAACGTTTTCTCGGGCTGCAGAAATTTAATCGCTGGCGGCACCGCCCCGCTGAATACTGCCGTCGCATGCTTATTTAACTTATTAATTAGCAGCGTGATACCCAAAGCAGCGCTCAATTCGTCAACCGACGGATTGGCGCTAACCGTAACGAGAATATTATTACTTTCTTTGACTTTCTCTACTATCTGGTTTAGCACGTCTGCCATATTTTATCCTATTTGTTTTTATTCGCTATAGACTTTATGTACTATAACATAAGCATCACGACAAAGTCAATACTAATTTACAAAACAAGCAGGCGCCACTTTACAAACAGAGGTGTATAAGTTATAATTGAAAACTGATTGTATACACTAAATCAATAACAGAGGTAAAGGAATTTATGCCACTCATCAAATCAGCCGTTAAGCGAATGAAGCAAACCGCTAAGCGCCGCCAGCGTAACATCGGTATTAAGCGCGATATCAAATCTGCCACCAAGGAATTTTTGGCCAACCCGAGCGCCGCTACCCTAAGCAAAGCTCAAAGCGAGCTAGATACTGCCGTCAAGAAAGGCCTACTCAAAAAGGCAACCGTCAGCCGCCGCAAATCAGCCCTAGCCAAGGTCGCTAAAGCTGCTGGCGTCAAGCTAGAAAAGAAGGCAGCCAAACCCGCTGCCAGCACCAAGAAAACCCCTGCAAAAAAGCCAGCTGCCAAAACCACAGCCAAGAAGGCCGTAGCTAAAACTGCTTAATTTATACTAACGAGATTAAAGCGCTCCGCAAGCCGGAGCGTTTTATTTTTGCCGCAAAGCCACCCGAAACAAAAAATCCTCCAACGCCATCCACGGATCAACTGATGAGGTTTTCATTTGATAATCGCGCTCCGCCGCTAATTCAGTCAGTTCCGCCAAGTCCTTTGGCAACAGCTGCCGAGCAAGCGGCCGCAACTTCTTGGCAACAAACGGATGTATACCGAGATCAATCGTATCGCTAGCGCCAGCTGCTTCGGCCTTGGCTAATAACACTAGCTGCGACCACTGCGACCAGACTAACGGCGCCACTTTATAAACATCGTCGCTACGATGAAGTTCATCAAGCGCGCTCCGTAGATTTGCCGTTTTGCCGCGCACTGCCAATTCAATGATATCAAACACCGAAAACTCACGTGCTGGCGGCAAAACCGTTGCAATCGCTGCATCGTCAATTTTCACAGTATTTTTCAAGGCAGCTACAGCGTGAGTTAATTGCAATTGATCAATTTCGGCAGAACGCGATTTTTCATCGGCGACAATTGCTCGCGCTACCATATCGCTAGCCTGCGTTTTCGTCAATTTTACACTGTGCTCGCTTGCATAGTCTAGCAGCCACTTTTCGGCCGCTGGACGCTGGCGATCAGTCAGCGGTGTTGCTTCAATTAGCTTTGCAGTTTTTTGCAAGATTTTGAAAGTTTTAGTACGCTTATCCGGGCGCGGCTCGATCAATACCAAGTAGGTTTCTGCTGCAATATCGCTAGCCCATTCGCCGAGCTTATCCCACAAGTCTTTTCGTTCCGAGAGCCGTTCAATAACAATCAGCCGCCGTTCTTGGAATAAACTCAAGCCGCGCACCGTATCGGCTAATTTATTCAAATCAAGACTAGCCGCGTCGATTTTCTCAGGCCGTACATCCAGTGCTTTCACCAATCGCTGCAGCTCATACTGCGCACGGTAAGCGTTCGTGCCAACAATCAAATAAATCATCCGACTTCCACCTGGCAGACCGGACAAATATGCGTGCCGCGGCCGCCAACTTTTAGCTTGATAATTTCTTGGTCGGGATGGCGATGGCAAGCCTGGCCTTCGCGGCGAAACACATGAGCAAATGTCAGGTAATTCCCTTTTCGTCCCTCGGCATCAACATAATTCCTATCAGTCGAACCGCCCTGGTCAATACTCAATTGCAAGATTTGCCGCAGCTCATCAAATAATGTATTCAACTGCTGATCGCTGATGTTTTTTACCCGCGTCTGTGGATGAATCTGCGCCGCCCACAGTGCTTCGTCAGCATAAATATTACCAACCCCAGCGATCACCGCCTGGTCAAGAAACGCTGGCTTAATCATCGAATTTTGGCGGCGACGAATCCGCTGGATGAAATCCTCGGCGCGTGTATTGGGATCAAGCGGCTCCGGCCCAACTTTTTGCATGAACGGCAAGTTCTTCACCTCATCAGTCGGCAGCAATTTTACCCAGCCAAACTTGCGCTGATCGTTAAAAAACAGTTGCGACTCATCAGTAAAATCAATCTGCACCCGCGTCGACCGATCCGGCAGCTCACCAATCAAGCT
>CAUOPB010000025.1:0-9840 GCA_963456685.1 uncultured Candidatus Saccharibacteria bacterium | reverse complement strand
TCCAGATAAATTCCGTCAGCCGTTTGACGGCAGAAATTTTGCCAATTCGTATCATTTGTATGATCAAAATAATCCATACGATAATTTTTCTGCGTGATACTTGGCGACATCCAAATTTGCAAATCTTTTGCCTGGCTACCGCGCCTGGCAAAGTACTGAATCGCCCTTGTCATCAACTGCGCAACCGTCGAATGCCGACCCAAATGCGCCAGCATGAGGGCGCGGCGTTTTGAATCGTATATAACCGTGGCGATACAGTCCGCCACTGGCAGGAACAATCCTACACCAGCCATTTCGGTATATAGTGCGTCAGCAAAAATCCCCTCGTTGTTGTGTTTAACCGTGTCAGCTTCAGTGACTTCGGCAATATTATCAAAAGTTTGCGCTCGATCATATGAAATCACGTGATAAACAACGTCGTCATACTTAACACCAATCTGATTGCAAAACCGCCGCCGATTATTCACTATCTCAGCTACGTGCCGACCGCGAATACGATTGAGCATGGTGCCGTCGTCTTTCGATGAAACCGCAACCAATAGATCAGACGGAAAACAAGTCGGTTGATCTGCCGTAATCATTATGCCCGCCACTCTCTAAGCAGTCGTTGCCAGTCCGCAATCGCCAAATCTTCGGCACGAGCATCAGGTGAAATGTTAGCCGTTTTCAGCAGCTGTTCGGCGACATCTTTGCTAATATTCAGTCCACCACTCAAGCTGGAACGCAATTTTTTACGCTTGGCAGAAAAACCAGCTTTGACAATGCGGAAAAAGTCTTTTTGGTCTTCAGAATCAACTAGTGGTTCGGTGCGGGTTCTCAATATCACCACCTGCGAATCAACTTTTGGCGGCGGCGTGAAAAACTGCCGTGGCACTTCAATGTCTAGTTCTACCTGGGCAAATAGCTGCGCGCTAACCGCTAAAATACTCATCTCACCAGGTTCCGCCGCGATACGCTGGGCAACCTCTTTCTGTACCAGCAGCGCCGCCAAACTTGGTTTATTCTCCGCCGTCATCAGTTTCTCGACAATTTTGCTGGTAATGTAGTACGGCACGTTGGCGACTACCTTGTAGCCAGTTGGCAACTGATTCAAATCAAACTGCAAAATATCTTCATTGATCACTTCCAGATTTTTGCCAGGAAATTGCCCCGGTAACTTGCGCGCCAAATCCCCATCAAACTCCACCGCCACTACGCGCTGAGCTCGCGCCAACAACCGGCTAGTCAATGTGCCAAGTCCCGGCCCAATCTCCAAAACCACATCATCTTTACTCAGCTCCGCCGCCTCGGCAATATCCGCCAAGATTTCTGGGTCGCGCAGCCAGTGCTGGCCTAATTCTTTTTTCGGCCCACGCGCTGACGCCATCTAACGCCCGTCCCCGTTCGTCCAATCAGTCGCCAGGTCAAAGCCATGCGGATGCCGGGCCGCAAACCCGCCAGTATCATACACCTTGCCAGGACCCATGCTGGTTTCCACCACTGAACAGCGTGGATAATTACCATAATTTGCCGCCACTAAAATATAGCCGTCCTTGTCCACCTTGGCACCATCTGCCCGCACGGTATAGCCACCGCCGCCGCAGGCGTTAGCAACAATATTCATCGGTAAATCATAATAGGTTTCGCGGTGTGCCACGCCTTTGGAATCAGTAAATATCTGCGCGCCCTTGCCTTTGGTTAACGGATTTTTAGGCTTGGTGCCGATCGCTTCGATTTGCTTTTTAGGCTGCTTGATAATTTCGCTAGAAATTTGCTGACGGCTAATTTCATCACCATCGCGCGCTTCAACTTTATAAGTCAATTTGCGCAGCCCTTTAGCTCCCGCCTGCTTTACCTGGCGATAACCAAGAGGCTGGCTGTCGTCGCGTATTTGCTCAACCGGGAAATCAATTTCTTCCTCGGCGGTCACAGTACGCCGAGTTGCCCGCGTAATCCTCATTAGCAAGCTCGACCCATCCAAAGCGACATCCTCTGGCGGCGTAAATCGAACTTTATCCTCGCGATACAAAACAATCCCCGCAGCTTGCGCAATCTGTGTTGGCGTCTGCGCTGCCGTATTGACTCGCATGCGGCGAGCACCTTCGACTATCGTTATCGTCCGCGCCCGATAAATATTTATTTTGAAGCCATTGTTGGTAATCGGTGTATCCAGAACCGGTTCGACAATATCATGCTGTTTATCCAATCTTGCGCCGAATTCTTCTAGCGCTTTCTGTACTGTCGATGCCTTAGTGATCATCGATTGTTCCCGACCACCGTCGTAAATAGTAACTATATGACTAGATGGTTGTGCTTTAGCCGCAGCTGGACTATCTGCCGCCGCGGTATTCGCAAAAAACGATAACATACCAGTACTATAGATTGCCAAGACCGCACCAAAAACACAACAGCAAATACGTTGATAATATCGATTTAAGCTCATTTTATTCAAAATCACCCACTGTATCTTTTATATTATAACAAATTATATACCAAATGTCAAATAAAATATCCTACCACCAGCCCTTTGCCTGCCAGGCGTTATAAGCACCCGTCCAGCTACCATAGCGTCCTACCGCGTAACCATTAAACACTTTAATTTGGCAAACTGGATCAGCCTGCCAATTCGGGCAAGCACTCGACAATTTCGATAAGCTAGTCTGCCCCAAGCCGTAATATGTGCCGTTAGTCGCTGTTGTTCGCCAACCAGACTCCTTGGTGAAAATAAAGTTAGCATAACCATAGTCGCTCGGCGAAAGACCAGCCGCCGCCATCCAATCTTCATGCGAGCCCGCCGGCAGACTAACTTTAGTACCAACAACTTCTACCTGCTTAACTGGCTGCTGAATAATGTTGCTATTGATCTCGCGGCGTGATACTTCAACGCCGTTTTGGACGTTAATCTCATACGTAACTGTACGCTTGCCGTTAACCCCTTTGGTTTGAATTTCTTTGTATCCTTTATCGCGATTAACATCTTTGATTTGTTCAGTCTCAAACTGTATATCTTCGTCAATGGTAACTGTCTGCGTACCGTTACGATACAAGCGAACATTCATGCCTCTAGCTATTTTTGTATCTTTATTCGGAATAATAATATCATTGGCAGACATTTTGATATGCTTCTCGGCTAGCATTTCGCCGATGGTTTGAGCTTGCGTGTAAGAAGTGGCCTTTTTACCATAAAAATCAAAGTTAAACGGGACTGCTCTTTTAATAGACAATACTTCTGCTGCACTATCGCGCATTGGACTATTAGACTGCGACAAGGTTAGAATATCTTCATCGCGTACAGCAATGCCAGCTTGTTTAACTATCTGCTTTCCAGTACGGTACGATGTAATAATTTTAGTGAGCTGAGAGCCATCCTTGACAACCACCGTTCGGGCTCGATAAATATTAACGTTATATGAATTTGCTACCAAGCGCTCATCAATATTTGGCTCGGTCCGATCGTTACGATCTAGTTTGATAGCTGCCTCAGCGAGAGCTTCGCGCAAGGTCTGTTTTTTGGTAATAAATCCTTTACTTTGACCGTCATCATGAACGGTAATAATATGCTCGCCGACCGCTAGGCTACGCTCGTCAGCCCGGGCTTTTGGCATAATTGCCGTATAAACAGACAATCCAGCCAAAGCTAACAACATAGAGCCGGTTATCAGCCAACGTAATTTCATTCTCGCAATACTTTTCATACGTAGGCGCGCAAACTAGCGCGCAGTCATAATTATAGCAAAAGATTGATTATTTTGCTACAGCTTCTCGAGGCGAGCGTATTCAACGTTGAGCTTTTTGACAGCACCGTTATTGAACTTCACACTAACTGCCAAGCCGTCAATGTCAATAATCTCGCCATCGCCGAATTGCAGTGAGCGCACTCGATCGCCAATATCATAGTTCATCACTGGCTCGTCAAAATCATTATAAACTGGACTCGAATCAATAGCGTTAGATTCAACCGCGAACAATCCCATACCCATATCGTCGAGAAAACGCGACGGCTGATTGTACGATCGCAGGCCGAATTGCGCACGGCTCTGCGCGTACAACAGATATAACTCTTCGCGCGCCCGCGTCATACCCACGTAGCACAAGCGCCGCTCCTCCTCGAGATTGCGCGGACCCTCTTCAAGCGCTCGCTCGCTCGGGAACAAGCCATCCTCCATACCGACCATGAAAACCACCGGAAATTCCAGTCCTTTAGCGGCATGCAAGGTCATTAATGTGACCTTTTCACCATCACTTTGCTGATCGACGCTGCTCATTAGTGCTGCCTCTTCGAGAAAGTCTGGCAACGTCGCGAAAGATTTAGCGTCCGCTATGAGCACGCTCAAATTATCATCACGCTCTTCAGCCTGCGGCGTTCCATCTATGACATAATCTCGATAAGCAATCTTTTCAAGCAGCTTTTCAATAATATCGCTTGGGCTAGTATCAGAAAGAACAAGCGCCTGCAATTCGCGTAAAATCTCGCCCAGACGCAATAATGATTTTTTGGCGCGCGGCGTCAAAACACTAGTTTGCTCGACATTCACCAGCGAAGCGATGATTTCCATATTGTTATCGTTTTGCCATCGTAAGAATTTCTCTAGACTAGTCGCGCCGATACCGCGCGCTGGCACATTTGCAATTCGGCTAAAGCTCATCCGGTCGTTCGGTTGATATAATAAACGCAAATAGGCGATAATATCCTTGATTTCCTTGCGATCATAAAAGCGCACGCCGCCAACCAATTGATATGGAATTCTTTGCTGCATGAAGGCACGTTCAAAAGCAAAGCTCTGCGCATTAGTACGATAAAGTACTGCAAAATCACCGTAGCGGTGAGCACCGATCGAGGTTTGAGCCGCAATACGGCTTGCCACCACGTAAGCTTCCTCGGACTCATCGCGTACCGCCTGAACTTGCACTGGCGCACCATTGCCAGCCGCCGTCCAGAGTTTTTTGTCAGTCCGCTCAACATTCTTGGCAATAACCTTTTGCGCCGCCTCTAGGATAGCACCTGTTGAACGATAATTTTGCTCTAGCTTGATCACCTTTGCGCCAGGGAAGTCCCGTTCAAAATTAAGAATATTCTTGAAATCCGCCCCGCGCCAACTGTAAATCGACTGCCAATCGTCGCCGACCACGCAAATATTACGCGCATCGTTGACTAAGTACTTAACGATAGCATACTGCGCAGCGTTAGTGTCTTGGTACTCGTCAATGAGAATATGCTTGAAATACTGGCGATACTTTTGGCGAATTTCACTGGCATCGCGCAGCAAACGTACCGTCTCGATCAACAAATCATCGAAATCTAGCGCACCAGCCTCGCTACGTAGTTGCTCGTACATGTCATAAATCTTAGCGATATGCTGCCGATTCGGATATTGCGCCGCTGCCGCGTAATCATCTGGCGTAAGTAAATCATTTTTAGCATTAGAAATTGCCGCGCTAACAGAACGTGGTTTGAGTTTATCAGGAGCAATTGACAGCTGCTTCATCGCCTGCTTGATTAGTCCTTGGCGGTCGGCTTCATCATAAATAATAAAATTCGACGGCACGCCAATCGCCGGCCCATCGCGCCGCAAAATTCGCACGCAAATCCCGTGAAATGTGCCCATCCACGGCATGAATTGCCGCGTATTAGGCTGATCGATCAAAGCCGCCAAGCGCTCGCGCATCTCGCGAGCTGCTTTATTAGTAAATGTCACCGCCAAAATTTCGTTCGGCCAGACTCTTTCGTGTGTCAATAGATAAGCTATGCGGTGGGTTAAAGTCTTGGTTTTGCCGCTGCCAGCGCCCGCCAAAACCAACAACGGACCGTCTGTATAAGCGACAGCTGCTTTCTGCGCGTCATTAAGACCATCAAATATATCCATCACACTCATTATATCGCGTTAATAGCGAGTCAAGAAGAAATAGCCAGCGCCCGCCAGCGCACCCAAAGCCAAGAATACTATGATCACCAAAAACCATTTCAAGCCTGAATGGCGCGACTGCTTATGTTTCTTATCATCCTTGAATTCAGTATAATATTCAGAAGTATCATAAATAGCGCCTGATTCAATTTCGTCGATGGTTTGCTCGCGAGGCAGATCTGGTTCTGTAGTAGCGGACTGTACAGGCGAATCTACCGTCTGATTTGTCAGAGGTTCAGCTAGTTGCTCGGGTTGCTCGCTCGTATCTTCTACATTAGCAACAGAGGCTTCGGCAGTAGGAGGGTTAAGAGTTTTTTCAACAGGCTTTGGCTTACCGCCAATCGGCATAAACCGATGTTTTTTAGGAGCTGGCGCGTCTTGTGTTCTAGCGTCATCTTCATCGTTTTCGGCTGAAGCGTCCTCAATTGATTGAATGTCGTTAGCTCGCGATTCTGCTTGCGAAAAGCCAATCTCGTTGCTAGCATCTTGCGCGTCTTTCTGTAGCGACTCAACAAGCTCAGCAGACGGTGCAATATCCCTACCGTGCGTACCGCCGATAGAATACGATCTTTTTTCGTTTTTGCTGTCGTCTGCTTCATCATAATCATTTTTGTCTTCAAAACCAGAATTAGACTGTGAAGCTTGAGACAATGCGCTGCTACCATGAAAAACTCGCGATTCAGACGATTGCAGTTCGCTAGAAACGTTATTTGTATTTGCTGCTACATTTTCGTTAGAACTAAACTGAGTAGAATTAGCAGCAAGACGCTGAGCACTCCGCTGGACAGTTGATCCTAATTGTTGAGACGAGCCGCCAGAAATGTTAGATGACACATTACTTAACGACTGTGCCGGAATCGTAGAATACTTAACTTTGCTGGCGGGATGTTTGTTGACGCCTGGCTGCGAGCTAACTATGTCCATGAAACGGCCGCGACTCTTAGTCTTCATTTTTTTTGGTAATCCTGATCGGACTGGCACAGCTCCGCCAATTGCCGCTACCTGCGGCGGTGTTGCTGCTTGCGGCAACGGCTGGGGAGCTGGCGATGGTACTGAACTATTTAGAGCCGAATTTTGAACAACAGTAGAAGCCTGAGAAGCGACCGACGCACCAGTCGAAGCTGAAGCACCATTTGCTGGCAAAGTCTGAACCTGAGCGGTAGACACCCCAACAGCTGGCTGTGCTGGAACTGCAGCCGAAACCGGTACGCTAGCTGTTGATAAAGATGAACTTGGCTGCTTAGCGACGCCAACCGTTGCGGCCGGCGAGGGCGAAGCCGTCATATTCGCAACTGGACCAGGACCAGGAGCTAATTTATTAGGCTCAACTGAAACTGGCGCAGTATTAGAGGGAGGATTTGAAGGCGTAGAGACAGCCGGCGGCGTTGGCGCCTCAGCATGTTGGCCGTCCTCTTTTAATAATCCGCTCTTGGACATAGCCTCGGTAATTGAACGATCTAACTCGTCGAAGTCGAATTCTGTCATGGCTATTTACCTCTCTTTACTGGTAAGGATGGCATATCTTCACATTTTTTGATAATACCAGCAAAAGCATAGACATCCAAACTTGATTCACCGATAAGCAAACCATTTACACCAGCTGTTTGCAAATACGACATAGCGTTATCAAGATTAACGCTACCGCCGTAAAGTACGCGGACATTCTCGGCAGCGACCTTACCGAAAAGATGCTCAATTTGCCGACGAATATATTTAACGGCGCGTTCAACGTCGCGCGGTGAAGCGAATTTACCAGTACCGATTGACCACACTGGCTCATAAGCTATAACAATCTGACCAACCTCAACGCTCGTAATATTAGCTAGTCCTCCCACCAACTGATCGCGAATTACATCAGACGTTTCCTTGTTGGCTCGTTCTTGCGCTGTTTCACCAATACACAATACAGGCGTAATATTATTACGCACTGCCGCTTGCACTTTGCTGCGAATATCTTTACTGCGTTCAGCAAAGATATGCCGGCGCTCGCTGTGGCCAATTATGCCATATTGTACGATACCGCGCAGCTGCGACGCTGATACTTCACCAGTGTAAGCACCGCTGTCACGCCAATAAAAGTTCTGCACTGCCAGGTTAAAGTGATGATGTTGCACCTGCATATTAAGCGGCTGGAGAGCTAACATGGTCGGTGCCAACACTACCTCAGTATTTTTGAGCTTGCCAACCAGCTTGTCGAGTTTATGAACATACAAACTCGCCTCATTGACAGTGAGGTTCATTTTCCAGTTTGCAATAATAAGTTTCTTGCCCACGTTTTATACTTGCTTATGTTTACCCTTGCGTCTAGTTTACTACAGTTATTAACGCTCGTCTAGTTTTTTGCATGAAAACACCCCGCCAAAAGCGAGGTGTCTCTTAAACTTTACTGCTTTTACTCAACAACACGCACACGCAATGTGTCGGTACCGCCAGCTACACCCGACTGGCGGCCGCTGACAACAACCGCGGTCAATTTGTCGTCGCGCCCGAAAGTACCCCAATTGAGCAACTCTTTGGCTAATTTTGTACCAACATGCTCGCCTTCCTCGCGCACGTATGAGCGGGTAGCGTATGACAAAGCTAACTGTTGAGCCACACGCTTATTCGGTGTTACTGCAGCGATTGGCAACTCTGGACGGCAAGCTGCAATCCGCGCAGCCGTCGCGCCAGATTTAGTTTCGGCAATAATCACATCGGCGTCTACTTGGTTAGCTACTACTACCGCAGCATTAGCAATCGCATTACGGCGGCGGTTCTTCTCGCCATATTCAATCGGCATGTCATTCATCGGCCAGCGCGACTGCGTGTAGCGCACCGTCTTGGCCATCATTTTGACTGCCTCGACAGGATAGCTACCGTTAGCTGTCTCATCAGAGAGCATTACTACATCAGCACCAAGGATTACTGCTGTTGCTACATCGCTAACTTCGGCGCGAGTTGGCTCCGGGTTATCGACCATACTGGCTAACATTTGCGTTGCCACTATTGATAGTTTACCGTATTTGCGGCACAAGCGAATTGCTTCGCGCTCAACAATCGGTACAATCTCGGGGCTAGTCTCGACCGCTAAGTCACCGCGCGCGATCATCACGCCATCAGCAGCCTTGACTATTTCTTTGAGCGACTCCATCTCGATAGCTGCTTTGGTCTCAACTTTCGCGATAATTTGTGCTGTCGAACCGTGGCTTAGCATAATCTGCCGCAAGTTATTAATATCGTCTGCGCTCTGAATAAAACTGAGGGCTACAAAATCAATATCTTTATCGGCGCCAAACTCTACGTCAGCCAAATCTTTTGGCGTTAAAATATCGCCGCCAAAGTCGGTGTCTGGCAGATTCAAGCCTTTACGGCTCATCAAAAATCCATCATTCAGAATACGAATCTTGATTGCTGTATCACTAACCCGCTCAATCATCTCGCCGCGAATCTTGCCGTCAAACAAGTAAACTGGCTCGCCAACCTTAACTTTGTTAGCTAAATTGTATTGAATCGGCAAATTCGTACTGCCATCGTGTTCTTGAATTGCATGATCGAGAACGATCTCGTCGCCAGCCTTAACGTCTAAGTGGTTGTTCTTTAGAACGCCGAGACGAATTTTTGGTCCTTGTAAATCTTGCAAGATTGCTACCGTTCGGCCAACTTCGGCGCTAGCATCACGAATCCACTTGATCTGATCGAGCCGTTCTTCGTACGATCCATGGCTGAAGTTTAAACGAAAACCATTTGCGCCAGCTTCAATTAATTGTTTGATTTTCTCTGGTGAATTTGTAGCTGGCCCCAGAGTCGCCAGTATCTTAGTCCTTTTAAATGTATTACTCATAGATAGTTATTATACTCTAATATGTTCTACAAAAATAGTACGCCCAGACTAGGACGTACTTGACAAGTGCAAATTTATATTATATGGTGACCTTACCGGGAATCGAACCCGGATTGCCAGGATGAAAACCTGGTGTCC
>CAUOPB010000024.1:0-10860 GCA_963456685.1 uncultured Candidatus Saccharibacteria bacterium | reverse complement strand
GCCACCACCACCGGGTCAAACACCGCTACTGGCGTGGCCGCACCGGTTCGACCGATGGAAATAACAATATCGCGGATGATGGTTGTAGCCTGCTCAGCAGCATATTTGTAAGCCACCGCGCCGCGCGGATTCTTCCCGACCAGCCCAAGACTTTCATACAACGCTCGATCATTAATCTTAATCACCAAACCATCAGTATTGAACGGCAGATCATGGCGCTTATCATCCCATTTGTTAACGAAGTTCATCACGTCAACTAAAGTAGTAAAAACGCTCGCCTGCTGATTACGAGTAATTCCTAGAGCAGTCAACGCCCTGTAAGCAAAGCTGTTGGTCGGCACTTCAGCGTCGTTATCGCGAAGTACGTCATAACCGCGAAAATGCAGCGGCCGCGCCGCCACCAAAGACGGATCAAGCTGACGGATTGTCCCTGCCGCCAAATTGCGCGGATTCGCAAATTCTGGCTGCCCCAAGGCTTTTTGTCTATCATTGAGCGCAGCAAAGTCGCG
Source organism: uncultured Candidatus Saccharibacteria bacterium (assembly GCA_963456685.1). Taxonomy (GTDB): domain Bacteria; phylum Patescibacteriota; class Saccharimonadia; order Saccharimonadales; family Saccharimonadaceae; genus Saccharimonas. The sequence goes on along the minus strand of CAUOPB010000024.1, from coordinate 10,351 downwards.
CTTCATCATCACAATCTCGCCGCGAATTTCTGTCCGCCCACGTAAAAATTGTTCAAAGCCCGGCGCCTCATGCAGCCGCAACGGTACGTTTTTAATAGTCCGCACATTGTTCGTCACATCCTCGCCGATAAAACTATCGCCGCGCGTCACCGCCTGCGTCAACACGCCATCAATATAAATCAACGCGCACGCCAGGCCATCCATCTTGATATCGGTAAAAAATTCATGCTTATGTCCCGGCATTAGCTTATCAGTACGCTCAATCCACGCTTCGATTTCACTCTTATCAAACACGTCATTCAGGCTAACCATTCGCCGCTCGTGGCGCACTTTTTGAAAACCTTCAAGCAGCTTGTTGCCAACCCGCTGCGTTGGACTATCTGGCGTAATCCACTCTGGATGCGCTGCTTCGATACTTTTTAGTTCTATCATCAAGCTGTCGTATACCGCATCGCTGACGCTTGGCTGATCAAGCGCGTAATATTCGTAGCTGTATTGATTGAGCAGTTTTTTAATTTCTTCAAGCCGGCTTCGCGTCATCTGCTACCACCTTTCTATACAGCAGATAAATATACGCTGCCAGCCAGACAAACAACAGCGCCATCATAAACGCGCCAGCAAACGGCACGATTGGTACCGATTCGAGCCACTTCAGCTTTGACGATAATCCGCGTTCTAGTAATACCAACGACACCATCACAACGCACCATATCACCGAGCTATAGACAAACGCCCAAACTATCCTGAACACAATCCTTAGTCGCCGGCCAACCACCAAGTCGCTAGCAGCCTGGATTGCCCGCAGTGGATACATACCAGGCAAAGCCACCACGACTAGCGCAATAATCGTACTGGTCACCCAATAGAGTACAAGCGTTAATACACTTGCCGCCAGCAGACCGAATAACATCATACCGAAACCTTCTGTTAATATATGCACCGATACCAACGCCGAATACGCCAGCGCCATAATACCAACTGGCGATAGTTGAATTAGTAATATCAGCAACACTACCGACGTCGATATCAACGGTGCGGTTGCGTTGTACAAGCCGTCGCGTAATTTTGGCTTAAGCCCAAGTAGAATTTCGCGCAGCAACCACACCGCCGTTAGCCAAGTCATCAACACAAGCAGCGCCAGCATAACTCCCTGTTCAGCCCGCAGCGACGTTGTGTCAATCGCCAGCGACGAAAATGTCAGCATACCAGCATTTAGCAACTGTCCCACGCCGCCATCGAAAATCTTGCCCAGCGACTCGGACACTAGCTTGCCAATTGAATCATAAGTTGACTGGCTAGTAATAATTCCTAGAAAAATTATTATCAGCGCATACAAGATTATCATAGACAAGAACAGACCTTTATTCTTCCACAACACGCGATTGACATAGTGAGTAAAAGCAATATATCCTGGCAAACGCAAACTGCGGCGATAATCTCGCCGCCGCGTTCGTCGAAAGCTGCGATGCGGCCGCCGCTGCAGGAAACGCACATTGCGATAGCGCGCCAAATACCACTTCTCGGTAAGCCAATCAAGAAATGCGCTACCGTAATGCTTCGGAGTATTATGTTTCTTTTGCTGTTTCATAAATAAGCTATGGTGCGCAAGGCGGGAATCGAACCCGCACGACTTTTGGTCAAGAGATTTTAAGTCTCTCGCGTCTACCAATTCCGCCACTCGCGCTTGTAATTTTATGGAGGCACGTACGAGAGTCGAACTCGTCTAAAAGGTTTTGCAGACCTCTGCGTAACCGCTCCGCCAACGCGCCGTCTGCTTTATTATACCAAACTACAGTTGCTCTTTGAATATTAACTATGAAAAAATCGCTGGCAGAGCAACGATTTCATGATGTATATTTGGTGCACTGAAGAAGACTTGAACTTCCACGGCCGCAATGGCCACTAGCCCCTCAAGCTAGCGCGTCTACCAATTCCGCCACCAGTGCACAGTGCTTTAATTGGCGTGATTATAATTATACTAACCTCACGGAGTTTTGTAAACAGAAGCCTTACCCGTAGACCACGTCGTTACGTCAGCGTAGCGATCGTTCATAGTATTTAGAGAACCGCGTGGCTCAACAATCGACGCGCCATTGTTCAAAACGTAGCTGCCAACAGATTGATACAAGCCAATTGCTGGCGCATCACTCAGCCATTGATTAACAAACTGAATATACTTAGCTGCCCGCAGAGCTGAATTAGTGCGCGAACGCCCGCCAACCAAGTCGTTGTCAACTGTTCGATTAGAATAATTAGCAAAATTGTAACCAGAAGCGCTAGCCTGCGACGAATGCCAGTAGGCAAAAACGTCTGGGTCAGCGCCAAGCTCCAATTCATACAACAAAGCATCGTAGTCGCGCGGCTGCAACACGCTTTGTACGAAGCTGGTAGTTGTCGAGCTGGTATCAATTTCGCGCAGCTGGACATCAACGCCAAGCTTCGACCACTGCTGTTTAAGCGCATCGACTATTTTCTTGTATTCATCGCGCCCAGACGAAGTTGTCACAGCAACCGCCAGCGGCCGGCCATCCTTGCCTTTCCATTGGCCTTGGTTATAAGTCCAGCCTGCTTCTTTGAGCAGCGCTTTGGCCTTATCTAAATTATAATCTGGCGCTGCCGGCAGTTTTTGCGCAATCTGACTTTGCAAAATCGGCGTGTCTAGCCGCGCCACATTGTCGCCGACAGTTGCGCGAATTGATGAAGTATCAGTAGCGTAGCGTAAAGCCTGGCGAACTCTAGCATCTTGAAGTGTTTGACTGCGATTATTCATCAAAAGATAGACGCCTTTGTTGAGAAGCCAATGTTTAGTCGAGTACTGTTTAGATTTAATGTTATCAGCAGCCGACAAAGACAAACCCGAAGCCGCCGAAACCTCGCCGCTATTTACAGCTTTAACTAACAGCGATTCATTACCGTAAGCTCGCAGCTCTAAGCGCGACAAAGTCGAAACTGCTCCGTAATATTTAGTATTCGGTTCCATCCGCACCACGTCGGTAGAGCTAGTTGACTCGCTAGTTTGAACTCGTTTAACCGCAAATGGTCCGCTGCCGACAGGGCTGCTGCTAAAATCAGCTTCGCGCATTGACGACGGACTAACACTTTGCAAAATATGCTTAGGTATTACCGGAAAAGTCAAGGCGTGCGAAAACCCGGCATACACCGCTGGTAGCATAAACTCTACTGTTGAATCGTCAATTGCCCGCGCCGAAATGTCTAGCCAATTAACTCGCAAAGGCGAACGCACTTGCGGGTTTTTGATCAGATTAATTGTATATACAACGTCCTCGGCAGTCAAATTTTTACCATCGTGCCAGACGGCATTGCGCAGCTTGATTGTATAAACTTTGTCATCTTTTACCGTCATTGATTCGGCCAAGTCAGTATGCAACGCTCCGGTAACATCGTAATTATACAGAGACGAAAATAACAGCCGTGATACCGCCTGTTCAGGCTCGCTAGCCGCTAGCAAAGGGTTAAGCGTGCTAATATTGCCAATCACTCCCTCGACATACACGCCGCCAGACTTAGCGCCATCCTTCTTGCTGCCTTGTGAATTCCAGGAATACTGAATACCCAAGCCAGCTATCAGCAAGGCTATGGCAGCCAGCCAAATCATAATCTCGGTCATCACTAAGCGGACATTTTCAATACGCCGCAGAATAAAGCGGCTAGCATGGCGCTGCGTGGCGCCTTCGGCATGCTTGACTCTCAGCGCTAGCCGCTTGTAGCCCAGCCTCAGTTTGCCCTTACTTGCTTTACTCATTTATATCCACCCTTGATTTATCTATAAGTTCGGCAAAACCAACAGTGCCACAATCGACATCACAAACGCTACAGCCAAGAAAATCGTCACTTCAAACAGGTTTTTATCGAGACCGCGCCGCGTCGTATACAATTCGCCAGAACCGCCAAATCCAGCGCCCAGGCTAGCCCCGCGCTGCTGCAGCAGAACCGAAATTATCATCAGCACCGCCGATACTACCATAACAATTTGCAAAGTTAGCGTTACGTCCATTTTATGATTTCTCCTCTCGTTCGTCGTGATAACTAAGCTCCAGAACACTACTTACTACATAGTTTACCAAACTTAATATCAAGCCTGCAAAAATCGAGTTCAAGAACGTCATTTGCAAGCCTGGCGCCAGCATCAATGATAGCCAAACCAAAAAACCGTTAACAACTATCGTGAAAAAGCCAAGCGTTACCAAAATCATCGGCAACGACAAAATCATCACAATCGGCTTAAGCGTCGCGTTGATAATTGAAAAAATCAGCCCGGCGCCGAAAAAGGCCACCAAACTAGAATCGATTTGAGCATTGCTATAACCCGTGCCAAAAATCCGCACCGCTACCCAAATTCCCAGCGAGTTCAGTATCCACCGGAGAATAAAAGCTATAAATTGTTTACTCATACTGCTACAGTATACCGCATCAGCCGTATTTTTCATAGTTGCGGCATATCGCCACCCTGGTAGCAAAAAGCCTCATAGACGCGAGTTCCTAGCGCTTGCCCGATAGCATCGCAAATTTCCGTTTGGCTAGCTCGCCTAACTGCCCGCATACTGCCAAAGCGCCGCAGTAATTTGCGCCGCGTTGCCGGACCTACACCAGGAATATAGTCAAGTTCGTTCTTCGTAGCACCTTTGCGTTTAAGTGTTGTATGATAACTGACGGCAAAACGGTGCGCCTCGTCGCGAATACGTTGAAATAGCTTTACAACATCATCATACTCGCTCATAGTATCACTACCGCGCAGATTCCGCGAGTGCGAACCAGCATTTTGCTGCCCAGCATGCAAATTAATTAAGTAAAAATCACCAGAATCCAGTACGCTAATACCGAGGCGCGGCTCTTTCATCAACTGGCCAAGCAGCGCATCATCATCATTAATATGCGAACGACTCTTGGCGACAACGATTTCTTCTTCGCGCTTCGCTATGCCAATTACTGGCACCGTAACGTCTAGCCTGTCTAATTCGTCGAGCACTGCACTAAGCTGCCCTTTACCGCCATCAATCAACAACAAATCCGGCATCCCCCAATCTTTACGATTTTTCTCGCTAAAGCGCCGCCTGATAGTCTCGCGCATATTAGCAGTGTCGTCGTTACGCTGCACGTGCATCTTGAACTTACGATAATGTGTCCGGTCGCTAGCGCCATTGGTGAAGACTACCATGCTGGCTACAACGTTAGTACCACTCATATGTGAGATATCATAGCCCTCAATCCTCGCTGGCGGCGCTGGCAAACTCAATAGCTCGGCTAACTGCGATAGTGCCCGATCTTTCGAAATATTAATGAACTCGCGATCGCCGAACATAATTCGCCGCTGCAGCTCGCGCAAATATGTCAACTTATTGCGAAGTTGCGCCGCTGTCTCGAATTCTTGGTTGCGCGCCGCTCGTTTCATGTCGCGTTCAATTTCTTGCGCGATTTTGACGCGCCCACCCTCGATATATTTGATCAGCTTCCGCAAAGATTTCTTGTACTCGTGGCTGGTCATATCAAGACCGGGCGCCAAACCGATTTGCTCTTCTAAATTAGCGTGTTCGCGCTTGGGCGGCTTGATATAATAAGGAAAAATTTTGCGCAAATAACGCAGCGCTTTCTTGACTGGCAAGCCACTATAAAAAGGACCAATGTAAGTCGCACCGTCATCAGCAGGGCTGCGCGTAAAAGTCACCGTCGGCCATTCGCTTTTCATATCAATTCGCACGAAAGTTTGTGATTTATCATCGCGCAGCAGAATATTGTAGCGCGGCATATAACGCTTGATCATCTCGCTTTCCAAAAACAGCGCGTCAATCTCGCTCTCGGTTTCGATCCAGTCAGTGTCATAGATCTCGGCGACCAGCGCTCGAGTTTTGGCGTCAAAATCTTTGCCGCTCTGAAAATATTGCCGCACACGGTTTTTTAGCACTGCCGCCTTGCCCACATAAATAATCTCGCCGCTGGCTGATTTATGAAAATAAACACCAGGGTTGCGCGGTAGAGTTTTGAGCTTCTGCTGTAGTTGTTTATTCACAAGTACTATTATATCTTATATCAAGCAACTAGGCTGCTGATTATTTCAGCCAACCTCTTCTTCTATAGTCATTTTCTATTACGTAATATTGTCTCAAACAACTCAGGAAAAGTATCGTCGGCCATGTCACGCTTACCACAGAAATGCCCATATCCCGGAAATAATCGATAGCAGGCAGACGGGAAAGATTTTTTTAGAATTTTTATTGCAGTATCAACTCGCACCGAGTCATTGTCAGAGTAAAATATAGTTAGACTACGCACGCGATCAAGTAGCGCCTCGTCAATCTCAAAATCAAAAAAACCGCCACGAAGCGGCTCGTCATATGGAGCTTCGGGGTTAAGCTTATCACCAAAAGCTGGCGCAACAAGATAAACGTCGCCTGCACAAATTTGCGGATTCTCACTCATCCATTGAATTAGAAAACCCCCGCCACAACTATGACCAACCAATATGGTTTCTGAATTTACATCATATTTTTCAAAAGTCTGTCGCCACAACGAGTAATCTGGTCGCCACGATTCAGGCATCTCGGGTGTCTGAGTGTCAATACCGCGAATTAGCAGCTGCTGTTGCAGCCATGGAATCCAAATCGAGTTACTAGCGCTCGGTAGATTTGGATTGAAATACGATCGTTTGGACGGCTTACCGTGAACAATTATCGCCTGCTTCATATTCCAATATTAACATAATGATACGTTAGCTTATGTATTTGACAAATATGTAATGTATGATATTATAATAAACGAAACGATGGATAATCTAAAACGGCCGATAACAACTTTTTGCATAGGCGGTGGCGGTAGCCATTTGACACGAGGCTAGACAACGAGCTATTATCGTACCAAAAGCTGGCCATTCGCTCCATCCAAGCGGCGAAAACAAGCACCTCGCGCCCCTCTCGCAACAGCAAGCCTGCCAATTGGTCATCGACACCGGCTTAAAAATTTTGAGCACCAGCTTTCCAGGTAGAGAATCGGGATAGACAAGAAAGCACTTCAGCGACTTATCAACAGCGTAAGTATTCTTCCAAAAATTCGCTCCAGTCTGGCGCATTCTTCTCGCGGAAATAATGGCGTAAGAAATCAACCATAATTTACTGGCGGTTTTCTGCCTCTATTTGTCCTGGCTCGGTCAGCATCAAGCCTTTCAGTTTCAGCAGCTTTTCAAAAAAGTGATTAATGAAGCCGTCGGTATCATGCGTATTGCCGTCAGTATTATATTCGTGCGCCGCCAAATTAACATTCGGCCAAACTGCGGGGTCAAAAATCCGCCCGCCATGATGGCAGGCATAAACCAGCGCCCGCTCAATCCCAACCGCGCCAATAGCATCGCACATGTCAGCGTCAGACACCAGCCGCCCCGCCAGCCGCTGCGGTTGCTTGCCGTTTAGCCGTTTGCTATAACCAATCGCCGCAACATTTTCTAGCACCGCCCGACTTAGATCATCAGCCACTTCTGCTTGCGTCATAATATTTACTGCGTTCGTCAATTTCTCTGCCTGCGCCTTGCCGACTAATTTATAGTCATCTACGTCATGCAGCCAAGCCGTCAACAGCACTTCTTGCAGATCTACTGATTCGCTGCATTCGCTAGCAAAACGCTCTGCCAGCAGCGCCACTCGCTCGACATGATCATCGGCGTGCCCAGACTTGTCGCTGCCAAGCAACTCGCAAATAAGCGTTTTAACTTTATCAATCTGAGAAATCTGGGCTATATCCATGATTTAGATTATACACTAACTATAGTCTTTAAGTTTACTTGACATTACAATAAATTTATACTATAATACACAGATATGGTCGAGACGGTTACTACTAAACCAAAATCCGGAGAAGCCCCTATTGAGCTTACGCTTATAACTTTTGCTGAACTCACAGCTGGCGCCAGCGACGAACAAACTCAGATCGCTGCCGCTGCTATTGCTAATTTTGTTAATAAACGCAAAGAGGGCGATAAACAAATGCTAAAAGTATCGCCAGCAGATATCGCCCAAAAACGCATTGGCGTCGTCGCATTATCGCCGCTTGAAACAGTGAAAGAGACTGTTGAGCCAACCAAAATTGATTATTTTTCAAGCCGCCTAGCCGGATATGTAGGGGCGATGGAGCCAATTGAACACGATCCTGGCAACGGCACTATTCGTATGGCTGAAGTAGGATCGCTAAAGGTTGACGGTAGCCTAAGAGGCCATGGCGTCGGCACTATATTGCTTGACAAGATTGTTCGCGCAGCACAAAATGAAGACCTCACACCATATGCTTTCTGCAACCCAAACAGCCTGCCAATCGCTGAACGTATCGGTGGACGCGAAATCAACTCGCCCGATGAAGTGCCGCCAGAGGCGCTGGCATTATGCCAAGAGTGTCCGTTGTATGGTCAGGGTAGCAAAAAGTATGGTTGTTGTGATACTGTAATGGTATGGGACAAGACGCAAAACGCAGACGGCTAGATATTATTGAATTAACCGAGCAACTGATAGCCATCCCGTCGATATCAGGCAACGAGACCGAGATTTTGCACTTCGTCGCGTCATGGATGCAATCGGTGAATTTCGATAAGGTTATTACCGAGAAACGTTTTACTACTGGGCTTATTCGCGCCAGCAAACAGCCGGCACAGCGCACCCTTATTCTGTGCGGACATGTTGATACGGTTTCTCCTGGCGATGAGTCGGCTTGGCGGCAGAGTCCGTGGCAACCATACGTTATAAGCGGCCGGCTGTATGGTCTAGGCGCCACCGACATGAAAGCTGGCGTCGCTTTACAAATGATAGCAGCTGCCGAATATGCAAATAACCGGCGCGATGATCTTGACGTGTGGTGCGTCGCCGTTGCTAGCGAAGAGGTTGATGGTGCTGGGTCGGCTGATTTTGCGAAGTATTTTTCAGAAAAGACACAGTACGAGGAGGTTAGCTGCGTCATCGCCGAACCGACAGATAATCGCATCGAGATCGGACATCGCGGCAACAAGTTTGTTGAATTTATCTTTGAGCGCACATCAAGCCACGCCTCGCAAGAGAGCGCTTATTACGATAGTTCTCTGCCAGCCGTGGTGTCGTTCCTGAATGATTTGCCAGAGATTCGCGAGCAGCTTCATGCCGCCTATAGCCACGATATTTTGGGTGCTCCTAGCTTCACGCCAACGCGCGTTGAACCTGCAGGGTCATACTCTAACAACAAAACAGCTGGCGTTAGCTCTGTGATGGTCGATATCCGCACCACGCCGCCCCTGGACGCAGACTTTGAAAATTGGGTTGGCGAGATAACTGCCCGCTACAACTGCACATGGCGGCATCCCGCTACACCTGTGCCGTCTGCTTTGTGCGATACGAACGCCAAAATCTTGAAAACCATGCAGCGCTTGCTACCAGAAGCTGAGACAGCAGTCAGCTACGGCGGCACCGATCAAGCTTTCTTTCAGGCCATTGGCGCAGAGACGGTCATCTACGGTCCTGGTGATTTCGACCAAGCGCACACCGTAAACGAATCGGTATCAGTAGCAAGAATTAGACAGACGCACGGCATTTACCAACAACTCATTCAGTCAATATAGGTTTAGCGTATTGCGATTTGCTTGACATAGCAGGTTAAAAATTATTAACAGGTAAACCTCGTGTTACAATATCTGTAAGCTTTGTTAAATTAAGGAGGTTTTATGAAAACGCCAAAATTACTATTAATTATTTCTGGATCGCTTGCGACTATTGCGGCAGTATTAATTGCTGTCAGCTGCATACCACCGTCCGGACCAGAACCAGAATACGTTTGCGTCAAAAACGGCCAGCCAAGTTCCGGGTTCAAAGACACCAAGAAAAATTGCCCGATAACTTCAGAGAGCTTGAAAGCTCATATGGTGTGGGAAGAAGGCCCGTTCGGCAGAGGCAAATATATCATGCGCCAAATCGCCGTCGTATCGATATTTGGCGCGATTGGCTGTGCTGTTGCTTCGCCAATTGTTAAATCGTCGCAGAAGAAAAAGTCAAAGAAATAAAAAATTAAACTGACAAATTTACGCTAAACTAAGCCGTCTGAATATTGGCGGCTTTGTTTATTTGTCTAAATAGCTACTCTGCCTCTGCCAGTACTTCTTTCAACAACCGGAATGCCGCCCAAGCTTTCGGCCAGCCAGCGTAAAAGCCAAGCTGAGTAATTACCTCGACCAGTTCGCTGCGGGTGACGCCGTTATCAAGCGCCTTTTGCAAGTGTGCTTTGAGAGAGCTGTCTAAAATACCAGCACCAATCAGCGCCGAAACTGTCGCCAAGCTACGGTCGCGCGGCGATAATTCTGCTTCGCGCGCCCAGACCTCGCCAAATAACACGTCAT
>CAUOPB010000023.1:0-10953 GCA_963456685.1 uncultured Candidatus Saccharibacteria bacterium | reverse complement strand
ACCATCTGAACTGAAACATCTTAGTAGGATGAGGAAAAGAAAGTAAATAACGATTCTCGGAGTAGTGGCGAGCGAAACGGGAAGAGCCCAAACCTTATAAGTTTTTGCCTGTTCGCAGGCAAATAAGCTGATAGGCGAATGCTTACAAGGGGTTGTGATATTACACACGACCAAGCCAGAGAACTTGAATTCGTTCGAGGTATCTGGTTTGCGACTACTGGCTATCAACAGTAGGTAAGGTAAGAAAACAGCGTGGTTAGCAGAATAGTTTGAATGGCTAGCCAAAGAACGTGAAAGCCGTGTACGCAAAAACGACGCTGACCTTATATGTGTTTTATCGAGTAGGACGGGGCACGAGAAACCCTGTTTGAATCTGGCTGGACCACCAGCTAAGGCTAAATATAATATACGATCGATAGTGAACAAGTACAGTGATGGAAAGGTGAAAAGAACCCCGGGAGGGGAGTGAAATAGATCCTGAAATTAAGTGCCTACAAGGAGTCGGAGCCGGCTTGTCCGGTGACGGCGTGCTTTTTGTAGAACGATCCAGCGAGTTAATTTCGTGCGCAAGGTTAAGTTAGTTAACGGAGCCACAGTGAAAGCGAGCCTGAATAGGGCGTTTAGTGTACGGAATTAGACCCGAAACCGGGTGACCTAACCATGAGCAGGTTGAAGCTACTGTAACAGGTAGTGAAGGACCGAACCAGGATACGCAGCAAAGTGTTTGGATGACTTGTGGTTAGCGGTGAAATGCCAATCGAACTCGGAGATAGCTGGTTCTCCTCGAAACAGTTTTAGGACTGGCGTCATGTGGTAGCAGTCGGGGGTAGAGCTCTGTAAAGGACTGGGGGGAGCAATCCTACCCACCCTTAACAAACTACGAATACCGGCTGTGGAATCATGGCAGTTAGAACGGCGGAGCTAAGTTCGTCGCTCAAAAGGGAAACAGCCCAGACCATCGTCTAAGGTCCCTAAATTTACGTTAAGTGGGAAACAAGGTGAGATTTCTTAAACAGCTAGGATGTTGGCTTAGAAGCAGCCATTCATTTAAAGAGTGCGTAACAGCTCACTAGTCAAGAGATCTTGCGTGGAAAATGTAACGGGGCTAAACGTAATACCGAAGACATGGGTCTATGCATTAGCATGGGCGGTAGAGGAGCGTTCCTATCGGCAGTGAAGCAGCATTGTAAAGTGCTGTGGAGCGGTAGGAAGTGAGAATGCTGGAATGAGTAACCATAAGAGAGGTGAGAATCCTCTCGGCCGTAAGAGCAAGGTTTCCTGAGCTATGGTAATCATCTCAGGGTTAGTCGGGCCTAAGCCGAGGCGCAGAGCGTAGGCGATGGACATCAGGTTAATATTCCTGAACCGGTTAAGTTTTGTACACTGTTCACGGGGAAGTAATCGAAGCGGATTCATGGTTTATCCGTCCAACCGAGCGGGAACGCAAAGGAAGTGAAAGTGATTCTTCGGAGTCGCGATTTTGGTGAAAGCCCTGGCTAGAAAAGCAGGTGTACGCGTGGACTTAGCCGCCCGTACCGCAAACCAACACAGGTGCTCGAGTCGAGTAGACTCAGGCTTACGAGAGAACCTTCGCTAAGGAACTCGGCAATACAGCGACCGTAACTTCGGAATAAGGTCTGCCCCCACTTCGGTGGATATGTTGTCAGTTTCATAGCTCTATAAGGTGTGGTTAAAGAGTATCTTTAATACATCAATTCTTCTTGAGATAGAACCAAGCTTTGGAACTGAAGCTCAACACATCTAACGATGTGGGGGCCGCAGCAAAAGAGCCCACGGAACTGTTTATCAAAAACACAGGTCTCTGCTAACACGAAAGTGGATGTATAGGGGCTGACTCCTGCCCGGTGCCGGAAGGTTAAGGGGAGTGCTTCACGGTGCAAACTGAAGCCCCGGTGAACGGCGGCGGTAACTATAACCGTCCTAAGGTAGCGAAATTCCTTGTCAGGTAAGTTCTGACCCGCACGAATGGAGTAATCATGTGGGCACTGTCTCAGCGAAGGACTCGGTGAAAGTGCATTGGCGGTAAAGATGCCGTCTGTCCATACCAGGACGAGAAGACCCCATGGAGCTTTACTACAGCTTTACATTGAATACGGTTTCAACATGTGTAGCATAGGTGGGAGATATTGAAGCAGATACGCCAGTATTTGTGGAGTCACCAAGTGAAATACCACCCTTGTTGTGATTGTGTTCTCACGCTGACCGTTATCCGGTTAGCGGACCGTGTATGGTGGGTAGTTTAACTGGGGCGGTTGCCTCCTAAAGAGTAGCGGAGGCGTTCAAAGGTTGGCTAACTTCGGATGGAAATCGAAGTGATAGTGTATGCGCACAAGCCAGCTTGACTGTGAGGAGTACATTCCAATCAGAGACGAAAGTCGGAGCAAGTGATCCGCTGTACGTACATTTGTACATGAATGTGGGATCGACAGCGCAAACGGATAAAAGTTACCCTGGGGATAACAGGCTTATAGCGCCCAATAGTTCACATAGACGGCGCTGTTTGGCACCTCGATGTCGGCTCATCACATCCTGGAGGGGGAGCACCTTCCAAGGGTTCGGCTGTTCGCCGATTAAAGTGGTACGCGAGCTGGGTTCAGAACGTCGTGAGACAGTTCGGTTTATATCCGGTATGGACGTTAGGAAATTTGAGAGGATCTGCCCCTAGTACGAGAGGACCGGGGTGGACGCACCTCTGGTGTACGGATTGTGGCCACCTGCTGCATTGTCCGGTAGCTATGTGCGGACCAGATAAGCGCTGAAAGCATATTAAGCGCGAAACTGACCTCAAGATTAGATTTCCCTATGAGGACACAGATAGACTATCTGTTTGATAGGTGCAAGGTGGAAGTGCAGTAATGTATGGAGCCGAAGCATACTAATAGTCCCATTGCCTTTTTATGTCCTTGTCTACGAGGTTAATGCTTGCATTGATAGCGTGGATAAGGTAGACTTGACTAGTAATTGGTGTTCGCACCAACGTTAATCTTTCGATTATAGGCACGAGCTAGCCGAACAAGGACATCGAAGGAAGGGGTTTGGCCCACCACGGATTATATGTGGAACCAAGCGCTTTAAACCCCCTCCTCCGGTGCCCATGGCGAGGAGGAAACACCTGTTCTCATTCCGAACACAGAAGTTAAGCTCCTCAGCGGCGATAATACTGCGTAAGTGGGAATCTAGCACGGTGCCGGATTATATAAAAACCATCCGAAAGGGTGGTTTTTATTTTTGGCTGATGTGTTTAGTGCCGCTGTCTGTTAGCGGCAAAACTACAGATTGTCCGATGGCGCTTAGGGGGTTTTATGAGACGAAGGCTCCCAGATCGCTGCTGCGTGTCGTGACAGCTCAGTAAACAAAATAACGCCCTTTCGAGAGCGTTATTTTTATATTCTCGGATCTCGCAGAAAACGAGAATTGTATTTGTGGTGAACCTCGTAGTTTTGAAGGTTCAAACAGGTGCATATCTATAATATCGCACCAGACGAATAAACGCAATGGTTTTTATACCATAATTTCATAATTTGTAACCATTGACATTTTGTCTCGTTTGTGCTAATATAAAAGAGTACATATAACGTATGTGAGATAAAGCGAGGGTTTACCTGTCTCTTACAGAGGTAGGCGAGCCCTTTTAATATTGCCCGAAGCGGGCGGGAGATAATAATATGGCAGGAACAAAAATCGGCGGCATGAAAGCAGCTAAAAAGAACTTGGCCAAAGACCCAAATTTTTATGCAAAAATTGGCCGTAAAGGCGGACAAAACGGGCACACGGGCGGTTTTGCTGCTAATCCGGCGCTTGCGCGAATTGCTGGGGCCAAAGGCGGCCGTATCAGTCGGCGCGGCAAAGCGAAAACAACTGTTACGCAGGATGACGTTACGCTCGCAGCGTAAAACTAGCTGACTATACAAAAATGCACCTCCATCACGGAGGTGCTTTTAGTTTTACAGACAACTACTGACTTCATTTTTTTACATACGTTAGTATTTCGGGATAGTTGATAATCTATCTTGTCAAGCAGGATCATTCAAGCCAGCGGCGCAGCTGGCATAGTTTGGCTTGGTTTACTCGCCAGGAACGGCCGCAGGCGAGACAGGAATATTTGTTAGCGCTGGATTGCAGGCCGGCAGCTTGGCAGTGCGGGCATTGCGAACGGGCATGCAGCCAGTCGCGATAAGTGTCGAGGTCGTTTTCGATTAGCTTGGCGTCAATTGTGGTAGAAAACCTAGCGGCTGCTTTGATGGCTTCTTGCCAGGCGGCGCGCTCCATAGCGATTAGCTCAATATCGCGCGAATAGCCAGTGTGGTTTAGCAAGGCGTGGCCATATTCGTGGAGTAGCCGTTCGCAAGCATGAGAATCTGCCGGATTGTAGTGAATAGCGCAAGCGCGATGATTCCAACGAAACATCTCACCCTGAACTAGGGTGAGATGTGCGAGGTGCGGCACTGACAAAGTGTCAGCGCTTATTTTTTGCGAGAGCCAAGTAATCTTTGCCATAGTAATAGCATCCGTAGACAACCGCTTCCTCGGGGTGGCGCGCTTGAATAATCTTTGGGCATGGAATGTGCGGCGGCAGATGCGAAGTTAAAATATCGCGCAAGTAATCGCCGTACCGTTCAAAATAAGTACCGACGCTACCGCCAATGATGATAATGTCAGGCTGAATTATCGGGATGACGGCCAGAAAGCCGCGCGAAATGCGATCAGCAATTTTCTTCCAGGTGCGTTTGCTGGTGATGTCGCGAGCAAATTTGTGATAAGCATCGACAATGGCCCGTCCAGAGGCAAAACTTTCCCACGAGTGGATCTTGCCGCCATATTCGACGAGCGCGCGGCCGGCTTCGCTGTAGCGCATGCCCGGGTCGATATAGCCGTTAGTGCAAACGCCAGTACCGATGCCAGTACTAACTGTGACATAAAGCGAACAGTTAGGGATTGTTCGTAAAAGCCGCGTTTCGGCGAGCCCAGCTAGGTTGGCATCGTTTTCGATGAGCACCGGCACGCCTGGCAGCAGGTCTCGCAGCAGGCGGGAAGCATGAAAATCTGCCCAGCCGAGGTTTTGGCACCAGACAGCAGTGCCATTCTTGATAATACCAGGCAGAGCGATAACTA
Organism: uncultured Candidatus Saccharibacteria bacterium; assembly: GCA_963456685.1. Taxonomy (GTDB): domain Bacteria; phylum Patescibacteriota; class Saccharimonadia; order Saccharimonadales; family Saccharimonadaceae; genus Saccharimonas. The sequence continues at coordinate 5,820 of CAUOPB010000023.1, read as the reverse complement.
TAACATCGACTTTTTTGTCTGAATAGCGTTCGCGGACTACGCGTTTTAGTTCAGCGACATAAGCTTTTGGCTCCTTGGGAGTGGGAAATTTAAGCGGTTTGCCCATGTGCCCGTTATCGGCAAAAGAGGTGACGAGCGTCTTTGTCCCGCCAGTATCGATTGTTACTATCATGAATCTATCGTATCACAGACGATAGTATAGCGTATAGTTGATATTATTGCAGAAAAGGTGTATAATATAGAAAAGTAAGGTAATTATGAGAGGATAACAGTAAAGTGGCACATCGTAGCGAGAAAGGTTCAGTGATTGGTTTTGTGCTGGTGGGGACGGCGCTAGCAGCGGCGTTTGTTGGCGGCGTGTACATGGTGCGCCATTCGGGCGAATTGAGTTCGACAGATACGCAGCAAACGGCACAAACGTCTCAATCTGAAACTGCCAAAAACGACCAAAAAACTCAAAACGAGCAAAGCAGCAACACTGCGCCAGCGCCAAAAAAAGATACAAACCAGAGCAATACTGAACCTAATAAGCCTAAGGAAGACGAGAAGAAAAAAGACTCGCTTGCTGATACATTGAAAAAGCAAGAAGACAAGAACAAAGGTAACAACAGCTCGGATCCAGCACAGAAATCTAACGCTGGTGCGGCCAGCCAGAGCGATCAAAAAATTGCGTCGGACACGTCTAGCGCCTCTACTGGTAGCCCCAATAGTTCGACTCCGGCTTCTAATTCCAGCTCTAATTCTAGCGCTTCTAGCACCGTTTCTAGCGGCTCTAATAACTCGGCAACAGGTTCGTCTGCTGCTATTAACAACAAGCTGCCGAAAACTGGCCATGAAGCCAGCAGTTTGCCAAAGACTGGCCCAGTTGACGATATGCTAGCGGTTGTAGCTGGCGCCGGCTTGCTGGGGCTGGGGGTTGCTTACGTCAAATCGCGCCGCTTCATCTAGACATTAGAGGTCGGATAAGGTATACTGGTAAGTGGCTGAGTGCGCATTGTTTTGTGTTGCTCGAGAAATATTAAATTTAAGAAAGGAGAATTGGCAGAGTTTACCCAAACCCTGGGTATCTGCTGATGACGTATTTATGGCAAAGGCCACGATTACGATGGACGACCTCTTGGCGGGCGACAATGCGAAACAGCTAGTTGCTGGCGAGATGGTGACTGGGCACGTTTTAAGCGTGCGAAAACACGAAGTATTAGTAGATTTGGGCGCGCAAGGAATTGGTTACGTACCGCGCCGCGAGGTCGGTTTCGGCCGCCAATTGAATGTCGGCGACGAAGTGTCGGCAAGCGTGATTGATTCAGAACTTGATAACGGCTACAGCCTGCTGAGTTTGCGCAAGGCAGCCAAAGACCGCGGCTGGGAAGAAATTCAAGCTCACTTTGATGCTGCTGAAATTGTCGAGATTACGCCGTACGATGCGAACCGCGGTGGACTGCTGGTCGAGTACGAGGGTGTACGCGGCTTCTTGCCGGTATCGCAGTTGAGCGCCGAGCATTATCCGCGCGTTGGCAGCGCCGACAAGGACGAAATTCTTGCCCGCTTGAACGCGCTGGTCAGCCGGCCGATGAAAGTGCGTATTTTGGACTGCGACCGCAAGACTAACAAATTGATTTTCTCCGAGAAAGAGGCTATCAAAGACGGCTTGGCAGCGCGCTTTGCTACGCTGAAAGTTGGCGATACGGTTAAAGGCGTGGTCACGGGCGTAGTAGATTTCGGTGCGTTTGTTAATGTTGATGGTATTGAAGGGTTGATTCACATTTCAGAAATCAGCTGGGAGCGTGTCGGTAATCCGAATGATTACGTCAAAGTTGGCCAGTCGGTTGAAGCCAAAATTATCTCGATTGACAAAGACCGTTTGAGCTTGAGCGTCAAGCAGCTAACCAAAGATCCGTGGCTCGACGAGGTTGAGAAGCTTGAAAAAGGTCAAAAAGTCGAAGGTACGGTCACGCGGATTACGCCGTTTGGCGCCTTTGTCCAGATTAGCCCGGCTGTCGAGGCGCTAGTGCATATCTCGGAACTTGGCAGCGGCAACGATGTTGATCCCGAGAAGGTCTTTACCTTGAATGAGCGCAAAGAATTCGTAATTCTCGACATTGACCGCGAAGGCCGCAAAATTAGCCTGAGTTTGGGCGGCAAGAAAAAGAAAACCAAGTAACAGCCCGCGCATCTAGCGGATAATTGTCCCGATAAGCTGCGGGTAGAAAGGAGAAAACATGAGCCAACCAGAGAAAATTCTGACGATTGCCGATTCTATTACCGTTGGAGAATTGGCCGAGGCTCTGAATCTGCCAGTAACGCAGCTTGTCGGTGAATTGTTCAAAAACGGTATCGTGGCGACGATCAATCAGAGGATTGATTTTGAGACGGCGCAAATTATCGTCGAGGAGTTGAAAATTGCCGTACAATTGAAGCGAAAAGAAGTTAATTCTGCGCCAGTGCAACATTTGCACAAGCCGTCTGCCAAGGCATCGCTGCGGCCGCCGATTGTAGCAGTGATGGGACATGTCGATCACGGCAAAACTACGCTGCTAGACACGATTCTCGGTATGAAAACCGTAGCTAGCGAAGCGGGCGGCATTACCCAGCATATCAGCGCTTATCAGACCAAGCGCGGCGACCGCGTAATCACCTTGCTAGATACGCCAGGACACGAGGCTTTTGCGGCGCTGCGCCAGCACGGCGCGGTTTTGACCGACGTAGTGGTGATTGTGGTGGCTGCCGACGACGGCGTGATGCCGCAAACGGTCGAAGCGATTAAATTTGCTCGCAATGCTAATGCTAAAATCGTCGTGGCTATCAACAAAATTGATAAAGAGGGTGCTAACATCGACCGCGTTAAAGCTCAATTAGCCAGCGAATATCAGCTGAATCCAGAGGAATGGGGCGGCGACACTATTATGGTGCCGATTAGCGCTAAAACTGGCGAAAATATCGATAAATTGCTAGATATGGTGCTGCTAGTGGCTGACATGGAGGAGCTGAAAGCTGATACTGACGTGCCGGCGGAAGGCTTGGTGATTGAGGCGCACATGGAAAAGGGCCGCGGTTCGGTGGTCAATCTGCTAGTCGAGCAAGGCCAGCTGAAACCGAGTCATTTTCTGGTTGCTGGCACATCATACGGCAAAGTGCGCACGCTGGCTAATTTCCGCGGCGAGGCGCTAAAATTAGCTGGCCCGTCAACGCCAGTAACGGTTACTGGGTTCAAAGAATTGCCGCAGTTCGGCGATGTCTTCACTGTGGTGAAGAATGAGAAGATTGCCCGCGCCCAGGTAGAGCAGGCTAAAATTGAAGCAGAAAGGCAAGCTGCCAGCACCAACGTCACTGGCGCCGATTTGCTGAAAATGATGACTCAAAAGCACGACAGTGAAGAATTCGACGTCATCGTCAAGGCTGACGTGCAGGGTTCTCTAGCCTCGGTGATGGATAGCCTGCGGCTGGTCGATACCGGCGGCGCGATTGATTTGCGAATTATCGGCAGCGGCGTCGGCAATATCAACGAGAGCGACGTGCGTTTGGCAGATAGTTCGGATGCTATTATTTACGGATTCAATGTCGAGATACCACCAGCGGTCAAGCGCTTGGCGAGCCGTGATCACGTGCGGGTGCGCACTTACAAAGTAATTTACGAACTGCTAGACGATGCTCGTAAAAATATGGAAGCTTTGCTGTCGCCAGAGGTGGTCGAGACGGAAGTTGGCGTATTAGAAGTCAAAGGTATCTTTCGTACTATGCGCGACGAAGTGATTTGCGGCGGCGAAGTAATCAGCGGCAAAGTAGCACCGAATTTGCTAGTGCGCGTCAAGCGCGGCGGCGAGCAGCTTGCCGAGGTAGAGGTAGCTAACGTTCAGCGGCAGCAGCAGGAAGCCAAAGAAGTATTTGAAGGCGAGATGTGCGGCTTGAGCCTGCGGACGCAGAAGAAGATGCAGCTGGCTATCGGCGACACGCTGGAATTCTTTACCCGCGAATTGGTCAGGCGAACACTGAATTAGTAAATAAAATAACCCCGGTCGAAAGAGCGGGGTTATTTATTAGAGCAAAGTGCGAGCGGTCAAGCTAGATTAACGGTTTTTGCGCGATACTATGTAGGCATACAGCGCGTAGCCAAGCGACCCAGTACCAGCTAGGCCAGCTAGTTCGCTGATACCCGTTTTTGGTAGTTGGTTTGGCGCGCTAGCGTTGTTAGACGGGCTGTTGGCTGTGTTTGTTTGTGTAGTCGTGGCGTTGGAATTTGCGGCGTCTGTTGGCGAGGGCTGCTGGTTTGCAGGTGCTGGATTAGCTGGAGCCGCCGGCTTTGATGGTGTAGCTGGTGTATTCGGTGTGTTTGGCGTGGTCGGCTTTGTGTCGGGCTGGCTCGGCTGAGCAGGTGTCGTTGGTTTAGACGGTTCTGTTGGCTTGGTAGGAGTTGATGGTTGCTGCGGAGTTGGATTGTTGGGCTTGTTTTGATTGTCAGGCTTGGAAGGCTGCTGCGGCGTCGGCTTCTGGTCGTCTGGCTTATTTTGGTTTGGATTGGTCGGCTTAGACGGCTCTTGCGGCTGTGGTGTTGGTTCGGACGGTTTGTCCGGCTTATTATTTTGGTCGTTTTGAGCGGCTTTGATGGTAAAAGTCTTGGTGCAGCTGTCGCTGGTGACAGTTTCGTCTTTGCCATTGACTGATACAGTGACGAAAGCCTTGGCGGTGTAATTACCAGGTTCGAAACCGTTGAATTTAGCCCCGGCAGTGTTGTAGACCTCTTTGCCATTGGCGTCGTAGACGCGGTAGACAGTGCCTTTGTAAGTGGCGCCGTTGTAAGCGGCATATTTGACAGAGAATTTGTAGCTATCGCGGGCGATATGGTCGATACCTAGTGATTCGCAGCGGTAGACTGGTTGCTGCGCTTGATTAGCGGCAGTTGGCGCATTGTTGGTTTGCTCGTTTCCTAGGGCGCTAGCAATACCAGCAGCGCCAGCTACGGCTAGCGCGACAGCAGAAACTCCGGCAAAAACTGATTTCATATAAACTCCTTTTGGTTAATTTTGATAATCCAGCTGATTAGTATCAAATCATGATATTCCATGGGGTTGCCCGCCCCCGACAGAACGATTGCCTGGAATGGCAAGGTTCCGCCGGAGGCGGGGTGGTAGTGGTGATTGAGTGTAGCCCTACTTCACTGGGAGTGAGAGGGCTGTGGGTGGGGCTTGGTACTGGCGAACGTCTTGGCGCCGATGGTGGCGCCAGTGATACCAGCGGCAGTGGCGATAACGGCGGCGATGACGGCCGCCCAGCCGCTGCTGGCGGCGGCGATGACGGCCGTCATCGCCGCGACGGCCGCTAGGATGCCGCACAGGAGGGCGCGCTTGGCTGCCTTCTTGGCGGTCTTCTTGGCAGCCTTGGCGGTCTTCTTGGCAGCCTTTGCGGTCTTCTTGGCAGCCTTTGCGGTCTTGTCGCCAGTAGGTGCGGCGGAAGCCTCCGCCGCACCCGGCAGAGATGCCGGGAAGCTGCCCCACGTGGGGGCGGCTGCGGGCTGCGCTGCCGGCGGCTGGGGGGTTGCCGGCACAGGGTTGGTCCCCAGGATCGCGCATGCGGCCCTGAGGCAAAGCCCCGACTTGACGGCCGGGTTGTCCCAGCCGTCAACGGCCTTCTCGAGGAGAGCCTCGACCGTGATGTCGGCCCCCTGGAGGGGGCCATTGGCCTTCTTCTCGTCGAGCTTCCGCTTGACGAGAAGCCTAGTCTGCCAGGTGTCGATGTTCGGCGCCTGGGAGCCGAACATCGGCCTGAGGGCGGCAACGACGCCCTCAAGCGTCTGCTCCTTATACCCATCTGACGCTGCCGACGATC
>CAUOPB010000022.1:0-11323 GCA_963456685.1 uncultured Candidatus Saccharibacteria bacterium | reverse complement strand
TTTTCGTTTTTTTGCATGATAATTCCCTTCAGACATTATTATACATGATTTCCAGTCAAGCCACTAGGCTACTGTAACATCTCATTGACGCTTGGCGCAATGTATGGTACAGGTAGAGCGGCGGGACTAAAATCATACACTTGATGGATATAGTCTAGCTTGCTGTAGTCTGAGACAGACGAGTATCCGCCGCAATTGCATTCTCCCGCGCTTTCAGGCATAATCATAACCAGTATGTACTATATCAATAGGATTGAGCTGGGGCGGACTTTGGCGGGGCGCGTGAGCGATTTGAAGGGCCAGGAAGCGGTCGTTATCGCGCTAAAAGAAGATGCGCTGACAGCTTGCATTGGTTTGGCAAGCGAGATTAACGCTTGGGTGTTTCCTTTGCTTAGCAAGCGAATCATTATCCCTGGCGATCCGCGGGTGGTCGGGCTAATTGATCCGGCGGGTATGTTCACATGGAACCCTGACTTGGAAAAACCGCAGCGCGACGGCATTGAGCTAGAATCCCGCTCGGTACTGGAAGACATGAAGCGCCAGGCCTTTTCTGAGCTGAATCGCATCCTTGATCAATACGGGACATTTTCTAAGGATGGCCTCAACGGGAGAGTGTTGCTGCTGACCGGCGACATCGTCGAAGACCGGATAGAGATTGCGATGGCTCTGGAATATTTGAAGAGTGTGCGCTACAGAGCCTTATATGGACTGGGCGGCAATGTAGATAGTACGGCGGCAGATTATTTTCACCTGCAAACCGACAAAGACGTCGCCCTGGACGTCATGACTCATATGTTTCCGGCGGAGCATTATTTTGAGCAAAAGGATAGCTACACTCCGGAAGAGTGCCGCTTGTTAGTAACAAATATTTCGCAATATTGGACATAGAAAGGAATAATCATTATGAACCCAAATCCGTTTATATCAGCAGATCAGGAACCAGCGCCAGCTCAGTCGGATTCGCTGGCGAGCAATAATACGTCCGCGGTTGTGCCAGAGGTGCAATCTCAGCCGGCAAATCAGCCTCAGTTATCGACCGAGCCAGCAGTTCAGCCTCAGCCTGCAGCTACACCAACACAATTCCAGCCTGCCGCCCAGCCAGCGGCACAGTTTCAGCCCGCGTCTGCGCCGATTAGCGACGACGAGTTGACCGCAGCTAACCAAAATATCCAGACTGTTTTCGACGCTTTCTCGTCGCGAGTGGTTGGACAAGAAAACTTGCGAACGGCATTGATGGTTAGCTTGATGACTGGCGGACATATTCTGCTGGAAAGCGTGCCGGGTCTTGCCAAAACGACAGCCGTGCAGACGCTAGCCGCCAGCGTCCACGGCTCGTTCAAGCGTATTCAATGTACGCCAGACTTGCTACCAAGCGATATCATCGGTACGCAAATTTACGATTATAACAAGGGCGAATTCCGCACCGAGCTCGGTCCGGTTCATGCCAATTTCGTACTACTGGACGAAATTAACCGTTCCAGCGCCAAAACCCAAAGCGCCATGCTGGAGGCGATGCAGGAAAAGCAGACCAGCATCGGCGGACAACGCTATAATTTACCGAAACCCTTCATTGTGCTGGCCACCCAGAACCCGATTGAACAGGAAGGAACTTACGAGCTGCCAGAGGCACAGTTGGATCGCTTTTTGTTGAAAGAAGTTTTGTCCTACCCTGCTCCAGACGAGGAATTGGAGATTTTAAAACGCATAGAATCGGGCAAGCTGAGCGAGGCGCCAAATAATAGCAACACGCCGAATATTGAGCTGGCGACAGTCGAGACGCTGCAAAACTTGGCGCAAAAAGTATACATTGACGACGCCATTAAGAATTATATTGTGAAAATTGTCTCAGCAACGCGCAATCCAGCCTCAATCATACCAAGCGAAACGGCGCGCTACGTCCAATACGGTGCCAGCCCGCGCGCCAGCATCGCTTTCCAACAAGTCGCCAAAGCCCTCGCTCTCATCAACGGCCGCAATTACGTTATACCAGAGGACGTCAAACAGCTGCGCCACAGCGTATTGCGCCACCGCATTATCCTCAACTTTGAAGCCATCGCCGACCAAGTTCATCCGGAAGTTATTATTGATTCGATATTTAACGCTGTTCCTGTGCCGTAATATGCCAAGTCTCTTCGCCAAAGTCAAAGCCAAGATGGATCTCTACGCCCATGAAAAGGTGCGGAGTTTGCTAGACGGTCAATACGGATCGGTATTTAAGGGGCGCAGTCTTGATTTTGACGACTTGCGCGAATACATTCCTGGCGACGATGTAAAAGATATCGACTGGAAAGCGACTGCTCGCAGTAGCGGTATTCGAATCCGACGCTACCAAGCAATTCGCAAACATAATATTTTACTAGTAGTCGACACTGGCCGCCACATGGCAGCGACCGGTAAAAGCGGCAGCAATAAGCGCGACATCAGTATCATGGCTGCCGGAGTTTTAGGCTATATCGTATTACGGCACGGCGATTTGATCGGACTGGTATCCGGCGACGCCAAAAATAACACCTATATTCCTTTCAAAAGCGATGACCGGCATATCGAGCAGCTACTGCGGCACATTGAAAAGAGTACTCAGCTAGCAGCAGCGCCGAGCAATATCGTGAATCAGCTTGAATATATTGCACGCAACTTACGGCGTAAGATGATGTTAGTGGTGGTCGCCAACGACGATGAACTGACCAGCGAGCACCAGCATATTATCCGGCGGCTGCGCGCCCAGCACGAGATATTATGGATCACAATCAATGATATTTCAGGACTTGACGGAAGCCGCAGTTTTTACGACATTGACGATTTGGCCGAGCTGCCTTATTTTATTCGCAAACAAACGAAATTGCAGGCTGATTTCGACCGCGAGCAACAATCGTACTACCGCGAATATTCCACTACCCTGGAGCGTTTGGGCGTCGTTAGCGAGCGAATTTCCGGAGAAGAGGACGTGGTCGGCAGTTTCTTTTCGCTGTTAGAAAGGCAAAAACATGCACGCTGGCGCTGAGCTTCGCGAATGGGTAGATTATGACCCGCTGTGGCTGATTATCGGCTGCCTGCTTTTAGGCGCGATTATTTTATGGTACGGATTTGTGTTTTACTCTACTCGCCGCCGCTCTCACCGCAGCCTGGCTACGCTCAAACCAAAACCATACACGCCGCCAGATTTGACTGATTTGAAGCAGAAATACCAACGGCTAATTGATGAAATTGAACAAAATCACACCGCCGGAAAGCTATCCTCGCGTAAAGCCCACCAGAAATTAAGCCATGTTCTTCGCATGTTCGTCGTCGAGATAAATGGCCACCGCGTTGACACGTTGACGCTGCGAGATTTAGAAAAGACTCGTTATAAAACATTGGCGGCCGCCATCAAACAATTCTATATTCCTGAATTTACTGCGGTCGAGCAAGGCAGCGTCACCGAGGCGGCGGCGCTCGCCAGAAAGACGGTAGCGGTATGGAATTAGCTTTTTGGCAATTGTCGCTGGCGTTAATTATAATTATCGCCCTGCTGTGGTTTGCCGCGCCGATTATACTCCGCCGATACAGCCGACCGAAACACCATAACGCGCCTAGTCAAAAACTCCCTATCGCTAATACATCGCGGCTGCGCGCTTTCCCGCTCTATATTCAGCAGGTCAGGCGGTATAAAAAACTATTAGCGGTTGTACTGGGACTGCACGCGCTCCTGCTGGTTATGATGATTATTCTCACTGGCCGCCCGTCGTCGGTGGCTGTCGTTTCTCCCGAGGTGAAAAATCGCGACATTGTGCTGTGCCTTGACGTATCGCGGTCGATGTATGAATATGACGTAGAGATTATTAAAACTTACCGCACATTGGCGCGAAAATTTGACGGCGAACGGCTCGGTTTAGTACTATTTGACCGCTCGCCGGCAGTGATATTTCCTTTGACAGACGACGCCAGCCTCATCGATAGCAAGCTAGCGCTGATTGAAAAGGCATTGACGCCGCCTGGAACGTTAGAATATTTTGACATCCTGTCTGGCACAGCAGTCTCGAACGGGCAAGGCTCGTCGCTGATCGGCGACGGACTAGCAAGCTGTATCGGCCGCTTCGACAAGTTGGACAGCAAACGCTCCCGAAGTATCATTTTAGGAACCGACAATCAATTAGCTGGCACGCCGATAATTTCCCTGTCCGAGGCAGCAGAGCTGGCCAAACAAAAAGATATCCGCGTATACGCTATTTACCCGAATAGTAATAAAAACCGCGAGGCCGAAGCGGCAGAATTGAAGCGAACCATGTTGGCGACCAGCGGCGATTACTACGCACTGCACGACAAAAACACAATTCCAAGCATTATCCAAAAAATCGCCGCCCAAGACGCCTCCCGCTTCAAAGGTACGCCGCGCGTTACTCGCACCGATCAGCCGCAATTGTTGCTATACGGCATGCTTATTATCATAATTTCCCTTATTATTATCGATTGGAGGCTTCGCATATGATAGTGCAACCGATTTTGCCGTGGTATCTGTTGCTGATAATTCTGGTAGTTGCTGCAATTTTTACCGGTTGGAGAATTTTTTCCAAACCAATATCTAACCGGCGAGCGTGGCTGCGGCGGTTCTGTATCGTCTTGCTTATCATTACCGCCTGTTTTCGCCCAGCTGTTCCTGGCGAGGTGAAAGAATGGGGCGCGCCGCTAGTCGATGTTTATGTTGTAATAGATACAACGATTAGTTCTGCTGCCGAGGATTATAACAACGGTCAGCCGCGAATCAACGGCATGCGCCGCGACGCCAAAGAAATTGCCAAAAAGCTGGTCGGCGCGCGATTTAGCTTAATAACTTTCAATAATAAAACTTTCGTTGATTCGCCGTTATCGACGGACGTCAGAATGTTTGAATCGGCAGTTGACACGGTAAATATCATCAGCGAAAGCTATGCCATGGGCAGCTCAATTGATACACCGATTGACACCATCGCCTCGGAAATCACTCGCACCAAGCATAAAAATCCCGAGCGCACTTCGCTGCTATTTTACCTGGGCGACGGCGAACAGACCAGCGACGCCTCGCCAAAATCATTCGCCAGCTTAAAGCCCCTGCTGGGCGGCGGCGCGATCATGGGCTACGGCACCGCTGCCGGCGGAAAAATGAAAACGCCAAGCTACAGCGACGGCTTTGACGGTTTTTATTTGCGCGGGCCAGATTTGAAATATGCCGTATCAAAAATCGACGAGACAAATCTTAAAAACATTGCCAGTCAAACAGGTCTGCCGTACACACACCGGCAAACCCCAGATTCCATCGACGCCGTTGTCAAGAACGGTTCCGTCGACAAAGCTGTCAATAGCAGCCGCTCGTTTGACGGCTACAACGATATATATTGGACAGCGATATTTGCGGCTGCTATTTTGCTGGCCTTTGAAATCAGAACCATCTATTTGCCTTTGCGCAAACTTCAGAATATAACACCGTCGGAGGGGGAAAATCGTGAGTAAGAATCGTCCATTTGACCTGAAAAAACTAGATTTTGAAAAAATCCGCCAAGAAAAACGCCGGAAACTGCTCCGCTATTCGTTCCCTGTTTGCGCGGTGATTCTGCTGGTTGCTATTAAATTAACAAGCTTCCCCTTGTTGTCGCTAGCAGCGCGCGCTGCTTATAAAAACGGCGACAACAGCCAGGCTTCCTTCCGCTTATCGCCGATTTATGCCATGAATTTATTTGAATCTTATAAAGTATTTTTTAACGACGGGAACGCTCTATATAAGCAAGCCCGCTACGACTCGGCAGAAAAACAATTCCGCCAAGCCCTGCAAAAAGTACCAAAAACGCGCGAATGCCCTGTCCGCATCAACTTGGCACTGTCAATCGAGGCGCAAGCAGACGCCCTCGCCAGCGAAAAACGCTACGACCAGGCAATCATCCGCTACGACGAAGCAAACGCCGTACTGCACGACGGCGAGGATAGTTGCGGCGTGCAATTTGCCAGCCAAACAGTCGACGCGAATAATGAAGATGGCAAAACTGCGATTGTCATCGAGCAGCGAGTACGGCAAAAGTTGGCGCAAATAAAACAGCTCAGAAACGGCGACCAAGGTATTTCAGCCACCAACCCCGGCGATAAAGAAAAAGTTGACGCGGGCAGCACCGACGGCAAACTCAAAGAATTGGACAAGCGATTCATCGACGCCTACAACGATCAGCGCAAATCCCAGGAAAGAAACCAGCACCTGGAAGATTACAAAGACGCCACGCCAGATCATACGAAGAGAAATTGGTGAGAAGATTATTGAAATGGGCGGTTTTGTTTGCTATACTTACTATGTAATCGAAAGATTGGCTGTTGCATCGCACATCGTAGGCGAGTTCGCGAAATTATGACGATTTGCCAGCGAGATACGCAGCAAACATTATGCGGGTTTAGCTCAGTTGTTAGAGCGCTTCCTTGCCATGGAAGAGGCCAGGAGTTAGAGTCTCCTAACCCGCACCAAAATGGAACTTTCTGAGATTTTGTCGCCCGAATGGGTGACTGTTTTCGTTTTAGTTCCGAATTGATATGTAGTAGGCAAGGGTAGATAACTGCTAATCTAGTGGTGGTAAGTTTTTATCTATTCTTTGAGCATTTGAGTGCGCTAAAGCTTTACCGACAGACGTTATTTGAATCGAATATTCGCTTAGTGTATTCCACCATTCTCGAAGTTTTTTAAGATTGGGGTATTTTTCAATTTCATCTATGAAGTCCTGTTTGTCCATACCTTGGTCATCATATAGATCATATACCTTTTCTAATATTGCAATTTCATCATCGACTACCAATCGATTACGTACAATGCTTCTACCGTCAGCAGCAACCACAACCTCTTTGCCTATTTCACGTTTATTAGATACTTCTATCTTTACATAATTCGCATCAAACGAATTTTCGACCAATAATTCGGATAGATACGGTTTCTCTGCGAGTAATCTGCTTGCTTTCTTGTAATTACCTGAATATAATTTTATACCTTTTTTTGTATAGCCATCGAAATAGTTATACCACAAATCCTCTAACAACGGTTGGCCACCGATTATGACACCATGAAACCTAGAAACCCTGACCGCATCCAAAATATCTAGATGATCGAGCCAATCTGTATCAGTTGGCAGTTCGGCATAGAATAGCTTACCAAAAAGATGGTCTAGCGTTCTGAATCCGAATTGCATATTTCCAGCGACTGGAGTAAAACACATTAAAGAGTGGTAGACGGTGAGCGCTAGCAATGCCTCATCTGATATTTGATCAACAATCTCAATCGCTCTCGAAACACCAGCCCTAACATTACGACTTGTCCCCTTCTTAAAACGGTGCACCATCAGTTCAGATAACAGTTCGTAGTCTAGCTTACGCTCGGTTGAGGCGGCATGTTTTTGTGCTTCTATTAGTAATAATTGAAAAGATGGATCTGCAAATGCAGGCAATAGGTTTTCTGTAGCCATTCTATATATCAATTTTTCATTAAACAGTCCGCTTCGCTGTGTAGCAGTCTTATTCGCTTCCACGCTAAAATCTTTTAGCGCAATCTGCAGTCTTTCGTCTACAATCTCGCGCACTCGTTTTTCATCAACTCCCGTAAAAGTCGCTGTGCCTATTTGGATTTGATGCGAATTATTGCCCGCTTTTGCCGTTTGCTTATTTGTCATCACTAACTCTACCTGTTTGGATTTGAAGCGAATTATTGCCCGCTTTTTGTTTCTGCTTAAATGATTCTTTATGAATAGCTATATTATAACCAATACTACCACCAAAGAATATTCCTAAAATAAAAGTTACTATCGATGTGCCAATTCCATCAAAAATCCATTCCATGTTTTCATTATATCAAACTACGTGACGCCTAGTTGTATCTATACTTCTCAATGCATTACACCGTTCTACAGGCAAAGACTTGAACATTTAGTTCAACAAAAATGCTCCACAATCTTATTACCAGCGATGCCAAATCCAGTTAGCGTGTAAGTTCTCGACATGATGGATTGCCTGTGCGGTGGCGATTGCATCCAGGCGTTGAATGCTACGCGGCTGGTGTGCAGGTCTGGCGGCGAAGTTTGCACCAGATTCTCGGCTGGTGCGTTGCAGACAGCCCTCGCTTTAAGCAGTCCGTGCGGAATAGTTGTGCCTGGTTTATAATGGCTAAAATAATTATTCTCTTTCATATCATTCGCCATCCACTGCGCCGTTCGATTAAGCGGCTCGTACATTTTTAACGGTTTCAGATTTTCTTTACTACGAGCATAGTTAATCAGTTCAAGAATCTCCAAAGCATCTGGCGGACCTATGTCATACTTTTTATCTTGGTCTGCCGGTTGCGGCTGTGGATTTGGAGTCGGTTTTGGTTGCGGATTCGGCGCAGGCTGCTGCGAGTTACCGGGCTGCTGAGACTGCGGAGCTGGCCGCTGGTTGTTTTTCGACGGCGCGGCTGGACTCGACGGTGGTTGCGGGGCTGGATTATGCTTCGGGCGCACAGGATCAATTCTCTGCTCCTTTTGGTTTGGCTGCGGTTTTTCAGACTTCTTCTCTTGCTGGTTCGGCATAGTTTGTTTAGAATTAGAGCTTGTGCTAAATTTACTGCCGTTAGGGTTATTGTTAGAATCGGAATTATCAGAGCCAGAATTAGAATTGGTAGTTGTCTTTTGCTGCTGATTAGCACTACCCGTATCTTTCGACGCAGCACGCACAGCGATATATAAGCCTATTCCTACCCCCGCTAGTATTAAAATAACTAGTATAATTACAAGTTTTTGTTTTTTCATACTTTGATTGTAGCAAGGAAACTGGTTATGTCAATCCGGAGGTGGCGGCCTGCGAAAATAGCCAAAGCATAGTGTATAATATAGTCAGCGCGGGTATCGTATAACGGCTATTATGTATGCTTCCCAAGCATGAGACGAGGGTTCGACTCCCTCTACCCGCACCAGTTCAAATTATTGTCATAGACCTTCAAAATAACGCTGTCACGCATTATAATTAGAATATGAAGAAAGCTGTCATGAAGAGGCTGCTTCCGCTGTATGTTGGCAAGTTCTTCTTAAGCTTTGTACTTTGGTATTCAATTGAAAAATTATTTATAAGAAGTATCGGCATTGACAATTTTGGGATTAGTTTGATTGCAATTGTTCTGCTGATATCATCCGTTCTGACCGAAGTTCCATCAGGAATCATCGCGGATCGCTGGAGCCGCAAGGGTTCAATGGTGCTGGCTGGACTGTTCTTAGGGATTAGCAGCCTGATGGCCGGTGCCAGCGACAACATCTTTATGTACGCTGCCGCTGTGACAATTTGGGGTCTTCACGATGCTTTTTCGAGCGGGACTGGCGCAGCTATGATTTACGATACGCTACTCGAGGAGCAAGGGCACGCCAGAAACTTTAATCGAGCGCTAGGACTATACGAAACTTTAGGCGGGATAGCGTTGATTATCAGTAACTTTTTAGGCGGCTGGATCGGCGAACACTCGCTGCTGCTGGCGTTTAACTTAACAATTATTCCAATTTCCATATCTATGGTTTGTCATCTAATTTATAAAGATGCAAAAATTAGTCGCGAGGTGGCTGATGAAAAACTTATCAAACATACTAAAAATACATTCAAATGCGTTTTCAAAAGTAAAAGCCTACTCTGGCTGATGGCTGCAATTATGATAGTCTTTTGTATCCAAAAGATGAATCGCGAAGCTTATCAGCTGTGGTATATTGCGCTGTCGGCTCCGGCGATAGTATTTGGCATCGCTGGTTCGTTCATAGAAGGCTTGGGCGGACTGGGCGGCTCGTTGGTTAAGTATCTCAGTTCAAAGCAAATAAATATAGTTCTGTCGATTTTACTAGGCTTGGCATCGCTCGCCCTTTCGGTGGGTAGTAATTTATGGATAACTATCGCCGCGCAGGTTTTAATAGCGGTAGTCTCGGGAGCGCTGTTATTTCATTTTACTGCACAGATACAACACCAGCTGCCGTCGCGGTACCGCACAGGTTCCGGCTCGGTGATAAACGCCGTGGGGCGAATTGTCCTCATGCCGCTAACGTTTGTGTTTGGAGTTTTGTCAAACCAAAGCGTTTTCATCGCTGGTTGGATGCTGGTGGTTTTATCAGGGTTGGTTCTTTGTGTGCAGCTGCGACGCAAGGAGTGAGGCGCCACGATTACGACCCACTGCCACCTGGTCTGTTTGTATGGATGGATGTGGAGTATACGACGACCGACGTTGCTACGGCGCGGATACTCGAAGTTGCTGCGATCATCACCAACCGCCAGTTGAAGCAAATTGGCGAGCCGTTTTCTTTGACCTGCAAGCCCGATGACTTCTCCAAACATTCCATGCCTAAATCAGTTGTCGATATGCATATATCTGCAATGCGATCGCGAGGTCCTCGCAAAGCGCATGCCCGCACTGTATGAACGCTTGGGATTTCGGCAACTTGACGTGCGCTGCGCCGAAGAAATGGCTGATACCTAGACAAGCCAGGGTTGATATCGACGAATCAACCACCACGATCATCGCGCGCTCGGCTATGTAAGGAAGGCAATCCTGCTAGCTGGGCAGTATAAAAAGCGGTTATACCCAAGATATCACTAAACTAAGTAACTTTCATATTTCGAGAAGATATGAGAGTTCATATATCTTCAGCTCCAACAGCATAATCAATAAAAACAAACAGTCTAAGATCTTTGCCTATCAGTTTCTCGTACGATACTTCTCCATGTCTATCCATTGATCTTCTATTGCCATCCTGGTATGTCATGTCGATTATATCTGGTTCAAAATAATCACCCGTAAATTGAGGAATATTCACTTCAAATCCATTATTTCTGGCTCTGATAAAAGCCTGATCATCATTAGCTAATGGTAGCTCAAACATTATTTTACTTTCATGACCACCCAAGATTCCAACGAGAAGAGGAACTGTGCGGTTAGATGGATAAACTATATATACGTGAATTACAACATTACCGCTACCACTCGTAAAGTCCGCTATACAAAATCGTCCCTCAATACGATCAACCTCACCTATATTGCTGTAACCAGAAATATTATCTCTTAGAAATATTACATCCTTTGAGAGCCAATAGATAGATGTTGATATGAGGTAGTTGGATTTATTATTTATAGCTTTTATGTCAAGTTTATTGTGACAATTTTTGATTATCGAGATGCTTAATTTCATATTTCCCCTTTATATTATATATATTAACACCATAACGATGTTTAGTATAAACTTCCCATCCCCGCTCATCTGTGCTACAATTAACAACCAAAGGAAGGTCTGCGATTAACATCAGACCATATTTTTATGAAGGACGCTAGCAAGATTCGAAATATTGCCAT
>CAUOPB010000021.1:0-11857 GCA_963456685.1 uncultured Candidatus Saccharibacteria bacterium | reverse complement strand
GTGCCAACTTTTGTTTTATCACCATCAATCACTAAAAGTGCGTCGAGAGTGAGTTCTTTTGTGCCTTCAGGGAGGAGATCCACCAAGAGGGACTCTTTTTCGCTGACAATGTATTGCTTGCCAGAGATTTTTACGACTGCTTTCATTTCGTTCCTTAAAATATATTTACTATCAGTAGTCAATTATAACAGAGATGGATAATACGTGCAACTAATTTGCCTGCAACCGAGCCATGGCGTTATTGGCGCGTAGCCAACCGCTCGGCGAGCCGCATTCCATGTAGTCACCCTTGGCCTCGCCCACCGCGATGATACCGCCGCCCGCGATGTACGCATTGATAGCATCGGTCAGTTCAAACTCGCCGCGCTGCGGATTAGCGGGCAATGTACGCGCCAGCTCGAAAATCTCTTTATTGAGAACGTAAAAGCTTGAATTACTGAGATTACTCGGCGCGTCTTCCAGCTTCGGCTTTTCAATGATGCGGACAAAATTACCCTGCTGGTCGGTTTCGATGATGCCCGTTTGTGGAATAAGTGCCTCCTCAACAGGATTACCCAGCAAACCAGCCGACAAACCGCGCGCCTCCACCAGTTCCGCCAGATCAGCCGCATTTGAACCGCCGTCACTACGCCAGAAAAATTGATCGCCCATCACCACAAACGCCGATTCGCCTGAATCGATAAATTCGCTGGCCAAGCCCACTGGAATGCTAGTGCCGTAACCGCCCGTACCAGGCTGAGTTAAAAAATGTATTCGCACATCGCGCAGCGGCGCCACCAGAGGTAATTTATCTTGTTTACCAGCGCGCCGCAAATAATCGTTCAACTGGATATTCGACCGATAGTAGCTTTGTACCTGAGTGCTTTGCTCGCCAACCACGAAATAAATATCCTTGACACCCGCCCGAATTATATCCTGCACTATATAATCAACCACTGGCCGCGTCCCCACCGGCAACATACACTTTTCGATTGATTTAGTAATCGGCAACATCCGCGTGCCCCAACCGGCGACCGGAATGATAGCTTTGGTAATAGTAGTCATAGCTCTATCGTAACACTTAATTAACCTATGCGAAAATATAACCAAGAAACCCTGGAAAATTACAAGGATACACTACTGGTTATAATTTCGCAGCTTAATTAGCTTTTTTCAGATAGATTTCTACCGGTTTACCGTCAACTTTAACGTCGTATTTTTCCATATCATCTGCCGCAAAACCTATTTTTACAGCCAGCGT
The DNA here is from genome assembly GCA_963456685.1 of uncultured Candidatus Saccharibacteria bacterium. Taxonomy (GTDB): domain Bacteria; phylum Patescibacteriota; class Saccharimonadia; order Saccharimonadales; family Saccharimonadaceae; genus Saccharimonas. Next base: position 10,617 of record CAUOPB010000021.1, on the reverse strand, counting down.
CTCGGCCTTGATGGCATCAGCAAACATATCGACAGCCTGAGCGATTTCCGTGTCGCTGCTGGCGATATTCAATTCAATCCGATCATCCACCTGTAATCCAGCTTTCTTGCGCGCACTCTGCACGTGACGGATGACTTCACGCATCAGGCCTTCGCGTTTGAGCTCGGGCGTCAATTGCTTGCTAATTTCGATCCAATTCCCTGGCTTGATCACGCCCTCGGTCACGTCATAGTCCGCCAGGTGTTCGTCTAGATTCTCAATCCAGCGAATTTCCTTGACATTGAGCTCCTCGGCCATGATCTGCTCGTAGTACTCAGCCAGCTTTGCACCCGCATATGCCGCACATTGCAGCGGCTGGCGAACCTTGATCGATGTTTGATGCTCATCCTGCTTCATCCGCAAACTAAGGCCGTTGTTGATCAATTCGCGCGTCCGGGACATATCGGCCAGCACCTGCTCATTGACCGCCCCGGCCGTGAGCCAATCCTTCAAGTGAATCGATTCATCATCGCCCGTCAAACTATGATACAATTCCTCGGCCAAAAACGGCGTAAATGGAGCCAAGATATAGCTCAGGCGCACCAGCACATAATGCAGTGTGCGATAAGCATCGTTCTTATCGCCATCATCTTCCGACTTCCAGAAGCGGCGGCGGCTGCGGCGAACATACCAGTTGGAAGCGTCGTCCAGGAATGGCAAAATCGGGCTCAGTGCATCAGGGATATTATAGGCATCCATCTGCTTCTCGACTTCAGCAACCAATTCGTGCAAGCGGCTGATAATCCAGATATCGAGAGGGTTAGATAATTTATCAATATCGACGCTAATCTGGAACGAGTTCTCAGTTCCAGTGCGAGACAAGGATTCGGGAGTATCGGAGTGAACCGTATTGGTGATACGGTGAACGAGAAATGCATCCGAAGACGCCGTATCGTACGGAAATGTGAACTCGTCAACTTCTGCATACATGGTGAAGAAATCATACATATTCCAAATCATACTGAGCTTGCGTGCCACGTCACCAACGTCCTTATCGTGCAAAGCAAAGTCTTCACCGTTCAATAGCGGACTACTCAGCAGCAGGAAGCGTAAGGAATCCGCACTAAACTTATCCATCAGCTCGTTCGGGTCGGTAAAGTTACCGAGGGATTTACTCATCTTGCGGCCGTCATTACCCGCCACCACACCGGTGGTGATGACGTTGCTGTAGGCATTTTTATGCTGCTCACCCGCCTCGCCAAAGGCACCAATCTCCGCCAAAGCAGTGTTGACGGCATGCACATAGTAGAACCACGCCCGCACCTGGCCGATGTACTCAACGATGAAGTCCGCCGGATAATTCTGCTCAAACTTGGCCTGGTTTTCAAACGGATAATGCAGTTGTGCAAACGGCATACTGCCGCTCTCAAACCAGCAGTCGAGCACCTTATCGATGCGGGTAAATGTCTCACCGTCAATTTCAAAGGTGATGTCATCCACCCACGGACGATGATAATCATCCAGCTCCACGCCGCTGAGCTCCTTCAGCTCCGCATACGACCCGACCACTTTGACCGTACCCCGGTCGCCCTTCCACACCGGCATGGCCGTCGCCCAGAAGCGGTCGCGGCTGAGATTCCAATCTGGTGCTTGCTCGATATTCTTGGCAAAGCGGCCGTGCTTGAGATGAGCCGGGAACCAATTGATATGCTCGTTTTGCTCCAACATCAGCGGCTTCTGGCCCTGAATGTCGAAGAACCAGCTTGGGATGGCCCGGTACATGATGCGCTGTTTGCTTCTCGGATTGAACGGATATTCGTGACGAATGTACTCAATCTTCCACACCACACCCTTTTCTTTCAGGTCTTTGGCGATGAATTTATTATTTTCCCATACCTCCAGGCCTTTGTAATTGGTGTCAGTGTAGTAGCCGTTATCATCAATCACATGGAAGGGCGCGATGCCATTGGCTTTACCAAGTTCAAAGTCATCCTCACCATAGGCCGGCGCGATATGCACAATACCCGTACCCGACTCGTGCGAAACGAAATCCGCCGCGTAAATAGTGTGAATTTTATCATTCTGCGGCCAGGTCGAGCCGGTGTCGAGCGGCTGGTATTTCTTACCCACTAGCTCGCTACCCGGAAACTTCCGCAGTACGTCGTACTCAAGCGGCTGGTGCTTGTCGTCTTGCAAAGTGCGTTCCAGCGCCTCCTCGGCGATGATTAATTTCTCACCATCGACCAGCACTTCGCAGTACGTCATCTCGGGATTGACGGCCAGCATAAGGTTGGCCGGCAGCGTCCACGGTGTGGTCGTCCAGGCGAGGACATTGGCATCATCACCTTCGATATCATCAACTACTTCACCGCTAATCAACTTGTTGACTCGCTTTTCGATTTCGTCACACGCCAATTCTGCCAGTTCTCGACTTTCGGCATGAGGGTCCTCAATCTTCCACCAAACAACGTTATCGCCCTTTAGCCAATCCGGTGTTTGGTTGCGATTAGCGATATTGATAACTAGGTCGTAATCACACAGCATATCCTTCGTCAATTGTGTCCGTTGGCTAGCTCCGACTTCGATACCTTTCTCTCGCATTAAGTCAATAACCGCCAGCGGATCAAGATTCTTAGCAACGAGATGAGCATCAAAATCCGCAACTGTCGGTATCTTAGTAGTAGGATACTTCTCTGCGTTAACACCAGCCGAATCGGCATTCTGCGTCTTAGTGAAGTGATTATAAAAAGCCTGCGCCATCTGCGAACGGACAACATTTGCATTGCACACAAACAAAATCTTTGAACTTTTATCTAACGTTATCTTGCGCCTCGTGCTACCGCTAAGTAGCTTAAACTTCACATACACACTCGGGTCGGTCACTGTCTGGTAAGCATCGTTGTCCATGGTCACTTCGGCCTTGCTCACTGGGGTGGCGAACTTGGTGTCATACATCAGCACCTTTTCGCCTTCGTAGATTTTGCCAGCCTCATACAGCTGTTTAAAGGCCCACCAAACGCTCTCCATAAAGTCCTTATCCATGGTGCGGTAAGCGCCCGTAAAGTCCACCCAGCGGCCAATCCGGTCGATCACACCCTGCCAGGTTTCACTATTGGCCACCATACTTTCGCGCGCCTTGGTTATATATGTTTCCAGGCTGATAGTCGGCAAAGGATTACCGTCTTTATCCAGCGGCGCCGGCTGGTCACTACTCGTCACAATCTGCCGCCGATCCACGATATTCAGCTGCTTTTCGACAAAATTCTCCGCTGGCAGGCCATGACAGTCCCAACCCCAGCGACGCTCCACGCGCTTACCTTTCATCGTCCAGTAACGCGGCACAGCGTCCTTGACAATCGAACTCAGCAACGTCCCGTGGTGCGGCACGCCAGTGATAAACGGCGGCCCGTCATAGAAAACATAAGCGTTATCCGCCGGCCGCTGCGCCACCGACTTCTCAAACGTCTGGTCGTCCTTCCAGCGCTGCACCCAGTCCTTCTCGTATTCTGCCGCCCGGCGGCGTGTGCCGTGTTTGAATTTCATAATTTTCCTCCTTGCTTTTTATCGTCATATTCTATATAATGAAAGTATTCAATATTGAAAATCCCTCGCCGTGGTTTGTCCCTGCGGGGTCTTTTCATCTTTTTAGCCCCTTTCTGCGCTTAACTTTTTGCGAAATCTCCTGCATAAAGGTAATATGGCTACCGACCGCCTTTCTGAGCAAGCTTGAGGCATACTTCCTATTCGGCGCGATAACGCGCATAAACTTATCCTTATCCTGCAATATTTTTACCAACGGCGTAAAATCTCCGTCGCCAGTAATAATAATTGCCTGCGAATATTCCTTCTCTCGTCGCCAACACTCGACAATTAACTCAGCATCGACATTACCCTTGACCTCGCCAGCACCGTACACTACAACCGGCTTAAATACCAAAATATAACCGCTTTCTTGTAATAATGAATATAAATCCTGATACTGCGACATATATCCGATAAAAATAAATGCTTTCTCTAACCGATACTTATCGCGCAAATACACGCGGAACTTGCGCCAATCCAGTAACCAACCATCACTCTGTACGCCTTTATAGACGTTTTGCGCATCAATAAATGCATAAATCATTTTAATCTCCTTAGTTTATCAACCTTGCTTATTAACATTCTCCTCTAACTCCTTCATCGCCTGCACTAGCTCCTCGTGCACCACAACATTACTAGCAATGGCTCCGTGGATATCCTGATCATAGAAAATACTGATATTGGCAATTCCATTGCAAACGACGCTGTTCCGTCAATTGGATCGCAAGCCCAAACATATTTTGAACCACGGCGCTGGCTCGCTTCTTCGCCATCAATATCATGGTCAGGGTATTTTTCCATGACTTTATTGATAACAAGTTGGTTAATTTTCTTATCAGCAACTGTCACAATTGTATTGTTTGCTTTAAGATGAGAGTCTGGTTTCTTGCCAAAATATTTTCGCATAATATCGCCCGCCTCCAACGCCACGTTTTTCGCAAAATCTAGCCATTCTTGATGCTGGTTAGTCATGATTTGCCTCTGTTTGCAACGATTTTGTCATTAACCGTAGCTTATATACCTGCGGATTAGGCTTGCCGAAGAGAAAATCATATGTATCGCTACCGCCTACCTGCCGATAACTGTAACCCAGTTTTTCATATAGTTTTTTTGCTGGTTCATTTGAAATTTCAACGCCTAATCCAATCATAGAAAAACCTTGGCGGCGGGCTTCATTTTCTGCTGCTGTGATAAGCATAGTCGCCAAGCCCCGACGTCGATAATCCTCATCAATTTCCAGCGCATTGATTTGCGGTAAACCCGGAAAATCCTTTTCAATGATAGAGGTTTCATCGCCCCAATCATGCCGCAAGGTCACCCGACCGGCATAGCGTCCACCCGCCTCTACCGCCAACACCACCGCCTTTTTCTGTTTAATTAGATCACGTAGCTCCGCCTCATAATCATCAGATATATACATCTCTTTTTTAAGACGATCAAATAAGCTACTGTCAGGCGATACCATCTCAATCACCGGCGTAGACTTCTTGGGTAAGCACTCACCGCTAGTATTTTTGACTAGTTCTTGCTCGCTAATGGACATTGATATAGTTTCCTTCCAAAATAAAATCACCCCTCTTGACCTCGAGAATCCGCGAAAGGCTGTTGGCGGACGGTACCATCTCGATTCCAAAAGAAGTGATTCTTTTAGCTCTTTCTTATGCTATTTACGCAAGCTCACGGCGGGGTCTAATCTCAGTTGATTCAAAATCATACCGATTTCTTCCCGCAGGCTTCGCAGTTGATAGCCGCTCATTTCGCCGTACCGCCACAATAGCCAGCACACGCGAAAACGCCCTACTCACATTCTACTACATAAAATTAAAATACGCTATATCTAGCGTAGGTACACCAGATATAGCGTTATCTCGAGCCAAATCAACCTAAACTATTTTACTTCCAAACCGCCCAAAACGCATTCGCCGCGCAGATAGATTGTCTTTTTGGCGGAAGATTTGGATACGGTTTTATCCTCGCTGCCGCCCAAAATGCCGTGAACTTCGTTTTTAACGATCACGTCGTCAGGCATATTGATGCTAACGCCGCCGCAAAATGTAAAGACGTCAATGACCGCGCCGTCCTTAATTTTCGCTTGGCGCAAATCCAACTCCACGCCGCCAAATATCGCCGTTACCGAACCGCCAGTATAATCGCCTTTCACTCGCGACTCTTCACCATAAAAAATCGCAATTTTTTCATTATCACCACTGTCACTGGTTGATTTTTCATACCTCTTGCGTCTTCCAGACCCAATACTAAACACCATCATCAGACCAACAGCAATCAGCACCACCGGCCAAAACAGCCTCCAAATGCTAACATCAATTATGCCATATGCGTTCAAACCAATCGACACACCAGCAGCCATCAATAGCAAACCCCACGCTCGCGTTAACATCTTCCGGGAACTGATTATCGTCGTTAGTCCCGCCAAAACCAGACCAACCGCCCAAACCGTTCCCCAAAACAAGTGCCAGCTATCAAACTTGATAATCTCGAGATTCCTCAGTAACAGAACCCCGCCGAGCGCCGCAATGGTAACGCCAAAGAACACTCTAACGAGAAAATTTTTCTTCATACTACCATTATGACATATCAATCGCGGCTAGTAAAATCATCACTTTCGGCGCTTTTTCACGAGGACAATCGCCCGCCAAACCGCCGCAATAACCACGGCAATCGCTCCAATGATAATCGCCCAAGCAGCAGGTGCCGGCCAGAAAAATAACTCTATTGGTTCAACCTTTTTCGTCGTTAAATCAGCCGAATTTTTACTAACACCCCATTCGCCAGCCTTTTTATTATACGCAATTGAAAGCTCAGCGCGGTACTTACCGCCCCAGAATGGCTGCAGTTTGCTTTCGTAGCGGAACTGGCGGATTTGCTCAGCAATTGCTGCATACTCGCCGCCGTTTCGATAAACAACGTTACCCAACATATCTTTAACTACTAGCTTGACATCAACATCAGCCGAAACGTTGCCAGAATTTTTGATAGCAATATTATATAGTTGCTTGCTGTTATTATCGACGGCAAATTTGTCAATTGTCACGTCGCGGTGAATATTACCAGGGATAGTAATCGCCATACGCACCGCTTGGCGCGTTTGCAGCTGGATACCGCCTTTCTTAGCAGCGGCCGGATCGGATTTACGCTGGATTACCAAACAAGCATTATGCTCGCCGACATCCGCCTTATTCGGCGCGGTGACTGTGAAATCAACGTTCGTCGATGCACCAGGCGCCAAAGCCACCTCGCTTTTCGCTAGTTTTACCCAATTGCCAGCATCTTTCTTTGCTTCGACTTGCTGCTTGCATGTCATATCTCCAGTCGTTGTAACTGTGCCATCGACGGCATACACCTCAATATTCGCTCGCTCAGCCAAACCATTAGTAATCGTCAACTGATCAGATTTGCTAGCACCGCGATTCAATTGATAAATAAAAATCGACTGCGTCCGCGGGTTGTTCGAATCGGGATTCGCCGGGCGGCTGCCAATCCCTGCTGCCAGAACCGACGACGGCCATAAAACACCTGCCGCAACCGCCATTACCGCTAGCCTGCGCCAGCATGAAGCTATACCCCGTATTCTCCTCATTAAAATCATATGATTTATTATAGCAAGCCAAGACGCTCATGGCTATACCAACACCCGTTGATACTTCCAAAAACTAAATAATCCGCGTAAATGAAAACCAGACGCCCGAAAGAGCGCCCAATTTTCATTGATATAACTGCGCCAGATCTTAGATAGCGGCCACAGTTTGAGTCATCGGCAAAGTATAGATACCTGCTGCTTGGCCAGCTGGAATAGCCTGGCTCAAACCGACACCCGTCACATAACCGCGCCAAACATCGTCGGAACCAGCCGCCGCACTGATCAACGTTACTGGAGAAGTGCCGGAAAATGCTGCTTGCGAGCCCAGCGTGATGCCCGTCGAAGCACCAATCATCGACGTCAGCGTTCCGGCAGCCGGATTAACCGTCAACTGGCCAGTCGTAGCATTACCGTTGTACTGATATGTATTGCTACCGCTCGTCCACTTTCCCGTACCAGGAGTTGTCGCATTCAATGTCAGCGTCCAGCCATTATTAGCGCCGCCAGGGTTATCGACGGCAATGCGCTTATCGTTAGCGCCAAATGTACCAGTCGTCGTCTGGGCAGAAGTCGACGCCGTAGTCGCATTCATGGCAAATGTTGGATTTGTCACTACGCTATCGCCGGTATCACGAATGTCGGTACTGAGCACGCCAGCATTAATCGTCTGGCTCAATTCTGACGTCGCTGTAGTCGCCGCGTACACCGCTGTGCCCGCCAAACCGACTACGCCAGCTACACCGACCGCCAAAGCTACGTTTGCTATTAGTTTTTTCATATCGTATCCTTTCTTTTACATTATTTTCGTTACTTCGTTGTCCATTACAGTGCTACTATCTACCCTCCTTCACACCTCCGAACATCCGCTAATTTCCTACGGTTCATGACTACCTCCTCGTCTGTTACGTATCAGCAGTATGAACGCAATAATAATCATTCCCGACGCGGCTATCACTATAAACCACATATTTACGCCAGTATTAGCCAACTTTTTACTAGACTTTACATCTTTAATGACTGCCGAAACGCCTGGAGCTGCTGGTGATGATGGAATTACTGGTGGTATCGGCGGCAAGATTCTCGGCGGAATAGTAATTGCAAAAAGTGTCGCATGGTTAATATGCAGAGCTGATCCATAGGCCTGCGTCGAGGAAGTGATATCACCAAAATAAGTCTTACCATGTTCAAGTACGAGTGTCGTATCGCCAGAATGCATCTTTGACCATTTAGACAAATCAAGTATCCAAGCATTGCCATTAACCGTCAATTCCGGATCAACACCCAAAACAAACGTCCGGCCAGCCAGCTCAATTGCCAACCGATGAACTCCAGTCATCGGATTAATAACCGTGTGTACCGCATCATATACGCCGTAAATCACCGGATAACCATTATCCTTTATTACCGAATGATCGTATTTCGGCGCAAAGACGTCGCACTCCGCATCATTCACTTGACCCACTGCCTTGCTGTAAGTTGTATGCGAGCAATCCAATTCGCGAATCACCTGTGAAAACGTCGAGTCTGCCGAGGTCATCGCCTGGGTAACCTCACTGTTAAAAATTACCCCAACTATTGTTGTTATAAATACAGCATTTGCCGCAACAATCCTCGTCTTATTATTCATCCCTATCATTGCGCTACCACCGTTACAGTTACTGGCAGCGTATACGTGCCTGGTTTCTGATATGCAGGAATCGTCTGTTTCAAGGAAATATCCTGCAATTTAAATAGGCAGGTCAAACCACTGCTGCTTGAGGCGGTCGCCAGCGTAATCGCGTTAGCCGACGCCGTGCCAGCTACAAACGCGCCGCCCGCACCATACGATAAGCCAGCCGTCGTACAGGCCTGTCCTAGTGGCGTCGAACCAGACGCCGTAAACACGCTTGACGATAAATCAACCGACAACTGTCCTCGATTGGCGTTACTATTATTAAAGTCATAGTTTGCCGTACCGCCAGCCTGCGTCCATTTAGCTGTCGAACCGCCAGTTGCCGCCAATGAAACACTCCAACCTGTCGTCGATAAGCTATTTGCCACCTCAAGCTGCTGTGAAGAATTATTAGACAACTTCGCAGTCTTAGTACTCGCCGTTTTACTGGTCATTGCTACTGAAAATACAGTCGTCGGGTTAGTTAATGTGGCATTAGTAGCGTCTGCAAATCGAATATCCAGCGAACCGTCAGCAGTCTTAAACTCCGGATAATGCGAATAAGTATCAATACTCGTCCCTGGCGCCGCCGTCGTATCAGCCGCCAAGCGAACACAATAATTCGTATTACGTTCCAAGCCATTATCAGTCAATGCTAAATCCCACAGGCCCGTCTCACCAGAATTAATATCACGATTGTTCGTGAAAGTCAGTTGCGTATCGCTACCTGGGCGGACTATTGATTGATAGCTGTGACCAACACTAGTTGGCGGCAAACCTGGATTATTAGCCATCGCCGCAATCGCTGTCCCATTGTTCGGACCAGCTGCCGAGTACGCCAAAGCCGAGTTATTGGTCACATCCCGCCAACCCGCTGCCACCGCCTGGCACGTCGCCGCAGTCTTTTTAGCGTACTGAGTACGGAGCTTCACGGCGTTAGCGGCAATGGTGGTGTTTTCTTTGGGAACGTAGACATAGGTAGGAACTCGAGAATTATTTGTTGAGTTATTGCCTAGCTGACCATTACTGTTATAGCCCCAGCAGTATATACCATAGCCAGAATCTACAGCACAAGTATTTGAAAACCCTGCCGACATTTGTTTAATAACCTTACCAGCAAGAACACCGTCAGTATTAACCGCAACAGGAACACTAGAACTAACACTAGAGTTGTTACCAAGTTCACCATTACTGTTAAATCCCCAGCAATACAGCTTATCGTCGGAAGCTATAACGCAACTGTGATCACCTCCCGCTGAGATCTGTTTAATCGTCTTCCCAGCTAATACTCCAGACATATTTACTGCGACAGGAACTCTAGAGCTAGTAGTCGAGCCGTTGCCTAGCTGACCATTATTGTTGCCGCCCCAACAATACACTTTATTGTCCGATGCGACAACACAATTACTAGAGTATCCAACTGACATTTGTTTAATAATTTTACCTGCCAATAGGCCGGACATATTTACTGCGACGGGCACCTTAGACAATACCGAAGTCAAACTGCTACCAAGCCGGCCATTAACGTTAAGCCCCCAACAGTACATCTTGCTACTAATATCCAAAGCACATGTGTGAAAACCGCCAGTATTTACCTGTTTTATTGTTTTACCAGCCAGCACACCAGATGTATTAACCGCAACAGGAATATTAGAGTTAGTCAGCGAATCATTACCAAGTTGGCCATTACTATTACCACCCCAACAGTATGTTTTGTTGTCGGACGCGACAACACAATTAGTCGAAAACTCGACTGAGATCTGTTTAATCGTCTTCCCAGCTAATACTCCAGACATATTTACTGCGA
>CAUOPB010000020.1:0-12923 GCA_963456685.1 uncultured Candidatus Saccharibacteria bacterium | reverse complement strand
GAACGATATCGATGAGTGGCTGCTTTTTGGCGCCGCCAGCGCGCAGGTTAGCCAGCAGCTCTTCGTTTGGCGTATCAAAATGGTCTTCGATCGCCCGCTTATTGGCGCTACCGATGATAATGATGTCGCGGATGCCAGCCTCGACCAATTCCTCGACGACATATTGAATAATCGGCTTGTCAATTAGCGGCAACATTTCTTTTGGCATGGCCTTGGTCTGCGGCAAAAACCGGGTGCCTAAACCAGCGGCGGCGATGATAGCTTTGGTTGGTTTTTTCATAATCTAACTCCTATTCTGTCCTATTTCTGAAGTGTCGAACCTTATAATTTTTCGCGGATTAATTTCTGAGCCAGGCTCGGGTTGGCTTGGCCTTTGGAACGCTTCATGACTTGACCGACTAAGTAGCCGATGGCTTTGTCTTTGCCAGCTTTGATGTCGGCAATGGAAGCTGCTGAGGCCGGGTCGTTCAATACTTCGTCAACGATGGCGGCGATGGTAGATTCGTCGGAGACTTGCAGCAAGTTCTTTTCTTCAGCTAGCTTGCGCGGATGTTCGGCACCCGCCAATAGTTCATTAAATAGCTCTTTAGCATTGGTGCTGGAAATTTCCGCCTTTTCGGTCATTTCTGCCAATTCCACCAAATCGTCAACCGACACATACGGCGCACTGACATCGACCGGCGTATTGTCATCGTCGGCACCGCTGCCGCTGGCTGTCAGCGCGCTAGCGAACCAGTGCGCGACTCGCTTGGCAGATGCATCGCCCGATTTTTCTTGAACTTCCAGCATGATACGCGCGTAATTTTGATTGGACAACAACGAATTGATCACCGACTTGTCCAAGTTCAATCCGCTCCACTTTTCACGATATTCGCCTGGCAGCATCGGTACTTCGGCTTGGATATCAGCGATGAAGTCATCGGTCAATACTACTGGAGGGATATCGGCGTCAGGCATGTAGCGATAGTCCTGGGCGTCTTCTTTCGAACGCTGTGAAGTAGTAATTTGCTTGTCATCACTCCAGCCGCGAGTTTCCTGAACTACCTGTTCACCACGCTCCAGCAGGTCAACTTGGCGCTTGAATTCGTATTCAGCGGCACGCTCGACACTGCGGAATGAATTAAGATTCTTCACTTCCGCACGCTTACCGAGCTCGGTCGCGCCTTTCTTAGCCACCGAGATATTGACGTCAAAACGCATGTTGCCGTGATACAAATCGCCGTGCGTCACACCTGCATAGACCATCAATTTGTGCAGCTCCGAAGCGTACGCCTTAGCCTCCTCGGCAGAATGCATATCCGGCTCAGAGACGATTTCGATTAGCGGCGTACCAGCGCGGTTGAGGTCGACCAACGAGTAGCCGTCGTGGTGCGTCAATTTACCAGCATCTTCCTCCATGTGCGCGTGGTGAATCCGCACTCGTTTGAGCGAGCCATCCTCCAGCGGTGCATCGACATAGCCAGCCAAAATAATCGGCTGATACATCTGCGACGTCTGATAACCTTTTGGCAGGTCAGGGTAAAAATAATGTTTGCGGTCAAACCGGCTAACGCGAGCAATCGGCGCGTTTAGGGCTTTACCGGCGCGCACCGCCAGCTCGACGGCGTGCTTATTCAGTACCGGTAGCATTCCCGGCAGACCAAAGTCAATTTCGTGCGTTTTTTCGTTCGGCTCGGCATTACGTGCATCATTATCGGCTGGGCTAAACAGCTTGGTTTTGGTCGCCAGCTGGACGTGGCACTCGATGCCAATGGTCATTTCATATTGTTGTAAAATTTCGTCAGATACTGCCATTAGATTGCTCCTAAATCTTTCAATGCTTGTTTGTAAGCGGCCAGAGCGCGGCGCGCAATATCATAATTTATCTTGACATCAGCTTCGTGCGCGATATGGTTGCGAATTTTGTGTGCGCCCCAGATATGGTTAGCGTTTGACCAAACCTTACCGGCGGCTTTCATACGCTCGCCCATAGTCTCGCCCTTGTAGCGGCTATCGCGCAGGGCTTTGTCAACAAGCTTATCAGCGTTGAGGATAGCTAGCTGCCAGCTAGGAGCGCTTTCTTTGTCGAGGCTATTTTCGATCGCCAGCCAGCGGGCGCGGAATTTTTCGACTTTGAGCTTCGGCGAACGCTTGCTAGCAAAGGCAATGAAAACTGCACCGACAATCGCTAAAATCAGTACCGCGATCAAAATAAACCACGTTGCGAAATTATTATTCATTTTCACCCTCCATATCGCCTGCTAGCGCAATCAACTTAGCGTCAGATTTCATCGGGCCGACTAACTGCGCGCCGATTGGCAAGCCGCTAGAACTACTACCTGCCGGTATACTAATCGCCGGCAAACCTGCCAAGCTCGGCGGCACCGTCATGACATCCGCCAAGTACATCTTGACTGGATCGCTAGTGTTTTCGCCCAGGCCAAACGCCGGTGTCGGCGCGGTTGGCAACAGCAAGAAATCGTACTTCTCAAACAGCTTGTTGAATTCGTTAATCAAAACAGTGCGCGCCTTTTGAGCCTTGAGATAATAAGCATCGAAAAAGCCGCTGGATAGCACATAGCTGCCGATCATGATGCGGCGTTTGTTCTCGGTCATGAAACCTTCGTTGCGGCTGCGGCCGTAGAGCTCGGCTAGCGTTTTGACACCTTCGGCGCGATAGCCGTAGCGCACGCCGTCGTAGCGCGCCAGATTGCTAGAAACTTCTGCTGGCACGACGATATAATAAATCGCCAAAGCATATTTGAGGCTTGGCATATCGACATCTTCGACCGTGTGGCCAGCTGCGCGTAATTTATTGGCAAAATCATTAACGTTAGCGCGAACTTCTGCGTCGACGCCGTCGCCCATCGCCTCGCTGATCAGGCCAATCTTCAGATGCTCGCCTGCTGACTTTTGTATTTCAAAGTAATCTGGCAGCGTCGTCATATCCTTGTCGTCGCGGCCAGCCATCACGCTAGTGACTAATGCCACATCGTCGGCATGCCGTGCGAAGCAACCCATCGTGTCGGTACTAGAAGCCATCGCCACCGCACCGTAGCGGCTACTCAAACCATAAGTCGGTTTGAAACCGTAAACACCGTTAAAGCTGGCTGGCTGGCGAATTGAGCCGCCAGTGTCAGTACCAAGCGCAAACGGCACTACATCTAGCGCTGTCACGACTGCTGAACCGCCGCTAGAACCGCCGGCTACCTTGGTCTGATCAACGGCATTATGCGTCGCGCCAAAATATGAGTTCTCGGTCGAACCACCGTGCGCAAAAGCATCGAGATTTGACTTACCAATACAAATCGCACCAGCCGCCTCGAGCTTCTCGACGACGGTCGCCTGGACTGGTGCTTGAAAGTTCTCGAGCATTTTCGCCGCCGCAGTAGTTGGCGCGCCGAACGCCAAGTAGTTATCCTTGACCACAAACGGTACGCCTGCCAGGATGCCCGGGTTCTCACCTTTTTTGATCCGCTCGTCGATCTCGTCAGCTCGCTGCAGAGCGCGCTCCGCCGTCAGGCTTAGCAACGCATGATATTCCTCGGTTTCTTGGGCTTTGGCGAGCGACCGCTCGACTTGTGCCCGCGCAGTGGTCTCGCCTTTTTTAACCTTATCTACTAATTCAATAATTTTCATAACTACAACACCTTTGGCACTTTCACGCAATTGTCGCTTTGCTCGGCTGCTAAGGCTAGTAGCTGTTGCCGCGATACGCTGCTGTCAATGATTTCGTCGTCGCGCCAGACGTTTTGCAAGCCTGTCACCTGATACGTTGGCTCCACGCCGTCGGTATCCAACTCGTCCAGCTGATTAATATAATTGATAATTTCCTTGATATCGACGCAAAGCGATTTAATTTCCGCATCAGGCATCTGCAAACTGCTTAATTGTGCCAAATGACGCACATCGTCGTTGGTAATTGTACTCATTATTCACTAATTATAACGCAGAAGCTAGAGAAGTGCCAAAATTTTTCATGACTTATTGGGTCGGAGCGGTCCAATATTGCGACAAGATTGCAGTTGTGTCAGCCGGACAAGCCTCCAATGCCTGCTGCCACGTCATACCGGTATCTTGTGAAAAAGTAGCCATAGCCTGAATTAGCTGATCAATCTGGGTATGAGTAATACTATAGCCGTTCGACGATTTAACATTCTCTACTCTATAGATATCACCATACGACCATTTCTCTATAGAAATACTATTATTGCTTGAGTCTTTTCCTGTATTAATCACTAGAGAGTCGCCATATCGCAGAAACTCCACAGAGGAATAATCTATCTCCCTAAGCTCTATCGTATCGTTGCCTCCGCTATCGCAAATCGTATCACTTCCGGAATTTTTAGCATACACATACGTGTCGTTACCTAGTCCACCATCTAGCTTGTCATTACCTACGCCACCATTCAAAGTATCATCGCCGCCGCAACCATACATCTCATCATTTTTGTTACTTCCTATAATTATGTCACCGGACTCAAATCCATAGTAGGTATCTTTGTCGGCGTTACTATACACAGGCTCTGTTATATGACGCACAGCATCTTGTATGTCACTCAGTTCCCAGATTGTGCCGTCCGTGAAGCAGATCTGCTCAATAGCACCAACGCCAACACCGTGAGAGCTTTTGCTGCTATCGGCAAAGAAGCCTATGACATCTAGCTGATCATCGGTTCCCTTTACTGTGAGTATCATGTCATTATTGTGTCGTTTTATAGTAATATCAGACGATGATACTCCTGGCAAAATGTTTATCTTATCACGGTTACCGCCATCGACGGGACTATCGTAGTATGATCCCACACGCCCATCATAGATAGTATCGTGCCCATACCCGCGACCAAATATATACACGTCGTTACCCTGCAGATCGTACACAACATCGTTGCCGGTTCCAGGATCGATAATATCGTCCCCTTCGCCAGTATCAATCGTATCATTGCCACCAAAAGCGTACACCACATCATCACCTGAATACGTTTTTATGGAATTGTCATTATCGTTTGCAGTAAGAATATCGTTCTGATAACTATATCCGTCAATCCTGTTAGGGTCATCGACGTTCATATGTCCATCTACGTATCTAGCTTTATCTAATAATACATCAATATTCCAAATTGTACCGTCCGCAAACTGCACACACTCAATCGTACCATAGCCCAGTTTGCCGTAACTGTTGTCATAAAAACTAGATATACACACAACGTCACCAGTACTTAAAATCTTTAATTCCAGATTGACTCCGCGCCTTCTAACTTGAATATCATCTGGCGATACGCCCGGCTGGAGTACTAAGACATCAAGACTGCCGCCGTCAGAGTAAGATATTCTTCCAGCATAATCGCGATATTGATGGACGTCGTTTATGACATCACGTCCATATCCCTTGCCAAAAATATACGTATCATTACCATAACCACCGCGTAAAATATCGTTGCCAGCACCACCGTCGAGAGTGTCGTTACCAGGCGTCCCATAGCTACTATCGACATCTGCCTGTAAGGTATCGTTGCCATCACCACCATATAGCCTATCATTACCATAACCACCGTTGAGAATATCATCGCCACCATTACCATACAACAGATCATTACCACCCCCTGTCTCTATAATCTCGTCAGCCTTACTACCGGTAACTATGTCATCTTGCCCGTCATAACCATATAACCGATTTGTATAACCCACAAAATATTCGTCTATATACCGAGCCTTATCCTTTATGTTATCAACTGTCCAAGTTGTCCCATCGGCAAAATGTACGCTCTCTATCATGCCAACGCCTTCATATTTCTGATAAGAATCATTACTAAAGAAATTCTTAACATATAGTGTCTCGCCAGTGCTTTTTATACGAAACTCTAAATCGTAACTTCCGCGACGATGTACTTTAACATCTTCTGGCGACACCCCAACCAAGAAGCCTATCGCGTCATTCTTGCCGCCATCTATATCATAATGACTACCTGCCCAAGAACCGATATCTTTATCATCTATAACATCGTGTCCGTATCCCTTGCCAAAAATATACGTGTCATCGCCAAGACCGCCCATTAGACTATCATTACCGGTACCGCCGTCAAGAATGTCATTACCATTACCGCTCTCTAAAACGTCGTCGCCAGCCATTCCATACAAAATGTCGTTGTTGTTAGAGCCGATTAAGCGTTCATCTGCGTTGCCAGCAGTGATAATATTGTCTTGGTCAAACCCGGTAAAGAGTTTTGAATCTGTAGGTGAAGACTCATCGACATAACGGGCTTTGTTGACGATATCCGCATATCTCCATACAGCATTCGTAGAAGTGAACTTGATTTTCTCTATTGCTCCCACTCCATGCTTGCCTGAATTTAGCCTAAAATAGTCTTTGACTAACAATATATCATTAGTATCTTTAATGCGGAATTCCAGATCCCAGCTCCCACGACGATGCACCTTTACATCTTCTGGACGAACATTACTACGAAATATAATCGTATCGTTCTCGCCACCGCTATACGGTCCGCTAAAATCATACCAAACGCTAGGCGGACGTTCATCAGCAATAGTATCGCGACCATAGCCTCGACCAAAAATATATACATCATCACCATACGCGTCCGATAGTAAATCATCACCTGTTCCGCCATCGAGAGTGTCATTGCCATTTTCGCCATTTAAGTCATCGTTGCCCGTGCCGCCAAACAACATATCATCGCCATATCCGCCTTTTATTATATCGTCACCTGATTCTCCATACAGAATATCATCGCCCGATCCGCCGTATATAGAATCATCACTAGCTCCACCATATATATCATCTCGATACCCAGTGCCTACCATGGCATCGTCGCCGCCGCTAGCTTCTATAACAGCACCAATTCTTTCGTACCACCAGTTTCGAGTTTCCTCAGCCTTATTCCGCAAAATGCGTGGAGCGTCTATAACATCTTTGCCACCCGTACCATATATGTAATATTGCTCGCCAGCAGTCAGTCGCAAAAGGTCACTCCACAAATTAACAACAGTCTGCGCTGCCGCATTAATTGTGTCTTTTGCAACACCAACCAACGACACCACGCTATTTTGAATCGTATCACCGACTGCAACTGCTATATTCACTGCACCATCCATAATTGTCATAGTTACAGTTTTGGCTCCTATAGCTACGCTAATCACACCGTCTTGTGTTACACCAATGACCTGTGCGCCCGTCTGTAAACCATGCGCAACGTCAGCCACATTACTCTTAGGCGCATCATCAGACATAGTACCGTCTGGATTAAGAATAGCATCTAGACCATGTGCACCAGTAAATGCATCAGTAACCGTATTAGCTAGATTCTGTTCAGTGGACAAAATACCATATATAGCAGTATAGCCAATTTCACTAGGCAGATTACCCTCTTTTATGGCACGCAACATCGCCAGCGCAGCAGCTGTCTTTGCATTATTCATGTAGTTATTAAATTCTTTATATCCATTATCTTTTTTGTATATAGTTCTACCTAGCTGCTTGCCATATTGACCGATATAGTCGTTCTCATTAACATAATCAGTGATAGCGTCTTTGAAGTTATCGGGGTTTACACTAGAAGGCAGAAATTGGCCAATGCCCGGAGCGTCAAACGTGATAGCTTTGCTAGCACCATTGGTCTTATACGACAAGAAAGAAGCTATTGCACCACCAAGAGAATGCCCAGTAAAACTACACGACGAGTAGTTATCTTTGCCGAGTTTATTGATAGTATCAATATAGAATTGAAAAGCATCACTAAATTGACCTGGCTCATTACGAAAAGCAGAGGTTACGGCAAGTTCATAATCGGTACCAAGGTCGCTGACGGAGTTAATTTCAGTTCCACGGAATGTAAATACTAATTCCTTGGTTTCTGGGTTCTGAAAAACAGCAGCAGATAGTCCAGAGGGGGAGGTGCGGATGTTGATGAGGACCCAGCTTGAAAGATCTTTTAGAGCTTTATTTTCTATTTTATTCATGAAATCGTTATCTAATGGTCCATCCGGCGAATACAATTTTCCAATTGTATAACCTACGTAAGCCTCAAGATTCTTATATGAGAGTGCGCTCACTGCTAGATATTGTTCTGTTTTCATATAATTTATTTACCTCCTTGTGCAACGATATTCTAGATTCTCTGCAAAACCACCGCTTTTGCTACTATCAAGACTTAATATACATCTCGCACTTCCATGTCCTGTATCATTAGCTATGAAGTCATAGACAATGGTAACGTTACGAAATCCAAAATCATACAAATGTCGCGCTACTTTCTTTAAGGAATCCTGACGATCTTTTGGCATCGCCCCCTGAGCGGGTTCAATATTTACCGTAATGCCTATACTGCCTGGATGTTTCTTCAGAGCTTCCCGAAGATCTTCATTTTTAAGCGAGCTGTGTAAGTTTTCTATATCTCCACTAATCCCTAAATGTATATTAACATTCTTAAGCTTACCATTGTCAAAAGAATCCTCTATTATCTGGCTTAGCTTCCCTTTATTCCTAAATTGCCACAAAGCACCTACATAGTTATCACCTTTTTTGCCGTCAGTATCTGAAATACGAAAAATCACCGACTGATTATTCACCGGTCTACCGTCTGCTATGGTCTGACCTGTTACTCCAAGACCAGAGCCTTCTTTGCGGATATTATTTACTAGGAATCTTTCATTATATTTATTCTCTAAATAATTCTTCATATCGGCTGAAGTATTTTTAAAACTAATTATATTTTTTATATAAATTCCACCAACAATAAGCACAATTATGAGAATGAGAGCCATGATAGTATACAATACCTTTCGTGGTGTTGCTTTAAGTACAGTAGCTCCGGATCTAGATTGATTATTTTTAAGCATAGACATACTCCTTATTTATTGAACAAATTATTCCTATGTTACATTGACTCTCTTTCGCTTCGGGGTTCTGAAAAACAGCGGCAGATAGTCCATTTTGGTTGTTGGGAAGAAAGTTGATGAGTTTCCAGGAGCGGAGAGGATTGGAAGAGTTTTGGAGGGTGGAAAGCTCGGGGCTGGAAAGGTCATCCTCCTTAATTAACTTGTTATTAACTAGATGTTCAATAGTTTTATTCTTCATTGAACTATTAAAGTCTATATAGGATAACGCACTCAGACTTATATAATTTACAGGTTTTAAGCTCATTTCATTCCCCCTTTAAGCACTGCTTTAGATTCTCATGACTAAGTCGTGGAGCTGTATCATAGTCAGTTGTACATCTACGAGCTTTTTTGCCTTCCGTAATGAGAGTGTAATCAACTTCTACTCTAGAAACCCCCTGATCGTATATTTTTTCGATTATACCCATAGCATTACCTACAGCTTGATCCTCGCCATCAGTCTCAGTTGCCTTCAAGCGTAGTTTGTATATGGGATTATATTTTCGCTTTATATCAGCTAGGCTACTATTTTTCTTAATATTGAGTAATACTTCGTCTCCAATAATAAGCTGAACCGAATAGTCAGTCACTCCTATAGAACTCATTGATTGTTGTAATTGGTTGTATTCTTGTTTCGAAAAATAGAAATCTAAGTAGTCATCACTACACTCTGCACCACACCCTATATAGAATTTTAATTGAGGGCTTGAGACTGGATACGCATGAGATTTCCACGAGCCCCTTGCACCCAGACCACCATTTTTGTATTCGGGCCACTCAACAATAAAGCCTTCACCATACTTGCTCTTTAAATACCTCGCCATTTCTGCTTGCTTCACTAAGCCTTCTCCCGCAAAAAACCAGAGAATTAGCAATACCGATACTACAACGAGAGCGACTATAGCAAACAGTTGACGCTTTCCTAAGTTTTGTCTGGCTTTATCTTTTTTCTCTGATTTTTTCATAGCCCTTCTTGCCTATAGCGTATATTTTTATTTTAGCTGATGCATAAACTAAGCACAAGAAATATCGGCAACAAACTTTTCTGCATCAGCAAATTGTGTCGGTAGATTTAATGACATACCTAAAGCTATTTGAGCATCAGCGTTAGAGATATCTTTATCCGCCTCTATATACCCTTTTATGCTCGAAAGATCAAAATCGGTGCCTTTGAAACTAACACTATCTCGCCGGATGGAGATTGGAAGGCAGCGGCGCGGAGGCCGGAGGGGGTAGAGATAGAACTGAGTTATTTGTAGGAACGGAGAGGATTGGAAGAGTTTTGGAGGGTGGAAAGCTCTAGTTTACTAGTCTTAAAATCTTCAGTGTTACTATAAAGTTTATTCTTCAGAATGTAACCAATATCGTGATTTCTCGCGTTGTCCTCAAACTGTGCACACGCTAACGCGCTGAAGTTTATATAGTTTATTGCTTCCAAACCCGTATCCATTGCTTACCCCCATCACCTTAAGCAGTTCTTTATATTATCGTATGAGTTATCAAATGGTTTATCGTAAGTAGTTTTGCATTTTTTAATTATCCCCTGTCTATTGGTTATAGAATAGTTATAATTGACATTTTTTATGCCACTATTGGTAACGCTATTGGCAATACGTTCCATGTCACGCACAATAT
Organism: uncultured Candidatus Saccharibacteria bacterium; assembly: GCA_963456685.1. Lineage (GTDB taxonomy): Bacteria > Patescibacteriota > Saccharimonadia > Saccharimonadales > Saccharimonadaceae > Saccharimonas. The sequence goes on along the minus strand of CAUOPB010000020.1, from coordinate 2,414 downwards.
CATCATACGAAGTGTTTTGCAGCTCGAAATACGATAAATTAACATTATACGCTGGCCCATAATCTTGCCTTATAATCTCCTCCACCTTCGGATTATCTGGCAGTGCAGTATCAGCTAGCGGTTCTGCTAGATAAATTTCTGCCAAAACTTTAACCTTCCACTTTGAATTTGAGACATTTTGCTGAGCTACTTTATTCAGACGAGCCGTCTCGCGCTGAGACCAGATTTTTGCAGTATACCGGTCAGAAAAACTATTTCTGTTTTCTGCTTTTATAATTCGGAATGTTGTGTCTTTGCTGCTTACAGGATGAGCGTCTGCACCCAAGTACCTTCAACACCAAGGCCAGCAGCAGATAAACTAGGCTCTTCTACTACAAACTCCTGATTATACTTTTTTCGGAGGTAGTTTGACATACTTAGAGCGGTTGACCATTATTCTACCGCCTTAAGTCGTTGTGCTTATACTTAGCTATTTTAGCTTGAACGATGCTGATTGTGCAAGTAGTTACTTACCTCGCTCTTTAAATTCTGTATCAATCTTATGCTTTATGTAATCACCGCCTTGACGACATAAAAAGAGCTAGTCATCCCACTTATGCTACAATAAGATAAGTTATGCCGCATCAAATCAAAAAGAAACTAGGAGTGACGCTATATCGAGGTGGAGCGGAGTTTCGCGTGTGGGCGCCATTTGCCAAGCAAGTATTTATCAGCGGGACGTTCACCGCGGGCGAGAAGCAGCCGCTAACCAGCGAAGGCGATGGCTACTGGTTTGCGCTAATTCGCAATGTTGAGCCGGGCCACCAATACAAATATATCATCGAGACGCCCGACGGCCAGCTGCTCGAGAAGAACGACCCGCGCGCTCGAGCTATCACTAGCAGCGACAAGGGCTTCTCGGTGGTTGTCGACAATAACTTCGACTGGCAGAACGATGCTAATTTTGCCATGCCGCCGCGCCAGGATCAAGTCATTTATGAACTGCATGTCGGCACTTTCAACCGCCCCGACGCTGCTACATCTGGTACCTTTGACAGCGCGATCGAAAAGTTGGACTACTTGCGAGATCTCGGTGTTAACATTATCGAGCTGATGCCAATCACCAGCATGGCCTTTAGCAACGGCTGGGGCTACGCGCCAAACCACATTTTCAGCGTCGAAAGCATGCTGGGCGGGCGCCACGGCTTGATGAAGTTTGTCCGCGAGTGCCATGCCCGCGGCATTGGCGTAGTGCTAGACGTTGTCTACAACCATTTCTACGGCGATACCGACCTCTGGCAGTTTGACGGCTGGAACGAAAATAATCGCGGCGGGATTTACTTCTACAACGACGAGCGCGGCGATACGCCGTGGGGCGGGCGTCCTGATTTCGGCCGGCCGGAGGTTCGGCAATTTATCCTTGACAATATCACGATGTGGTTGAGTGAATACCATATGGACGGCCTGCGCGTCGATAGCACCATTTACATGCGCAATACCGAAGGCCGCGATAACGACTCCGAGCACGATATTGCCGACACTTGGAGTTTATTGCAAGATATCACTGAATTAGCGCACAAGATCAAACCAGATTCGCTGATAATCGCCGAAGATGCCGCCTGCAATCCAGCGATCACGGCACCGCGCGCCAACAACGGCTGCGGCTTTGATGCGCAGTGGGAGCTGGGCTGGCCGCATGCTTTACGCGATGCGCTAGGGCTAACTGCTGATACGGCACCAACTTTGCAAGGCATTCGCTATGAATTTTCCCACTCGTACAACGGCAATGATTTTGAGCGGGTTATTTTTAGCGATTCGCACGATACTGCCGCCAACGGCTCGGTGCGGCTCAACGAAGCGGCCGACCCCACCGGCGGTACGACGCTATATGCCCGCGAGAAAGCCCTGCTGGCCGATGCCATCACTTTGACGTCCGCTGGTATACCAATGATTTTACAAGGCAGCGAGTTCTTGCAAGACGGCTCCTTCAACGATTGGGCGGCCCTAGAATGGCACAAAACTGAAAAGTATGCCGGCATCCTGCTGGCTCACAAACACTTACTAGCACTACGGCATAACGCTTACGATACAACGCGCGGCCTGCAAGGCAATTCGACCGCCCTTTTCCACGCCAACGACGACAACTGTGTTATCGGTTACCACCGCTGGGATAAGGGCGGCGCTGGCGACGACGTGCTAGTAATTGTCAATTTCAGCGACCAGCATTTCGACCATTACGATATCAATTTGCCGCTGCCAGGGCACTGGCATGTCCGCTTCAACAGCAGCTGGCACGGCTATAGCAAGGATTTTCGCGGCGTGCATTTATCGTCGGTAAACACGCACAAGAACGGTACAGCCACCATCACGCTGCCGCCTTATGGAGTGTATATTTTGTCGCAAGAGTAACTACCTTATCTTATATATTATAGCAT
>CAUOPB010000019.1:0-13456 GCA_963456685.1 uncultured Candidatus Saccharibacteria bacterium | reverse complement strand
CGCTAGACGAGTGGGCTAAAGAAATCGCGCCAACCAATGAGCTGCGCCAATGGTTTAATCATGACCTAGAAAGATTTACAGAATTTTCAGAACGTTATACAAAAGAGTTAGATGAAAATCCTGCCGCTATCAAGGCGAGAGATGACTGGCCTAATCATCCAATCGTTACGCTATTGTATAGCGCTAAGGATGCGGAGTTTAACCAGGCGGTAGTACTTAAGCAATGGTTAGAATAAATAGCGCTCTTCAAAAATACTCATTTTTGACGTAAAATATAATTAATGATACGACTCCACAACACTCTGACGCGTCGGCTTGATGATTTTACTCCGCTATCGTCTGATAGAGTGACTTTATATACTTGCGGACCGACTGTCTACGATGATTTACATGTCGGTAACTGGGCAGCCTACATCTATTGGGATACGCTAGTTCGGACATTGCAAATTGACGGCTATACGGTTGATCGCGTGATGAATATAACCGATGTTGGACATTTGGTTAGTGATGCAGACGAAGGTGAGGATAAGCTTGAAAAGGGCGCTCGCCGCGATGGAAAAACCGCTTGGGAGATCGCTGAATACTACACGCAGCATTTTCTTGACGGCATGAAATCGCTCAATCTCATTCCACCGACGCATATAGCCAAGGCGACTGATTACATCTCGCAGCAGATTTCTTTGCTGCGGGCTCTTAAACAGCGCGGCTGTACCTATCAAACCAGTGACGGTATTTATTTTGATACTAGTACTTTTCCGCGTTACGCCGACTTTGCGCAGCTTGATTTGAGCGCCCAAAAAGCTGGCGCTCGCGTCGATGCTAATAGTGAGAAGCGTCAACCGTGGGATTTCGCGCTCTGGAAATTTACCGAGAAGGGCAAAGTGCGCGATATGGAGTGGGAGACGCCTGCTGATTTGCTAGATACGCCACCAGAAGATAACAAGCCAGTCATGGGCTTTCCTGGCTGGCACTTAGAATGCTCGGCTATCGCCATGAGTTTGCTCGGCAAGACAATCGATATTCATACTGGCGGAATTGATCATATCCCGGTGCATCACACTAACGAAATCGCCCAGAGCGAAGCGGCAACTGGCCAAAGGTTTGCGAACTTTTGGCTGCACTGCAATCACCTGAAGATTAATGGCGGCAAAATCAGCAAATCTCTCGGTAATGGCTACACGCTTGATGATCTAAGGCAGCGTGGTTTCTCGGCGATGGATTTGCGAATGTTTATTTTGCAGGGACATTATTCTAACGAAGGTAATTTTTCATTCGAGAATTTGCAGGCAGCGCACAACCGGCTGCAACATTGGCGCGACGTGGCTTGTCTACGACATCAAGTTCACGATCGCTTACATAGCGATACCGAGAACAACGATCTACGACATGACTTCTCGCCAAGCGCGGCTATTGGCGCTGTCAAAGAAGCGTTAAACGATAACTTAGAAACGCCACGGGCGCTAGCTATTGTCGATAAAGCCTTAACTGAACTCGACAAAAAACCACCGCAGAAAATCTATCGAGCTGGATTAATCGAATTTTTAGAGTTTGTTGATGCGGCATTGGGGCTTGAGCTGTTGGACTCAACTCCCGATATTGATGATGAATGTAAGCGGCTATTGGTAGAACGCCGCCGTGCTCGCGATAACAAGAATTGGGTAAATTCCGATGAATTACGCGACGAGCTGCTCAATGAATACGGCGTAGTTGTCAAAGATACTGCACACGATACTTTATGGGCGTACGCTGACGAAAAACCAGAGTAGACTCAAGTGTTTAAAAAATTTTTTTGAATGGTGTGAGCTGGCTAGGCCAATCCTTTACTAGGCTTCAGCTTCTGATTTAGCTGCCTCTGGTTTACTTTTTTCGCGGCGAGCACGCTTGAGTAGGCGAGCAAGCTTTGTTGGTTTGGCAGCTGGTTCTTCGCGATGTTCGACCTTGATATATTCAGTTGCAAGCACTTTGGCACAGCCAGCTATCGGTATCGAGATAATACCGCCAACCATACCGAACATGTACAGTCCTATAGTTACCGCCATCAAAACCATTAGCGGCGAAAGTTCAATACGTTTGGATTGAATAGTTGGCGAAATTACATTATTCTCGATCTGCTGATAAATGATGAAGTAAATACCAAAAGCTATCGCTGCTGGCATACTATTAATTGCCAGTAATGCAAAGACGATAATGCCGCCAATTCCTGCGCCGAACATTGGAATCAGCGACAAGATAAACATGATAGCAATCGTTGGTAAAGCGATGTTTGCTGGTACTGCTGGAAAAACTTGACTCAAGATAAATACTGTTAAGCCGGCAAAAGCACCATCTAAACCCGAAACGATCAATTGTCCGCTTACATATCCAGAGATTACTGCATTCATCCGCCGGAAGATGATCCGATGGTGCTGCATTCGCTTATCGTTGCTATATAATCCCCAGAAGTATCGTGACCAGCGCGGTCCTTCGACTAACATTAGGAATGTTAGAACTAGCGCTAGCGAGGCCTCGGTGATTAGCGACATTGTTGTTCCGACGCCGCTGAGAAAGTTCTGTCCAAAGTTTGCCAGCCACGACGTTGCATTTCCTTGTATTGAAACAACCATTTGATCAATCTGCGATTCTAGATGATAACGCGATACTATAGCACCAAAGCCCTTCCATTGCGCCGACATAGTTCGTATCGTATCGGGCAGAGTTTGTAAAAAGCTAATTGTTTGCTGAACTATTGGCGGCACTGCTAAAAACAGAATTGCCGCTAGTATTGCTACAATAACGATAAAAGCGATAGCTGTACTGAGGGTTCGGCTGCGGTTGGGCAGTTTATTAGCCAACCAGCTAACTGGCCCATTGAGAGCTAGCGCTAAGAATGCTGCTGCTCCAATAATTACTAACGCTGTACGAGCATTCCAAATTAATAAGCCTGCTAGTCCAAAGCCGATTACTACCAGCCAAAAACGTACGAATGTTATAGTGTCTATCTCGATTTTAACCTTCATATTTTCAGTATAGCGCTTTATTGTTAAAAACTAAAATTTGCTATAATGTGCTTATGGCTTTTTACGATAAAACCATTAAAGAAACGCTAGTTGAACTTGAATCAACCACCAAAGGCTTATCTGATATTGAGAGCGATGAGCGGTTGCGTCACTACGGCTTAAACACGATCAAAGTTAAGTCTGACCCGCTTTGGCGTAAAATTATTGAGCCGTTCAAGTCGGTTTTTATGGCAGTGCTGATAGTGGCGGCAATTGTTAGTTTGTGGCACAAGTCGTATTTTGATGCTGGGTTGATTATTTTTATCATGGCGGTGAACGCAATTATTTATTATGTGCAACGGTTTTCGACTGAGCGGATTTTACGATCGTTGCAAAAACAGTCTGTGGCTGAAGTCGAGGTATTGCGAAAAGGGCGGCGTGAGATGATTGCTACGACGTTGTTAGTTCCAGGCGACGTGATAATCCTTGATGAAGGCGATAAAATTCCTGCTGACGCCCGCATGCTAGAGGCGCGCTCTTTTCGTGTTGACGAATCGCAATTAACCGGCGAGTCGCTGCCGATTGAAAAAACTTGTGCCGTCCTGCCGAGCGATCGCGAAATTTACGAACAATCCAACATGGTTTTTCAAGGTTCATTTGTTGTTGGCGGTACTGCTATGGCGATAGTAACTGCTACTGCCAATGATACCGAATTTGGTCGTTTGAGCGATTTATCGTCTGGCGACCATAATGTCAATCCTGTACAGCAGAAAATCGATAGGCTTATCACGCGTATAGTGGCTGTTATCTTGGGCATTGCTTTATTTGCTTTTTGGTTGGCGCTAGCTCGCGGTGTTGAGTGGAGCGAAGCGTTGCGCTTTGTGATTGCTCTCAGTGTTAGTGCAGTACCCGAGAACTTACCAATCGCCATCTCAGTCATCTTGGTATTAGCGATGCGTCGGATGGCTCGCCGCAAAGCATTGGTACGGACTATGGGCTCAATCGAGTCAATCGGTGCTATCACGACTATCGCTACTGATAAAACCGGCACGCTAACACGCAACAAATTATCTGTTCAAGAAATTTGGCACCCGCGCCACAACGAAAAACGCGTTTTGCAGACACTCGCTGCTAGCACGCTGCTAGGCCAGAGAAAAACTGCCGATCCACTTGATAAAGCTTTTGCTTCGTTTATTAATTCGTCCGAAACGGCTCCCAAACTTGGCCAGCCTTTGCGGGAATTTACATTTGAGCATTCAATGGCAATGAGCGGCAATTTGCGACATGATGGCGCTAAGTATGCTCTAGCTGTCAAAGGTGCGCCAGAGAAAATCGTTGACCATTGCGATATCACCGAAGGCGAACGCGAGAAAGCTTTAGTTGAATTACATCATCTGACTGGACTTGGTTTCCGGGTAATTGCGCTAGCGCATGCGTCGCTCAGTAAACCAATTGATTCGCTTGAAAACATTCCAGATAATACGCCGCTGGTTTTTGATGGTTTTGTCGGCGTGGCAGATACGCTGCGGCCAGAAGCCAAAGGCGCCATTGCTCGCGCGCAAGCCGCTGGCATCAGCGTACGCATGGTCACCGGCGACCACTTCGAGACGGCTTATCATATTGGTAAGCAGCTTGGCCTAGTTGAGCATCGCAATCAAGTCTTTGATAGTCGGCAGATTATTACATTATCTGACGACAAACTAGCTGAAAGGTTGCGTACTATTCGTGTTTGCGCGCGCGTTTTGCCCGAGCATAAGCATCGCATCCTTGAAGTACTCAAGCGCGATAATATCACTGCCATGACTGGCGACGGTGTCAATGACATTCCGGCACTAACCAATGCTCATGTCGGCGTCGCTATGGGGGCAGGGGCACAAATTGCCAAGGACGCGGGCGATATCATTTTGCTTGATAATAATTTTCGCTCAATTGTTTCGGCTATTCACGAAGGCAGGACTGTTTACGCCAATATCAAGCGCATGGTAACGTATCTGTTAGCTACTAATCTCGGCGAAGTTATCGTATCGCTGGGCGCGTTGATCTCCGGTTTACCGCTGCCGCTGGCGCCTGTGCAGATTTTATGGGTTAATTTAGTCACTGATAGCGCCATGGTAATTCCGATCGGATTGGAGCCGGGCGAGCCTCGGAATATGCTAGAGAAGCCAAAACGCGCTAACGCGCCGCTACTCAGTAAATTTATGACTTCGCGAATATTGTTGATTGCCATAATTATGTCATCAATGACGCTGGGATTCTATATTTATTTCAATCAACGCTTTGGTGCTGATTATGCTCGGACAATTGCTTTTTGTTCGCTGGTAACCGCGCAGTGGGCTAGTGCTATCGAGGCACGCAGTGATTACGAATCATTGATCGGTCGTCTGCGCAAGCGGAACGCACCTTTCATTGTTGGACTAATCATCGCTGTCACGCTGCAGATTGCCGCCCTGGCTACGCCGCTTGGACGGTTGCTGCATATTACGCCAGTAGACAACACGCATCTTCTCTTAGTGACTGTCTCTGCTCTCATTATACCTATCGTCTTGATTGAACTGCATAAATGGGTAGGGCGAAAGTTCTTTGGTAAGCGACCGAATTTTCAGCGAATTACCAAGCGTCTTAAACGGCCGCTCAAGAAAAACAAAAAGTTCGCTAATTAATTCCGGTGCTTGATGTGTTCACGCAATAGTTCTAAATCAGCTAAATCTTTACGACGAGCCATCTTTCGTTTGGCAGCAATCAGCCGGTTGGTCGAGACTGCAGGTATCCCATCGATGGTTTGCATATCTCGCTGTAATGCTGTCAAGGAATTACCCATCCAACTTTTTAGCAGATTGTATTGTTCATGTACCAAAATTCGCTTGCCGCTAGTTAGTGTCACCTCACGCCAATGTTTCTTGCTTGCGAAACGGTCATAAACTTCGCGTGATACTACTAAATCAACATTAGGTGTATCGCGCAAATGCATCATATCAAGCACGGCGCCGCCGACCACGATATACGAATTGCTAGCGATTTTAAGGTCTCTGATCATTTCAATTGCCGAGGCCTGTTTCTGATGCGCCAATGCCAGAGACAATGTTGTGTAAATGTTGCGGCTACCAATTATATCGGTAATGCCATAGATATCAAACTGGCTGCGCAATCCCGGTGACACGTGCGCAAAAGCAATCGCGATACCATCTTCGCCAAGCTCGCGGTATAAACGTTTGAGCGCTTCAACCGCTGTATAGTCGATATCGTCAATCGCTCCGGCGTCAATCACCACATATGTTACTGGATGTTTAGCGCGATGGATAGCTCGCCGTAACCGTTCAGCGAAATAATTAATATTCTCGAAAAAAAGCGATTCGCCGAAAGCATAAACTAATGTATCTTTTGGCAAAGAGCCTATCTTATCTTTTACCCGATCAGCCGCCCATGATGACAGCTCGCCATCGCGCAGCAGCACAGCGTCATCAGGGTGGTACTGCCGGCGCAATCGCTCCATCAGCGAGGCTGCTACCGCTACCAAAATACCTAACTGTACGCCGAATAGTACCGTACAAGCTAGAGCGATTAGCGCGATCATAAACTCCTCATGATGGACGGCCCACAAATAATGCAATTCACGAAAACGAATCAAGCGCAAACCTGCCGTACAAACTATCGCTGCTAGTACTGCTAGCGGTACGTAGTGTAACAAAGTACCGCCAAAAACGATCAACGCCATCATTGCTAAGCTGGCAACAATACTGCTCAATTGCGAACGCATACCCAGCGAGTCGGCTAATTGGCTGCGTGGCGGCGAGGCGCTAACGGTATAGCCGTGGAATAGAGCTGAAGCAACATTAGCTATTCCAAGGGCTGCCGTATCTTGGTTGGTCTGGATTTTATCGTCATGTTCGCTACCAATGGAACGCGCCGTCATGGAACTCTGGACTAGTACTACGAGCGCAATTGATAATACGGTCGGCATAATTGTATTTAGCATCTCGAGTGACACCGTGGGCACTATTAAGTTTGGCATATTGCTTGGTAGCGAACCTAAAAACTCTACGCCGTATGTATCGACGTGAAATACTATTGCAAATACTACAGCCATAGCGATACCGATTAGTTCGCTCGGTATTCGCGATGATCGCCAAAACAACACTACACCTAGCACCAAGAGCGCTAGCGTAGCGGTCATCCAGTTGATTGAACCAGCTTGCGCGGTAATTGACGCTAAATGACTCCAGAAACCGCCTGATGCTTTCAAGCCTAGTAGAGCTGGTATCTGTGTAACAATTAGTTGTACTCCTACGCCTGCCATGAAACCAATCATCACTGGCCGCGACACCAGATCTGCCAAAAAGCCAAATTTGAATAGCCCCAGCAATAGTAGTAGAATGCCTGATAGTAACGTCATCGCTGCGATCACATTAACATATTCTGGCGTACCTGTTTGCGCCACTAACACTGCACCTGACGCTAGTAGAATGGCCGTCGCTGAATCTGCGCCAACCACCAATCGATGCGAATATCCCAACAATCCAAATACTAGCGCACCAATAATTGTCGTATATAAGCCAGTCTCGGGCGGCAGTCCGACAATTACCGAAAAAGCCAACGCATTGGGAACATTCACGACGGCTATCAACAACGCCGTTATGATATCATGCCGCAAATAAGATTTTTTATACCGCAATATGCTCGGCAGAGACACTCTTCGCATACTTATTATACTAATGGTATTTAGGGGTGGCGTCAATAAAACAAAGCAAACTATGAATTTGCTAAATGTCGATACGATTCATAAAAATAAACCGCTTAGGTTATCCAGATCTGAGCGGTTTATGATATTTTCGTTTGCATAATTTGGCTGGGTCGGCAGGATTCGAACCTGCGAATGCTGGGACCAAAACCCAGTGCCTTACCACTTGGCGACGACCCACTAATAAACGAGCGTGCAACAAGTATTATACCACGCTCATCAACGATATGGAAATTACGACATAGAATACAGCCGCACCCATTCCTCGGGGGTCAACTCTGACGGTTTGCGTTCAGGGTTGATGCTGGCTTTGGCGCGCGGTACGGCAGCAAAGACTTTTTGCGAAGCGTAGCATTTCGCGACGAAACTTTGGTACTTGTCGCGTTCTAATGTAGGCAAGAGCGGCTCGGGTCGCGATTTCAACTCTAGCAGCACGGTATCGACTGCTGGCGGCGGCGTGAAATTTGTGCGGCGCAGCGGGCGGCGGATTCGCGTCTGCCACCACGGAGCTAATTGCGCGCCTAATTGAGAAGTAAAGTGCCGGTCGCTCGGTACTAATTTTTGCGCGAATTGTTTTTGGACGATCAGGTAAATTGATCGCGGTGCGTTCATCTCGTTGTTGCTAGTCAATTTGCGTACTATGTCGGCGCTCAAGTGAAAGGGAATATTAGCAAAAACTTTGTATGGTTCATCTGGTAATTTCGCTCGCAGAAAATCTTGCGCTATTACTTTGACATTTTTGTGTCGGCGCATATTTTGCTGTAGTTTGTTGAGAGCGCCTGGTTCGTTTTCGTATGCTAAAACTTGCCGGCATCGGCGTGCTAACACTGCCGTAATGGCGCCGCTGCCAGCGCCGATATCTATTACCAAATCGCCGCGGCGTATGCTGCTGTGTCCTACTAGTTCGGCAATCAAGCGTGGATTACGCAAAAAATGCTGTGAATGGGTGGCGACTTGGCGTCTCATAATGCGATTTTACCACGAAAAAGCGGTTAATCAGTTGGCAATATTTACCATAACCTTTATAATATAAAGTTATGAATGCACACGAAAAACACTCTATAAAGCAATATTTGCGTGCGGCAGACTATCTGACGGTGGGGCAAATATTTTTGGCAGAGAACCATCTGCTGAAAAAGGAATTAACTTTTGACGATATCAAATCGCGGATTCTTGGACACTGGGGAAGCGGGCCAGGTATTAACTTTGCTTACGCGCATCTCAGCTATTCGGCCAAGAAACATAATAAGGACATGATGTTTGTATTGGGGCCGGGGCATGGCTTCCCAGCACTGCAAGCTAATCTGTTTTTGGAAGGTACGCTTGCTAATTTTGATCCATCGATGGAGACTAACCTGGATGGTATTCGCAAACTATGCCGCGAATTTAGCTGGCCGTACGGTTTTCCGAGTCATTCTAATCCCGAGACGCCGGGCGTGATTCTCGAGGGCGGTGAACTTGGTTACGCGCTCAGTACTAGCTACGGCGCAGCGATGGATAATCCTGATTTGACAGTAGCCTGTTTGGTTGGTGACGGTGAAGCCGAGACTGGGCCGACAGCTGGCGCTTGGCATCTCAATAAGTTGCTTAATCCGCGCAAAGATGGTGTAGTACTGCCAATTCTTCACCTCAATGGTTACAAGATTTCGGCGCCGACTGTTTTTGGCCGGATGAGTAATTACGAACTGATGACACTCTTCAGTGGCTATGGCTATGAGCCGCGCATTGTTGACGCTACAAAGGACGGTGTCGATCCGCACGACGAAATGGCAAACGCGCTTGAGTGGGCGCATAATTTGGTTGCCGAGATTCGTGCTAGTGCGAATACAGAAGCGCCGCGCATGCCGATGATCATTATGCGAACACTAAAGGGGTGGACTGGACCGAAATTTGTCGAAGGTAACAAAATCGAAGGTAACTGCCTAGCACACCAGACAGTGCTTAGCGAAGCGAAATCCGACCCCGAGCAGCTCAAAATCTTGAATCAATGGCTCAAGAGTTATAAGTTTGACGAGCTATTCAACGAAACGACAGGCTTTGGTGATTTTGTCAAGGATATCTTGCCTGAACAGCTAGAGAAGCGCTTGGGTATGTCGCCGCATGCTCGTGGCGGCGCAACTGTTTATCAGCCGCTGGTACTGCCAGATGTCGAGCAGTTCGCTGAAGATGCCGAAATTCCTGGTACTATTGGCTCTAGCAGTATGCGCCGGGCTGGCGCTTACTTGACTGAGGTCTTTCGTCTTAATGCTGATAATAAGAACTTCCGTTTCATGAGCCCAGACGAAACTTATTCCAACAAGCTTGACGAGATATTCCAGGCTACTAGCCGTAGCTGGCAATGGCCGATTATGGAGTGGGATAAGGATCTGTCGCGTGATGGCCGAGTCATGGAAATGTTGTCCGAACACAATATGCAGGGCTTGATGCAAGGCTACGTACTAACAGGTCGCCACGCTATATTCGCTAGTTATGAAGCATTTTTGCAAGTCGTCGGCAGCATGGTTGACCAGTATGCTAAGTTTCTCACCCAAAGCCGTAACGTCGAATGGCGCGGTACTATACCTAGTATTAACTATATACTGACTTCGAGCGGGTGGCGCCAAGATCATAACGGTTTTAGTCATCAGAACCCTGGCTTTATCGACGATATTTTACGCCGCCAGAGTAATTTCAGTGATGTTTACTTCCCGTCGGACGGTAATGTCACGCTAGTTTGTTTAGAGCATATGCTGTCAAGCGTTCGTCAGATCAACGCGCTGGTGGCCGGTAAGACTCTCGAGCCGCGCTGGCTGTCGCCAGAACTCGCTCGCCAACAGGTCGATGCTGGTCTGATGGTTTGGGATTTTGCTAGCGATGAACATCCTGATCTAGTTATGGCCGCTTGCGGCGATTATCCGACCAAAGAAACTATGGCAGCTATTGATATTGTCAAAACGCATTGCCCGAACGCTAAAATTCGCTGCGTTAACGTTTCGAGTCTGACTACTGTTGGCTTTGGTACGTTGCGCCGCGTTGCCGACCAAAAGTTCTTTGACAAGGTGTTTACTGATGACAAGCCAGTTATCTTCAACTTCCACGGCTATCCGCAGACAGTCAAATCGATTCTCTTTAACTATGCTGTTGATTCGACGCGCTTTGATATTCGCGGTTACAAAGAGATCGGTTCGACAACCACGCCGTTTGATATGCATGTTCGCAATGAAACCAGCCGCTATGATTTGGCGATTGCTGCATTCCGCCAGCTGGGCCGCAATGGTGTCATTCCTTTTGAGGAGGCCGAGCATTTGGCTTCGATCTACCAGGGCAAGATTGACGAGAATACTGCTTATATTAAAGCTAACGGTGTCGATTTGCCAGAAATTGATGCTTGGGTGTGGCCAGCAGCGCGCGGACTAGACGAGGCAAAAGAGGAAGCCTGGCACGGGCAAACAAATTAACGTAAAAAAGAGGGGTGGGAAATGTCATTACTACTAATTGCGAATCCAGGTAGCGCTAGTCGCAAATACGCGCTGGTCGACGACAAGCTCAAAGAAGTTGCCGCGTTACATATCGAGCAGAGCGGCAGCGAATTAATCGCGACGCTGCGTACTGGCGGCGATACGCGGCAAGTACCGCTTGGTTTTGCTGACATTTCCCAGTCGGCCGCACATCTGTATGGCATTTTTAACCGCGAACATTTACTAGAAAGTCCTAGCGACGTTCGCGCGATTGGCCTGCGGATTGTTGCACCGAGCAACTATTTTCTCAAAGACAGGCTTGTTGACGATGACGTTGTCCAGCATATACGCGATATTTTGCCGCTTGACCCGATTCACGTCTCCGGTACGCTGCAAGAGCTAGAGGCTCTGCGCTCGTCGCTGCCGACTGTACCAGTGGCGCTAATTTCGGATAGTGCTTTTCACGCTCGCAAGCCGAGCTACGCCTGGAACTATGGCATAAACCTGCAGGACGCTGATCGCTTCGAGATTAAGCGTTTTGGTTATCATGGTTTGTCGGTTTCGTCTGCTGTTAATGAGCTGTGGAACCGCGGCAAATTACCACCAAAGGTTGTCGTCTGTCATTTGGGCAGCGGCTCGTCGGTGAGTGCAGTTTTTCACGGTCGCAGTATCGACAACACCATGGGTTATTCGGCACTAGAGGGGGTAATTATGGCGACACGTACCGGTTCTATCGATTACACTGCTGCTATGGCGCTCAAAACTAAACTTGGTCTCGATGATGATCAGTTTGAGCATTATCTTGATGAGAAGGGCGGCCTACTCGGACTCAGCGGAACTAGCGATATTCGTGAAATTCTTGATCGCGAAGCTAATGGCGACCATATTGCTCATCTAGCACTGATGACTTTGATTCACAGTATCCATAAGGCTATCGGTGCCATGGTGGTCGCCATGAACGGCGCCGACTTGCTGGTATTTACTGGCACGGTAGGGGAACGTTCGGCGAATTTGCGCCGGCGCATCGTTGCTCACTTGGAATGCCTCGACTTCATACTTGACGGCAATCGTAACAAATCCTGTCTTAACCCGGCCGAGTTCACTAGCATCTCGCAAGCGGCAGTCAGTAAGCCGATAATTGTCATACCGACAGATGAAGGCGTCGAAATCGCTCGCCACACTGTTAAGTTGCTAGCGTCATAATTTTGGTCGTTGGAAAGATGAGTGTCATTACTGTGGAGATAGTCTTCGTGATCTATGTCAAACGGTATCTTTCATTTTGTTATAATAAGTACGATGAAAAGACAGCCACTCGAGACTATTCACCTTGACAAAATCGTTGGCGGCGGGCAAGCGCTAGGGACGCTGGCCGACGGCCGCAAATGTTTTGTATGGGGCGGACTGCCTGGTGAGACTGTCACTGTTCGCATTACCAAAAAGAAGTCGTACTTCGTCGAAGCGATTGTCGAGGAAGTGGTCTCGCCAAGCCCCGACCGCATCCAGCCGCGTGATCCGGATAGTTATCTTTCGACCAGTCCGTGGCAAATCATGCCGCTCGAGATTGAACAGGCGTACAAAAGGCAACTGATCGACGACGCCTTTACATTGCATGGTATTGCATTACCGGCGGCGATTGACATTTATTGCGACAATGTTGCATATGGTTATCGCAACAAAGTTGAATTTAGCTGGTATAGCGAAATTGGGGAGTCTGGCGATACGCTTGACTTGGCGTTTTTTCGCCGCGGCAGCAAAGGCAAGATTGTCGTCGATGGCACAAGTTTGGCGCGCCCAGAAATCAACAACTTGGCGCGTGCGATCCGCGATTTGCTGCGCTATAAACGCGTCGCGGCTCGCCAGCTCAAGACCTTGCTCGTCCGCTGCGATCAGTCGGGAAGTTGTGTATGGCAGTTGTATATTAAAGATCGCTTGCCCGAAATAATTACCGCTGATGAAGCCGCCAGATTACCGGCTCAGGGTGGAGAAATTATCTATTCCGATCCGCGCTCGCCAGCCAGCCGCATCACCGAACGCTTAGCGCATTTCGGCAACACCACCTTGACTGACACCATCCTTGGCGTACCATTCCGCTACGCCTGCGAAGGCTTCTTCCAAGTTAACATCCCGGTTTACGAGCAGGCGCTGCGCGATATGCGGCAGTGGATGTCACACAGTCGTAGCGATAATCAACAGCGAGTAATATCTCAGAAAAAATCTGGGCAACATAGAGAAAGTAAGCAGCACGGCTCGTCAAACTCTTTTTCTGAAGGCTTTGCCTTTCCGGCAAAGGCGCGCCAAGAGCGCCAGCT
>CAUOPB010000018.1:0-13734 GCA_963456685.1 uncultured Candidatus Saccharibacteria bacterium | reverse complement strand
AACCGGTACCCCAGCAGACGATGGCCCTGAAACCGGTACCCCAGCAGACGATGGCCCTGAAACCGGTACCCCAGCAGACGATGGCCCCAACCCTGATGTTCCTCGCCCAGCAGACGATGGCTCTGAAGGCACCAACCAACCAGGACAAAATCACAACCGCCAACCTAACCCCGAAAAGCTTCCGTTCTTTGAGGATCTTGATAGGTACGCTCGTCTTTTGGCTCTCGAGGAATCTAAAGGTGGCAATAGAGGCATCATTAGCCGTATTTGGACTAGTCGAGAGAATAGGCGGCGGGCAGAGCGCCTCAGCTATATGCGCGACGTAGAGGATGATTTGCGAGAGCAAGTCATGGAGTATTTGTCCGAGAAGGTCAACGCTAAGCGCCAGAGAGGCGAATATAACGGTACCGACGACGAAATTGCGCAGCAAATGTCCGACGAGATGTTTGATGAGCAGCGCAGAATATTCGGCATGATACAGAGGAAGAAGAATGAGGCTCTAGAAGAAGAAGCTGGTAAGTGGCATAATCGCGTTTTGGCGAAGTTGGGTAGCTTTATCGCTGCTAGAGGCTCCAAGAAGAAGAGCAATCTGAAAGCTGGTGCGGTTGGTTTTGCGCATGGCGCTGTCAAGGGCACGGCAGTTGGCATAATTTCAGGACTCTTTGGTGCCGTTTGGCCAATATCGATGGCTGCTGGCGCGGTTGCCTCGTTCGCTGGAGATGCTGCTATTAGGCGTGGTGTTCGTCTAGACGCTATGCAGCAACGCCGCAAAAAACGCGGGATAAGGGAAGTTGCTGGCGATGATGAATTTAGTCAGATTAAAGAAGCGGCTGGCAGAATTGGCGGATTGCAAGGTCAACAGCATGTTGCCGATGAATTGTTTAAGCGAACCCGTAAAGCGGCCGAGGAAGATCGAGATAAAATCTCGAGAGAAGTCGATCAGCGAATAAAAGATAACGGGGTGGCTCTGGCTCTCGGTAGGCTTGCTGGCGGTGCTGTCGGCGGACTTGGTGGCCGCTGGGTTGGTCAGCAGCTCCACGATCATACGCCGGTAGGCCAGGCTGTGGATAGGGCTAAAAGAAATGTTCACGAATTCTTCCGCGGGGATACTGCTGCTGCGGCTCCAGATAATCCGCCACCGCCGCCACCGCCACCGCCGCCAGCACCAACAGAAGCTGATTTCAGCGGTTACACTGATAAATATCCGTGGGATTGGGCGGTTGATCAGTTCGGCGAGAATAATGCTATATCTAAATTGTATGAATTAGCTGACGCTGCAGCGCAGGATGGCCACAATATCCAGTGGCATGGCTACGGCGATACCCAATGGCTGTCGATAGACGGCAATAGCGATACAAAAACAGTCTTGGGGATTTTGAACAATTACAAATGATCCGATGGCATAAATAAAAAGGAGGGATAAATAAGTGTTTAACATTGACGATAATTTGCTAGCGGCAATCGGCTATAACGTCGCGACGCTGTCAGAGGAGAAGAAAAATCAATATCGGCGCGAGATATCCGAAGAGCTCAATCAACGGGCTTCTGCAGAAGTCTTGGCGCGATTATCAAAGCAAGAAGCGCTAGAATTCGAAGATGTCAACAGTAACCCAGACCGCACGCGGCGCTGGCTGGCTGAGTTTCACGGCGATTATGCTAGCCGCCAGGATTACCAGGCTATCCGTGAATTGTTCGAAACTGACGAAGATGCGATGAGTTTCTACGCGTCTGCGCTGTGGATGCGTTATGCTGTGCCAGATTACGGCAAAATCATGCAAGAAGTCATGAATGAATATGTCGAAGAACTGGCTGATATGCGCCGCGCTGTCAATGAGCAGCTCGGTATTGCGTAGTAACGCTATAATCGGTATACTAAATGCATAGGCAAGAGGGGGTGAAATGTTTCAATTAGACGATAAGTTTCTCGAAGAGGTGGGTCTGGGCAGCTTGCCAGACGACCAGAAAAAACTGTTTCTCGACCACTTTCGCGAGCAGCTAGAGCTGCGTGTTGGTTTGCAGCTTAGCGAGGGTTTGAGCGAGATACAGCTGGCAGAGTTTGAGAGCTTTATGGATCGCGATATGGTGCGGGTGACATCCTGGCTGGACGCTAACGCGCCGGATTTCGAAAATGATCAGATTTATGTACAATTGAAAGCTAATGCGCCAGCCAACGTGCCGCAAAATGCGATACTAGCAGAGTACGCGTCGCTGAAGTGGTTGGGCCAGCATCGCCCGAACTATCGTGAGGTGGTGATGCAAACGGTCAAGGCTCTCAAGGAAGAAGTTATCGCGAACCGCGATATGATTCTTCTAGGCGACGTGGGAGCATAGGTTATGGCCGCGGTTGCGGATTTTAGGTGTCTGCGATTGCAATTGTCACGGTTGACGGTTGCAGCTATCTTTGCAGCGGGTAGCCGCGCAAGAAAGCGTCGGTACTGATGGTTTTGCCGCTAGGGGCGATTAGCTCGTCGATTGCTAGGTAGGTGTTGTCGGCGCAT
The DNA here is from genome assembly GCA_963456685.1 of uncultured Candidatus Saccharibacteria bacterium. GTDB lineage: Bacteria > Patescibacteriota > Saccharimonadia > Saccharimonadales > Saccharimonadaceae > Saccharimonas. The sequence continues at coordinate 11,236 of CAUOPB010000018.1, read as the reverse complement.
TTGACATCAAGCGGTGTTTCTGGAGTAGAGACGGCGCGAGCTTTGGTGATTATTAGGTCGTATTGGTCGATTTTTAGGCGCGAACGCGGATAGGTCAGGTGGGCGCGAATTTTGGCTTCCGCTTGGTTTGCGGTTAACTGTTGCGGATCGAGGCGGCTGTCGTCTTTGCTGAGCAGTGAGCAATAGGTGGCGCGGCTATCGTCTTGCGGTGTTGGCTGTAGTATACCGTTTATGATGTCAGGTAACTTCTGCGTTAATAATTGCGCACCGAGCTGGCCAAGGGTTTGATAAAGCTCGGGCTGGGTCTCGGTAAAGTCTAGCGGGTAAGTTTCTTGGTAGTATATCGGGCCGGCATCCATCGCTTGTTCTAACTGCATGATGGTTACACCAGTGATTTTATCTCTGTTAGCGATAGCTGATTCGATGGGCGACGGGCCGCGATATTTTGGTAGCAGCGACGGATGAACGTTGATGATACCAGGCTGGAATAGGTCGATGATTGTTTGCGGGATAATCTTGCCGTAGCTAACCAAGACGCCAGTTGGCTGCGGCGTAATATTTTTTATATCACTTATGATATCTTTTAGTCGTTTTGGCTGCCAGACTGGAATGTGGTGCTGGCTAGCGAATTGTTTGACGGCAGGCTGGATAAGCTTGTTGCTGCGGCCGCGGCGGGAGTCTGGCTTGGTGATGACGGCCACGATATTAAAACCAGCTTCAACGAGCGCGCGCAGGCTATATAAGCTAAAGTCTTCGGTGCCGAAGAATACTATCGGCTGGCGGCTAATCCCAGAGGTCGGCGTTGTCTTTGACATATCTTTCGTAGTCGAGCGGATCGAGCTCGCCCTCGTCGTTTAAGCGGTAAAAAGCCTGGTGATCGTCGCGAATGTGGTCGACAAAAACGATGCCGTTGCAATGGTCGATTTCGTGCTGCAAGACGCGCGCCAGAAAGCCGTTGGCCTTGATGCGGATTTCGTCGCCGTCGATATTGATGGCTTTAACGCGGATTTTGCTGTAGCGGGGGACTTTGCCGTAAAAATCCTTGACGCTGAGGCAGCCTTCGTAATCGTAGGTGATTTCGCCTTCGTATTTGACGATTTCTGGATTGATTAGCGGGATAAATTCTTGGTTGTCTTTGTCTTCGAAATCGGCGCGAACGATAACGACGCGCTCGAGGCGGTCGATTTGCACGGCAGCCAGGGCAGCGCTAATTTCGTGCGGCCGGGAATTCTCCCAGTCGATACTGGCGTCAGTCATATCCTTGATGAGCTGGCGAGTTTCGTCAGAGACGACATGAACTCGCTGCGATTTCTGGCGCAGGTGCGGATTTGGCAGGGTAATGATAGCTTCTTTCTTCACAACTTTATATTATAACAGATTTGCCGGATCGATGTCGTATTGCCAGTGTGTTCGGGGTAATTGGCTGGCGATGGCGAGCAGTTTGGCGCGGTTAGTTGACTTGACGACGATTTGCCAGCGGTAGGTATCGCGAACTCGCTCGTAGAAAGCCGGTGCCGGCCCAAAGAATGTAGTATCGGGGTATTCGATGCGGAGTTTGGAGGCGAATTTTTGGGCGTTGCGAATGGCGGTGGCTTCGGTTTTGTAAATGCAGGTTAATTTGAGGAGGTAAACAAACGGCGGAAAAATGCCGCGGCGGCGTTCAGCTAATTCGCTGGCGTAGAAGCTGGCGTAATCTTGGCGGATACCTTGGATGATGGTTGGATTTTGCGGCTGATAGGTTTGAACAACGACTGATGTCGGCTGGTTGTTTCGTCCAACTCGGCCAATAACCTGGGCTAGTAGCTGAAAAGTGCGTTCGCGGGTGGTGAAGTCGGGCAGGGCTAGGCCGGCGTCGGCTTGAATGATGCCGACGGTTGCTAGGCGGGGTAGGTCGAGGCCTTTGGCGACAACTTGGGTACCAATGATGATATCGATATATCCGTCGTAGAGTTCTTGATAGCGCTGATTGAGGCTATTTTTGCTGGTAATGTCGCCGTCAAAGCGGGCGATGGCGGCCTGCGGGAAGAGCTTTTGCAGTTCGCTCTCAATTAGCTTGGTGCCGATGCCCTTGTGGACAATATCAGCGCTGCCGCAATCAGGGCAGGCGGTGGGCACGCGTTCGCGGTATCCGCAAATGTGGCAAATTAGCGCGTGCTGGTCGGCGTGCAAAGTCATTGGAATAAAGCAGCGCGGGCATAAAGCGCTCCAGCCGCAGTTCTGACAAAGAGTGGTGCTGGCGGTGCCGCGGCGATTGTGGTAAATTAACGTTTGTTTGTTGTTTTCGAGATTTTGGTTGATAGTATTTATTAATAAGTCGGATAGAAAGCGGTGGCGCAAAAAGCCGTTTTTCGATGTCATATCCACAACGTTTATAGAGGGAGTGATGATGTTTGGGTTGGCGCGGGCTGGTAAATTGATGATGGGCCGGCCAGTTTTGGCAGCGAGGTAATATTCGCTGACCAGCGGCGTGGCTGAACCTTGTACTACGGTAGCATGGTGATACCGGGCTAGAATAGCGGCTGTCCGCAAGGCAGAGTAGCGCGGCGTTTGGTCTTGTTTGAGTGCTGGTTCGTGAGCTTCGTCGATAATGATCGCGCCGATGTTGTTAAATGGCATGAACAAGGCTGAGCGCGGACCGATAACGACATTTGGCTGGGCAGCATTGAGTGCTTGCAGCCAAGCATGGTGGCGCTGGGCTTCGGTTTGTTGCGAATGGGTGGTGATGAGGTTGGGAAAAGAGTGTTGAAATTCGGCGATTAGCTGGGCGGTTAAAGCAATCTCTGGAACAATTACGATGACAGATTTGCCAGTAGCAATCAGCCTCTTGGCGTATTCTATGTAGACGGCGGTTTTGCCGCTGCCAGTGACGCCGTGCAGAATAACGGTGCCGCTTTTGGCGTTTAGCAGGCTGCCAATGGCGGCCGACTGGTCTTTGTTGAGTACAAAATGTGTTCTATCTCTTCGTGTTGTTGCAGTGCTGTTTGGGCTTAGAGTACGGCGTTTCTTGGTGAGGCCGCTTGGCAAGATGGTTTGTAAAACTAATGCCAGATGAGCGATGTAGTAATTACTCATCCATTGTGCAGTTTGCAACAACGGACGCGGTAACGGGGGTAGATCGAGGATTGTTGTAATTTCTTTAGTGGCAAAATCAGGTTTAGTTGTTTTTTTTACAACTATACCGGTGAGCAATTGCTGACCGATTGATATAATGACAACAGCGCCGATAGCCAGAGGTTGCTGGCTGCTGTAAGTGAATACGCAAGCGTCGGCTTTAACGATTTTGGTGGGCGCTACTTCATAATAATGCATCGCCTAATTATACCTTGTCTACGGCAATTTAACACGCTACTATAAGCATATGTATTTCGAGAGTAGATCGCAAGCAGGAAAGATTTTGGCTGATCAATTGGTAGCCAAATATCGCTACGAAAACTGCGCTGTGGTAGCGCTAAGCAATGGCGGCGTGGTGGTGGGCGAGCAAATTGCGGCGCAACTGCACTGCGTGTTGATGTTGCTGGTATCGCAGGATATCGAGATACCAGGCGAAGGAATGAATTTTGGAGCGGTGTCGCAAACTGGCGATTTCACATATAATGATGAATTTTCGGCAGGCGAGATTGATGAGTATACGAGCGAATTTCACGGTTATTTGGCCGAGAAGAAACGTGAAACATATAGTAGTCTCAATCGCTTGATCGGCGATGGCGGTACAGTCGATAAAGATATGCTGAAAGATCGCGTGGTGGTGCTGGTGTCGGATGGCTTTGCTAATACTGCTAGCGTTGGAGTGGCTTTGGATTTCTTGAAGCCGATTAGGATTCTGCGGTTGGTCGTAGCATCGCCAGTAGCGTCGGTGGCAGTGGTTGATCGACTGCACATTACTGCTGATGAGTTACATTTGCTGGATGTTAAAGAGAATTTCTTGGGAGTTGATCATTATTATGAAGATAACAATGTGCCAACACTACAGCAATCAATTGATAAGATTAGCCAAATAATATTGAATTGGCGATAAATGGTCTTGAATTGGTTATGAAAAGAATGTAGAATAAAAAGCAACAGAACAAACTAAACTGGAAGAAAGGGGCTTGGCTAGATGCTTGATGTATTCATTACCTCGCGGGTGCGTCGTAAGATAGTTGTCGTCTATGCCAAATATCCAGATTTTCGGACGCATGTCCGCGGTTTGGCTAAGCTGATCAAGGAAGACCCCGGTAATATCCAGCGCGAATTGCGCCGGCTGGAAAAGGTCGGTTTTTTGCATGCCGAAAAGCAGGGTAATACACGGATTTACTCGACTAATAAACAATTCCCGATTTTCAAAGAATTGCAAAGTATTGTCATTAAGTCGCAGCAGCACGCTAATAGCAATCGGCCGAAACGTACAACTTCCGAGATTAGTAGATGACCTTATTCGAGCAGATTTTGACGGCGCGCGGTCTGACGACGCGGGCAGCACGTCAGGCTTTTTTGCGACCGGATTATGCAGCGGTGAAACATGATCCGTTTTTGCTGCCGGATATGGAGAAGGCGGTGGCGCGGTTGAAACAGGCGCGGGAGCAGGGCGAAAAAATCGTCATTTATGGTGATTATGATATTGATGGGCTGAGCGCCACGGCACTGCTGCTGGATGCGTTTGGTAAGTTTGGCTTTGAGGGCGTCGATGCTTTCATCCCAAATCGGTTTGTCGAGGGCTATGGTATGACTATGGGTGCGGTAGACAAGGTGCGTGATATGGGCGCAGATTTGATTGTGACAGTGGATACCGGTAGTCTGTGCCATGCGGAGATCGCCTATGCCACCAGCTTGGGAATTGATACGGTAGTGACGGATCATCACAACGTTGCCGAAACGCCGCCGCCGAGCGTGGCAGCGGTGAATCCGAAATTTCCAGGACATACTTATCCATTTCGTGATTTGTGCGGTGCGGGCGTGGCGTTCAAGCTGGTGCAGGCGCTGCAGACTGAACTGGATGGATTGCCTGACGGCTATGAAAAGTGGCTGCTGGATTTGGTGGCGCTAGGGACGGTATGCGACATCGTGACGTTGGCTGATGAAAATCGGGCAAACGTCTATTGGGGTCTGCAGGTGTTGAAAAAACAACAACGTCCAGGATTGAAGGCCTTGATGGCGGTGGCGGGTGTCGAGCCGGAGCAGGTCAATGCTAGGCATCTGGGGTTCGGTCTGGGGCCGCGGATGAATGCGGCTGGGCGCTTGGAAACTGCACAGCACGCGTTGGACATGTTGGTGGCGCACGATGGACTGGCGGCGCTGGAGGCAAGCGAGAAGTTGGAGGAATTGAACGTTAAGCGGCGCATTATCCAGGATGCGATTTTTGAGGAAGCGTGTGTACAAGCCGAGCAGTTGGCTGATGATCGGGTGTTGGTGGTGAGTAGTGATGGCTGGAATCACGGCGTTATCGGCATTGTGGCGTCGAAGCTGGTGGAGAAATATAAAAAGCCGGTATTTATCATTGGCGAGCGCGGTGAGGAAGCGACTGGTTCGGCGCGCAGTTTTGGTGATTTTTCAGCGGCCGATGCAGTGCGGGCGGCGGACGATATCATTATCAAAGGCGGCGGACACGGAGCAGCGGCGGGCGTGACGCTGGCGACTGGGAAAATTGGCGATTTTCGTCGTCGCGTTAATGAGTTTTATGATTCGCTGCAGCTTACAAACCAAGAGCGATATTTGCTGCCGCGGGCTGATGTGGAAATTGATGATTTTTCGGAAATTGATGAGGAGTTGGTGGCAAATCTGGCGAAAATGGAGCCGTTTGGCAATGGTAACCCGGAGCCAGTATTAAAAATTACCACAGCGAGCGTGCTGAGCGTGCGGCGAATGGGTGCGGATGGGCAACACGTTAAATTAGCGCTGCGTGATAAAAATGGTAAAGTGTTGCAGATGCTGGCATTCAACGCGCCAGAGGAATTCTTCCGTGAACCAGGCGACGAGGTGGCGGCGTGGTTCCAGCTAACCATTAATGAATGGCAGGGAGTGCGGACGGTCGAGGGACGGCTGCTGCATATTATTTTGCTGGATTGATACTTGGCCGGGTAAAATTTTGCTTTGCAAAAGTATTCCTCATCTGATATAATGCATAACGATATGGTACGAGTTACACGTAAAGACGAGAAAGAGGCGAATGAAAACGTTCTTCGCCGTTTCAACCGCCGGCTTTTGCAAAGCGGCGTGATGCAGAAAGCCAGAGCGTCAATGCGCTTTGAAAAACCGATTAGCAAAACAGTACGGCGCAGCAGGGCAATTGTTCGCCGTATGCGCAAGGCGGAAAAGACGCAGAAGTTGCGTTTGGGAGTTCGCTAGCTAATGGCGCTGAAGGCGCGAATTAAAGATGAAATGAAAGCCGCTTTACTTAGCGGCGATCGTTTTGTTGGCGAGACGCTGCGTAATCTGACGGCAGCAATTCTGGATGAAGAGGTTAAGTTAGGTAAGCGCGATGAAGGCCTGAGCGATGAAGAAATCGAAAAAGTCGTTGCCCGCGAAGTCAAAAAACGCAACGAATCGGCTAAGATCTACCGCGATAACAACCGTCCAGATTTGGCCGAACCAGAAGAGCGGGAAATTGAGATTCTGCAGGCATATTTGCCGAAACAGCTAGATGAAACTGAGCTGGCGGCGATTATCGAGGCGAAAATAGCCGAACTTAGCGTAACTGGGCCGCAGGCAATGGGCCAGGTTATTGGCGCAGTTAAAAAGCAAGTTGGCAACGCGGCGGATGGTGCGGCGATTGCTCGTATTGTAAAACAAAAGTTGGATTAACAGAAAGAAGGTATCATGATTGTATTTTTTGGCCCGGCTGGCGCAGGTAAAAGTGTCCAAGGGCAAATGCTGGCAGCGCGTAATGGCTGGCGCTGGTTGAGCGCGGGCCAGCTGCTGCGCGACACGCGCGATCCTGAGCTATTTGCGCAGATGCGGACTGGCGGCTTGGTTGATCCAGAAAAGGTGAATAAACTAATCGGTGAAGCGCTAGGCCGAGCCAAAGATATCGATCGCGTGGTACTAGACGGCTATCCGCGGCAATTAGCACAAGCAAAATGGTTGATTGAGCATCGTCCTGAGCATGGCCGGGATGTTGCGTTGGTGATTGTCTTGGAGGTGCCGCGTGCTGAGTTGCTGCACCGCCTGAAGGTACGCGGCCGTATCGACGATACGCCCGAGGTAATTGATGAGCGCTTACGGATTTATCGGCACGAGATGTATCCAGTTCTTGATTATTTGACAGAGCACGGAGTTAATATCGCTCACCTGGACGGAACAGGTACGGTTGGGCAGGTTCACGATCGGATTATGGAGGAGCTGCAAGCATGCAGGATCGTTTAATTACTGGCGAGAAAACTCCCGAGCAAGTTCAGGCTATGCGCGATGGCGGCAAGAAATTAGCGCAGATTTTCCAAGATATTCGCGATTATATTCATGCTGGTATGAGCGAAAAAGATATTGATGCGTTCGTTGACGGCAAGATAAAAGAATATGGCGCTTCGGCGACTTACAAAACAGATGAGGTGAACTTCCCGGGGGTTATTTGTATCAGTACTAACGACGAAATCGTGCATAGCCCGGCGAGCGATTATATCTTTCAAAAGGGCGATGTGGTGAGTTTTGACTTGGTGATTACTTATAAAGGCATGAAGACAGATAGCGCTTTCACGATGGTGGTTGACGATAAGCCGAAAGGCGCAGTCAAACATCTGTTAACGACCACCGAGAGAAGTTTGTATGCCGGGATTGATGCAATTAAAGGCGATGTTCGTACTGGCGACATCGCAGCTGCGATTGAAAAAGTTTTGAAAGATGGTAAATTAGGAATTATCCGTGAATTAGTTGGGCACGGTGTCGGTTTGAAAATGCATATGCCGCCAGATGTGCCGAACTACGGCCGCAAACACACTGGCGTACTGTTACACCCGGGCGATACGATTGCTATCGAACCGATGGCGACGCTGGGCGGCGAGAAAATTGTTACTGATAAAGATGACGGTTGGACGATTCGTACGCGCGATGGTAGTTTGGCTGCACACTTTGAACACACAGTTTTGATTACCGAAAACGGTGCTGAAATTATTACGCAGTTGTAAATAACTATACGGGTTATGCTATAATATCCCTATATGCAAGAACAATCTCGATATGCAGTTGGTATAGATGTCGGAACTACGATGATTCGGTGCGTGGTCGGGCATGTAGATACGACGACTGGCACGCCGACAATCGTTGGCGTTGGCGAATACCCGAACAGTGGTATGCGCAAAGGTTCGGTCTCGAACTTGAACGGACCGTCCGAGGCGATTGATAAGGCTCTGGGCGATGCTGAGCGAATGAGCGGCTACCAAGTCAATGATGCGACTGTTAGTATAAATGGTTCGCACATTATGAGTACGCGTACTGACGGTATGATTGCCGTTGGTATGGCTGACCACGAAGTTAACGAAGACGATCTTTATCGCATAGAAGATGTTGCAACGACTGGTAAAGTACCAGCTAACCGCAAAATATTGAAAGTCGTACCGTTTAGCTACACGATTGATGGGCAGGGCGGAGTTAAGAACCCGCTAGGCATGACGGGCACGCGCCTCGAGATTAGCGCTAATGTGGTGTCGGCGATGGCGCCGTATGTAGTAAATCTCGAAAAGGCGGTTGAGGGCGCTACTGTGCGGCCGAATGACGTGGTGCCGTCGGTGATGGCAGCGGCTAAGGCTGTGCTAGACGATTCTCAGATGGAAAATGGCGTGGCGGTGATCGATCTCGGCGGGGCGACTACTGGCGTAGCAATCTATGAAGAGGGTGATCTGCAATATATTGGCGTGGTACCGTATGGCGGCATTAATATAACGAACGACTTGGCGATTGGACTGAAAATTGATCCAGAAATAGCTGAAGAAGTAAAGCTAAAACATGCATCGGCTACTAACCGCAACAAATCTAGCAAAGTTTCGATTAAACATGATGGCGAGAGTCTAGAATTTGATATTGCCGATATTGATGAAATTGTTGAGGCGCGGTTAGAAGAGATTTTTGAAGCGGTTAACAAAGAATTGAAGAAAGCTGGTCGTGCTGGACGCCTGCCGAGCGGTGCTGTTCTAACAGGCGGGACGGCTAACATGAAAGGTATTGTTGAATTTGCCAAAGCCCAGCTCGGCGTAGCTGTTCGTAAAGGTAAAGCTAAGGGTTATGGCGGCGTGGTCGATAATGTTGATAAACCTGAATTTGCGGCGGCAATTGGCTTAATGCTGGTTGATATTAATCCTGACGGCTATCATAGTGCTGCGGTTGATTCTAGCAAGTCGGGCAGTAAAGGCGGGCTTTTCCGTTCGCTATTTAACAGGTTTCGGCCATAGGTGATATACTAGAAATAAGATCCAGAGAATAAGGGGTAAGGAGTTGTAATGCCAGAGGTAAAACCGAGCGAAATCCAAACATTCGCAAGCATCAAAGTCGTTGGCGTCGGCGGCGCCGGCGGTTCGGCGGTTAACCGTATGAAAGACGCAGGGCTAAATGGCGTCCAGTTTATAGCTATGAATACAGACGCGCAGGCTTTGCATAATTCAAAAGCCGATGTCAAAATTCACTTGGGCCATAATACAACGAATGGTTTGGGAGCTGGTGCCGATCCAGCCGTTGGTGAAGCAGCAGCCCGCGAGTCGATTGATGAAATTCGCGAATCGCTAGAGGGAGCCGATATGGTGTTTGTGACGATTGGTGCTGGTGGTGGAACTGGCTCGGGAGCGGGCCATGTGGTGGCTGAAGTAGCTCGCGATCTTGGTATTTTGACTGTTGGCGTGGCTACCAAACCGTTTAGCTTTGAAGGTGAAAAGCGCCGGGCTAATGCCGAATGGGCAATCGCTCAGTTAGGTCGCCAGGTTGATACGCTTATTTCGATTCCAAACGACCGGCTACTGCAAACGATTGATCGGCGGACACCGCTGCTTGAGACTTTCAAGATTGCCGATGATGTGCTGCGCCAAGGTGTGCAGGGTATTTCAGAGCTGATTACCGAGCATGGTTTGATTAATCTCGACTTTGCCGATGTCAAAGCCGTCATGAGTAATGCTGGATCGGCGTTAATGGGTATCGGCCGGGCTAGTGGTGAAGGCCGGGCGGCACAAGCAGCACAGCAAGCAATTGAATCGCCGCTGATTGAGGTGTCAATTGATGGTGCTAAGGGCGTACTCTTTAATGTCACTGGTGGTTACGATATGAGTATGGCGGAAATTCAAGAAGCTGCTGAGATCATCACGAGTGCTGTTAGCCCAGATGCTAATATTATATTCGGTGCCACCTTGAAGCCAGAATTAGAAGACGAGTTAATTATCACCGTGATCGCGACTGGCTTTGATAATGCATACTATCAGCAGCAGGCAGAGGAATTGACGGCGCCAGTAGAACAAGCGCCGGCTGTTCAAACGCAATCAATTAGCGAAGCTGTCGATGACATTGATATGGACTTGTCGCATCAGTCGGCAGCAGTACAATTTGCTAGTGAAGATACTACAGACATATGGGGTAGCTCGGTTGATGAGGATGATGAAGACGATACGCCAGCCTTTTTGCGGCGTCGCCGGAAAAATAAGCAAAACGACGAGGATTAGATGAAGGGCATCAAAATCGGCAACAGCCGCGTACTAGAGTCGAGAGAGTCGGCTGACGGTATTACGATTCGCCGCCGCCGCGAAACCCCCGATGGCAAGCGTTTTACGACGTATGAGCGAATCGAACGTCCGAATTTGGCAGTTATTAAATCTAGCGGAGCTCGCGAATTGTTTGAGCGGGCAAAGTTAGCTAACTCGATTCGTCGTTCAGTTGGTAAGTTCTTCAAATCGGAAGTTGAACTGGAGGAAATAATTGATGCCGTGGAAGACCGCGCGCATAGCTTGGGCGAGAGCGAAATTGAGTCTCGTTTGATTGGCGAGTTTGTGCTTGATGAGCTAGCGAAACGTAACGAAGTCGCATATGTGCGTTTTGCCAGCGTATTTCAAAAGTTCAAAACTCTAGATGATTTTGTCAAAATATTAGAGCAGCGCCGCCAGAAAGGGCAGGAATCATGCGAGTAGTTGTCGTGTATCGGACAGAAAGCGATTATGCGCGTAAAGTTATGGATTTTTTGCATGACTTTAATCGGCAGACGGGGCACACGATTGAAGAAATTGACCCAGATTCGGCTGAGGGCAGTGATTTTTGCCGGACGTACGATATCGTTGAGTACCCACCGATTATCGCGCTG
>CAUOPB010000017.1:0-14043 GCA_963456685.1 uncultured Candidatus Saccharibacteria bacterium | reverse complement strand
TAACATCAGACCATATTTTTATGAAGGACGCTAGCAAGATTCGAAATATTGCCATTATTGCACACGTCGATCACGGCAAGACGACCATGGTTGATGGGTTGCTCAAACAGTCGCGCACATTTCGCGACAATCAGGCCGAGATGAGCCAAGAATTGATCATGGATTCGGGCGACCAGGAGCATGAACGCGGTATCACCATCACCGCCAAACAGACCTCGATTTTTTACGGTGATTATAAAATCAATATAATCGACACGCCGGGACACGCTGATTTTTCCGGCGAAGTCGAGCGGACGCTGCAGATGGCGGACGGCGTGCTGCTCATCGTCGACGCCCAGGAAGGGCCGATGCCGCAGACGAAGTTTGTGCTTTCGAAGGCTTTAGAGTTGGGACTGAAGCCAGTGGTGGTGATTAATAAAATTGACAAGCCGGCACGGCGAATCGCCGAGGTCGAAGACGAGCTGAGTGATCTATTTCTGGAGCTAGCGACCGATGATAGTCAGCTGCAATATCCGATTTATTATGCCGTTGGGCGCGATGGCAAAGCCTGGCGGGAGATTCCTACCGACCCGAGCGACAACGCTGATCTCACACCGATTTTTGAAGCGATTATCAATGACATCCCAGCGCCGAGCGTCACGGCTGACGGCGGTTTCCAGATGCTGGTGACCAGTCTGCAGTATGACACCTTCCAGGGCAAATATGCCATTGGGCGGATCGCTCGCGGGTCGGTTAAGCGCGGTCTGGCGGTTAGCTTGATGAAACAGGGCGAAATATCGGGTTCAGCGCGAATTGAGAAAGTTTTTGGCTACCGCGGGCTGAACCGCGAAGAACTTGACGAGGCGTTTGCTGGCGACATTGTGGCGCTGGTTGGCGTCAGTGAAGCGCACATCGGCGATACCATTGCTGACAAAGAACAGCCGGAAGCCTTGCCGGCGATTGCCATCGAAGCACCGACACTGAGCATGTATCTGGGCCCAAACACTAGCCCGATGAAAGGTCGCGAGGGCGAATTTACCACCTCGCGGCAAATCGGCGACCGATTGCGGCGGGAGCTAGAAACCAACGTGGCGCTGCGCGTCGAAGAAAACGGCATCGGCTTTACGGTATCTGGCCGCGGTGAACTACACCTCAGCGTCTTGATCGAGACCATGCGGCGCGAAGGCTTTGAGTTCGAAGTCGGCCGTCCGCAAGTGGTCACCATCACCGAGGACGGCGTCGAAAAAGAACCGATTGAGGAACTACAAATTGAAATTAGCAGCGAATTCATCGGCGCAATCAGCCAGGAGTTGGGTGCACGCCACGCTGAAATGAAATCGCAAGAAACTACTGCCAGCGGCGCTACCCGCATCACCTACGTGCTGCCGACGAGAGCGTTGATTGGCCTGCGAAACGTGCTGTTGACCGCCACCAAAGGCACGGTGATTATGAATTCCCTGCCGTGCGGCTATCAACCGCTGGGCGGCAAATTGCCAAAAACCCGCGGCGGCGTGCTGATTGCTTTCGAAGCCGGTACGACGACGCCGTATGCGCTACAGGCGGCTGAGGCGCGCGGCGAACTCTTGGTCGGGCCAGGCACGGAAGTGTACGCCGGGATGATCGTCGGTATTTATAACCGCCAAGAAGACATTGAAATCAATGTTTGTAAAGCTAAGCACCTGACCAACATGCGCTCTAAATCGTCCGACGGTACAGTGCAGCTAACACCATTTACGCAGTTTAGCCTGGAGCAATGCATCGACTTCATCGAGGACGACGAGCTGCTGGAAGTGACGCCGAAGTCTTTGCGCCTGCGGAAACGCTACCTTGACACTAATGAGCGAAAGCGCGCTAGCAAAAAGTAAATTTTAATTTTTAATATAATAAATAAGAGGGGGTAACTATGGCAAAAAAATGGCGCGACGTTAACGGATTTTATCAAATCTATCCGCGATCGTTTAAGGATTCTAATGGCGATGGCGTCGGCGACTTGCGCGGCGTGATCGATAAGCTTGATTATATTAAGGGCGGCGACAATTCGCTTGGCATTGATGCGATTTGGTTTTCGCCGTTTTATCCGTCGCCGCAAGCCGATATGGGCTACGATGTGGCGGACTATTGTGATATTGATCCGATTTTCGGCTCGCTTGATGATTTCAAAGAGTTGGTCGAGAAAGCGCACGCTCGCGATATTAAAGTAATGGTCGATTTCGTGCCCAATCATACCAGCAACCAGCATCCGTGGTTTGTTGAATCGCAAAACTCCAAGGACAACGATAAGAATGATTTTTATGTTTGGCGCGACGCAAAACCTGACGGCTCAGAACCGAACAATTGGCTGAGTATTTTTGGCGGGTCGGCGTGGCAGTGGCACGAAGGGCGCCAACAATATTACTTACACACATTCTTGAAAGAGCAGCCAGATCTCAACTGGGATAACCCTGAGGTACGCCGCGAAATGCAAGACGTACTGCGCTTTTGGCTAGATCTCGGTGTCGATGGCTTTCGAGCGGACGCGGTACGTTGGATCAGCAAAGACCCAGAACTGCGCGACGACCCAGTCGCCGAACATTATCACGATAAGAAACCGCCTACACAGTTCGATGATTTGCAGCACAAATATAGCCGCTTCTGGGACAACCTTTTCCCATATTTGCGGGAACTAACAGATATAGTCGCCTCATATCCGGATCGCATAATGGTTTTTGAAGATTATCCGGATGAAAATTATAGCACTAGCGAACAATACTTGGGTTTTTATGGTGTCAATCCAAAAGTATCAATGCCATTCAACTTCGAAGGTTTAAATACCAATTTCAATGCCGAGTCGATGAGCACAATCGTCAACGAATTCCAAGGCATGATCAACCCCGACGTGCACACACCCGTCTATTGTTTTAGTAATCACGACCAATCGCGCATCGTTACGCGCTTTGGCGGCGAAAAGCAAGCTCGCTTGATTGCGTTGATGCAACTGACACTACCAGGGCTGCCAGTAATATATTACGGCGATGAGATTGGCATGAGCAATGGACCAGTTCGCTTTGAAGAGATTCAAGATAAGTCGGTCTTTAGCCACGGCAATGACGAATCTGTCGGGCGCGACCCAGAACGCACGCCGATGCAATGGACGGCTGGCCAAAATGCTGGATTTAGCACAGCTAAACCATGGCTGCCAGTAAATCCTGCTTGCCAGAACGTCAATGTAGAATCAGAGCAGAACGAACCAGACTCATTTCTGGCGCTATACCGCCGCTTATTGACCTTGCGCAGCCGCTACGAAATCTTGCGCACTGGCGAATACGAGCCGCTCAGCGATACAGACAATGACATATTTGCTTACGCGCGATGGATTGGCCGAGAGCAGCATGTCTTTGTCGCATTAAATTTCGGCAACACCAAACACCGTGTTACGCTACCACATACCGGCAGTGTCTTATGCGCCACACACCCAACCGACTACCCCGAGGTTGCCGATGACGGCTCGGTAGAACTACGCCCGTACGAAGGTGTATTAATCGGATGCAGCGAACACCGGCTATCAATTGAATAAAAAAACTGGCCGCTCTAGAAAAGGAGCGGCCTATTCGTATAGAGAAACTCTTGGTATTTTAATTAACCAGAGTCTCTTTCACGCGCCTAGAAACAAAGAAGTATAAACAAAGCAATCCCATAGAAATCCCGCTAGCAATGATAGTGCTAGCCATACTAATAATTGATTCAGCGTTCGGAGGTCTCTTGACCACGCTATCAACTACCGCAGAACTTGCTGAATAAAAGAACGAGACTACCAGCACCGCAACCGTCAGCCACTTGCCAAGCTTCTTTTGCAGATTAATGAGCACCACCGCGACAGTAGTCAGTACAGCAATGATCGGCATGAATATCACCGAAACGACAGCCGATGGATCGCTTAGGTTTAACAACGAGGTAAAAAACAAACCAACCGAACAAACGCCATCAATCGCTAGACACACCATGAAAAATGCGAGCCAGCCCTTGACGCCTTTGAGCGACTGCGCCATAACAACATACTGAACTGGCGCAGCTTGCGGCTGCGCGAAATATTGCTGGTTGACCGGCTGCTGTTCATAAGGAACATTCTGCTCAACTGGCGCTGGCCCGTACTGCGGATCGGCAGCGCCTGGCTGCTGAATGCTCGGTTGCGGTTGTTGTGATGATTGTCGTGCCATTTGTATTATTCTCCTTTACTTTTTATTATAATCGTATGGATACTGGACATTATTTTGCGGATATTGCTGCGATACAGGCGGATAAGGCGTTTGGCCTTGCTGCTGGGGATACTGCTCTGGCTGCTGCGACGGATATTGAGCTGGTTGCTGCTGCAACGAATATTGGTACTGCGGTGGCTGATTAGAATATTGCGACGAAACTACATATTGGCCGTTTAGAGAAGTATTCGCATAATACGCTGGCTTTTCATTCTGGTATTTAAAAACGTTAACACACCAAGCAATTCCTAATATCATCACGCCGAAAGGTATAGGCAAAAAGAACACCGCATCACCAAAGCCTACCACAGAATAGAAGTTTAAATAAATCCAAAAAACAACAAAAGATATGACCGATATAGAAAGCGTACAGGCAGCTGCGATTTTGGCTACTGTTTTGTTTTTACTCGGCAAGTAAGCTATCCACAAAATTATAGACGATATCACCGACAGTGCCAGAACAATCGGCATGACTATTTTCACTACTTGTATCAAATAATAGTTTGCTTCGCTCGAAAAGTCTTTAATCGAACCATTCATGCTGAATAAACCAATCGGAAGGCCTATCGTCAAGAATAAACTGATCGCGTAAACAATCGACAATCCGATGACGTTGCTTTTTCTTGAATAGTTGACATAAACGTATTGATATTGAGTCTGATTCTGGTAAGCTTGTGGCGAGATGACTGCTGTCGGCTGATTCTGCTGTTCGGGTTGCGCTTGCGCCTGTTCAATTTGCGGCATTGGCTGCTGGACCTGCTCTACCTGCGGCGGTTGAATTTGTCCGCATGGAACTGGTTGAGTAACATTTTGCGGCGGCTGGATTTGCTCGCCTCGGCTTGCCTGAGCGCCATCTTGCTGCTGGTTAGATTTGCGCTGCTCAGATTTCTTTGCGCTCTTGCTGCTCATACGTTTAATGTACCATACTATTGAGGCAAAGGCGATATTTTCATTCGCTTTTCAGTAAAATTCCTAACGTGCTAGAATAAACCTATGTTCACAGAGCGCGCTAAAAATCCGTTGTCACTTTGTCTATTGCTGTATTTTACATGTTTCGCTGTGCGAATGTGGGAATTTTTAGCTTTGCGTACCGATCAATCAGCACTCAGTGAGAATATAGTGCATAAAATTTTCGGCATAGTGATAATTTTCGTTTGCCTGAAATATTTGCACGCTCATTGGCGCGACATTGGCTTTACACGCAAAAATTGGCTGAAAAATATCGGCCTGGGACTTGCCTTGGGGTTTTGTTTTTATACAGTTACGCTGCTGATCGAATTCGGATTTCTGTATTTTTCCAGCGCTAAACCTAACATTTTAATGAAGGCTGGCGGTTTTTCACTCGCTAGCACCGAACAATTCGTCGGCGCGGGAATTGGGTCAATTATTATATTTAATATATTCAATGTCTGGATGGAAGAAGGCCTGTTTCGCGGATTGTTCGAGAAATTACTGCGCCAAAAATATAAATTTGCGGCAACGGTTTTCATAAGCGCCCTGCTGTTCGGACTTTGGCATGTAGCAATGCCGATTCGATCGTTCCTTGACGGCGAGTTTTCGCTGGTTCAGACGGCAATTTTTAGCGTTGGCTATGTTTTGTTCGCTTTCATGTTTGGATTAAAAATGAGCTGGCTATATAAAATGACAGGAAGTTTGTGGCTTGGCGCAGCAGATCACTTTTTCAATAATGCGATAATTAATATTGTGCATGTCGTCTCAAACCAAGGAAATGATAGCTTGCAAATTGCGCGAATATTCTTAGCGCAAACTTTGTCGTTTATTTTTGTGTGGATTTTATGGCGAAGATTCAATAAAAAGTCTATCAGCGGTTAGAAGATTCTTCCCTAATTTCTTCCGGTAAGAATCCTTTTTTGTGCTGGAAGCCAGCTTGCCATTTGTAATCTTTGGCGTAACCTAGGTCTTTCATTAGTTTAGTTGACGCATTGCGAAGATGCAGCGGCACCGGCGAGTTCGGGTACTTGTGCGCCAGAGCGAAAGCCTCATTCATCAAATCAGTAATTTCGCGCGATTTCTGGCTGCGGGCCAGAGCGATAGCGCAGTGAAATAAATTATATTTGGCCTCAGGCAAGCCAACGCGCTCCACCGCCTCAAACGTGGCAACCGCCAAGCTCAGCGCGCCGTTGCCTGCTAATCCGATATCCTCCGACGCAAAGACCACCATCCGCCGCGCAATGAACTTCGGGTCTTCGCCAGCGTCAATCATGCGCGCTAAATAATACGCCGCAGCCACCGCGTCGCTACCGCGCAGCGACTTGATGAACGCCGAGATGACATCATAATGCGCGTCGCCTTTTTTATCATAGCCCGGTAATCGCCGCTGAGCCGCCGCCTTGACGACCTCCGGCGTGACTTTTTCGCCAAAGCTCAACGCCAATTCCAAATTGCCTAAGGCCACCCGCGCGTCACCGTCCGCTAATTCTGCCAGATAATCCAAAGCTTTGGGCGACACCTGCTTGGTTTGTTTCAAAGTCTTCAGCGCTCGCTTCAGCACCAATATAATTTCATCTTTGGTCAGTTGCTGCAGCACCAGCACCCGCGTCCGGCTGAGCAGCGGCGTGATCACCTCAAAGCTCGGGTTCTCAGTGGTCGCGCCAATCAAAGTAATCAGCCCGCTCTCGACATGCGGCAAAAACGCATCTTGCTGCGCCTTGTTGAAGCGGTGGATTTCATCGACAAACAAAATCGTCCGTAGCCCCAAATTCCAGTTCTGCCTGGCGTGTTCAATTACCCGTTCGACATCTTTCTTGCCGCTGGTCACCGCTGAAAGCTCAACAAATTCGGCGTTGACTTCGCGGGCGATAATCCGCGCCAGAGTGGTCTTACCCGTGCCCGGCGGCCCCCACAAAATCAAGCTGACCGGCTCACCGCGCCGGGCAATCTGCCGCAGTAACTCGCCCTCGCCCAGCAAATGACTTTGTCCAATCACCTCGTCTAGTGTCTGCGGCCGCATCTGCTCCGCTAGTGGTACTCGTCCCATGTTTCTATTATACCCGTCAGGCGGGAAAATCTCACACGGAAGATTCAGGAATCATACGTGGAAGATTTGAAAATCATAGGTGTAAGATTTGGAAATGTTACGCGTAAGAATAACATCACAACTAATCAATAACCATTGAAGTTTGTTCTGAGCGATACGCCCGCACTGCCTTCAGCGCCATGCGCGCAATCGGCCCAGCAGCTAATATTTGCCACCAAAACGCCGCGCAGAAATTCATCGGCCATGCTGAGGCAAAGCGTAGCGGCAGCTCAGCCAGCGGCGTACCTGCCAAGACCAACCCGATCAAGCTCATCGCCAGCGACATACCTGTCACCATACACACCGTTCGCGCCAGCGTATGAGCCTCCGCGCTGTCCTTCGCGCGGACAAAACGCTTCATGGCTTTTTGCGCCAGATTCGACACAACTAAACCTTCAACCACCATGACAATAGCAAAAATCACCGGCTGCAGTATTAGCGCTCTTCCTAGCGATTGCATTGACACGCCAGCATGCAAAAACATGTTCAGCAAATTCATAAACATCGACATTGTAAACGCCATCACGACGCCATAAAATATTCCTTCTCGCTTAGTGCGGGGCATATTCCTCCTTTGATTAATGATTTTTGGGCAACAAAAAAGTTGCGCGTTATCGGTGCAACTAGGGTGTTTTATATTTACAACATTACGCTCTTACCTGGGGCAAAAGCAACGTATTGACCTCTGAAGAGTATAGCAGAGGGGCTGAATTATGTCAAGATTTGTGCAGTTCGTCAACTACTTTAATTGCTGGCTCGAATATAGCAGCATCAATCAGTTTTCCCCCTTCAATATAATCGGTCAGTTTTGGTAACATATGCAAACTTGCCCAATTGATAATCTGATTTGAAGTTGGTTTTCGCTTGGCAAGCAATCTCTCAAACAATGGATACATATCATCGACAGTCGGACAAGACCTTCCAGTAAGTTGAGGACTTAAATACCCACCAATTGTGCGGCTAGCGATACAATAAGCTAAAAGCTCGTTATACACCGAGCGCCACGTATAGCCAGGTGGAGACACAAGTTTTTTCGGAAGGATAAGCGTCTCATATGATAATCTACCCGCTTCTTGAAACAATTTTGATTGCTGAATTAGTCCATGCGCATACTCGTGAAGTATGACGATTCTGACAGCCTCTTTTTTCTGGTCATTAAATAAATAAGGTGGTCGCAGGAGTATAAAGTTGCTACTACTAATTTTATGTCCAGCAGGATTGCTCGCTTTTAAGCGCGGCGGCAATAAAAATATGGCGTTGTCTTTTATAGCTTGCTTTTCCAGCCCTAGAAAAACAGCTATTTTCTGCAATTGCATATACAAATCATTATATGAAAAATCATTTATAACATCACGCCATGCATCAAGGTTCTCATGACAATCTTGCCAAATACTGTCGAACCTATCCACAAGAGGAGTAGAAATATGAGCAATTAAACGAGATTTTTCATCGTCAAATTCTCCGCCATATAACTTCCGCAAAATATCGTAAGGATTAGGATCTGACTGTATAATAGTGCGTACTTGCGACAAAATAAGATTATCGGCAGGTTGAATAACTTGGTGATAATAAGTGAATAGTGGATGCTCAAACGCATACGATGTATCCCACTTAGAAACTGTTTGCAGCCAGTAAAAGAACGCTGTGTTTTTATTAATCGTCGCTATGATATTCATCTGCCTCATTATAGCAAACATCAGAAGCACCATAGGATTGAAAAGTCAAAATAACGGCAGCGTCCATGATTACGCTGCCGTTTTCATACTATTTTGGTGGAGATAGAGGGACTCAAACCCTCGACCTCAGCAATGCGAATGCTGCGCTCTATCAGCTGAGCTATATCCCCATGCTTGTGGCTAAGTTGTTTACAAGGATAACTATTCCCAAAAACCGTTTACGCCTAAATTGGTGGACCTTGCAGGGCTTGAACCTGCGACCTCACGAATGTGAATCGTGCGCTCTAGCCAACTGAGCTAAAGGTCCGTGGTGGAGCATACCGGATTCGAACCGGTCACCTCTTCGCTGCCAGCGAAGCGCTCTAGCCAAATGAGCTAATGCCCCAAACAATCTTCCCTCTATCTACAATATCAAAAAACCGCTACAATTTCTAGTAGCGGTTTGTGCTGCTACGCGCCCACCCGGGGCACGGCGTTGGTATAATGTTTGTTTTCGCAACAGGGCGGCCCCATTGCGTACCAGCATAAGCATATTATCGCGCAACGTTTAGTAAATTGCAAGCGCTTATTCAATTTGGCTAGCAAACATCTTATAAAATTCACCCCGGCGAGCTACTAATTCGTCAACACTGCCCTGCTCGACAATCTTGCCGTTTTGCATCATATAGACAACATCGGCTTTTTTGATAGTTGTATAACGATGGCTGATAGCGATGATAGTATTGCCATGCTTGCCGAATAGCCGAGCAAAAATCCTTGATTCTGCCAAGGCATCGATAGCGCTAGTTGGTTCGTCTAGAATAACAATTGGCGCCTGGCGATAAAAATTACGCGCCAATGCTAACCGCTGCCATTGTCCGCCCGACAAATCGACGCCGTTAGTACCATCGTCATGCTCAAACCATTGCCCGAGAATCGTATCGCGCTTCTTGGGCAATTTGTCAATGAAAGCGCTGGCTTCAGCCTGCTTGATTGATCTTTGATAATGCTGCTCGTCATATCTGCGCTGAACGTCTCCATACACAACGTTCTCGTAAGCTGTTGCAAATCGATATTTTATGAAATCTTGTTGCAGCACTCCGAGATAGCTATGCCACGAACTCTTATTAATATCTGCCAGCGACACGTTATCAAGCAAGACCTGGCCGCGCGTTGGCTGATACAACCCCAGCAACAATTTAATAAGCGTCGATTTGCCAGCGCCATTTTCGCCGACAATAGCAATCCGTTGGCCAGCGCGAATTTTCATGTTAATATCGCTTAGCACTAGCTTGTCGTTTTTGAGGTAATGAAACGAAACATTCCGCAGTTCAATCGTCTGCGGCGGTTCGAGCAATTTCCGACCTTCATTCAAGTTTCTCGGCAACCGCATAAACCTCTGGAAATCAACCATCGCTGCAATATCCTGATCAATGCTATTGAACTGTATAATTAAACCGCTCATACCGCCAAGCGCCCTCGACATCATTTGCTCAACCAAAACAAACTGGCCGACCGGCTGAACACGATGGATAATTTGCAGAACAATCGACAACAGCCCAACTAGCTGAGCTATTGCTTCGACAACGTCGGCCGCCAATCGTTTGATAATATAAGCGCGCTCAAATTGAATACGCTCGAGCTGATCTTTGTCGCGCCACTTCGCTCGCATGTCTAACATATAGCGTGCTGCGTTATAAATACGCAGTTCCGCCAAATTTTGCGGCTGCATCACATTCCAAGAAATTGAATCACTGCGGCGCCGAGCTTCGGTATATTTACGCCAATGCTCTGTCTGCAAACGCGACAACTTTAGCTGAACTATTGCGCTAGGAATAATCGCTAAAAACAATATCAAGCCAATCCACCAGCTAACAGAAAATAACGAGGCTAACGCTACTATCACACTAACAATTGACGCAATTATCCTAGCCATAGCGTCGAAGAAGCGCGAGAAAAACGAAACAAAACTTTGCGCCTTATCAAACATGTCGGCAGTGTCCTTGTCGTCATAACGCCAAAAATCAATACTAACAAAATGCTCGTACAACTGGTCGCTAATAGCCGAGTTGATTTTATACGAAGTGAATTGATCTATATAATTTTGCAAACTATTCCACGCCATCATGAGTATCCCCAGCAACACAGTTGCTGCAACACACCAAATTGCTCTTGCGCCCGCTTGCTCGTCACCAGCGAAGCCAGCCGCCAAATAAGTAGTCGCTTGCGCGGCCACAAAAGTAGTGACCAACGGAATAGCCGAACCGATGATCGTACCGATTATTTTGGTAATCGCCGCCAGCGGAGAAGATTTATAAGTCGTTATCGCCACCGTGCCAAAAGCTTTTAGCGTTTCATTGAAAGATAGCTTCTTTGGTTCTGTCATGATTAACCGCATTCAGATTTTATCAGAGTAATAATAGCATTATCCAGCTCGCTTTCACTATGCCAGGTTTGCGTCCGCCTAGCGAGATCTGGTAAATACGATTTGCCCGCAGCGCTCTGATGTTGCGCCAACAGGATTGACTTATCGCGAGCTATAGCAACGCCGATTTCTATCAGCATACCTTCGCTGCGACGCGGCGAAGTTTGAATCGCTAGTATTTTGTCGCACTCATTCATTTGATCAATTGCTCGCCGCAAGAACTGACGCGGGCTGTCGTAACTTTCGGTCGCGCTATCAAACAAATTACAATAAACCTCATGCCCGCAGCCCTCAAGCAAATCAACCACCCGGCGCATACGCGCCTCAACTTTCAGCTTGTCCTCGCCAGTAAAAGCATACGAACAGAATATTTTATGCTTTTTCATAATCCTATTTTATCATCTAGCTGGCAAAAGCTTCGTAAAAGAAGTTATAATCCTCTGGCGCAACGCGTTGTCGAGTGGAACTATCGCTGCGTGATTACACCCGCCGAGAGTCATGTGTTCAATAATTAACGATAAACCGCGTACGATCTTGATACAAGCGATTTCTCGCTGAGTCGTCGGCTCCTCGCCCAGCTGCTCAATGACCAAACGCCGAATATTGCACATACGTTTGGCAGTTTCGGGGCGTTCCATCTCGCGGTTGTACGTAAAATTAACTACATCGTACCAGCGCGGCCAATCATCACGAAAACTCTCGAAGTCAACTAACCAATATCTATCACCGTCATACAATAGATTATTTTCGGTAAAATCCGCATGCATCGGTCGAGCTTCGCACAAGCTATGGTTATCACGCAAGAAATCCAAACTAGCCCGAAATATTTCCGGCGGTATCACTTCTAAATTAAACCCGGAAATAATTCGTTCTAGCTTCTGCCAAATATATTCTCCGTCTTTATTTTGTCGCGACCAGCGCGAGCAACGGCGTTTCTGATTGCGAAAATAGTGATCCATTTGCACGAAGCTTTGTACAAAAAAGTCGTCAGACACGTCGGCTAGCTCTGGCGTCCATCCATCAATAAATTGCGTTAAGATTTTCACATCGTCATGATACAGCAATTTTGGCACAGAAAATGGTATATCGTTAAAATTACGAGTCAATTTATCAAAAGTTCGCAAACCATTCGCTTCGCGCAATATTTCATCTTTGCCAGTCACCCCGGGCTGCGACTGCTTACAAAACACGCGTTCGCCAAACCAATCTACTTCGCTAACCGCAAACCTATGATTCTGGTGAATAACTCTGATAGTTTTTAGGTTGGCGGCATCATTCTTCATTTTATTCTCCTATGTGGATTAAAGGCTCGACGCCATCTTCATAAACTAAGTCGTCAATCGTGACTTCGTAAATATGTTTATCGTCGCGAAACGCGAAAAATCGAACGGTTTTATACTGCTGCCAAGCCTGCATTATTTCCGCCCGCACGCCATCAGCGATGTCGCCAAACACCCACAGCTCATCAGCGCGCGCCACCAGCGTATTATTGGCGCGTCGCACCGTGTCACGCTCTACCGCGTCGAGCAAAAAATAATCAAAACTGGTAAATGGATTAATTGGCACAACGCCCTGGTCAAGCACAAATTTCGTTACGAAAAATCTCATGTAAAAATATTTCTTTGACATCGCCGTAAACACAACCATGTCGGCGGGTTTGATGGTGAGGGCGCGATGTGGTTGCTGTATCATGGTTATGCCTCCGTTACTGTATGAATTCTAATAATGTTTGCTCGTCAATAATTTTGGTGCCGTATTGTTCGGCTTTTTTCAATTTACTGGCACCGACCTTGCCGCCGGCTACTAAATATGTTGTATCTTTTGCAACAGCGGTTTGGAAGGTGCCGCCGAGATTACGGATTTTTTCAGCAGCAGCATCGCGGCCCATAGACTGCAGAGTGCCGGTGATGACAAAACTTTGGCCAGCCAGACGGTCGGATTTTTGGCTAAACTGCGGCGTCACGCCCAAATCAGCAAATTTTTCGAGCAGCGTCACGTTATCTTCATCAGCGAACCACGCCACGATCGACTCGGCAACAATTTCGCCCACGCCATCCACTTCGCGCAGCTCATCAATGGTCGCGCGAGACATAGCCTCAAGACTCTCAAAGTGGTTTGCCAGATCAATTGCCGTCTGGGCTCCAACATGACGAATGCCAAGGCCAAACAAAAACCGCTCCAAGGCTGGCTGCTTTTTGTCAGCAATGGCATCGATGAGCTTTTGCGCAGAAATCTCAGCGAAGCGCTCCAACTGTAGCAAATCATCTTTCGTCAACCGGTAAATATCCGCCAAGTCATTAACCAGCCCAGCCTCGACCAGCGCCTCGACATTTTTCTCGCCCAGCGTATCAATGTCCAGCGCGCCTTTGGAGGCAAAGTGTGCCAACGCGCGCTTCAAAATCAGCGGACCGCTCAAACCTTTAACGCGGTACGCCGCCTCGCCTGCTGGCCGCACAAATTCTAACTCTGGATATTGGCGTGCCAATTCTGCCAGGTAATCAATTGGCTTGGAGTCTGCTGGCCGCAATTCTTTCAAAACACTCTCAACCTGCGGAATGATATCGCCCGCCTTGAAAATTACCACCGTATCGCCGCGCCGCACATCCAACCTAGCAATTTCATCGGCGTTGTGCAGACTAGCGTGCTGCACCGTCGTACCGGCCACCACCACCGGGTCAAACACCGCTACTGGCGTGGCCGCACCGGTTCGACCGA
>CAUOPB010000016.1:0-14908 GCA_963456685.1 uncultured Candidatus Saccharibacteria bacterium | reverse complement strand
CCTAAGTTGCTAAATTATTATAGAAACCTAAAACAATTTAGATATTGGTACAATCCTTACTTAAGGGACTGTAGCTTTATAATACGCAGTTTTTTATTTTTTTGCAATATCCTTAGTGCCTTTAACTTTTTTCTGATACCGCAAAAACAAAACACCTCCATTATCAACAACTTCCGTGAATGCGAAGCCGTTTTTTGCAAGTAACCATTGCAAATCTGTCATTTCTCGAGGCACAGATGATTGTAATTGCGTTGCGCCACGTAATGCTGTTTCAGTCTCGACTAGTTGTAATAATTGCGTACCAACTTTTCGGCGGGCGATATTTTTCTCGCGTAGCAATTAATTCTAAGAAAGCAGTACTAGGGTCTTCCGGGCTTTGGTTATATACAATTGTACCAACAGACTTGTCGCCGTATTTAGCCAGCGCAGCGGCACGTTCGCCTATGCACAATCTCTGTGGCAAGTTATCAACGTAATTTGTGAAAGCTTTGCCTAATAAACGCGAAGCTGGACCGTAAATACTTGGCTTGCGTAATAAATCATCGATGAGGACAATCTGTGCATCGTGGGCATGAGGTGTCGCCACTATCTTTAAGGGTAAAGGCATTCGTTTAAAGGTTCGTTAATTCGAGTTGGTAGTTGTAGTTTTGCGCCGGCGGCTGCGAGTGCGTTTGCGTTTTGGCTTGTCGCTAGTAGCTGTGTCTAATTTCTCTGTTTCTTCATTGGTGGCAGGTTTAGCTGCTGCATTTGTTTTTGCGGTGTCATTATCCTTTGCGGCCTTCGCGGTATCTTTATTATTTTGACCGTGGTCTATTTGTAGCAAACCAACAGCGCCCTTGTCAAGTTTGACCGATGGCTGTTTGGCAATTGGCTGGGTCTGGTCTTGCGGTTGCTTAGCGGCTTGGCGCGCGGCGCGATCGGCGGCTCGCTGTTCGGGTGTTTTTGGCGGCGTGTAGGCAGGACCAGGTTTTTTGACGACTAGGTTTTCTGGCGGTAGGATTCGGTTGGCGATATCGGCTTCAATATCGCTGCGGTTGCGGCTATAATTATCGCGCGTCCATTGGATAATCCGGCCGGTGTTGTCGTCTTGCGCGGCTGGCAGATTAAGCGTCTTGGCACTAAAAGCTGGAGCCTTCTCGCCGTTGATGACCATGTTGATGATAAAGTTACGATTGTGCATCTGTAGTAAGTCATTTGGCTCGAACTGTGGTTCAAATTGCTTGGCGAGAATCGGACTATCATCAGCAGAAACACGGAAGCTAATTACGGTACCGACGTTGCCGAAAACAGCATCGCGGACGGTTTCTTCCATCTGGCTAATGTACTGGTTAGCGACGGTCAGGTTGAGACCGTATTTGCGCGCCTCGGATAAAATCGTAGCGAACGAGTCGGTAGCAAAGTTCTGAAACTCGTCGACGTACAGGTAAAACGGCCGGCGATCCTTGATATCAGGGATATCGGAGCGGCTCATGGCGGCGAGCTGAATTTTGGTGACCAGGAAGGAGCCGAGAATGCCAGCGTTATCCTCGCCTATTAGACCCTTGCTCAAATTGACGACGAGAATCTTACCCTCATCCATAATTTGGCGGATGTTAAATGTTGATTTCGGCTGGCCGATGATGTTGCGGATGACTGGATTAGCGGTGAAGGCGCCGACTTTGTTGAGGACTGGCGCGATGGCTTCAGCTTGGAATTTATCGGTCCAGCTAGCAAACTCGACATTCCAAAATTGCAGTACCACGGTGTCTTTACAGTAGCTGAGCGTGTCTTTGCGAAACTTTTTGTCAGTGAGCATGCGAGTAATATCGAGCATGGTAGTCTCGGGCCGGTCTAGTAGCGCTAAAATGGTATAGCGCAAGATATACTCGAGGCGTGGACCCCAAGAGTCGCCGAACATACGCTTCAGCACGCCGATAACTTCTGATGAGATATTAGTTTTTTGCGACGGATTGGTGACCTCTAGCGGGTTGAAACCGAGCGGATACTGCGTATCGGCCGGGTTAAAGTAAACAACATCCTGCAGGCGCGAGCCTGGGATGAAGCGCATGTTATTGATAGCAAAGTCGCCGTGCGGATCAATGATAGCATAGCCTTGCCCGTGGAAAATATCGCTGAGGGCAAATAACTCCAGCAAGCCGCTCTTCCCTGCCCCTGTCTGGCCGATGATGTAGACGTGGCGCGAGCGGTCGTAGCGCAGCATACCGAATTGGTGGTTGATACCGCGAAAATTAGTCATGCCAAAGGCCGAGATATTCTCATCATGCGCTGGGTCGCCAGTTAGGACTGGCAGCTTCGGCGGCGGTTCGGCGGTTTTGGTGCTAGCCCAGACAATGTTCGGCGTTTCGACGTTAGTGTGCGGCAAATGGTAAACACTGGCGACTTCCTCAATATTCATCAGATAACCGCGGTCAGCAAAGAGGCGGGTCTTGTATTTGGCGAGCGCTTCTTTGGCGAAGCTATCGTTCGACATCTTGAAGCCGTTGAGGTTAGTTGAATTAAACTGTTTGAAGGTGCCGATGATGCCTTGCATACGTAATTTGGCGTCGCTAGTGCGCTCACCTAGGTAAGCGACGCGGACTTTGACCTGATAGCCAAGTTTGGTCGCCTTTTTTTCAGCTTCAGATATGCGAGTCTTGTCGCGTTCTGATAATTCTGGACCGCCGCTGGCGCCTGCTTGCTCGGGCGGTTGCCACAGAGCAGAAAATAGGCCGGCAATCCACTTGCCTATGCCATCGGTACCGAATAGATTGAAGCCGCCTGCTTTGACCGATTGAATCCAGGCGTCGGCTTCTTTGTGCCAGCTGTCGGCGACCGGGCGTACTAGCATCTGTATCCAAATTTCTTCGTCGGTATCTTCGAGCTTGGCGAGCGTGCCGGTGATGCCAGCTAGCGGGTCAACTTCAAAACTCTGAAAGGTTTTGATCGGTAAAAATTCCTTGTCGGTTAAGGTAACTTCTGAGGTATAGACTACGCTGTGGTGGCGTTCGTGAGCGACATAATCTTCTTCGGCCTTATGAATTTGTACTTGCGGGTATTGGGCGTAAATCTGCCCTTCGACGAAACTTTGCAGCGATTTCGGCGTCCAAACGTAGAATTGAATCCGTCCGCCCACCGAGGCAATCTCGAAACTTAGATGCTCCTGATAGCCGTTATTGGCTTTCAGTTCGCGGGCATCGCGCAAAATACCATGGAGGCTAGCGAACATTTGCTCGGCGGCTAGCTCAGACTTATCGTTAGTCTTTGGAATCTCTAGGGTTAGTAGGACGCTCTCAACGTTCTTTATTACATCAATACTGCGATAATTGCGCCAAGTTAGATATAACAGCACAATAACCAACGGCCCCCAGACATACCATTGCAACAATAGAGCAATAACAGAAGTGATAAATGACATAGCTATACTTTCATTATATCATACCTCTGTTATTTTTGCAAGATTAAGCGGAATCCGCAGATAGATTATTGCTGTGGTTCGGCGATGGTGTAAGTCGCTTTAGCGACGCGCTTGAACATCGATTTGCTTTGCAGATTGAGCAGAATAGTTGTTTCTTTGACTTGGCGGCTCTTGAGTACGCGCCTAACAATTTCGTCGCGGTGAAGCGGCTCGCCTGCCTTGCGCAAAATATCAGCAATAATATCTGAAACGGTGCCTTTGCTATAGCCCCAGCTGTCGAGGGCGTAAATGCCGCGGCCGATTAGGACGAAGCGTTTGTCTTTGATAAGTTCGTTGTGGATAGCTTGAGTGGTAACGTTTCTGCGCTTGAAGTCGCTTTCTTTGATGGCTTTAGAAATGTCGGAGAAGTGCATCGGCTTGCCATTGCCTGCCAAAATAACGTAGATTTTGTCGCGGATGTTTTTAGGATTGACGGTCGGCCACTTGGCTAGGCCCCAAACGTCTTTGAGATTGGCTAGTTTTTTGGATAAGCTGGCCAGGCCGCGGATCTGGGACGGACTTTCGAAAGTCAACATACCGTGCAAGCTCTCGATGTCGATTGGCTGGCCGTGGTTTTTGATGGTTTTCACAATGCTATCGATGTCGCCGCGGATTTTCTTCTCATTACCATTTTCGGCGATACTGATGCCCTGGTGGTAATTGTCGGTTTCGTTGATTATAACGAAGCGCGGCGACAGCTCGCCGATAAAGGCAACGTGAGCTCGGGTATTGTTGGAAGCTTTGTCTTTCGAGAGGCGGTTGGCGACGTCTTGGACGCGGCCAACGCGGCCGTTTTCGGAAAGGTCGCGGATAATTAGGCGCTCGGCGTCGCTAATGGCGGGGATTTTACCGTCAGCGGCAGCGGTTTTGAGGCGGGCTAAGATGGCTTTTTCAAGTTGGCGGACACGTTCGCGAGTGATGCCGAGCAGCTCGCCGATTTGCTCAAGCGTTTCCCGGCGTTCGTATAGGCCGAAACGGCGCGTGATGATTTCGCGTTCGCGTTCTTGGTCTATGGTCTTAAGAATATCCTCAATTGCTGTCTTGATAGTCTCCACAGCAGGTGTACCGGTAGTTTCGGTCATGCGATCCTTATCCTTTTATCTCCACTCCCCGCCCCTCGAGAGTGATTTTAGTTTGATATCGTAATTTCGTATCTGATTATAATACATAGTAGTTAGATTGTCAAATCAAATACTAACTAGTTATATTGTATCACAATATAGACGCTTATGGTAAATACTTTTTTGCTACTTTTTTTAATAAAGAATAATGTCTAGGCTAACAATAATACTTATTTTTGTCAAAGTTTAAGGTGTTAAAGCTGTACCGATGCTGGTTAATTTAACGGTTTATCACAAAATATAATTGTTTATTGAGCAAAGCTTATTCAAAACACTAGTGAATAATTAGCTGATTAAACGGCTTAATCATTGTCTAATAATATCTGGACTTTTTCTGGCGTGGTTTGCGCCTGAGTTTCTGACTGGTCGCTGTTGATATGCTTGAGGGCGAATAGCGTAAGTGTGCGGCGAATTTCATCGCTGGTCGGTTTGGTACTGCGTCCACTGTCGTCGAAGCCGTGGCCAGCATTGGCAACGCGAATAAATCGGCTGCTCGGCTGGTAGGCCAAGATACGCTGGTAGAACTTGTAAGCTTGCTCAATCGACACAATACTGTCTTTGGTGCCGTGGAAAAACAAAAACGGCGGCGGCGTTTTGGTAATCGGTTGGTATAGCGGACTGGCGACGCGGGCAGTATCGACATTGCGGGTGCCGAGGAATTTGTAAGCATTTGGGTTGCGCTTGGTGCGCTGTAATTGGTTGACCAGGTCGGTGGTACCATAAAAACTGATCACGCCGCGGACAGTAATTGGGCTGTCTTGGCGAGTTAAGACGTAGTCGATAGCCAGGAGCCCGCCAGCGCTGTCGCCAAAAAGAATTACATTGTTGGTGTCGATGTCATAAGAGCTGGCGAGTTTGGCGATGGTATCGATAGCGCAGGCAACGTCGTTATTTTGTGTCGGATAATGGTATTTGGGCGCTAGGCGGTAGTTGACCGAGGCGACCGCAAAACCAGCCGCTGTCAAACTAGAGCCGTAATAATCAAGCAGCGAATTGCGCTTATCGCCTTTGTGCCAGCCGCCGCCGTGGATATAAATAACTAGCGGGTACGGTGTTGTATGAGTATTGAGTAGGCTGTTGATCGGCGTGTACAAATCAAACTTCTGCTTGTCTTGGCCGGCGCAATACGGGATATCAGAGTCGACATTAGCGACATTGCCCAGGCGTGGATGATTATCGGTGCGGTACGACCTGTGAACATTTAGCGAGAAGACAACGATAACTATTACTACGAGCAGCAAAATCATCATCCAGCGGCGGACACGTCGGACTTGTTGGAGCTTGATTGTCATGCTTACTTCTTTCGCCGTATTTGGCGCCGCACCGACCTTTTTTGCGGGGCGTTAGCGAGCAATTCCACTGCTTGGTCGCGAGTGATGGTTTTGGGGTCGGTGTCTTTGGGGATTTTGGCGTTTTTGCTGCCGTCGGTAACGTATGGCCCGAAACGGCCGTTGAGAACTTTGATACCGCCGCCAAAGTCGGCGATGTTTTTCTCGGCCTCGGCTTTGAGCTTGGCGGCGTATAGTTCGCGCGCTTGCTCTTGGGTGACTTCGCGCGGGTCGATATCTTTCAGGCTGACGTAGAGTTTACCGATTTGAATATATGGACCGAAGCGGCCGACGTTAGCCTTGATATCTTGCCCATCCTCGGTCTGGCCAACTAGGCGCGGCAACTCAAATGCGTGCAAAGCTTGCTCTAGAGTGACGGTTTCAATCTTGGCGCCTTTAGGCAGCGGCGCGAATTGCGGTTTGTCGGCTTTGTCGTCGCTTGATCCTAGTTGCAGCATTGGCCCGAAGCGGCCGAAGCGAGCAATAATCGGCTTGCCAGATTTCGGATCAATGCCGACTTCCCTGTTGGCGCCGACGGTTCGGCGGTCAATATTGCCAGATTGTTCAATCAGCGCGTGGAATGGCGTGTAGAATTTCTCGAGCATAGTGTTGCGCGCCAAGCGGTCACCGGCAATGTCGTCGAAGTCTTTCTCGACGTCGGCGGTGAAACCATAATCAACGACGCGGTCGAAATGGTCGGTTAAAAAGCCGCTAATCAGCTCGCCGGCTGGCGTCGGCACGAGCTTGCCTTTGTTGGAGCCGGTCTTTTCTTGGATAATCTCGCGCTCGACCTTATTGTCGATAAGTTGCAATAAGACAACATCGCGCGGTACGCCTTCGGAATCGCCTTTTTCGGCGTAGCCGCGGGTTTGAATGGTGTTCATGATGGTGGCGTAAGTACTTGGGCGGCCGATACCGAGCTCTTCAAGCTTTTTGACTAGCGTACCTTCGGTATAACGGGCTGGCGGCCGGGCGAAAACTTGGCGGGCTTCGACGCTGTGGCGCTGGAGCTGGTCGCCAGATTTGACGGTTGGCAAAATTGTGTCATCTTTACCACCGCCATAGACGCGCAGGAAACCGTCGAAGAGGACGACTTGACCTTTGGCTTCAAAGACGAGCTTGTCGTTGGTTTTGCTTGAGTTATTTTGCTTTTCCCCGTCGTTAATACCAATTGTAATTGTTGTGTTCTCTAGCTTGGCTGGCGCCATTTGGCTGGCCAGCGTGCGGCGGCGGATGAGGTCGTAGAGGCGCTGGTCGTAGTCGCTGCCGCTGACCGATTCGCGGGTAATATCGGTCGGGCGAATTGCTTCGTGGGCTTCTTGGGCGCCAGCGGATTTAGTTTTGAACTTGCGGACATGCGAGTATTCAATGCCGTATAAGCGTTTGATATAATCGGCGCTAGCAGCGATGGCCTGGCTCGATAAGTTGACGCTGTCGGTACGCATGTAAGTAATGCGGCCCTCTTGATATAGTTTTTGGGCGCTGGCCATGGTAGCGCGCGAGCCCATGCCTAGCTTGCTGTTGGCCTCTTGTTGCAGAGTACTGGTGGTGAACGGTGCGGCCGGATTGCGGCTTGACGGGCTGGTGCTGATGTCGGTAACGGTGAAAGCAGCGCCAGCCAGCGATTCGAGGAAATCTCGGGCTGCGTCCTCGCTGTCGAAACGCTGTTTTAGCTCGGCTTTTAGTTCTTGTTTGCCAGCGGCGAATATGGCGGTTACTTTGAACTGCGAGCTGCCAGCGAAAGCGTCAATTTCGTGCTCGCGCTCGACTAGCAGTCGTACGGCTGGACTCTGGACGCGGCCAGCTGACTTGCCGCCGGGGACTTTTTGCCAGACGACCGGGCTAAGTTCGAAGCCGACAATTCGGTCGAGGATTTGCCGCGCTTGCTGGGCTTCGACTAGCTTTATATCAACGGTACGCGGGTGCTTGATTGCCTCCTCGATGGCCGATTTGGTAATTTCGTGAAAAGTAATACGCTTGGTGGTCTTGGGATCGAGCTTTAGGACCTCGCACAGATGCCAAGCAATAGCCTCGCCCTCGCGGTCTTCATCGGTGGCTAGCCAGACGTTGGCCGCGCCGACTGATTTGACGGCTTTCTTCAATTCAGCGATTACCTTTTTCTTTTCCGGGTCGATTTCGTAAGTCGTTTTGAAGCCGTGCTGGATATCAATTGGCGGCGTGCCGTCTTTGGTTTTTTTGGCGATAGCGCGAATATGCCCCACGCTTGACAAAACATGAAAATCATTGCCGAGATATTTCTCGATAGTTTTGGCTTTGGCTGGCGACTCGACGATAACCAGATTCTTCATACTTATATAATAGTAAACCGATTTGCTAAAAATGCCAAATTAGTGCTGGTTGCTGAGAATAATAAACCAAAGAAAATAGCCCGCCAGATGGGCCTCGCGCCGAGCCTTAGAGCTCTGGCGGGCTATTTTCTGACGGGCTTTTAAGCCCTTTTTGCCGAGGATCACTCCTCCTCGGCGGCGTCGGTGTTCACCTCCTCGGTATTGGCGTAAAACTTCTCAAGCTCCTCTTTGGAGAGGAGGTCAGCGAGCTGCGTCTGCTCGCCGATCAATTCTTGACTCGCACTATTGAGATTGGCCTCAAGAGCATCGAGCTCTCGAGACCACTCTCTCAAAACCTCGGAAAAGAGGAAGGATGAGCGGGAGATAATCTCTTCTCCCTCGGTGATATCCTCGTACTCACCGATGGTCTTGCGTCCATCGACAAGAATCATTCTAACCCCCTTTTCTATGTACGCGATATCTTCCTCTCTCTCCCGAGCCACCTGACTCAGGAGAGAGAAGTTCATATCGGCGTTGCTGAGCTCGTCGCCGAGCTCAGTGAACTGGCGGCGCAGTTCCTGCGCCGCCAGGCGGTACCGGCAGGCGCGACCGGCCATAAAGCCGGCCGCGCCCGCGGCGACGATGGCGGCCAGGTTGCCCTGGCCGCTGACGATGAGGGCGGCGGCGACGATGGCGGTCGCGAGTGCGACCGCCAGCTCGCGGCGGCCGCGCAAGGCGCGCGCCACCGCCTCAAAAAAGCGTCTCATTTCCCCTCCTAGGGAAGTGTGTTTTTACTCAAAGCAAAAGGGCTACTTCTTGCCCTTTTTACGAAACTTTGAGCAAAAAGCTGATATATATATATCACATATGGACGGCGGTGTCAATAGTTTTGCAATAATTTACTATTTTTTGCAACAAAATAGCCAAAAATCCCCTTCAAGCCGCAAATCGCCAGTTTTGCTTGTTTATTTATCATTTCGGTGTTTTGATTGCCGGGCGCGTTCAATGTACGAAAGCGTTGATTTAACTGCGAACGGCAGCGATACAGCGAACGCTAAATTGCCGATACCGCGAGCAACTCTGGCGAGCTGGCTCTGGCCGGTGGTTTCGAGACGGCTACCGACTAGGTGGGCTAGCAATGAGCTGGTTTCGAGCGCTAGCGCCAATTTGCCAGAGATTTCCGGGCGTACGGTTTCATCGCCAGCTTCAACTATCGTTTTGGCACTGGCAACGGAGTTGATTCCATTAAAAGCTGTGATGGTAGCGATTATTTCCGTTGGTGCGAGGTTTTTACTTTTTATCTTATAAAGGATGATGGCAGTGACAGCTTTGTCTAGCCCAGCATCCCAGCATCCAGTAACGCGCCGAAATCGCTTGTTTGCCCTGTTTTGCGGGCGACGATGCCGTCTAGAACGTCAATGAACCGGCCAGCGGCAACCTGTGCGATACCAGCAGTGGTATCGATGCGTTTGGCGCCGCGCCAGGCTAGAACCGCGCCAGCAATACTCATGGCGTTGGGAATGGTGGGGATATCAGTCCTAGGATTGAATCTTGGAATCTTTTCGCGGCACTTAATAGGCATAATATCTATAAGTTTACAATTATACGATGAAAATGACAAATTTGCGAAAAGCTTAAACAATATTAATTAGACAAGCGTCCACTGGTTGGCGCCAAGCGAGCGGATAGCGCCAGTCAGTTCAAGCATGGTTAGCGCAGTATTGAATTCGGTTGCTGGCAGTTCAGTGGCTTTTTGCAGCTGGTCGCCGTCGCGGATACCTTGAGCGAGCTGTTCGATGATCGCTGTTTCGGCGGGTGTTGAGCCGAGCGGCAGCTTGGTTTGGTCGGTTCGCGCGTCTGGCATGGATTCTGGTGCGACAACCGACAAAATATCGTCGAGGCTGGTGACGGGTGTGGCGCCTTGTTTGATCAGCGCGTTGCAGCCGGCGCTTTGCGGGCTGGTGATGTTGCCAGGTACAACGAAGACATCTTTGCCTTGAGCTAGCGCGTGGGCAGCAGTATTGAGCGTGCCGCTGCGAGCACTAGCTTCGGTAATTAGTACGGCGTCGGCCAAGCCGGACACCAAGCGGTTGCGTTCCAAAAAACTCCAGCGGCCGAGGATGTACGGTTCGGTGTCATCAGTAGAATGCTCAGATAGAATTGCCCCGTCCTTCTCGACAATTCGCCGGGCGAGCGCGCTGTTGCTACGCGGATAAATATTCGGTAACTGGCTAGGTACGATGGCAATAGTGGTGCCGCTAGCGTCTAAACAGGCGCGGTGCGCTAACGCGTCGGTGCCTAGGGCTAGTCCGCTAACAATGATAAAACCGCGGCTAGCCAATCCGCTAGCAAACTGATGCGTTACCTCGACGCCGTAGCTGGTTGGCTTGCGGGTACCGACGATAGCGATGGTTGGCTGGCGCTGCTTGGGTATTTTGCCTAAGTAATATAATGCTTGCGGCTTGTCGTCAATATTAGCTAATACCTTGAGATAATTACTGCTATCTGGTGATACTTTATTGATTTTCATACAAATTCCTGTTAAAAAGTATTGACATGTTGTCAAAGGTGTGCTAATATTGGGATGATTGATTGACCCGAGGTGGTGAATCAAGCACCTTATACCCCCTATTCTAACTTATGTTAGGTTGCGCTAAAAGGCGCACGGCAGTAATCTACCCTCCACTTTCGTGCCTAGACAACTTTTTAGCGTATACTAACCCCTTTGTCCAGCGGATCACCGTATGTGTGAGGTGGATCACGTATACCCGATAGGGTGGGACGAAGGGCAGAATGGCGCTAGGTGATGCCCACCCTTACCTAGCGCTTTTTTGTTATCTAACAATATTGACTTTTCGTCATAAAAATAGTATAATGGAAGTATGACCGCTAACGACTTTAACTACGATCAGATGCGCCGCAAGGAGTGCCAAAAAATGATTCCGCGGGTGTTTCATATCGAGATGCCAGTCGACGAATTTTTATTTGACGATATCGAGACGGGGCGCGATTCGTACGCAGTGATTTTTCGTAGCCGCAGCAGCGTGTATGCTCTGTTGATTGCTGAAAACGGTGCCGAGCAGACACTAGAGGATGTGCGCCATATCGTCAAGAATATGGGTTTAACCGCCGAAAAGTTCTTGCCTCCAAAGGCCGACCCGCAGTATTTTTATCGCAATGGCGTGGAGCTTTTGAAAAGAGTTTATCCGTCGTTGCGACGCTGGAACTACGACGATGTGTGGATGTATAGCCGTAAAGTGCCATATAGTCCAGCATTAGTCAAAGTGGCATCGGTTGACGGCGAGATCCGGCGCTTTAATCAACGTGGTGCGTCGTGGCAAAAATTATTAAATTATTCGTTTAGAAAGGTTCAGGTACGCTATGAATGATATCGATAAAGTATTCCCAGCGCGGTACAATCGTTTGCTTAAGCTAGCAGAGGTGCGTCCGCTACAGTTCCGGCAGCAAGCGGCGGCCGTCTATGCGGCTTGCCCGCGCTCGCTGCGGCGGATGGCGCGGCGCTTTGATCGCAGCGTGCCGATGGCGCTGGAATTTTTCTTGTCTTGGCGCGATGATTGCTTGCCGCGGCTGCGTAAAATCGAAAGCGCGCCGCAGCAGAAAACGCTGATCAAGACAGTGAGCGACAATTTCTTGACAGATGATGAGCAAACTGCAACATTGTTGCAATATGTGTCGCAGCAAAGCCAAGCGGTTGAGCGAGTGCGCTTTGCGCTGCAACATTATGCAGAAGGCGAAAAGAAACTGCATCGTTTGGCGCTAGAGTTTGTTAATCAGCCGGCAGAAGTTTGTTCGCAGCAGGTCGAAGTTTACGTAGATTATTTACTCTACCGTGCGGTTGCCGAGGAATTCGGCATGACAATCCGCGATCCGCAGGCGCGATTGATTAAGCGTTCATTCCAGTCGAAAGTTGAGTGCCATCAGATTCGCCGGATGACGCGCCAAGCGCGGCGGCGTTTGAACGAAATCGACGGTGCTACTGCCGAGATTGAACAAGCGCAAAATGGCTTGGTGGCGCGGTTATTTGGCCTGAAAATTGATTATGTGTCGGTGTTGGCGGCGCGGCAAGAGTATGAAAAAGCCTTGGCGCGTCTCGGTAAAAAGTCAGCTAATAGTCCGGCCAAGCGGCTAGCTCTCTACGAGAAAAAGACCGAGGACCTTCGCGCGGAATATCTGGCTACCGTGCCGGGATTGGCTAATCTGTCGGACACACAAAAAGCTGCCAAAGAAATTGACGGAGTGTTGTTGGCGGTGTTTGACCTCAGTAATGAGCAGCGCAACGATATTATGAGTTTGCTCAAACGCTACCGCGAGCTGATCCGCGAGCGCGAGACGCTGCTGACTATGATTGGCGATTAGTGTTGCTTTGTTGATTTTGGTTCTGGTTCTGGCTTTGGCTTGTTTTTGCTAGCACTAATGCTTTTAGTCAGCTGCTGTTTTTGCCGGCATTTTTGGCAGACACCCTCAAGCTCAAAATGGTGATCAACGACCAAAAAGCTGTATTTTCTGCTGAGGTAATTGATGAGCTGCTCTAATTCTGGGGTTTGGATTGGTGTAGCGTTTTGGCAGCGGATGCAATATAAATGATGATGATGCGGAATGAATGGCTCGGCTAGCTCGTAGTAGTTCTTCCAACCGACATGGACGACGTTAATGATTTTGAGATCGTTGAACGTCACCAAGGCGCGATAAACGCTGGTGCGGTTAATATCCTTGCACTTTTTTGCAATATCGCTGATAGTCAGCGGAACGTCTGATTTTTGCAATGCGTCGAAAACTTGCTGGCGCGGTTTGGTGAGGCGCAGGTTGTGCTGTTTGAATAGATCGTCGAGAGTCATGATATTGCAAGTATACAAATTATTGCAACAAATTTGCAATAATTCGGAGGGTTTGGCATTATGAAAAGCTATGGATACGGCAATTAAAACAGTGATGAATTTGCATGATTTTGCACCATCGTCAGACGTCAATGCGGCTTTTTCTGGCTTGGTGGCGGCAGTTGTGCAAGCGACAGCGTTACCAAATTGGTGCAATGATGAAGTGCGCCGCGAAGTGCAGCGCCGTTGTTCCCTATCGGAATCAGAGATGGAGATGTATTGGTCGCGGCGAATTGCCAGCTCGGCCCGTCCGCAGCAAGAGCTGGAAAAGTTTTGGTATATTGACAATTACCGCGAGCTAGTGCGGCGTGAAGTTGGCTTGCTGGGCGGGTCGGGTTTGTCCTTGACTGGCAGTAGCCGCGCGGCGATGATTGGCAGCGGTCCCCTGCCTTTGACTGCTTGGTGTTTGTGGCATCAGACGGGTGTGGCGGTTGATTTGGTGGATGTGGCGCCGGCTGCTTTGGTGCAGTCGCGCGAACTAGCACGGGCGATTGCTTGGCCGGTTGGCGAGTGCTTGGTGGCGGACGGAGCGGCGGTAGCTTTGCCGGATAATGCTTACGACGTGATTTATGTGGCTGGGCTGGCGGGTGATTCAGCTGAAGACAAACAGCAAATTATTGATAATATTTTGCCAGCGCTCCGGCATGGCGGGCGGATCATCGTGCGCGGTGCTCATGGTGCGAAAACATTGTTATACCCAGCGTTTGACCCGAATAGTTTGCAGCGCGTACAGCTGCTAGTCGAGTATAATCCTGACGACGATATCATTAACTCAGTATATGTGTATAAGAAAGGCTAATATGAATGATAAGATTGCATTATATCTGGTGAATGGAGCGCTGGGTGCTGGCAAAACGACGCTGGTCGATTTTTTGGTGCAGCAGCCTGAGTTTGTTGGCGCGCGAGTGATTGAAAATGAGTTTGCGTCGGAAAGTATCGACAGTTGCACATTGGCGCAACGCGTTGATGAGGTGGCAACAATTGCTGGCGAGTGTATCTGTTGCAGCAGCGGCGAGGAGCTGGTTGACATTTTGCACAATTTTGCAATAAGCGGACGAACACCAGTGATCATTGAATCGACTGGCGTCGCTAACACTCTGCGGGTGGTCGAGAAATTGCTGGCTGGCGATATCTTTGAGCAGTATGATTTGAAACAGTCGTTGTATGTTGTGGATGGCGCTGAAGCCAGGGCTGATGGTCTGGCGAAGACGCTACTAGCGGAAGCTCAGGCAGCGGATACGGTACTAATCAGCAAGCTGGATTTGCTGGCTGAAAATGATCGCTGGCAGCTAATTGAAACATTGTTGCAACAAGAGCTGACGAAGGTTGTGATGATGGATCACGGTAAGTTTGACTTGGCACGACTAGGCAGTGAGTCGCATATTTTGGATTATTTGCTGCTGCACGAGTCTACGGAAAACGCGGCTGAGAATGTCTTAAATTATAGCGTGATTGATGTGTCTGGCTTGGCTATTAGCTCTGAGAATATTGAGAAGATCTGGGCTAGTTTGCGAGATAAATACGGTTTGCGGCGCATGAAAGGTGCGGTTACTGACGGTGGCGAGATATGTCACATCGAGGCAACGCCGCAGCAAGTACTGGTTACGCGCGGTGCCACTGGCGAGTCATTAAAATTAGTTATCATTGGCGAGCGGGCGCGTGAGATTACTCGCGCAGTAATTACGGAGGAACTTGGATGATGAATGGCGCGAGAGTGGCGGTTGATAGACTGCTGAGTATGTATGATGACTACAAGACTTTGACAGTAAAGATTGCTGCCACGGAGCGCCGTTTGGCGTTGGCGAAATTGAAGAATAGCGGTGTCGAACAGATACGGATAGAG
>CAUOPB010000015.1:0-16800 GCA_963456685.1 uncultured Candidatus Saccharibacteria bacterium | reverse complement strand
CCTTGATATAACCAGCAATTACCTCCGTATTGCCAACTTCAGTGTCATCAACACCATAATTTTCGCCCGCCCGCGAGAAAAATGTTAGTAGCATATTATACCTCCTTACGTAACCATTATAGCACTTGGCGCCAACTGTACGGCGCGAAGAGTGGAGCGCCACAGCACAAAAACCGCAAATTTCGAAAAATCTTTGACATACGCGAACAAGTATGACATATATTAACTTTTGCTCAAAGTTAGTTTAGGGCGAAAGTCACCCTTGCTGGGTTGAGACTCCCAGTTCCGGCTTGAGCACGTTTTCGGCGGGCTATTTTCTTTTTTTTACAAAAACCGCCGCCCTTCCAGCGCGTGCCCGAGAGTAATTTGATCGGCATACTCTAGATCGACGCCCACAGGGATGCCGCGAGCTAAACGCGAGACCTTGGTAGCTAGGTGCGATTCCTTGATTTGGCGTTGGATGAATAGCGCCGTTGATTCGCCCTCGACGCTAGCGTTGGTAGCAATAATGACTTCCTCGACGTTATCGTCGCGCAATCGCTGCAATAGCTCAGGTATATGAAGCTGTTCTGGCCCGACGCCGTCAATCGGCGAAATCGTTCCGCCCAATACGTGATAAGTGCCCTGGAATTGCCCGGTGCGTTCTAACGCCACTATATCTAGCGGTTCTTCAACAACAGCAACTAGCTGGCGATTGCGTTTCGGATCGCTATACAAGGGCGAGATTTCCTGGTCAGCGTCAATTAGCGCGAAAGTTTTCGGACAACTTTTGACCTGAGTATGCAACTGCCGCAAGGCATTCGCTAGCGCTTCAGTAGTGCGAGAATCGTTTTTTAGCAAGAAATAAGCATAGCGCTCAGCTGTCCGCGGCCCAACGCCTGGCAAATGACCCAACTCCTCAATAACACGCTCAAGCGCGCTTGGCAATAGTGCCATTAGTTTATAATCCGAGGCTTCCTAGCCCGCCCATCAGCGGTTTCATCTTCTCGGCAGCAATTTCTTGTGCTTTAGCCATACCGTCGCGGATAGCAATCTCGATCCAGTGTTCAAGCTGGTGGATATTATCCAGATCAACGTACTCTGGATTAATTTTAATTGACTTGATCTTGAGCTCGCCGGTGATTTGAACAATGACTGCACCATCGCCCGCCTCAACCTCGACGATTTCTTTGGCTAAAGCTTTCTGCGCTTTGCGCAAATCATTCAACATTTTCATTTGATTCAAGGCCATTTTGACTCCCCTTCTTCAGAAATTAACTCTACCAATTATAACTTATTACGGTAATTTTTTGTAGACATAGAGCCGATCGCCATTTTGAGCACGAGCGTTAGTTATAATACTCTCTAGCTGCCATTCTTTCGGAATCTTGCGACGGGCGGCGCGCGTCGCCACCGCTTGGGTTGCTTCGGGATTAAGCTCGGTAGCAACCGTTAAGGATTTATTGTAGTGAGCAGCTAGATTATAAATAGGCGCCTCGTCCGCATCAGCCAAGAGTGTCATATTTTTTTGACGCCGCAATTGGGCATTAACTAGCGATAGATCACTGTTGTAGGCGCGAACAACGGCCGGATTGTACGTATATCCGTCAAAATATTGGTTAACGCTGATATAGATCAATCCGCTGACTAGTACGCTTAGTGGCAATAAACCCGCGACGCGAGCATATGGATTACACGGAAATAGCCGATACCAGTAGCGAATCAAGAAATCAAAGCCAGTGGCAACTGCAATCACCATTAGAACAAATACTGTATACTGATTGTTATAATTAAGCAAAGCGAGCGGCACCATAACCAAACTCATCAAGATAGTAACATAGCTACGCGCTGTATAATGCGTGGCTGCCAGGCGGCAAAAACCTAGTAAAGCAATAGCCGTCAACGGCATAGCATAAGCTGGCCTCAGCAGACCGTCAGCAGCGCTATCGGTAGCAGCAAAACCAAACAAGCTAAGACTCGAAAGCAGCGCATTATTTTTGATATGAGCGAAGTCTGGCGGCAAACCGAGTAGTATTTTACCAATACCTTTTGGCTCTAATATTAAGGCATAAACTAGCGGCGCCATCGCAGCCAAGCCGACCAACAGCGCAATAAGTAGTTTTTTCTTGGGCAGCCGCTTGATAATCGCTCGGATATGCGGATGAACCAAAGCCACGATAATTATAATTAAGTCCAGGTATACACCCATCGGCAAATAAAGCGCGACGCTCATCAACACGCCGCCAAGCACTTTCCAGAATGTATGAAAATGTTTGCCGCGCGTCACATACATACCCGCAACCATCAGCCAGACTGCAACAGCGCTAAAGGTAATACTGGGCGTACCGTCTTGCGCTTGGAATAGAAAATGCGTCGAAGTCGCCAATACAATCGTCGAAATG
Source organism: uncultured Candidatus Saccharibacteria bacterium (assembly GCA_963456685.1). Lineage (GTDB taxonomy): Bacteria > Patescibacteriota > Saccharimonadia > Saccharimonadales > Saccharimonadaceae > Saccharimonas. The sequence goes on along the minus strand of CAUOPB010000015.1, from coordinate 14,419 downwards.
ACAGCAACGTTAGGCTTGAACCAAGCGCGAATCAACATGAAAATACCTAGCATCGTCAAGGTGCCGAGCGCAATTGACGGCAGTTTAATCGAAAATTCGCTGACACCAAACACAAAAATTGATAGCCGCTGCAGTAGATAATACGGTAGATTTACCACCATCGACGGCTCAAGAGTTTGGCGCGACAACATACTAGCCTGGCTAACAGATTTGATTTCTTGCTCGCGCAAACCGCCAGGAGTATACAATACGCCGATCCATAGCACTGCCACCAAAAGTACGGCGATGCAAAAATAACTCAAAATATAGCGATATTTATATAAAGTATAGTCCGCAGGTTTACGCATACTAATTATGATTATATCACGCGAGAGATTATTCGTGGCGCTTATCGAGCGACATGAAACGCAGGCGCTCTGGGTGGAAGTATAATTGAACTTTACCAACTGGACCATTGCGGTGCTTGGCAATGATTAAGTCGGTAATATTGGCGACATCTGGATTGTCTGGTTCGTAATAGCCAGGACGGTAAATAAACGTAACAATATCAGCGTCTTGCTCGATACTTCCTGACTCGCGCAGATCAGCCAGCTGCGGAATTGGCGGCGTACGGCTCTCGACCGACCGGCTAAGCTGGCTAAGCGCTATCACTGGTACATTCAGCTCGCGAGCTATAATCTTCAAGCCGCGGCTAATCTCGCTAACTTCTTGGACACGATTGCCGTTGTAATTACCATTGGCCTGCATCAACTGCAGATAGTCGACGACAATTAACCCGAGCGTTTGATTATGCGCGATTCGGCGGGCTTTGGTGCGCATACCGAGAACACTGAGCGCTGGCGTATCATCAATATAAATCGGCGCTTCAGCCATTTCGCCCATAGCTTCACTAATCTTTGCAAAGTCGTCATCGCTGAGATTACCAGTCCGAATATTCCAGCTATCAACACCGGCAGCATCAGCCAGCATGCGGTCGATTAGCTGCTGCTTGCTCATCTCGAGGCTAAAGAATAACACTGGAAGTTTAGCAATAGTCGCCACATTGTATGCCAAGTTAGTGACAAACGTCGTCTTACCCATAGCTGGCCGAGCCGCTAGGATAAAAAGGTCGCTGCGCTGCAAGCCGGCGGTCATATTATCGAGATCTTGGTAGCCGGTGCGGATCCCACGTAACTGGCCTTTGTTGCGATGTAGTTCTTCGATACGCGAAAAACTCTCGTCGAGGATAGTTTCGATACTGACCAGATCTTGCTTAATCGTTTGGTCAGAGACGTTGAATAGCTCGGCTTCGGCTTTTTCGAGGATTTCCTGGGTTGGAATTTCTTCGTCAAATCCTAACTCGCTGATTTCGCCGCTAGCTTTGATTAGGCGCCGGCGGACAGCTTTCTGAGCAACGATTTCAGCATAGCTAGCAGCGTGAGCAGCCGTAGGTACATAGTTAGTTAGCTCGGTTAAGTACGTCGAGCCACCAATTGTCTCGAAATTATCCGTCTTCTTGAGTTCCTCGGTTAAAGTCAAGAGATCGACTGGCTTATGCTGCTCGTACAAATGCATCATACTTTTAAAAATCAGCTGGTGCCGTTTGTCGTAAAAATCTTGTGGTTTTACTGTCTCGCTGACATCCGCTAGCACGTCGTCGTCAATTAAAATTGCTCCGAGCAAGCTCATCTCGGCGTCAATACTCTGCGGCGGTATTTTGGCAGCGACTTCTTTTTGCTTGGCCATTACAAATTCACCTCTTCTCCTCCGCCCATAATATCAAGAATAGCGGCGGTTTGGCTATCTTTTGGCGGTTTTGGCTTAGCACTGACGATAATTTCACGGTCAAGCTTTTGTGCCTGTAGAGCGCCAGCAAGCACTGGCAGCGACTTTTCGATTTGATTTTTAGCAAATTTCTTACCAGCAAAAATCGTTAACTGCTGATCGTCTAATTCGTAACCGCTTTTCGCGAGATAACTATAGGCGCCAGTGGATTTTGCGTGAACAGCCTCGAGAAATTTTGACCAGTCAAAATTAGCTGTTTGATTTGGCTGGACATTTTTCTTCTTTTTTTGCGGAGTATCGCTAGCTGGCTGTGGCGCGTAAACGGGTGCTGGTTCATTCACAGTCATTGGTTGCGCTGATTCTGGCTGCGCTGGCGTTGACTCCGCAGGAACATCATAATTAGAAACATCTGCATTAGAACTGAGTGCTATCAGCAATTTGACATACGGCCAGGCGGTTCTCTGGTTTGACAATAATCTGTCGGCTAGCGGTAAGCAATTAGATTTATTGATGATGTCGCTACGGATTTCTTGTAGCAGTTGCTCGCTGATAGCATTGGCTGGCACGCCTCTATACTCAAGCGCGCGCAAGGTATCGGCGATAGTTTGTAAATCGCCCGCGCAATAAGCCTCTAGCAGCTGTCGAACCTCAGCTGTACTTGCTAAGCCTAGCGAATCTTCGACCATAGCGGCAGTGATTGTTTCGCTGCTTAAATTTCGCATTTGATCTAGCAGGCTAATACTATCGCGGAAGCTTCCCTGCCCATAGCGGGCAATTAGCTGCAGGGCGTCGTCGTCAATAGAAATCTGCTCGGCATCAGCAATGGTACGCAAATGTGCGGCAACTTCATCTTGGCTAATTGTCCGGAAATTAAAGCGCTGAACACGGCTAAGAATCGTAGCTGGCAATTTATCGGCGTCAGTGGTTGCTAGGATAAACACAGCATGCTCGGGCGGTTCTTCAAGCGTTTTGAGCAGTGCATTGAACGCTGATTTGCTCAGCATGTGAACCTCGTCAATAATATAGATTTTTTTGGGGGCGCTAACGGGCGCAATCTGAACCTTCTCGCGCAAATCACGGATATCTTCAACTGAATTATTGCTGGCTGCATCAATCTCGATAATGTCGAGATGAGTTGATTCATCGTGATACGGCAAGCGATTAATTTCGTGCGCCAGAATCCGCGCAATCGACGTTTTGCCAACGCCGCGCGGTCCTGTCAATAAATAAGCGTGCGCCGTCGTTCCGTTAGCAATTGCCCGCTCTAAAATCGCCGTAATATGCGGCTGCCCGACAATCTCGCTCAGCGACCGGCTGCGATATTTCCGATATAAAGCCTTACCCATTTGTTATATTATAGCGCAGAATCAGCGATTAAAATAGCGAAGCTTGAACTGGCGCTAAATCTAGCTGCTCAACAGTACGGCTAATAGTCATATCGTATCCGATATATTTTTTGATTGGTAAGAAAATAAAGCGGCTATTTTGCTGCATAATTAGCATACCGCCAATTAGCCCTGCGAAGCGTCCAGCGATTTTTGGCTCGATTATTTCTGTTAGATCATCACTTTTTGGTTCGATAGTTAGCATGTATGGCGATAAATTTAAGAACTCGCTGTTATCAAATTTAACGCCTAACTGCTCTGCGATCCGCTGGATTGTTTGGTGTATTTTCTGCTCGGCTAGCGTCGGATCGTAATGCTCATTTGCTAGAATTGTTGCTTTCTTGCGCAGCTGCACACTCTCGCAGAGACCTGGCAGCCGGGCGATCTTCGCTTCGTATTGGCGAGCGATATTAGCGCTGGGAAATATTTCAAGGATAGCAGCATTGCGGGCACCTTGTTCTAACAATCGCGCTAGTTTGCGTTCAGCATAAGAAATACCGACCTTTATCACCTCTGGCGAGAAATAAGCTAAGTACAAGATATGTGGCTGCTGATTAAGCTCGGTCTGCTGCTGGCTGATATTGGTAGTATTATAGAATGCTGGATTAAAGCCAGTCTTCTGCTGGCATTCTGGACATTGTTCGTACTTATCATCAAGCTGGCGGTCACCGGGACAGCGATGGCATTGCTTAGCTGCCAAATCGTACCAACCAATACATTTTTTGGTACTAGTATCAAACGACAGAGTAAATTCGCCTTGCGGTTGCATACGCCAGAACTTACCGTCATTATCCATGACGCGCAAATACGGCAAGTTACTACTGGGATCGTAGCTGACCCGTGTAAACCGAAAAGTTCCCTCGCCTAAATCATGCATTAATACCCCTATTTGTGACGATCCAAACTTATAGATTATAGAGCTGCTTCAACTGCCGCCCAGGTGGCATCAGGATTGTCTTCTGGCACAATGATAGTAACCTGATCGCCAACATTGATACGGAAATAAGTCACGCTCGCCAGCAAAATCCGATACTCTTTACCTTGCGCTTCAACATAGTAGGCGCCGTCATGCTGCGTAAGCGTACCGATAACTTGCTTGCGGGCAACCGGGCCAATTTGCTTGTAAATGAAACCGCCATCATCTGCGATAGTTAGTTTGAGGATATCGCCCTCAACTAGCTTAGACTTGCTAGCATAATTAGCCGGTACCGGGTAATTTTTGCCATCCGGTCCGACCATCGTCTGGCCGTCGAAAACGCCCTCGATAACTTTGCCCGAAACATCTTCGCGGCTGTTAGTCGGCATCACGACTTGCCCGTCTTCGCCCATTATGCTAATTAGTAGTTCTTTGGCAGCAGCCAAATTAGTCTCGGCGTCTTGAATAAGCATCTTGAGCCGCTTGACTTGTTTCTCTGGTAATTCTGACATACTAGTCTCGCAATCCTTTGTATGTTTTTATAATATCATTCCAATTATAACGCATCAGGATATAACGTCAACCCTTTAGGCTATCTTTCCACAAGTTTAACAGATATGAACGCAAAGTCGTTGTAAAAATCGTCGACCGCTTCAGGCATACAAAAACGCCCCCAGATTTTGGAGGCGTTTTCTAAAACAATACGATCGTGCGAATCTGGAAATATATTCGAGATTAAGCGACTTCGACGGTAGCGCCAGCCTCTTCCAAGGCTTTCTTGGCAGCTTCGGCTTCGTCTTTGCTGACTTTTTCTTTGATTGGGCTTGGCGCGTTATCAACCAAAGCTTTCGCCTCGCCGAGGCCAAGGCCGGTTAGTTCCTTAACGGCTTTGATGACGGCGACTTTTTGGCTGCCAGCGTCTTTCAAAGTGACGGTAAATTCAGTCTTTTCATCAGCGGCGGCCGCACCAGCGTCGGCAGCTGGACCAGCAACGGCAACTGCGGCAGCAGCTGGCTCGATGCCGTATTCTTCTTTGAGGATATTCTTTAATTCATTTACTTCGAGAACTGTCAATTTAGTCAGCTCTTCGGCAAGTTTCTTTAGGTCTGCCATAGTAATTCTCCTTGCAATTAAAACTTTTTTAATTAGATTGGTTGCTTAAGCGGTTGCTTTGTCTGCCACGCCGTCCAGCAATGCATGCAGATTGCCAGAAAGCGCGTTGGTGACGTCGTGCACCGGACTGAGCAGTTGTGCCACAGCCTCAGCGATGAGCTGATTCTTGCTCGGCAAGCCAGCCAGAGCTACCACATCGGCAGCACTCTGGGCCAGGCCCTCACTGCTGAATCCAGCGACTAGCTCGACGCTAGGATGAGTCTTTGCAAAGTCGTTAAGGACTTTAGCGGCCATCACCTCGTCGTCGCTAGAAACAGCATAAATTAGCTGGCCTTGCAGCGCAGAAGTATCAGTCTCTTTGAACGTCTCGCTAGCGGCAAAAGCTACGCGCACCAAGCGGTTCTTGACAACTTTGACGACTACGCCATTTTCGCGAGCAGCTTTGCGCAGCTCTTGCAATTCAGCTACGCTGGTGCCCTGGTATTTAGCCACGGCAATAGCTTTTGCGCTAGCAAACAACTCGCTCATCTCTGCAACCAAAGCTTGTTTCTTATCTTTGGAAATTGCCATTGATAATACTCCTTTGGTTTATTTGATATTTAAGCGATCGTATTGTTAAGGGGCGACATTCGGCGAGCAACAAAAAACTTTGACGCTCGCCAAAGACTATACTACAGGAAAAGTTGATTCCCTCGGCGGCATATTAAGCAGAATTACTCCTGCGGCCGCTGTCTCTGGCAATGTCTAATATCTATTATAGCAAATTTTGCTGCATTACACAATAGCAAATGCTTGACATATTTAGGCGTTTCTGGTACAATAGAGATTCGTGAGAACGAGGACAAGCCCTGGTGTTTGTACAAGGGAATGTAATACGCTTAACCCTGCTGACGAGCAGGGGTTTTCTAGTCAACAATATCCAGAGAAGTATGATTCAAATGATCTAGTTGACAGTCTGGCTATTGATTATCTAAGGGCCGCCTCGCGGGAGCGTCCTGATCTGATTGAGCACGCTCATAGAGTTTATGGGTTAGTTAAGGCTTTTGCCGGCGATCTTATACCTGATACGCGCGATGCAATTATGCTGCATGATATCGTGTCTCGATTCCGCAACCCAGACGGAAAATACAGCCAAGAATCGCGCGACGCTGCTGGGATAGCGCTATTAAAATACTTTACTGACCCCAGAATTCCCCATGATAAAGCACGCTATATGCGGAATCTCTTATCAGATTTCGACGAGATTGAGGTAGCGGCCGGCAGACATCGAAAAACATTAGCCGACGAAGCCGCTGCAAGCTTGCCAAACGAGAATAATCGCCGTAAAGATATAGCCAGCGTCATTTCCGATAGGTACGAAGGCGTCGTTCCAAGAGAAGCTTGGGCTATATCGGAGGCTCGCATAGATCCGGAATACATGAAAAACTTCTTGCAAACTGTAAATATCGAATCTGTGATTATCAAAGCTTGCGAATTAATTGATAATTTGGAACATCCGGTATCCAACCGGGAGTCCGCGCTGTTGCAAGATGTTTTAGAAGCAGAATCGTTCTATGCTCCGCAGTGCGAAGAATTAGGGCTGGAAGCTTTAGGCTCGAAAATACTAGGCCTAGCAAAACGCATCCGCCTCGAGAAGTTGAACAAATTTGATTCGATAAAGCAAGCAAGAGACATGTTATTCAATATAAAGACAGTCGGCGTCAGGCGTATATTGGAGAGTATTTTTGGCGATAAATACGATGTTTCGCTTGTAATCGGCCCCGATTACAGCGGAGAATGTCCTGCCGTAGTTGGCGAATTCGCAGCTCAACTACCGAACGGCTGTCTGATTTCTGGCAACTACCGCTTGAAGACTATCGGCTCGCTTGCTGATAAATTAAATCGCAGCAACGGCGATATACCTATGGATCCATTTGCCATGATGGATATCTCGCCCGATAAGCAATCGTCGGCGAAAAATTTTGCTGAAATAGTAAAAATCCTTTCCAACACGCCAAATATTGAATTGCAAAAAGCACCTAGTAAAAAATCCGCCCTCTACATCCAAGGCGCTGGCGACTATGTCGAGATAATGACTCAAGCCCTAGCCGAAGCTGGCGTAGATAAATCAGAAATCGAAATAAAACAGCAAACCGAAGCAGATATTGAAAAACGCGGCTACAAGAAGATGGAGGTTTCGAAAGTAACGTTTATCGTGAGACAAGAACATCCGTACCAGCCTGGCGAGATAGTTGATATTCCTATCGAATTCCAATTCTTGACTATAGACGAACGCCGGCGGTCGCGAATCGGCGACATTGCGCACATTGCTTACAAGTATATCGATACCAAGCTCAAGAAAGAAGGCTACTATGAGTTATCTGATGACGACCCTAGAAAGAAAGCCCTAGACGAAGAGGCTCGTAAAACGCGTAAATTATTTGTAGGAGTACTAAACGACATCTACGACCGTATGAGCCGCTTAAATCCTGACAGTTACGAAACTAACGGCCAATCAGACGAAGGCGGCGAGAAACTATTCCACGAGCTTGAGCATCTTTTGCAAGAGCTGGATATAATTGAATTATAGCTGCTGAACAATTGATTGAATTTCGATGTTTATTTGCTCGGCTGTTTTGCAGCGACTGCCGTCAGAACACTCGATAATATGAGACAAAGCTAATTCGCCAGCAATTGTACGATAGGCGGTATCAACGCGTTTTTGGAAATTACTGCCGCGCGATTCGAAAGTATCTGAAGTATCTACAATCTGGCCGCGCTTAGCAATCCGTTTTCTGCGCTCGTTTTCGTTGTCGAGAGCCAAAATAATAATACAGTCTGGACGCATATATCTTTCAGACGTAAAAAGTCTAGTGATTTTCATAATGTGTTTAGTATCAATCCCCTCGCCGTATCCTTGATAGGATAGAGTCGAGACATAGTTGCGAGCCGAAATAACGACAGCACCGCATTCTAGAGCCGGCTCAATTTTCTTCTGCCATAGTTCGCGGCGAGCAGCGCTAAATAATACTAGATTGATTTCAGGGTCGCGCGCTAGAGAGCCATCCTTGATTAGCGAACGCAAATAGTTGGCAACGGGCGTAGTTTTATCCGAATCGTCGCTGCCAGGCTCCTCAATAATTATTGCTTCCCTGCCTTGCTGGCGATAGTAGCTGGCTAGCAACTCCGCTTGAGTTGATTTGCCCGCGCCGTCGTTTCCTTCAATGACGATATATATTCCGCTCATTATTATAGTCCCAATTTATAACAGTCCTTCGCTAAGACCAGAGACGGGTTGCGGTAATTTTACCGGCGAAGCATAAGCTCGCGGCAATAGCATCCACGGCCGCCAAGCAGCTTTAACAGCGGCAAGGTCAGCGCTAATATTAGCCTGGTAATTACCAGAGGCCTTGGCATATTCGGTAGCCACTGGTCCAGTAGCACTAAAGACAATCTGCGCTATACGATAGCCAACTGGCAGCACAATGTACTCATTTTCGTTGAGATTATGAACCTCCATAGTCCAGCGGTTAATATAGCCTGGGTCGCCCCAACCAGCGCAGTAGCAAGCTGAGATGCCGATACGGCCAGTAGTACTACGAGCCTGCATACTAGTAGTACCTGGCGGCAGAATACCGATAAATTCATGAGTATGCGCCAGAATTCGCTCGTTTGGCCGCAAGACGATGACCGGATGATTGTCATTAATACCTTTGATGCTATCAATGCCAGCGACACCTTGATCAGTAATTCGGCGGCGAACTTCGCGCCACGGTTTGGCAATTTTGTATTCGCCAAAGTAGCGCCGAACGTCAGTTTCGTCGAATGGGTTAAACAACCTTTCCTTCCCCTGACTGCCAGCTCTATAAAAATAATAGCCAAGCGTTACATCAACACTGCTGCCATTGATACGCGATGGCGCTGGGTCGCAAACGATATGACCATCTGCTAGTGCTGCTGCAATTTCTCTATCGCTATAAATGCTAGTTGGCTGCGATAATTCGGTCGAATCTGTTCTCATGTCTTTTCATTATACATTCACCGCTATCGCTTACACAACTAGCCTGTGATATGATTAAGTTGATGGGACGCGATCAGAAAAAACAGTGCAGCATAGTAGTCGCCTACGATCGCCGACGCGGTATTGGCATTGACAACAAACTGCCGTGGGGGCGCAGTTTGCCAGCAGATTTGCAGCATTTTCGCCAATTAACCACTGGCGGTACAGTAATTATGGGCCGCAAAACTTATGAATCTATTGGCCATCCGCTACCAAATCGCCAGAATATCGTATTAACTCATTCCAAGCTGGATGGTATCGCTACAGCTAGCTCGCTAGAAAGCGCTCTGCAAATGGCAAGCAAAGATACAATATACATCATTGGCGGAGCAACCGTTTACGCGGCAGCACTCAAATCAAATGTGGTAAGTAGAATATACGCTACAGAAGTCGACGCAGAACTTCCAGCGGATACATTTTTCCCCGAGCTTGGCGATACTTGGCGTAAAACATCAGAAGAATCACATGCTGCTGATAATGCTAACACTTATCCTTATATATTTGCGATATATGAAAAGTAGTCTTGCCATGCAACAATATTTAGACTGAAATTGGCGCTTTGATAGCCGGCCATGGATCGTAGTTTTTTAATTTGAAATCATCAAGATCATAATCATCGATTGATGGTTTTGGTGTGATATCGAGAGTTGGTAACAGACGCGGTTGGCGTGTCAACTGAAGTTTTGCTTGCTCGAGATGATTCAAATACAAGTGAACATCGCCGCCCATCCAAACAAATTCACGCGGCCGCATATCAACCTGCTGTGCAATTATCATAGTCAATAATGCATAGCTAGCAATATTGAATGGGACGCCCAGAAATGTATCGCACGATCGCTGATCAAGCCGGCACGATAACCAGCGCCGCTGATCAGAGTCATTGGAATCAGCGGGTGTGGTATAGAATTGAAATAACATATGGCATGGCGGCAAAGCCATGTTGCCTACTTCGGCAGGATTCCAAGCGGTAACGATTAGCCGCCGTGAGTCTGGACTAGCGCGTAGTTGATTAATAACGTTAGCAATCTGGTCAATATGTTCACCATTAGGTGCTGGCCATGCCCGCCACTGCGCGCCGTAAACTGGACCGAGATCGCCATTCTCGTTAGCCCACTCGTCCCAGATATGAATTCCGCGTTCTTGCAGCCAGCGCACGTTGGTATCGCCACGCAAAAACCAAATCAACTCGCCGAAGATACCTTTGGTAAAGAGTTTTTTGGTGGTAAGCAGTGGAAAGCCTTCGCGCAAATCAAAACGCATCATATGCCCGAAGATACTGAGCGTACCAGTACCTGTCCGGTCATGCTTTTCGACACCTTCTGCTAGAATACGGTCAAGTAAATCAAGATATTGTCTCATTCCTACCCTCCTTCTAAAAATAGAGCGAGATGCTAGGTCTCGCTCTAAAATTATATGAGTTTATTTTGCTTGATAATCAACTTTGATACCGGGGCCCATAGTAGTAGCCACGGCAACCGATTTAATGTAAACACCCTTTATGGAGGATGGCTTCTGTGCCTGCAAGCTAGCAAAGAAAGTATTGGCGTTTTCAAGCAATTTTTCAGCGCCGAAGCTAACTTTTCCAACACTTAAATGGATAGCAGCCTGCTTGTCGACACGATATTCGACCTTGCCAGCTTTGGCTTCTTCGGTAGCTTTGGCGACGTCGGTCGAGACAGTACCGCTCTTCGGGTTCGGCATCAAGCCTTTCGGGCCGAGCAAGCGAGCGTACTTACCGAGTTTTGGCATGTAGGCTGGCGTAGCGATTAAGACGTCAAAATCAAGCGTGCCCTTGTCAAGAAGTTTGACAATAGCCTCATCACCAGCCAAATCGGCACCAGCTTTTTTGGCTTTGTCGGCATCAGTGTCAGCTGCGAAAACAGCTACTCGGACAGTCTTGCCGGTACCGTGAGGCAGGACTACGGTCGAACGAATATTTTGGTCGGCTTGACGCGGATCGACGCCTAAACGAACGTGAACTTCAACGCTAGCGTCAAATTTGCTCGGATTGGTTTCGGTAGCAAGTTTGATAGCATCGGCAAGCGTGTAGACTTTGTCTTTTTCAACTTTTTCGGCAGCCTGGCGGTAAGCTTTGCCGCGGCGTTCAATCAACGGACGAACTTTTGGCGCTGGACCTTTTTTGACAGCCGCTTCAGCGTCGCCCTGTGGTGTAGTGTCGCCAGCTTCTTTGCGAGCTTCTTTTTCAGCTTTAGCTTCGGCCTCTTCGATAGCTTTGGCGCTGCGCTTACCAGCTTTGGCAACTGTCGCTTCGCGGACTGAGTGCTTTTCAGCGGCAGCAATTGCCGTTTCAATCTCGGCTATAGTATTTTTTTCGCTGACGTCAAGCTTAAGCTCGGCAGCTTTTTCTAATAGTTCGGCTTTTTTAGCCATCAGATATTTAATCCTTTCTGTGGTACAAGCGACTTGACGTCTCCCAACATTGATTTAATAAAACGTCTACGATTATACCAAAAAATAACTAGAAAGTCCACCTAATTTTCCAGAGGTAGTATAGCATTACCACTATAAAATTATTGACCAAAATACTACGTTTTGCTATGATTGGTCTCATGTCCTGTGAAAATTACGATTAAAACAATAATAAGCCAGGACATAAATCCACGAGTATTTGAAGTTTAGCCTATCCGTGGGGGTATTTAACTAAGGAGATAATTATGCGTTTATACGGGGTCTTGACGACACTCGGTGCCGCTGGTGCAATATGCTTAATAGCAACACACCCAGCCTATGCCGAAACGAGTACGGGCCGCTCGCTACTACTCGCACAGCAAAATAAAAATAAATTAATAATTGCAAGGGGAACACCGCTGCTAGCTACCCAAAACAAGAAAGCTTTGCTAGCAAAAGCAGACGAGAAGCAAACCAGCGGAGTTGATGACGATAAAGCCAAACCATCGTCTGCACCAAAGGACAAATCTAACGAAACAAAACCAATCGAACAACCAACCTACGCGATAGTAGCCGCAGGCGATAGTTTGGCGTCAATTGCCGAAAAATACAATACAACTTGGACACGTATCTTCGACGCCAACGAGTCGCTGGGTAACCCAAATGCTATTGACATAGGGCAGAAGTTGCGAATTCCTAGCGCAGAAGAAACCTTACCAGACCGTTCATCAGCGGTCGTCGCAGCACAGCAAGCAGCCGTCAGTTCTAATGCAGCGACACCTTCAGCTCGGACTTCTACAGTTACTACGCGATCATATAGCTCAAAGCCGGTTAATTCATCAAGCTACTACGTCGGCAACGGCATGTGGTGCACCGATTACATTCACAGCCGCCGCCCAGACGTCGCTGTATACGGCAATGCCGGCTATGGTTGGATTTCCAGCGCTCAAGCTGCCGGTAAATCAACTGGTAGCGCGCCGCGCGCTGGAGCTGTCGCGGTGACAAACGGCCATGTTGCTTACGTGGAGTCGGTTAATAGCGATGGCAGCTATACTGTTTCAGAAATGGGTTGGAATTACCGCGCTGGCAATTACAACAAACGTACAGTAAGACCAGGCACATTCGGACAATTCATCTACTAAATAATTATAACTAGTAGAATTAGAAAAACCGCTACATACGCTAGCGGTTTTTTAACTTAGAACAGACAAATTACCCGCGTAAAGACTTATCCGCAGCCTCAACTAGTTCGCGCACAATCACTGCATAATCGTCATATACGCGAAAACCTGCAGCATAAGCGTGTCCGCCGCCGCCGAAATATCCAGCTATCTGCTCTGACACTGGCATATTACTGCGTAATTTCCCGGTTAATTTACCGTCAGGGTAAGTTTTGATAGCGCAAGCCACTTCAACCCCCTCGACTAAACGCATTTCGTCAAGCACTAGAACGCTCGGATTATACTGATCGCTATATTTTTGAATCTCTTCCCACGGGATGTGAATTATAGCTAATTTACCATCGAGCAAATATTCGATACGTTCAATCAAGCGGCCTTTATATGCCAAAATCTCTGGCGACTTTTTCATAAATTCGCGGCGTCGCTCCTCAATAGCTGAGTTGCTAGCACCGAGCGCAGTTAATTCGCCAGCGACACGAAACGAGTCGGCTGTGGTATTTTGCGTTGTTAAGCCTAGGCTATCACTCATGATAGCAATCAGCATATTTTCTGCAGCTTGCGGATTAATTACCCAGCCGGCAGTATGCGCTAGATTGTAAATCAGTTCGCCAGCTGCAACTACCGGCTGGTTGACATGAGTAGCATCAAAAGTCAGCGTCGAATCAGTTGCGTGATGATCCAACACTATAACGGGATGCGTCTCAAGAAAATGACGCACACCTGGCATACTTAAACTTTTACTGATTAATAGTTCAGCATTAGTATCAACGATAATTGCTAAGTCGGCACTCGTGTCAAAATCGCTAGTTATTCGATCCCAGCCGTGAATGTAACGTAAGTATTTCGGTGTATCAACTGGACAGTGCAGCTGAACATTTTTGCCGAGGTCACTTAGAATTTCTTCCAAGGCTAAGCTGCTGCCGATACTGTCACCGTCAGGATTTTCCGCTTGGACTACAACAATTTTCTGCGCGTTATTGATAGCGTCAATAGCTTTATTAAACATCACCTAATAGTATAGCAGCAATTAGCTAGCCTTGCATTCGAATTAGCCAGATAAACTCTGCATAGAAAGAGCAGCTTTACGACTTCTTATCAAGAATGATTAAGTGTTCAATATGCGGCGTGCGCGGGAAAAAGTTATAGCCACGATACCAGGCGATTTGGTAGCTTTGCTGGAGTAAGGCGACGTCGCGGGCTTGGGTGACAGGATTGCAGCTGAGATAAATGATACGCGGCGGTAGTTTTTGCAACAATGTCGCAATAACGTCGGGATGCAAGCCGGCGCGCGGCGGGTCGACGATGACGATTTCCTTGCCTGTAATGTGGTCGAGGGCTTGTTCGCTGGGAGCGAGGACGGCGCGGGCGTCGGTGCGACCAAGTTCGGCGATGTTGCGCTGCATTTCGCGGACAGCGTCGGCGTTGATTTCCACCAGCGTGACGTTGCCGCCACCAATGGTCAGACCAATAGTGCCGACGCCAGCGTAGAGGTCGAGGGCTGGCTCGCCCGTCTCGTAAACATCTTTTTCTTCAGGCCGGCGCGCCGCTAACTGATCTAGCTGGCGCTCTTGGCGCGCCTTTGCCGGAAAGGCAAAGCCTTCAGAAAAAGAGT
>CAUOPB010000014.1:0-18038 GCA_963456685.1 uncultured Candidatus Saccharibacteria bacterium | reverse complement strand
CCCGGATTGCCAGGATGAAAACCTGGTGTCCTAACCGTTAGACGATAAGGCCGCACTTACAGATATCTTAACAGATTGGCCTTATTTGCGCAATAAACAACTGCTAATACCGCGGTGGCAGCTCGGTTGTGGTGTCGGTTGAAATAGAACTGTTTGCGTTAGCTTTATTATAGGCCCACAAGTACGTATCCATCCGCGCGTTAATAATCTCCGCTGGCGTGGTATAACCATTCTCATTGCCAGCCGAACCGTCAGCTCCGTGAGTACGGCGCAGCTGCAAAACACGTGCCGACACTACCCCATTAATCTGTAACGGCTTGTCACAAACCGTCGATTTCAATCCGCTAGTATAATCAGATCGGATCAATGCTGATCGAACACCGCTCTCGTCAACTTCGCAGGTAGAGATTACACCGCCCACGCCAGCATTAGTACCCGAAGCAATTAACCAAGCGTCAATATTAGTCACGTTATCTTTAACAATGATATTGCGCGCATAAATCACAACCTGCGGCAATTGACTAGCGCTAGAGAAATTACCAGTATCATAACGTATATCACCATCTATAACTACCGTCTTGTCGCCAGCATCAACAATAACCGACCTACCCATCCCAATAGTGCCGCCCGACAAGTTCACGATTGCTCGCGACGATGACAATTTGTACGAGCCATCTAATCCGTTAAGCGAGATATTCTCGCCCGCCAACGGACGCTGAGCGCCAAAATAACTAGATTTGACAGTATTTTGCGCGCCGATAGTTCCCCATTGCCCATATCTAGCCTTATTATTGGCAAATGTTAGACCATTTAACTCGCTATCTGCCGCTATGCCCAACCGCGATGTCGTACCCATGCCAGAAAGAGCACCTCCTGATGCCGACACAACATTTGACCGGCTATACGAGGAAATTTCTGGCGCAAACATGCCATACTCGCCCCAGCTGCCGATCAAATGAGTGTTGCCACTCATAGTCAGCGTACGTGCGCCGCCAGTATA
This sequence comes from uncultured Candidatus Saccharibacteria bacterium, assembly GCA_963456685.1. Taxonomy (GTDB): domain Bacteria; phylum Patescibacteriota; class Saccharimonadia; order Saccharimonadales; family Saccharimonadaceae; genus Saccharimonas. Next base: position 17,038 of record CAUOPB010000014.1, on the reverse strand, counting down.
GACGCCCGACTTATACTGTTGGGTGATTAAAGCATTCGCGATATTGCTCGACCCGACACGCACATCGCCACCCCAGATTTGTACCATTGGCCTCTTGGAAATACGGTAGCAACGTGGATACGATACGCGGCGTTTTGAAGAATCTCCCGTTGTATCCCAGTTATACTTATTAACAGTAGCTACCCGGCAAATTACATCGCCAATCTTGTATCGTGCCGTATCAAGCGCCGACGTATCAATAACTTCAGTCCTGTCAAAAGCACTCTGCTTGTTATTTGTTGGCGTACAATCGCTAATTTTACCAGACAACTGAGGCTGAGCGTTGAGCCAAGAACATGTATTCACGCCTGCGCCATAGGTCGTATCGGCATAATGCCTGTCTCCGTCATTCTTATTGAATATGCTATTTAGCATACTGCCCAGTTGACCATCCGACATTTCCGCAGCCGATCCAGTGAAGGCAAACGTAAAGACATCGGCATCACTACTACCGCCAGCTTCGCGACGCCCGCCCGTATTGTATATGGTGCTATCTAGCGTTGTCGCATTACCTTGTTCTAGTACGCCAATAGCCGTTGACCCGCCCGCCGAACCAACTCCTGGCACCAAATTAAAGTCCGAAGCCACCCTTGCGCAGGCAGGCTCGCTAGAGGCCCAGTCCCTACGTACTACCGAGTCTGGCCACGTCCACCATATCTGCGTACATATATAAGACCCCGCTCGACTACCGTCGCTAGGCGCGCGAATCTTCATACAATCGTCACCATCCCGACCACTCCAAGTATTTGTATTATTAGGACTTTGCACTAAGTTATTAAGCGCCGACCGGCATTTATTGTTATAAATATTACTGACCGCTCCGCGTGCAATGAGAACTCTATGTCCATTATTGCTACCACCACAATGGCGCCAATCCTTACCGGCACAGCTAGCAACATCGTGCAGATTATTAAAATATGCCGATTCTATAACTACTTGTACGCTAGAATTTGTATGCTGATAATTTGAATATGGAGTATTCCGAAGAGTCGCTATAAATTCGGCTTGTTTTCCAGGAAAGACATCAGGTTTACCATCTAGATGCCGCTCGGCGTACGGGCGAGAAGCACCAAAGGCATTGGAATTATTATAATTCGCATAAGTCTTGTTGTCGGAACGATTATAGATATAGCTTTCGCCTTGGACTTTCCAGCCGCTAGGTCGCGGCTTACGGCGTACCCACAGCGAGATATTATCGGTACCGCAGTTAACATGAGAACCGCTATAAGTGTATACTTTATTACCTCTCATGACTGCCAGACAGCTTTTCGCACCAAACGTAACCAGCTCTGACGGGCCGCCAGGTTGAGCGACACCGTTAACGTCAGCTCCTAGATTTAATTGATCCCATTCGCTTTCACCGTTTATCCATTGATATTCAGGACCACCGCCGCCATAATAACCCCTATTAAAGAAATAATTGCCATTGCCGTCTATATGACCTGCTGGATTAGTTACCCAAACAGACCTGCCCTGCCCGTTGAAAGTGAAAAGAGAGTAAATCCTAATTGGATTACGAAATCGTTGGGTATTCCACGAGCCTCGTATGGTAAAGTATAGTGTCGTTGCATTCCAGTCCATCTCGATCGGGTTGGTCGGCGAAGACCCCACCATACTGAAATAGTTCGTATTATGATAAGACGCCCACCAGACAGCGCACGGGTGATTAATATAATCGCCGCAAGGATCGCCGCCCCAAGCTTGCTTCTCCATATCGTTACGTCCAGAATTCCAACCATAAACTGCATACGACGTATCGCTTCTCAGCAAGCAAACAATACCTGCTGCTGCCACAATAACAAAACAGCTAAGCCACCACTTCAAGCCACGCAGTAGCCCCTTGTGCATTATTGCTTATTCTCCGGAACTGATTGCTTGCTGCGCAGCAAATTTAACTGCTCAACATTAACTGGTACTTTCAGCCTGCCGCTAGCGTATATTCCTTTGTCTGACAGGTTTTTTATTTTGTTATATAACTCGTCCGTCTTCTGGCTATGACCGTTCGCATCTGCGGTCGTATGATAAAAATACAAAGCAACAACACACGTGGCGTCATCAGCATAGTGATTCTTTTTTTCTATTTCGTCAGCAATCTTCTTTAGATTATCAGGGGAAGATATACTACCATTAAACTTATCAATGATATCATTTCCGCACACATTATAGTAAACCAGCGCGCGCTGTTCTGGCGTTTTTACGCCGCCGTAAAGATATCCCAGTGCTGCCGCAGCGACAACAGCTGCTATAACCGCCAGGCCGCCGCCTATAATAAATCCCGTCTTCCTCTTCATAAATAAAAGTATACCATTTATGCTTTGCTGCCGTCCAGAGTTGGCGGCGACTTTAACTCCGCAATCGGTAGCCGAAAGCCAAAAGTACTACCCTTACCGAGCTCCGATTCGAAAATCATCGTACCGCCATGCCCTTCGACTACTTTCTTCGCCAAGAACAAGCCAATCCCCGTGCCGTCCGGCCGTTGCCGCCGAGCGTTGTCACCGCGAAAGAACTTAGTGCCGAGCTTTTTCTTGGCAGATGGCGATACGCCCATTCCCCTATCGATTACCCGCAAAACTGCCTGGCCATCTTCAATTGACAATCGGACCTTTACCGTATTAGCGTCTGGTGAATAATAAATAGCGTTATCAATGAAATTCATAATAACTTGGCGAATCTTGGTGTCGTCTAGATACAGCAGCGGAAAACGCGCTGGCTGGCGATACGTGACCTTGACCTTATGCGTATTTGCCACCTGATCTACGTTCGCAACCTCTTCGGCAACCAGCTGCGATAAATTGACCGCTGTACGATTGATAATAAATTTACCAGTCTGCAAACGGCTCACGTTCAAAAAATCACTAACCAATCGCACCATCCGCTCGCTGCTGCGAAAAGCCTCTTCTAGCAGCTGCCGCTGCGGCGGTGTAATCTCGCCAGCGTCGCCCTCAAGAACCATACTCAGGTAGCCCTTCACGCTGGTCAGCGGCGTCCGCAGCTGGTGGCTGGCCATACTGACAAACTCATCTTTAGTGGCATCCAGGGCCTGCAATCTTTTGTTGGACTGGCGCAGCTGACTGGTCGCCTCATCGACTTCCTTCTCTAAATTTCCAGCTAAGCGGCGAATCTCCTCTAGGCGAAACATGTTCAAAAGCGCCACCGATAGATTACGCGCCAAAACATCAAACAGCTCAAATTCCTTACTGCGAATCTCGCATCCATCACGCCGCTCGCCAATTACCAGGCAACCAATTTTCTGATCAGCAACGCATAGCGGTAAGATTGCTGCAATACCATATCGAGCATAATCACCAATGTCGCCAGAACCAAGCGTCTGTGAGTCCAACCATGCTGGTACGTTACGCTTGCCAGCAATATACGGCTGGTGATATTGATCGCAAAAAGCCACGCCAGCAAAACGTACTTGCAGTACACTAACAAAAGTTTCTAAATAGCTATTTAGCAATGTATCAATGTCTTTGGCATCAACCATTTTGCGCGTCAGAACGTCCACAACTTGTTGCGAACGATACGATGGACGGCGAACTCTACCAAAAAACCGCTTCATTGCATTTATAGTACACTTTTCTCGACGATAACGCTAGAGCTTACTCGAAAAGTAACCGGGATATGCTATTATAAAAGCATGACAACTATCGCTATTATCGAGGACGATCAAGTAATCAACCAAATGTACCGGATGAAGTTCGAGGCGGCTGGATTCGATGTGGTTACTGCCAGCGACGGCGAGACTGGCGTCAAAGTGGTTAAGCATGCTAATCCTGACATCATTTTACTTGATCTGCAAATGCCGAATATGAACGGCACCGAAGCGCTGCGAAAAATCCGCCAACAACCCGCTAATGCTAATACGCCAGTTATCATTCTAACCAACCTAGGCGAAGAAGAGGCACCTGCCGAGCTGCGTAACCTAGGTATTCATAGTTATATCGTCAAGGCTAATCTAACACCTAGCCAAGTTGTCATCCACGCCAAAGAAGCACTGAACGATAAGCGATAGAATTACTATAACTTACCAACTTGCCGCAAGCACGCCTCAATCAGATGGTCAAATAATACTGCGTATGTCAACGGACCGACGCCGCCCTTTCGCGGTGTAATCGTAATATCGCTGCGCTGGCGAACCGCATCGTCAACATCGCCAACCAACACGCCGCCTTCGCTCGCCGTACCAGCATCCACCACTACTGTTTCTGGCGCGATCATTTCGGAGGTAATCAAGTGCGGCACGCCGGTCGCCGTTACAATTACGTTACATTTTTGCAAACTGTCTGCGGTAGCTGGATTCGTCTTGTCGTATACCTGCACGTTTAGACCGCGCTGTTGCCACATTTTTTCGAGCGGCGCTCCGACAAGCTTACCGCGGCCCACGATAGCAATCTGCTTATCCGACAGCTCGATATTATACCCAGCCAATAGCCAATCGATTGCCTGCGCAGTAGCACTCGGATAGATACTATTAACCCCTAAACCATCAACATCTTTCTCTGGCGCGATTAATTGGCACAGCTTTTCGGTCTGCGACACGTCATCAATCGGCAATTGCAAAATTATCCCCTGCACCGCTGAGTCGTTATTAGCTTGGTCAATCGCCGCCATCATATCAGCTTGCGCGACTGCTTGTACGTTAACATCAATCAGAATATCTGCTGCGTAACGTGTTTTCATCCGAACATACGTTTGAATCGCTTGGCTAGCGTTTTTGCTCATTATAATAACTAGTTTTGGTACCACACCATATTCTTGGCGTAGATTTCGTACTTGACGCGCTTGGCGCTGCTTAATAAAACCTTGCAGTTCCTTGCCGTTTAACTCTTTCATGATATACTGTCCTTTCTATCATCAATAAAAGCTGCCCATTGCCGAATCTTGCGCAAGATGGTTTTGAGCGGTAATTCGATTAACATATCCAACACCATCGACACAATATTAACCTGCGCGTATTTATCACTCATCCACCGGCCAGCGACCACAAACGGCAAATACAGCGTATCGCGTACAAAGGTAAAGCCGTTGCTAGCGCTGCGCACAATCTCGAGATCGCGAATCAACCGGCTCAAGCGAAAGCCTAGGAAGCTCGCCGCCGAGAAAAATACAAAGAAAATAATAATATGCACTGGTGAAAAACCAATCAACGTCAGCAGCCAAGTCGCCAGCGCGAACACCGCCAGACTCATTACGCCGTACATAATCGAAAACATCGAGCTATACGTCCGTCCCGCTAATTGCCGCCGCATCAGTACAGTATTATCGCCGCCGTAGAGCATCTGATCGACCCGTTTAATCAGCGCTTCGGTATTTGCGTATCCCGGCACATTCAGCGTTAAGCGCAGCAACACCATGTATATCGGCGGGAAGAACAAATTGATCATCAGCACCAACCACTCAATTTGTCCGTGCGCCCACAGGTCATACGGCACTTCAATAGCGATGCCAATCAAAAACTTAGTAATTACCAAGAAGACCACGCTGCGCATAATAGCCCGGTTAATTCGCGCCATCATGCTAGAATATTCACGGTTCACTTGCCGCTCAAATTCGTCGAGAAATGCCTCGCGCTTTTGTAACAACGCCGGGAAGTCGTCTTGCGTCTCCATCATATGGCGAATAACGCGCAGCGGCGCCCCCTGCCGATCAACCACGCGGCGCAGTTCTTCAACCGACGCGCTGCGCAGCATCTTATCAATTTTACGATTAAATTCGACAAAAGCATCAAGAGATTCAACGCTTGTTCCGTAACGCACCAACAGCCCTGCGCGCACCGTGGCTACGTCGCTCTTCATCAGCGCCTGCTGAATAGCCACATAAAGCGCGGCTCCGTATTCATCAGCCGAAGTCGATTGCAGCGCATCCCGCGGAATTGCTGTCTCGAAATATTCATACGCAAAATCAATAAACGCATGATCGCCAGCGTGATCAACCAATACATTCGCCGCCAATACCGACAGAGTTTCTAACAGCCATGCCGAAGAACGATCCAAATTGATTGAACGATCAGCAATCAGCTTTTCATACGCTTTATAGTGCGCTGTTGCTAGTTTTGAAATCTCTTTGATTTGGCTGCGCGACACGCTATCGTTGGGCAAATATCCCGCAAAAGTCAATTCAACCACCAATTCTTCGCCGCTTTTGCGGACCAACGCCTCATCGCGAACAATAAACGATTGTTTGAAAAACCGCCGGATAGCATTTTGTAGCAGCAAGTGCTCCTCGGTATTTTCAGCGGCATTGCGCAGCTGCTCGTAAGCCGCCGTCAGCATGCCGCCAGCACCAACGACATTAATTTTATCAGCCTGACTAAGTATTTGCTGCCGCTCATCAGACTGCCGCTGTGCACATATAACACCTGCCCGCAAGTGGGCGCCAATTTGATTCAACTCTGGCATTATTCGTATATTATCGTCGATTTTCACAGAATTAGCAAGAGTAAGCGTCATCATTTGACTACCCAACAGACCGAAAATTCCTAGCGTTCATATTTACTTTTACCTCTATCTATGCTATAATGAAAAGATAAGGGCCAGTAGCTCAGCTGGTTAGAGCACCTGCCTCTTAAGCAGGGTGTCGAGGGTTCGAGCCCCTCCTGGCCCTCCACGAAACTCCATGTAAAAAACTCATCATTGCGATGAGTTTTTATTATCGGTTAGTTGAATAATGGTACCCCGAGCAGGGTTCGAACCTGCGGCCTTGAGCTTAGAAGTCTCCTGCTCTATCCAGCTGAGCTATCGGGGCACTCTGAAAATATATCTAGTCGCCCGATTCGCTTAGACAGAAGCTGGATAGAGCTATGCGATTTTTGTCGCTGAGGGCTCACCAGCTGAGCTATCGGGGCAAATACTTTGGTGCGGGTGCGGAGAATCGAACTCCGATCTCGAGTTTGGAAAACTCGCATACTAACCGCTGTACTACACCCGCGCGCTATACATTATATCATTACGTTAGTGTATAATAAAAGCATGGGACGTTTATTTGACCGCTTCTCAACCAATAGCACACAGAGCGATGCTATGCACTCAAGCGGATTAACCAACAACAAGCCGCAGGTTGGCGGCAGGATTGCCAAAAATAGCTTCCAGCAGCGCCAAAGTACCAACACCAACCGGCAATATATCGGCGCATACAAAGATTCTGGAGTTAGACACGCTTATCGCAAAGCCTGGCAAGACCAGCAAATTGCCGCAGCCAATGCTAATGGAACGCAAATAACCGACAGCCGCCAGCCGCAAAGCTCGCGGGTCCCTGATGCAAACTCGCGAAGCGCAGGAACCACGCAAACGAATAAATCGTCGCTCATTACACCTACGACCGAACCGACTGTTCCATCGCGTACTTTTACTGAACCTATCAAGCCGTCGCGCGACCCGTTCAACCGATAGTATTTATGATTTAGAGTCAAATAAAACACCCGAGACTAATGAAGAAAACCGGGTGTTTTATTTGGGGCGAAAGATGGGATTCGAACCCACGGCCTCCGGAGCCACAATCCAGCGCTCTAACCAACTGAGCTACTTCCGCCATATAGCTAATCCGAAATGTACTAGCGAAAACTTGTCAGTTGGTTAGAGCGAGCGCTATTTTCTACGCTCAAGGCTGTCCAACTGAGCTACTTCCGCCATAATGAATACTACGAAATGTACTAGCAGAATCTTGTCAGTTGGTTAGAGCGAGCGCTATATTTGATGCTCACGGCTGTCCAACCGAGCTACTTCCGCCACATTACCCCCTTCTCGGGGCATTTATTACTATAGCAGACAGGCGCTTGATTGTCACTATTCCCAAACGGTTTCGATATCTGCACCTAGCGAGTTCAGGCGGTTAGCAATATCTTCGTAGCCGCGATTGATATTGTAAACATCGCGCAGTACCGATTTGCCAGGCGCCGCCAGCATCGCTAGCAAAATCACCACGCTCGGACGCAGCGCTGCTGGCGCTGTGATATCAGCCGGCTTCCAGCGAGTCGGGCCAGAGATATAAACCCGGTGCGGATCGACCATATTTACTTGGGCATTCATTTTAGTTAGCTCAGTAAAGTAGATTGCTCGATTTTCGTAGCTCCAATCGTGGATCAGCGTGCGACCCTTGGCTACCGTGGCGCATAATCCTAAGAACGGTAGATTATCCATGTTGATACCCGGAAACGGCAGAGCATGAATTTTATCTTTTGGAGCATGCAATTCGGATTTTTTGAGCACGATATCAACTAGACGAGTGCAACCATTGCGCGCCATGTACTCTTCGGAAATATCGTACTGCAAGCCCATACCCGCCAAAGTCGCTAGCTCTAGCTCCATAAATTCAATCGGCACGCGCCTGATAGTAATTTCTGAACCAGTCACGACACCAGCCGCCACGAAACTCATCGCCTCGATTGGGTCTTCGCTTGGGAAGTACTCGACGTCGCAGTCAATTGATTTTTTACCAGTAATCTTGAGAACAGTAGTACCGATACCCTCTATTTTGACACCTAGCTTTTCTAGGAAGAAACAAACATCTTGCACCATATAGTTTGGGCTAGCATTGCGAATAATAGTCGTACCATCATAAAGCGCTGCCGCCATAACGACATTCTCGGTTACTGTATCGCCGCGTTCAGTTAAAATAATCGCCCGGTCGACATGCTGCGGCTTAGCCGTAGCAATATAGTTGTCATTGGCCGCCTCGACACTCAAACCAAATGGTACCAGACCCGCCATATGCGGTTCAACCGTCCTCGTACCCAGACTGCAACCGCCGGCAAACGGTATCTTGAACGTCTCGTATTGGTGTAATAGCGGGCCTAAAAACATAATGATACTGCGCGTCCGCTTAGCAGCCTCGACATCCATACTGTCGAGCTGCAAGGCTTTCGGCGGATCAATCTCGAGGTCGTGCTCGCTAATCCAGCGGCATCGCACGCCTATACTTTCCAGAACCTCAATAATTCGATTGACTTCCTCGATCCGTGCTACCCGGCGCAGCGTCGTTTTGCCTTTGTTGAGTAGACTAGCGCACAGCAATCCGACAGCAGCGTTCTTACTAGTTTTGATTTCAATTTCACCATGCAGCTCCTGGCCGCCGTTGATGCGAAAGTTAGTTTTGCCCGAGCTATTAATCCGTACTATTTCGCTTGACAGCACCTCGCCGATACGCGCGATCATTTCGAGACTGATATTCTGCTTGCCGTTCTCAATTCGATTAATTGCCGACTGGCTAGTGCCAAGCTCCTCTGCCAGTTCGTTTTGAGTCATATTGCGTGCTTGGCGCGTTTCTTGGATGAGCGCGCCAATATTTTTGAGATACTTCGCCGTTTTCATGTCACCATAATATACCTGATATGATATATTGTCAAGAAATTCAATCGCAGCCAACTCTATTTCAAAACGTTACAGTAAATGATTATAAGTGCTAAAATATAGATAAGAAAAAGGAGGATAATCATGACAGACATCGCAGTTGCTGATTGCATCGCCGGCGAAGAAGAGCGCCAGCGCGACGGTTTGGAACTAATACCAAGCGAAAATTACGTCAGCCAGGACGTACGAAAAGCGCTTGGCAGCGTTTTTACCAATAAATATTCTGAAGGTTACCCTGGAAAGCGCTATTACGGCGGCCAAGAATTCACCGACCGTATTGAACAGCTCGCCATCGACCGCGCCAAAAAATTATTCCGCGCCGACCACGCCAATGTCCAGCCGCACAGCGGCGCGCCAGCTAACGAAGCGGTCTATAGTGCTTGGTGCCAGCCAGGCGATACAATCTTGGCGATGGATTTGAGCCATGGCGGACACCTGACGCACGGCTCGCCTGTCACCCGCAGCGCTCACTTATACAACTTCGTCCCGTATAAAATGAAAAATATCGAAACTGGCGAAATCGATTATGAAGAAATTCGTCGCCTAGCACACGAACATCAACCGCGCATTATTCTAGCAGGTTTTAGCGCCTACCCGCGCGAAATAGACTGGGCGAAATTCGTCGAAATCGGCCGCGAAATCGACGGCTGCCTACTGATGGCTGATGTAGCGCACATCGCTGGATTGATAGCTGGCGGCGTAGCCAAGAATCCGCTTGACTACGGCTTCCATGTCATGACCACCACTACACACAAGACGCTGCGCGGCCCTCGCGGCGGCTTAATACTCAGTATGGGCAAGGTAACTAGTCCACTCAAAAAACCCGCCAAAACGCTCGAGAACATCCCGACACTAATTGATAGGGCAGTCTTCCCAGGCATGCAAGGCGGCCCGCATATGAACACCATTGCTGCCAAGGCAGTAGCTTTTGGCGAGGCGCTGCAGCCCGAGTTCCGCGACTACGCGAAAAATATCGTCGCTAACGCCGCGCAGCTAGCCGAGGAGTTGCAAAAACGCGGCTTCCAGCTAGTGACTGGTGGCACCAGCAATCACTTGATATTAGCCGACATCAACAAGAGCTTTGGCATCGATGGCAAAACTGCCGAGATCGCTATCGATAAGATTGGTCTGACGCTAAACGCCAACGCCGTACCTGACGACCCGCTGCCGATGTTCCGGCCCAGCGGCATTCGCCTAGGCACGCCCGCCATCACCACCCGCGGCTGCCAGCCCGACGACATGGCGCAAATCGCTGAGTGGATCAAGCAAGCGATTGACGCCCGCGAGAACGAGAAGAGATTAGGAGTTTTGCGCGAGGAAGTGAGAGAGTTTTGTCGGGAATTACAATTATCATCAGTATAACTTTAAGTCTATTACAGCAGAAACGTCCTAGCACACGCCAGGACGTTTCTATTTTCAACTTAATCTTCTATAGTTATTAGCAGCCAGAACCAATCTTTCGCTCTTTTGCCCTGCTCGCTGTGTAGTCATAGTAAGTGATTTTTGCGCCAGTGGCGGGACTACCACAAGTCGCATAGTTCAAGACGTTCTCTTTGCTTGGCTTATTCGCATCAGTAATAGCAGTACTGCTTACTGTCAATGCATTGGTATCCACGTGCCAAGGTTTACTAGCATTAGCCGGGTCAACCATTTTACCTGGAGTAGTCGACGAAGAATCTAGGTCGGCAGGTTTTGGATAGTCGCTCTCATTTGTGAAATAAATCTGAACCTTATCAGCCAGCGTCTTCGCACTTGATTCTGCGGTTGTTGTACGTGCCTGGTTCTGAATACCATTATAAGCAATCAGTGAAATCACCGTCAAAATCGCGATGATGACGATCACAATCAAGAGCTCGACAAGGGTGAAACCTCGGTTTTTAAGTTGTTTTGTTGTCACAGTAATGTGCCCCCTATTTATTATGTTAGTTAATTGTAATTTGATAATACTACACCGATAACGAAAGCGCAAGTGGTTTTTTAATAGATGTAGCGGTTCTGCGTCGGGCGCAAGAATAATGATTCGGTTGGTGCGCGGGCATCAATATGGGTACCGTCACCAATCTGCCCGGCGTCATTCAGACCCCAGCAATACGAGTGTCCGTTTTCTACCACCGCGCATCCACGGTTAGCACCGGCAGCTAGATCAATTATCCGTTGCCCCGCCGGAATCCCGCCTGGGCCAACCAATATCTCTATCGGTTTTACCGATCGATTGTTAGGAAGCGCGCCAGGAGCAAGATTTGCCCCCAAATGACCATAAGCATTAGTCCCCCAGCAGAACACTCTACCGCTATTCATAAGCATGCATGAATGCCAAATGCCCACTTCAACCTTCTTCACTTTATCTGACGGCGACAAGCCTGCTGGCCGATCAACCTTGACTGGAGTAGCCTTTTTGGCAATATAGCCGATATGCGCCATACCTAATTGCCCAGCGCGACCATTACCCCAACAGTATGCCTCGCCGTTAGCGGTAGCACATACATGGGTAAATCTGTCTGGCTCACCGCTTTGGGCCAAATATCCATCCTGTGATATATTCGTTACATTGGTCAAACCAGAAACTCTCATAGGACTATAGACTGGCTGAGTGGCAGGGCTAGCAGATGTATTATTGCCAATCTGACCAACATTATTCTGACCCCAGCAATAAGCAAAGCCATTGGCGATAGCGCACATATTCATCGACCGCGTACCGCTGGTCGCTAGCGCAGTTGCCGTATAACTATTCGGCAAACCGCCAGAAACACCTGATTTAACTAAAGTCGGCCATGGACGCACCTTTGTATTGTCACCAGTACCGGTCACGCCGTGAAAACCCTCACCCCAGCAATATATCTTGCCGCCAGCGATAGCACACGAAGTATTATATGAACCGCCGATACTAGTTACTGTTTTACCAGCCAGCGCCCCCTTAACCTCAATAGGAACATTTGAATGTTCTTCTGCGCCGGATCGTCCATTACCAAGCTGACCAGTACCGTTATAACCCCAGCAATAAACTTTACCTTCAGCTAGAGCGCAGCTATGATACTGGGCGGTAAATAAATTATCGATTCTCTTGCCGTAGAGAACTCCTGTTTGCTTGACTACTTTAACGGGTATATCGGAGTCAACGCTAAGCGCAGCTTGCGCTGGCTTACTAGGATTACCGCCAACTGACCTACCATTACCCAACTGTCCGTAGCGGTTTCTGCCCCAGCACCAAATACTATTAGACAAAATACCGCACGTTCGATATGTACCGCTAGAAGACTTCGTCGCAATCAGACCGGGACGAGTGATAAGTTTTTTGACCGAAACAGTGTATTCTCGCAAAACCATACCGCCAGAGTCCACAAGCTGTGTTTTGCCAATAGCCGAGACATCTGAATGATGATCATCATGAAAATTAAGGTCGCCAACGGCGAAAATTGTACGGATCGAACCTTCGCTCATAACGTATTTATTGGTCGGAATCTTACCGTCTTGACCTTTGCAGTCGCTGCTTGGCGTCAGATACAAGCCAGCAGCCCCAGCAACATGACCCCATGTTTGTTTCCAGTTGTTTATATCTAGACACGCATTAGCTGCCGCCGTCCCCGATTCGCCAGCTTCTTGAGCCAGCTTATAATAATACTCCTCGCGAGAATAAATATACGAACGCGTAGTAACGCGATATGCAGCCGCTAGCACCGCCAATATAAATGTTGTCATTATAATCATTACTGCTAGAGAATAGCCCTTATCAAAGCGAATCATTCCTCATTTCCTTTCCGAACAGTTAATGACTGAGATATTTTAGACACTCCCCCCACAGGAGGGCTAATTGTTATATCAATTTTAACCTTGTTAGCATTTTCAAACATATGGTCGGAGCTGTGAGCAGCATCGTACTGGTTGGCTATTGGCGTATCATCCTTAAAATATTGAACATCAAATGCCGAAACGTTGCGAGCAATTGTTTCGTCGCGATAAAGCGATCGCCCTGGCGTTGCACCGCCAGTAAATTCGGACGACTGCGGAGGTATGGATTGTACTGCGATCTTGCGCCAAAATTCGTTATTTTCATCGCCGGTACCACATATAGCAGAAGCGTTAACACCAAGGGCTTTATATCTTTCGCTTTTTATATCATCAAATATAGCCCTTCGATACAATGTATTGTCCCGCATGAAGTAGATCACCATCTGTCTGTATTTTGGCTGGAGACGTCTTTCTGTACTGCAATTAAACCTTTTTGTTGCAGCATAAACTACCTCGCGAGAGCCTGCCCCGCGCCGCAAATTAGTCGCATATTGTATCAGGAGTAAGGCCCGCCTATTACCACCTCCGCCAAAATATTTCCAAGTTTGCAGAGTAGGCGCAGGAGTACTCACCGCGCCATATCCATACCGATCGATCATATTCATATCACCCCTTCTAGAAGTAGAGGCGATCTCGACTGAAGCCAAAACATCCATTTCGATAGCGTCCATCGTCACGTGCATGTCACGCGTCATTGAAGCAAGCGCATCTGCTGCTATAGCCTGGCGGTAAGATGCTGATATAATACCGCCAAATATTACAACCACTATAAACATAACGGCCGTCGTCACTATTAGCTCCACGATAGTGAATCCAGATTGATTAGAATGCCGCATATGCAACATGGGTTACCCTCTTACCATTACCATATGTTACTACAGACTCAACACGAATCGGCATACCCAAACTGCTGACGGTGTCGCCGCAACCATACGGCGCCGATGCCACAACTTTTTGCTTGGTAGTTCCAGGCAACTCACTAATATGCCCTTCTGAATCAAGCAATACTTGCTGCACAGCGCCTGGCAGCGGATCGGTACACAAAAACCACGTTGGCGGAGCTCCGTTGACATATTTACGCATATTATCGTACGCTAAATAACTAGCCTTTTGATCCTGGCGGTTGATAATCGAGAGTATACTAACCTGGGTATGCATCGTTAATATACCAAGCGATATTATCGAAATAAATAACAGCGTAACTACCACTTCAACAATTGTAAAACCTTCGTCCGTTCTCACCTTGACCATATGCTGTTCACCTGATAAAGCGCATTATCTGATTCGCTATAGTAATATATTCTGAAACCGACGCAAACATCCTTACCCGAAGCGCCGTAAATTTTATCGCAGTCGGATCTCTCTCTGTCTTGAGCACAATACCTATAGAGCATTTTCTGCTCGTCCGTCCAGCCCCAGCTGGCTGGTATCGGGCCAGCCGCCGGGCAGCCCTTGACTAGCCTATTGCCAGAACGGGAGGGATCTTGCACAACTGTAGTGTCACTAAAATATTTGCCTATATCAGCTAACAGCGCGTTGCCAGTTGGGTACTCATGCCCCCTGGAAGTAGTGTTGTATTTATAATAACGTTCAAGATCTAGAGCCATGGCTTCAGCGCGAGCTCTACGGGTTGCATCGCGGCCTTTCGCCGTCAAGCCGTTGAACGTAGTCATAGCAATTATCAGCAGCACACCGATGACGGTAACTGCAATAACCACTTCAACTATAGTAAACCCGCCCTCTTTACGCTTCATGACTTAATTGTAGCGCACAATTTATAAAATGGCTATGCTTTTTCTGAGTTTTTGCCAGGTATCTCTAACGGCTCTTGCTCAATGGTGATACCAAATTTTTGGTAAACGGTGTCAATAATTTTTTGGCGAGCTTGCGCTAGATCTTCATAGCTCTGTGCCGATTCATTGATAAGGACTAGCGCGTTTTTGTCGTGGACACGCATACCATAATGAAGCGTACCTTTGAGCCCGCATTGATCAATTAGCCAGCCAGTTGGAATTTTGTATGTATCATGCGACATATCATAATGCGGGACATCAGGATACTTCTGCTGCAATTTAGATAATTTATCAGCCGAAACAACAGCGTTCTTGAAGAACGAACCAGTGTTTGGGCGGACTTTCGGGTCGGGCAACTTATCAAAGCGAATCTTCATCACAACTTCGCGTAATGTTTGCGGTGAATAATCGTGAATATCGTGCTCGTCTAAATAACGCTGAATCGCTACATAAAACGGCGGTCGAGATTGATGCCGTGACAAGTTAAACGTTACTGATGTTATAATATAGCGCCCCGCCCAACGACCGCGAAAAATACTATGACGATATGCAAAGTCACACTCAGCATTGCTAATAGTTACAAATTGGTTATCGCGCGTATCGTAGGCATTGACCGAGACAATCGTCGAAGCAGCCTCTTGTCCATAAGCGCCGATATTCTGAACTGGCGCCGCACCGACCGTACCAGGGATCGCCGACAGGCACTCCACGCCGCTGAGATTCATCTCGACCGTCCGCCGTACGAAGTCATCCCAAACCTCGCCAGCACCAGCTACAATCGTCACCAAATCGTCAGTTTCGTCAACAACTTCAAAACCTGGGATGCGATTGAGTATAATAAGTCCGTCGAAACCCTCGTCGTGCGCTAACGTATTACTGCCGCCGCCGAGAACGTATATATCCAGATTGTGCTCATGAGCATAGCGTACTGCTTCGGCGATATCGGCGCGAGTTCTAGCCTCGACAACTTGCCGAGCCACGCCGCCGAGCTGCATAGTTGTAAGCTTTTTGAGAGAGATGTCCTGCTGTATGTTCATAGTTTGATTATACAATATGTGATATAATTGCGATAGGCGCCCGTAGCTCAGCGGATTAGAGTACTTGGCTTCGAACCAAGGGGTCGCAGGTTCGAATCCTGCCGGGCGTACCAAACGTGCCCCGTTAGCTCAACTGGATAGAGCGTTGGTTTCCGGTACCAAAGGTTGCAGGTTCGATTCCTGTGCGGGGTACCAAAGATAGCAGCAATGACAGCTGTCTATTTTTTTGATCGATTGATTCGTTATTTGACTTTCCATATCGCCTATGCTTAAATTGAAGTATTGTATTCTGAGGAGAGGAATATGGAAAACCAACAAGCAAACCATAGAAAAATAAAAGTTGTTATCGGGATATTGGCCGTTGTACTAGCAACAGTTTTGTTATACTGGCTGTTTACCAGTTTGATTAGCATGAATCAGCATAATCAGACAAATCAAGGACCTGGCCATAATACTACTACTTCTCAAGCAGACGACGAAAACGGCAAGCCGCAGCGACCAGATTCGGATTCAGAACCAAGCTCAAACCCGGACGGCAAGAACGAGACTAGCCAGACCAAGACTGACGAATCCACGAACAGCTCGCCTAGTGATTCTACCAAGACGGCTGGAAATGGCGTCTCGGTTGTCAGAAATCACAATACTTATCATTACCGCCAAATAGCGTCGCCGGGCAGACCGTCAATTCACAATGCTTCTAACCATAAACCTGCGAATGCCCCGTCTACTAAAACTGGCGGCAACAAACCAACTACACCGCCCAATCCATCCAAGCCGCCTAAGCCAACACCCGAACCTGTGCAGACAGCCGTAAAAATCGTCGCCGCAGCAGACCACGCCTCAACACTAATCCCACAAATCGACGATCCCGACGAATTGAACAACGGCGACATACGATATTACCACTTCTCCGCAAACACTACGCCTATCCCTCGGTCAAGTTATTCCTCCTACCAGTCGCATCCATACAAAGCGTCTACGAACATCACTGTCCATACTACTCATGCCAAAAACATAAACATGATAAAACATTTAA
>CAUOPB010000013.1:0-22257 GCA_963456685.1 uncultured Candidatus Saccharibacteria bacterium | reverse complement strand
AATTTTATTATTTGAAACATTAAGCTTTATTTCTTTATAATCCATAATCTTTCCTCCTTAAACTTGTTGCCTATACTGGAGAGCATTATAGCATTTTTAAAGCATTTTACTCTATGACAGACCATCCATACTACGGTTTATTCCTTGTCATGTGTCATTATGAATTACGACGCGGCGAAGCGTTTGGCTTGCACTGGAAAGACATTGACTTTACCGAAAACACTATACATATCAGGCAGCAAGTTTATCTCGTAGGACATGAGCCAAAAATCGGCTCACTCAAAACAAGGGCAAGTGTTCGCGATTTGCCGCTTCTGCCGAGTATAAAACAGGAGCTGCAAGCAGAATATGAACGACGGCTCTATCAAGATGGCGACGAACTTCTCTACCTTACTAAAAAAGGCAACCCGATAGACGGTAGAAGTTTTATCAAAACATTTAAAGATGCTGCTCGAAAAGTGGGATTAAAAGAGATAACGCTTCATGAGATTCGCCACAGCGTTGCTACAATGCTCAAAGAAGCTAACGTCTCGGCGAAAGATGCACAAGTTATCCTTGGACATTCTTCAATAACAACAACCTTGCAAATCTATACCCACTCGACCGAAGCAGAAAAATCAAATGCACTTCTCGCTATAACCGATAAAATTTACAATAAACATAACGACAACGATCAAGCAAAAACATCCTTATAAACAATAAAGGAGTCTAAAAGAGGAGTCTGTTGCAAGAATAGACTCCTCTTTTAGTAAGAAAAGGCTATATTAACCCTATAAAATACAAGAACAGGCAAGCGAGCTTGTTAGCTCCTAAGGCTAGCGCGTCTACCAATTCCACCACATCCGCGAACTTTTGCAAGCTCTAGCAATGCACTACTACCACGCAAATTGCATGCATTTTGCTTGCACAAATAATTATAGCAAACTTCTAACAAATTCGCGAAAAATTACTGCAGCTTATGCTAAAATAGATTTATATGAAGATGAGGGTGTATGAGCAAAATTGCTAATTACCTACGCGGACATTTGCTAGGAGAGATTGACTTCCGGCCCGATGTGCGGCAGGCTTATATTAACGATGCTGGAGTATTGAGCTTAGCGCCAGAGATGATCGTCGCGCCGCGCAACACCGACGACATCCGCAAAACGGCGCGTTTATCATGGCAGTTGGCTGAACGCGGGCATGTTCAGGCAATAACTGCCCGCGGTTCAGGCCGCGGAACTACAGGTGGTGCAATTGGCCGCGGAACGATAGCCGATATGTCGCGGCACATGAATAATGTTTTTGAATACGATGCCAAGCAGCGGTTAGTTCGCCTGCAGCCTGGCACAACCATTGGAACCCTGCGCCAAGCGCTAAGCCTGCAGGGTGTTAACATACCGCCGCTCGACGGCCTAGATGCGCGTCGAACAGTTGGCGGGGCTATCGCTGACAATCTAGCTGGATTGGCTAGCGGTAAATACGGCGATTTGAGCGCCTTTATCAGCCAGCTCGAGATCGTTTTGGCAAATGGCGATATTTTGCAGACAGGCCCGCTTGGCCGGCGCGAGCTCAGCCGCAAGAAAGGTCTGCAGAGTCTAGAAGGCGATATTTACCGCGGCATTGACACGATCATTGATGAATATCAGGACGTGATCAACGCCCTGTCAGAATATGACAAGTCTGGCTATAGTGCTATAGCTTCTGTCAAGAGAGGAAACCAGTTCGATCTTACACCGCTGTTCATCGGTGCGCAGGGCACGCTGGGTATCATCAGCGAGATGATTTTACGCACCGAGTTCCGCAGCCAGAGCAACGAGGTCTTAGCGCTAGTATTTGCTTCGGCTAGCGTAGCCAATGATGCTATGCGCATATTGCGCGATAGCGGCGCAGCTTTTGCCGAGTATTTTGACGCCCAGCTATTTAGCGCTGCCGCTGCTGCCGGCCGGCACTTTGACTGGCTCAACCTAGAAGTAGCTGACCCGCAAGCAGTCATTATCGCCGGATTTGACGATTTTAATGCCCGCACTCGCGCTCGTAATCTCAAAAAAATCCAGAAGACATTCAGCAGCGCCGAGGGAGTCAAATTCGTTTCTAGCGATGACGCGACCGATGACGCGCTGTTGTCAGCACTTGATGTTGCTCGCTATACCGAATTGCCTGACAAAAACCCGGCTTTTGCACCGCATTTGTATAGCGATATTTATATTCCAGCTGCTCGTTTCGATGAATTTACTAAAGCATTAACAGTTTTGGCTGGTCGTCTGCATTGTAATATGCCTATTTCTGGACACGTACTGACCGAAACTTACACGGTTCATCCGGTGCTGTCGCTGCGTCAAGTTGGAGACAAGCAAAAATTATTCAAGATTTTTGATGAATTATCTAATTTGGCTGTTAAATATGACGGCGCGCTCATTGGCCAAGCAGCCGAGGGTCGGATCGCAGCGCATTTCGCGTATAAACACCTTGACGTTCGCACTCGCGAGATGTACGAGGCTATCAAAAAAGTTTTTGATCCGCTCGGTATTATGAATCCAGGCGTCAAAGTCGGCGATAATCTGCGATCGCTTACCGCTAGTGTCAACGGCGATGTTTTGCCGCAGGTATAGGTAGACACTGACGAAAATATGTTTTCTACAGATGGGTTGATATAATTGTCAATGCTTCTAGCAAAAAGTGGCCTCTTAATCGATTAACAGACCAAATATATGCACGCTATCGCTTACACTTATTTAAAACTAGCGTAGGAGAAGAGAAGAGCAATCGTATTTTGAGCAGAACAGCTAGGCTGCTTGGCTCGACGCTAAATCAGGAAACTTTGCCTCTACTCGGCGTAAGCGCTTATCAAGCGAGTTATAAAGCGTGTCGTCTACCATCTCGCGGCTGCCAGACTCATGGTACAGCTCGCGGCGAACGACAGCAAGGTCGGCCCGTAAGCTCTCTTGGCTGGCTGCTAGCTCGGCTTGCCCAGCCTTTAATTCCTGGAATCGTTCATCTGCCGCCAGATCCATATCTTTCACGATATCAACCAGAGTCTTGTGATCTTTGCGGATATCAGCGAGCTGCTCATCGATTTGCTCAAAACGCTCATCGATAAGCTCAAACCTGCGGTCGATCTGCTCAAAGCGCTCATCAATCTGTTTAAATCTTTGATCGATTTGTTTAAACCGTTCGTCCATCGTTTTTGCTAGATTAGCAACGATATCGCTTAGGCTATCGATCTTGATCGCTAGTTCTTCGTTCGTCATGCTTCTATTTAAACACAAACTTTAGCTACGAGGCAACTATTTGCTCAACAAAAAGCCCGCTTTACCTGAGCGGGTAGTATTAACGTTGTTCCACTAAATACAAGTTATGGTACAGATGAGAGGACTTGAACCTCCACGCCCCGAAGGGCACTAGCACCTGAAGCTAGCGCGTCTACCAATTCCGCCACATCTGCGTGTCATTGTAAAGTACTATATCGCGACATCTACCGATTCTTGGCAACGCGCAGCGCGTCTACACATACTTGCGTTGCCCACGCAGTCGCCACATCTGTGTATAGCTTGTAAGGCACTATGTCACGACCATACACCGATTCTCAGTAACGCACAGCGCGTCTGCACATACTCGCATTATCCATGTAGTTGCCATACGTATAATCATATCTAGCGCGCAAACCCATTCTAGCTGATTTAGGTGCGCCTGTAAAGAGTTTGTAGACAGACAGTTACAAAAATTTTACAATTTAGATCATACACAATTCGATTCAATTCGTCCGCGAAATATCGGCGCGACATCTGATATTGCCGCGTATGAGTGAGCATGTCGCCATAAGCTTGATAACACTCTTGCAAAATAATTCTATTTATGCTATAATAGGGGTATATGATGGCACCAGCATCCAATGTAACCGCCGATACAGACGTGCACTATCCGAATACCGTGCGCGCTTGCCAGCTAGTCGAGCAATCGTGGCGCAACACGGCAACACTGTACGGCTATGAAGAATATGATATTGACACAGAGTCAAAATTACAGAATCGTCGCCGTTACGACATCGTAGCGGGCGCTTTCAGCGTATCGGCATATCCGAGCGCAGCATATTTGTTGCGCTACGAGCATGCCGGCTGCGAGTCGCCGCGAGCTGATGTCGAAGCAATCGCTATCGCCAAGCGCGGTCTCGACGCTATGGGCATCAAGCGTTCGGCTTATAATTTGCGCATTAATGACTCAGAGATGCTCGATTTGCTACTGAGCGAATACCTTGATCTTGACGCCGTACAAACTAGCCTAATGGCGCGCCTGCTGGCACAGAAGCGAACGCTGGCGCCAGATAAGTTTCGCGACCGCGCGATTGATATCGTCGGGTTGTCGCACTCTAGCGAAGTTCTGCAAAAATTATCTAAGCTTTTGACCGCCAGGTCGGCCGAAGACCTACCAGAAGTTATCCGCCATAGTGAATGTTATGTGAATTTAGTAGCATTGTATGAACGGTTAGAGCGGCTGGGAATTGATAACGTTATCCTTGATATCACGTTGGCACATCCAGAATACACTGGCGGCATTATTTTCGATTTCACCGAAGCTGATGCTACGCATAGTGCCTTACTATATAAGGGCGGACGCTACGTCAATAACGACTTGCAAAGTTCGGTCGGCGGCCAATCAGACATGTCGAACATTATTGAGCTGCTGGCGCGCCATACCGGTATGCACCACCTCGAGAGCGCTACTCAGGCTTATATTGTAACTGTAGGCAACGTACTTGACGACGCCGAACGAATCGCCGAAAAGCTGCGCAGCGAGCGGGTTTCGGTCGAAGTTGATTATACTGGCCGGCCGATTGACCGCCAGGTCAAAGAAGCTATTAAAAAGCGCGTCCGCTACGTGATGACGGTTGATGAGCAGTCTGTCGCCAAGGGCTTGTATAACCTGCAAAATATTCGCGAAAACAGCGAACAACAAGTCAGCTTCGAGCGGGTAGTGACTGCTGTCAGCGATCGCCGTCATCATCAGCAGTACGACGAAGACGACGATGTTTTCGACTTGTCAGATATCTTGTAGCTTATCCAAAATAGCCAGTCTGAGCATAATCTGTTATAATACGTCGTTATGAAGACGACTGTGAAGAAATTATCAGCCACCCGCGTCCTGGTGACGATAACGGCTGGCCAGCCGGAGCTCGAGACAGCAGAACAAGTTGCGCTCAAGCGAATGGCTAAAAATATCAAAGTGAACGGTTTTCGCCAGGGCCACGTGCCGATTGCGGTAGTCAAAAAGCACGCCGACCCGCACACGCTTAGCCAAGAGACATTAGAGGCGGCAATTAACCGCGCTGTCGCCGAGGCGTTCCTAAGTAACAAACTGCAGGTATTAGATCGTCCAGCGGTCGAGCTGAAAAAATTCGTACCTGGCGAGACGCTGGAGTTTACCGCCGAGGCTGAGATTATACCCGAGGTTAAGCTTGGCGATTACAAGAAACTCAAAGCAACCAAAAAGGCAATCAAGGTTGACAAAAAAGACGTCGAAGAAGTAATCGAACGCATTCGTAAAGGTTTGGCTGAAAAGACTGAGACCACCGAAGCAGCACGAGACGGCGACGAGGTGATTATTGATTTCGTTGGCAAGCGCGACGGCGAAGCTTTCCAGGGCGGCACCGGCAAAGACTATCCGCTGACTCTCGGTAGCGGCTCTTTTATCCCGGGTTTTGAAGAAGCGCTAGTCGGCCTCAAAGCGGGCGATAAAAAGGACGTCGCCCTGCAGTTCCCGAAAGATTATCATGCCAAAGACCTGGCGGGAGCCGACGTAGTGTTTGAAACAACTATCAAGAAAGTCAACAAGATAGAATTGCCCGAGCTGAATGACGAGTTCGCGGCCAAGGCCGGCCCTTATACCTCGATGGATGATTTGCGCCAAGATATCGAAGCCGAAATCACTGCGCAGCAAGAGCGTCAAGCGCTAGACGAATTGAAAGATGGTTTGGTTAAGCAATTAGTGGCAGCCAGTGATGTGGCTGTGCCGGACGTACTGCGCCAAGACCAGATCCGCTCGCTGGAGCAGGATTTGGTGCAAAATTTGCGGTACCGCGGCATGACGCTGGATCAATACTACGAATCGCGCGGGTTTGCCAACCGCGACGCTTGGGTCAAAGCAGAAGCTAACGATACAGCCGAAGCGCGCATCAAAGCTGGACTAGTACTAGCCGAGCTAAGTAAAGAGCTGGCAATCGAAGCGACCGCCGACGAGCTGGCAGCGCACATCAATGCCTACAAACAGCAATATGCCAACAATGCCGAAATGGCTAAACATTTCGACCAGCCAGAAGCTCAGCGCGAAATCGCCAACCGCTTAATTACCGAAAAGACCGTTGATAAATTGGTTGAGCTAAATACTCCAGAGGCCAAGAAAGCTAAAACTGCGAAAGCTACCAACAAAAGCAAGGCGGACAAGGCCGCTAAGGCCGGTAAAAATAACAAAGACGGCAAACCAGCCGCCAAGAAGCCAGCTAGCAAGAAATCTAGCGCCAAAGCAAAGAAATCAGAAGCGGCAAGCAAGTAGCAGATAGCGTGCCAAAAAATACCTCGCTAGCGTAAGCGAGGTATTTTGGACATGGTATAAAATACTGCCAAAAAAGACTAACAGCCCCGCCCCCGGCGAGACTGTTAGTCTGCGGGGCGGGGCTCTATGCCCCGTTTCCGCCCTGCGGTGGGCGGCGCGCCCGCCGTTCCTGCGCGGTGTGGCCGGCATCGACTATAGCGACGCCGACGCTGAACAACAGGCAGCCCCAGAGCGGGGTGCCTGTGGTGTCAGCTATCGCGGGGTCGAGACCCCACGACAATATCAGGGCGAATACGCTCGCCCCGATTGTGATGTCCGCCGCCAGCCTCAGGCTGGCGGGGATGGCAAACAAAGTGGCGACAACCAGGGCCATCGCGGCCCCGATTGCCACCCACCACGGCGCCCCGGCCAGGGCAGTGAAGCCCCGGCCGAGAAAGCTGTCCTCCCCGGCTGCGGAGCCGAGGAGGAGGAAAAGCGCTCCCGCCGGCCAAACGGCCAGCAGGAGGATGACTAGGAGACGCCGCCACAACGGCGGCACCTCCTTGTACGGGTCGGGCGGGGGAATGGGTACGCTCATAGCGTACCACCTCCTTCTATCGATGAAACGGAGCAAGACAGCGCGGGATTGCGCCGTCCATCTTTTTATTATACTACATTTCGCGTTAAATAGCAAGTTTATTAGCACTCTGCCTTGACGAGTGCTAATTAGTACGCTACAATTAAACTATGAAACCATCGAATTACTTAGTACCCAACGTGATCGTCCGCACGCGCGACGGCGAGCGCGGTTACGACATTTATTCGCGCCTGCTAGAGGATCGCATCATTTTCCTAGGCGAGGAAGTCAACGAAGCCACGGCTAACGTCATTGTGGCGCAGCTGCTGCACTTAGCTAACGAAGATCCCGAAAAGGACATCCAGCTTTACATTAACAGCCCAGGCGGCGTAGTTTACGATGGCTTGGCAATTTATGATACTATGCAATATATCAAGCCTGACGTCCAAACGATCGGCATCGGGCTGCAAGCCAGCATGGGTGCTTTCTTGCTGAGCAGCGGCGCCAAGAGCAAACGCTATTTGCTGCCGAACGCCCGGGTGATGATCCACCAGCCGTCGAGCGGTACCCACGGCAAGGTAACCGACCAAGAAATCAGCCTGCGCGAGGCGATAGAGCTAAAAGAGCGGTTAGCGAAAATCATAGCTGGCAACACTGGCCAGAAACTCGATAAAGTCAAAGCTGACATGGAGCGCGACTACTGGATGAGCGCCGACGAAGCGCTGCAATACGGCGTAGTCGACGAAGTAATCGGCCACAAAAACAGCAAAAGCAAACCAGCGAAATCTGGAAAATAGTTCGCCGAGGTGGTAGTCGTCCGGTTTAACGGCTGCGCGATAACGGTGATGATTCCTAGCAGAGTAGCGATTTCTAGACAGAAGGTCGCGTCTTGAGACATGCTGTGGTATAATTTTAGATATTCTAGTCGTTTCGGCCTAAGGAGGTGAAAGGATGATTAGAATTATAGAGATCACAATCCTGGTCTCGTTGTCTTTTGGGGTCGGTCTCTCACTGGCGGCACATTTGGTGCGCTGCCAAGCTGAGAGAGTATCATACATCAGAGTGTCTGTCTACGCGCGCATGCGCGTAGTAAATGAGACTCTGGCGATTGCCGCAGCATTTGCTTATTTTATAGCAATCATAGCCAGCGCCGTCAGGTTGCCTAGCATATGGAGTGTAGCAACTTTGACTGTTGCTGCACTCTGTGTCGCGGTTTACGCTCACCTGTCTTTTAGGGCACTACGTGTGTGGCGAGACAGATGGCCCCACGTAGACGACAGCGCCTCTTAACGAGGCGACTCCAGCTAGGGGGAGCCGCCCCTAGCCGCCCCGCCGGGTAAAACTGGCGGGGATTTTCCTTGTTTTTATCGCCAAAACTCTTGACTTAGCAGCTTCGCGCGATTATAATTGGAGTTAATGAAGATTGTGTAATGTGGGTTGGTTGTGTACTGCGCCTGTGGCGCGGCGTTTTTGGTATGCGGTATCTACATTTAGTAAAGCTTCGGCGCCAATCGCGAGCGGGAATCATCACCCTAGTGCGGTTTTATCAAACTTAACCATCAAGCAGGAGTACTATGCCACAAGCAACAACGGCGCAGCACACCCCGGTCAAACGTGTCTTCTTCACCAATGATGACACAGCGGTCGAGGTGCCGAACCTCTTGGCTCATCAAAAGGAATCGTGGAGAGATTTCGTCGAGACGGGCCTAAGCGAGATCTTCGCAGAACTCAACCCAATCGAGGATTACACTGGCCAAAAACTTGAATTACGATTCAAGGATTACAAATTTGAGGATCCAAAAAACGATGAGAAATTCGCCAAAGAGAATAATCTGACGTTTGAAGCGCCGCTGTCGGTAACGGTCGAACTGACCAACAAAGTGACTGGCGAAGTCAAAGAACAAGAAATCTATCTAGGTGATTACCCATGGATGACCGACCGGGCAACGTTCATCATTAATGGTACGGAACGGGTGGTTGTTAGCCAGCTGATTCGCTCGGCGGGCGTCTTCTATACTGCCGAAAAGGGCGCTGGGCGCAGTCTATACAGTGCTAAGTTGATTCCAGGCCGTGGTGCTTGGTTGGAGTTCGAGACCAGCGCTAGCGGCGCTATCTACGTCAAGATCGATCGCCGCCGCAAAATTGCTGTGACGACGTTCCTGCGAGCGCTTGGCTACAGCAAGGTGTCGGAAATTAAAGAATTATTCGAAGATATTGATACTGGCGATATCAAATATATCGAGGCTACGCTCGAGAAAGATCCGGCTCATGGCGTCAACGAGGCCTTGATTGAGGTCTACCGCCGCTTGCGCCCAGGCGACCTGGCGACAACTGATAACGCGCGCCAGATGATTGAACGGATGTTCTTTGACTTCAAACGCTTCGACTACAGCCGTGTCGGCCGTTACAAGATGAACAAGCGTTTAGGGCTAGGTGTGCCAAATATCGCCGAGAATCGTACTTTGCAAAAGAGCGACTTGGTGGCTATTATCCGCGAATTGATCCGCATGAATAACACCCAAGAGCCAGGCGATGATATCGATGCGCTCGACAATCGGCGGATCAAGCTGGTAGGCGAGCTAGTAGCGCGCCAGTTCCGCGTCGGTATGCTGCGCATGCAGCGCAACGCTATGGACCGCATGTCAATGTCTGATCTCGAGAATGTTACGCCAAGCCAGTTGATAAACGCCCGCCCGGTCGTGGCAGCGGTGCGCGAATTCTTTGCTTCTAGCCAGCTCAGCCAGCTGCTCGACGAGGTCAACCCGATTTCGGAACTCAGCCACAAGCGCCGATTGAGCTCGATGGGGCCAGGCGGCTTGAGTCGCGAGCGTGCCGGCTTTGAGGTGCGTGATGCTCACCCGACACATTACGGACGAATCTGCTCGGTCGAGACGCCAGAGGGCGCTAACATCGGTTTGGTGTTGAACCTGGCGACTTATGCGCGGATTAACGAATATGGCTTCATCGAGACACCATATATCAAGGTTGTTGACGGCCATGTCACCGACGAAGTTGTCTATCTCGACGCTTCTGAGGAAATCAACGAAGTGATTGCCGACGCTGGCGTCAAGCTCGACGAGAATAATAATCTGAAAAGTCCGCGTGTTTCGGCCCGCAAGTTCTTGCAGCCGGCTCGCGTCGATGCTTCGGAAGTGACGTTGATTGATGCTTCGCACAAGCAAATCCTCGGCTCGACCGCTAGCCTGGTGCCATTCATTGAGAAAAACCGCGTCGACCGCGCTTTGACTGGCTCGAACATGCAACGCCAGGCAGTGCCGCTATTGCAGCCGCAGTCGCCAACTGTCGGTACTGGCATCGAGGCTAATATTGCTCGCGATTCCAGCCAACTGGTTGTCGCTGAAGCTGATGGCGAAGTTATCCGTGCCGATGGCGATAGCATCGAAGTCAAATACGCTGACGGCGTTAGAAAATACGACTTGATTCATTTCACCAAGAGCAACGATGATCGCTGCATCAACCAAAAGGTTCGAGTTCAGCGCGGCGAGCAGGTCGCTAAGGGCGATATCTTGATCGAAGGTATGTCAATCGCTGACGGCGAATTGGCGCTCGGCAAAGATTTGCTGGTAGCCTTCATGCCGTGGGGCGGCTACAATATGGAGGACGCTATCGTCATCAGCCGCCGCTTGGTCGAAGACGACACACTAACCTCGGTCAATATCAAGGATTACTCAGTTGAAGTTCGCGAAACTAAGCTCGGCCCAGAGATTGTCACTCGCGATATCCCGAATGTGTCGGAAGACAGCTTGCGCCACCTCGACGAAGACGGTATCGTACAGGTTGGTTCTGAGGTACGCGCCGGTGATGTCTTGGTTGGTAAGATTACGCCAAAGGGCGAGCAAGAGCTAAGCTCTGAGGAACGCTTGCTGCGCGCTATCTTCGGCGAAAAAGCCAAGGACGTACGCGATACTTCGCAGCGTATGAATAATGCTGGCGGCGGCAAAGTTGTCGGTGTCAAGATTTTCAGCCGCGAAAACGGCCACGAATTAAAGGCTGGCGTGCTAATGCAGATCCAGATTTATGTCGCACAACTACGCAAAATCAGTGTTGGCGACAAGATGGCTGGCCGTCACGGCAACAAGGGCGTGGTAGCGCGTATTTTGCCAGTCGAGGATATGCCGTATTTGGCTGACGGTACGCCGGTAGATGTGGTGCTTAACCCGCTAGGTGTGCCGAGTCGCATGAACTTGGGCCAGCTGTTCGAGACACACTTGGGCATGGCTGCCCGCGCTCTCGGCTACAAAGTCGCTACGCCGCCATTTAACGGTGTCAGTAATGAAACGATTGAGGAACAACTCGAGAAAGCTGGCTTCGCCAAAGATGGCAAGAGCCAACTCTTCGACGGCCGCAGCGGCGAAGCTTTTGAGGAGCGCACTACTGTTGGCGTCATGCACATGATCAAGCTGCACCACATGGTCAGTGATAAGATTCACGCCCGCTCGACCGGCCCGTACACCATGGTTACTCAGCAGCCGCTCGGCGGTAAGGCGCAAAACGGCGGCCAGCGCTTCGGTGAAATGGAGGTTTGGGCGCTAGAAGCTTACGGTGCGGCGACTACTTTGCAGGAAATGCTGACTATCAAGTCCGACGACGTTTACGGCCGTGCTAAAGCTTACGAGTCAATTATCAAGCACGACGTCATCACCGGCCCGAAGCTGCCAGAAAGCTTTAATGTTTTGGTGAAGGAACTGCAAGGTTTGGGGCTGCGCGTCGATCTGGTTGACGAACACACCAATAATATCGATGCCGAAAATCTCATCGCTACTAGCGGCCCAGCTGACAAAACTGTACCAGCGAATGATGGAGGCAATGCTAAAGATTCCGACGACGATGACGACGAAGAAACTTATCTTGACGAATCTGACGGTATCGGCAATATCGACGACGGCATGAGCGTGCGCGATATTGACGATGACGGTCAAATCTCGGAAGAGGAAAGCGATTACGATAATTACGACGACACAAACGATAATGAAGAGGAGGAGGCGTAAGATGGCACGAGTAGTCTCGACATCTGGTATCGCAGATTTTGACGCAGTGCGCTTGGTGGTTGCCAGCCCGGAAGATATCCTAAAATGGAGCCACGGCGAAGTCACTAAGCCGGAAACGATTAACTATCGCACCCAAAAGCCAGAGCGCGACGGCTTGTTCTGCGAGCGAATCTTTGGTCCGGTTAAGGATATCAATCCACATGATTCCAAGCTCAAGGGCGTACGTTCGCGCGAAGCTGCTGTCGATAAAAACGGCGAACTGGTCACCAAATCAATTGTCCGCCGCGAGCGCATGGGCCATATTCAATTGGCTGCTCCAGTAGCGCACATCTGGTTTATGCGCGGCACACCGAGCGCTATGAGCTTGCTGCTGGGCATCACAGTACGTAATCTCGAGCGGATTGCTTACTTTGCTACGTACGTAATTCTGAAGGTTGACGAAGAGAAACGCGACCAATTACTAGCCGACCTCGAGGCCGAGACTGAAGCTGCTCGCGCCGCTATCAAAATTCGCTACGAACGCGAAGCTGGCGCTGACGGCGCTGACGTCAAGGCTTTGGCCGAAGAACAGAGCAAAGAGCTCGAAGAGCTAGAAAATCAATTTACCACCAAGAAATCGCAGCTGGAAAGCTTGCAAAAGCACGCGCTAATGAGCGAAACTGATTATCGCAACTTGCCGGAAGCTTATGAAGAATTAATCGAGATAGCCATGGGCGGCACCGCGCTCAAGGCAATGCTCGACGAGATTGACCTCGACAAGCTAATCGCTGATCTGCAACAAGAATCCGAGGACGCCAGGGGCCAGCGCGAGAAAAAGCTACTAAAAAGACTTAAGGTTCTAGAAGGCATGCAAGCAGCTGGCATCAAGCCGTCGAGCCTGTGCATGACGGTTCTACCGGTGATTCCGCCAGACCTACGGCCAATGGTATCGCTGGCAGGCGGCCGTTTCGCGACGAGCGACTTAAACGATCTTTATCGCCGCGTCATTAACCGTAACAATCGTCTCAAGAAGCTGATCGAATTGAATGCGCCAGAAGTAATTCAGCGCAACGAAAAGCGCATGCTGCAAGAAGCTGTCGATAGCTTGATCGATAACTCATCAGCGCGCGGCGGCCGGGCTGTCAATGCCACTGGCAACCGCCGACGCTTGAAGAGTCTTAGCGACATGCTCAAAGGTAAACAAGGCCGCTTCCGCCAGAACCTGCTCGGTAAGCGCGTCGATTACTCTGGCCGTTCAGTGATTGTCGTTGGTCCAAAGCTTAAAATCAATCAGTGCGGCTTGCCAAAGCAAATGGCGATCGAGTTGTTTAAACCATTCGTCATCAGCTGGCTGATTGAGCATGATTACGCGCATAATATCCGCAGCGCTACTCGTCTGATCGAGTCGAGCGAAGCAGTGGTTTGGGACGCACTCGACGAGGTCATTAAGGGCAAGTACGTCTTGCTTAACCGCGCACCAAGCCTGCACCGTTTGAGCATCCAGGCTTTCCAGCCGAAATTAGTCGAGGGCAAGGCGATTCAGCTGCATCCGCTAGTCTGTGCCGGCTTCAATGCCGACTTTGACGGCGACCAGATGGCTGTTCACTTGCCGTTATCCGACGACGCTCAGGCTGAAGCTCGCGAACTGATGAGTGCTGTCAACAACTTGCTTAAACCAGCCGATGGCAGTCCAGTGCTTAGTATCAGCCAGGATATCGTGCTCGGTAACTACTACCTGACCTACGAAAAGCCGAGCGTCCAGACCGAGCATCGCGCTGTCTTTGCTAACAGCCGCGACGCTGAGTTGGCTTACGACATGGGCCGGCTTCACTTGCAAAGCCCGATTCGGGTTCGCGCCAAGGGCGAGATCCACAACACCACGCTGGGCCGCGTCTTCTTCAACGAAATCTTGCCGGACGATTTTCCTTACAACAATAACGTCCAGACCAAGAAAGAGTTAAAGAAAGTTCTGGCGCAAATCTTTGATCGTTATGGCGCCGAAGAAACCGCCAAGACGGCCGACCGCATGAAAGGCTTAGCGTTCCGCTTCGCCACAGTGGCCGCAGTATCGACTGGTAAAGACGACTACGTTCATCTCGATCAAACCGAGGAGATAATCCAGGAAGGCGATAAGCATGCAGCGTTGATTGCCGATCAATACGACCAGGGTTTGATCACCGACGACGAGCGTTACAATTTGACGGTAGCAGCTTGGCGCAAGGTTGACAATCAAGTTACTAAGTTACTCCAAGAAAACTTGCACCACATCGACACTAGTATTTCGATCATGGTTAACTCGGGTGCCCGCGGTGATATTAGTAACGTCAAGCTAGCTAGCGCCATGATTGGTATTCAGGTCGACGCCGCCAACCGCGAAATCGAGCTGCCAATTCGCTCGTACTACACCCGTGGTTTGTCGAGCTTGGAATCGTTCGTCGCTACCCGCGGTTCGCGTAAAGGTTTGATCGATACCGCGCTAAAGACAGCCGACTCAGGCTACCTAACGCGCCGCTTGGTCGATGTCTCGCAAGATGTCTTCACTGTTGAGGACGAAGAGGGTGACGACGAGGGCTACATGATTTATCGTTCAGAGACTGAAGAAACGATGATCAGCTTCGGTAATCGCTTGTACGGACGCTATACTCGTGATGCTGTGCCAGGCTATATCGGCGCTAACGAGTTGATTACCCGCGAAATCGCCAACAAAATCGAAGCCGACACTAATATCAACGAGGTTAAGATTCAGTCGATTCTCTCGACCAACAATCTCGAGGGTATTCCACGCCGCAGCTACGGTATTGATATGGCAACCAACGAGCTAGTTGGCGCTGCTCAGCCAGTTGGCGTTATCGCTGCTCAGTCGGTCGGCGAACCAGGTACTCAGCTGACACTCCGCACCTTCCACAACTCTGGCGTGGCCGGTAGCGACATCACTCAGGGTCTGCCGCGCGTCGAGGAACTCTTTGAAGCGCGCAATCCGAAGGGTCAAGCTTACATCACTGAGGTGGCTGGTACTGTCGATGTCTGGGAAGACGGCAAGAAATATATCGTCCAGGTAACGCCAGAGGCTGGCCGCGTTGAGCGCTTGCCACTCGAAGGCCGCAAACCGCTATTGCAAGACGGCTCTAGCGTCAAGGCTGGCGATATCCTCGCCGAAGGTCTCGATAATAGCCGTTCGCTAGTGGCGCCATTCGACGGCGTTGTCGAAGCCGCCGAAGACACTATCGTCATCGCAGCTAACGCCTCTGCACCAGTCCGCTACGAGATTCCAGGTACTGCGCAGCTAGTGGTATCGGCTAATGACCACATTGAGGCAGGCGACCGCTTGACAATCGGCTCGCTCAACTTGCACGACCTGATGCGTTTGAAGGGCACCGAGGCAACTCAGCGCTATATCATCAACGAAGTGTTGCGCATCTACGCTGCACAAGGCCAAGATGTAGCCGACAAGCACCTCGAGA
The DNA here is from genome assembly GCA_963456685.1 of uncultured Candidatus Saccharibacteria bacterium. Taxonomy (GTDB): domain Bacteria; phylum Patescibacteriota; class Saccharimonadia; order Saccharimonadales; family Saccharimonadaceae; genus Saccharimonas. The sequence continues at coordinate 6,727 of CAUOPB010000013.1, read as the reverse complement.
TTATCGTTCGCCAGATGTTTAGCCGCGTCCAGATCGAGGACCCAGGCGACAGCGACTTTGTCATGGGTGATATCATCTCGAAAGCGCGCGTCGTTGCCGAGAATAAGGCTTTGGTCGCTAATGGCAAAGAGCCAGCGCAATACGCGCAAATGCTCTTGGGCATCACCAAGGTAAGTATCTGGAGCGATTCGTGGCTGAGCGCCGCGTCCTTCCAGGACACTACCCGCGTGTTAATCAGTGCTGCCACCAGTGGCCGCGCCGATCACTTGCACGGCCTGAAGGAAAACGTCATCATTGGCCGCAAGATTCCGGTGGGTACCGGCGTCCGTTCGCTCGACACTAGCGAGGATGACTCACCAGCCGACGAGTACGCCGAAAGCGTTGACGAGGAGGCCGACGGCATCACGCCAGATGTCGATGCCGAGTCGTAAGCAGACCCGCTTAAACTATAATTACCGCTCGCATAGACGAGCGGTAATTATTTTTGCAGCTAAATTTTTGGCGCGCTGTATCTTTGCATATTCCAACAGCCAGAATAAGGCGAGACCTAATCTCGTTTGCCAGAATATGTCACCGTATCTTTAGTACTATCGCCAATCGGCTGGCACTTTTGGTCAGCGTAGGCCATCCGTAATTCGCGGTTATTGTAAAGAGTGCAGGCGACCAGTATGTTGCGGTTGCGGTCTTGGAAATAGTGCCACAAGCCGTCTGGCGTCTGATAGAATAATCCTAGATTGTCAGGCGCAGTCATTCGCTGATACAACACTGTGCTGACTGGAATTTCTAGTAGCTGGTAACCTTTCAGCGCGCCCTTGGACGGAGCTGGCTTGCCGATGAAACCGTACTGTCCAGCAGCGCTCACGGCCGGGGTATAGACCGAAACCACCGGCTGCTGCGCTTCAGCGTATTCAGCGTAAACTTTAGTGTCGAGACAGCGAATCTCCATCCAATCGCCGAGCTTGTCGCGCTGCGAAATATCGGTGCTCAGCTGGCAAGTGACATCGTCGCGCGTGAAATCAGCTAAATAATTTGTCCTGTTGCCCTCCGAGAAGACCTTGCGAGTAAAACCATCATAGTCCATGTTTTTCTCGATTGATTCGCGCTGCGAAGTTGATTTATCCTTAGGAACGTAACCAGCCAAACTCTGAACTTGATCGAGGTCGGGCACTACAGTGTAGAATTTTCTTCCTTTGACTCTTACCGGAGTAGTGATTGACGATTTGGCTTTTTCCTTGCCTTTGAAATAAACGTTGACATGCTTGATAGTTTCGGCAGCGGTCAAGTGAGCTACCTTGGTCTCGTCAGTTTTTTTCTTTTCATCTGTCTTAACCGTTGATGAGCGAGCGAGCGTCATTACCACGATCGCAACAACAATCACTAAAACAGCGGCAACGCCAGCGCCAATCATAATCAGGCGGAATTTACGGAAAGGGTCGCGCGGCGGCCGGCGCTGCGGTTCTGGCACTAACGGATCAGGACGCGGCGCCTGTTCAGGGTGGCCAGCGTATTGGATATCATTGTCATTTAGCGGATTCATACGTTTATTATACTATATTGCTTGCGTTTTTAATTATTCGAAGCGACAAGAAATCAAGCAGCGACGACAAATAGCTCTTGCTATCATTTGTTTCAATTCCTAGTTATAAATATAGAGCTAAGTTTATCCGCAGCTGCAAACGTCGCAAACAGGCGAAAATGCTTGTTTGTTGTTATTTTTGCGCCTTTTTGCATAAAATTCGATAAAATTGCCTAAATCTATTGACATACGCGTTCATATGTGATATATATATCAGCTTTCATTGACAAGTTGAGCAAATCCTTGTCTGAAAGTGCACTTTGACAAGCAGGCAAACACGAGATGAGATCTTGGCTGGCGAAGAGAATAATTTTACTTAACGGCCGAGACCTCGTCTCGTGTGTATCAGAAATACCACGTACCGCAACTATGCGGGCAGCACTCCAAGCTGGACGAGGAGAGAGGAGGCGGCCATGGCCGCCGACCATTTCGTTGTTACCTATCTTCTCCTGGGGGGCTTGTACCCCCGGGAGAAGAATGTGGAATGTTGGGGGAGGGTGTCGAACAACACCCTCTCTCTCTTCGCCCCAGACGGGGCCTTCGCATTCCTCCGCTCCGACAGGAGCGGCGCCACCTACTACATCGACGGCGAAGTCTTCGCCGTCGAAGAACTCCAGACAATGGGCAAGCACAAGCTTGCTCAGAAGGCTATCGCGGACGGCGCGCGAAGCGCCGTCCGCTTGAAGGGTACCCGCCTGTGGGCGCCTTTCTACACCACCACCGACCAGGTCATTAGGACCGGTCGGTGAGGTTGCGAGTGCGGCAGGCGGGTCTTTCCGCCGCCATTTCTGACCTGCTTGTCGCATTCGCTCCATAGATGCGTATCTATGCTGATGAGTCGGAAACGACGAAAGCGAATTTCTTGTCCAAACATCACCAGTTGAGCTCATTCCTGGTTCCATCGTCCAGAAGACGGGCAAACCTTGCTTTTTAATAGGTTTTTTGCTATAATGGAATACAGAGTTTCTCTCGGGTGAAGCGGGGTTATCGGTGTGATAAAGCCGCGGCTCTCGAGATGCAGGCGGATGTTTGCTGCATTGCCGCTTGCGCCATGAGCCTTTAGCAAGCTCGTTTATTATCATCGTAATTAGGAGAAGTTGAATGCCAACTATCAATCAGCTGGTACGCAAACCTCGCCAGACGGCTAGCAAAAAATCGAAGTCGCCGGCGCTAGGCCGTATCCACAATGCTCTCAAGGTGCGCTATTACAACCAGAACGCACCGCTCAAACGCGGCGTTTGCGTCAAGGTTACCACCAAAACGCCAAAGAAGCCGAACTCGGCGCTGCGCAAAGTCGCTCGCGTTCGCCTGACTAACGGCCACGAGGTTTGGGCTTATATCGGCGGCGAAGGCCACAACTTGCAAGAACACGCCGTGGTGCTAGTTCGCGGCGGCCGCGTGCCAGACTTGCCGGGTGTGCGCTATCATGTCGTTCGCGGCGCACTTGACTTGCAAGGCGTATCCAAACGCAAACAAGGCCGCAGTAAATACGGCACCAAGAAGGAGGACAAGTAATCATGCCTCGCAAAGTTACCAAAAAGCTCCAGCGCCAATTGCAGCCAGATCGCAAATACCAGTCGATTTTGGTACAGCGCCTCATCAACAAGTCAATGCTCAACGGCAAGAAATTAGTAGCCGAGCGGGCTGTCTATGATGCTCTAGCGCAAGCTGCTAAAACCCTCAAGAGCGAGGAACCGCTAGAGGTTTTCGAAAAGGCAATTAACAATATTAGCCCGGCTTTCGAGGTTAAGTCTCGCCGCGTTGGTGGTGCTAACTACCAAATTCCGTTTCCGATTCAAGGTCATCGCCAGCAGCACTTTGCTTTTACCTGGTTAGTGCAGGCCGCTCGCAGTAAAAGCGGTATGCCGTACAGCAAGCGTTTAGCGACAGAAATCGTCGACGCCTGCAACGAAACTGGTATTGCCTTCAAGAAGAAAGAAGACACTCACAAAATGGCTGAAGCCAACCGTGCTTTCGCTCATTTTGCTCGCAGCTAATCATTTCTTTTCACGCAAACATAGAACCGCTCCTACGCTATACATAGGAGCGGTTTTGCGAAAGTTAAACTTAGCTATCATTTTTGTAAATTATCTGATATAATTGTCGTTAAGAGTAGTTTTTTGGTGCCAAAAAACAACCAAGAATCTCGACAAATCAACTTAATAGAGGAAAAACAATGGCAGCAACCGTTCCATTACAAAACTTTAGAAATATCGGCATTATTGCCCACATCGACGCCGGTAAAACGACTACCACTGAGGGTATTTTGTACCGTACTGGCTTGACGCATAAAATCGGTACCGTCAAGGGTGATGATGGCGGCGCCACCACCGACTGGATGGCGCAGGAAAAGGAGCGGGGCATCACTATTACCTCGGCGGCGGTGACTTGCTTCTGGAAAGGCCACAAGATTAATATTATCGATACGCCAGGGCACATCGACTTTACAGCCGAGGTGGAGCGCAGCTTGCGCGTGCTCGACGGCGCTGTTACTGTCTTCGACGGCAAAATGGGCGTCGAGGCGCAAAGCGAAACTGTCTGGCGCCAGGCCAACAAATACAACGTACCGCGCATCTGCTTCATCAACAAAATCAACCAGACTGGCGGCGACTTCTACAAATCTGTCGAATCAATCCACAACCGCCTCAGCAAGCAAGCGTTCCCGATCCACTTGCCAATTGGCTTTGAAAAAGATGTTTGCGGCGTGGTCGATCTGATCGATATGAAGGCTTATACTTATGATGATTACACCGACCACGAGCTAAAGGTTGGCGAGATTCCGGCTGATATGCTCGAAAAAGCCAAGCATGCGCGCAGCTTGTTGGTCGAGAACGCTGTTGAAGCCGACGACGGCTTGATGATGAAATTCTTTGACGAGGGCGAGGAAGCGATTACCATCGACGAACTCAAGAGTGCGCTGCGCAAACGCGTGCTGGCTGGCGACTTCTATTTGGTAACTGGCGGCGACGGCCGCGGCGTGATTGTCGAAAAACTGCTTGATTTGATGGCAGATTACTTGCCAAGTCCGCTCGACGTCGACGAAATTTGGGGCAAAAATCCAAAGACTGGCGACGAAGTCGGCCGCAAACCAAGCAACAAAGAACCGATGGCTGCGCTTGCTTTCAAGATTGCCGCCGATCCGTTTGTCGGCAAGTTAATCTTCATCCGCGTCTACTCTGGCGTACTGAAAGCTGGCAGCTACGTCCTTAACACCACCACTGGCGAGAAAGAGCGTATCGGCCGCATCGTCCGAATGCACGCCGACAAACGCGAAGAAATCGATAGTGTTGGCGCCGGCGATATCGCTGCAGTGGTCGGGCTGAAAAATACTTTCACCGGTAATACTTTAGCTGAATTGAGTCATCCAATCGCTCTGGAGTCTATTGAGTTCCCAGAGCCGCCGGTATCAATTGCTGTCGAGCCAAAGACCAAAGCCGACCAAGAGAAGATGGGCATTGCTTTGCAGCGCCTCGCCGAGGAAGACCCAACCTTCCGCATTCACACCGATGAAGAGACCGGGCAGACGATTATGTCGGGCATGGGCGAGTTGCATCTAGAGATTCTAATTGACCGCATGAAGCGCGAATTCAATGTTGAAGCTAATGTCGGCGAACCGCAGGTTGCCTTCCGCGAAACCATCAAAGGTACCGCCGAGGTTCAAGGTAAGCATGCCAAGCAATCCGGTGGCCGCGGCCAGTACGGTGATGTCTGGGTACGCTTTGAGCCGAACGAGCCAGGCAAAGGCTTTGAATTCATCGACGAAATCAAAGGCGGCGTGGTGCCGCAAGAGTATCGCCCGGCCGTACAAAAAGGTATTCGCGAAACTCTAGACGGCGGCGTTATTGCCGGCTACCCAGTGGTGGACGTCAAGGCAACCCTCTACGATGGCTCGTACCACGACGTTGACTCTAGCGAGCTGGCGTTTAGCTTGGCAGCGCATATCGCGACTCGCGCTGGTATCAAACAAGCCAATCCAGTCTTGCTCGAGCCAGTCATGAAAGTCGAAGTCACTACCCCAGAGGAATTCATGGGCGACATAATCGGCGACCTCAATAGCCGCCGCGGCCGCATCGAAAGCATGGATGATCTAATGGGCGGCGCTAAACTAATCAAAGCAATCGTGCCGCTAGCCAACATGTTCGGCTACACATCAGACATCCGCTCAATGAGCCAAGGCCGTGCTGCATCGACGATGGAGCTAGCTCATTACGAGGAAGTTCCACCAAACGTTGCTGCCGAGATTATCGAAAAACGCAACAAGTAGTTTGATAATTAACTCTAGCGAGAACTTCGCTAAATACGTAAACGCGTCTCTCGCCAAGGCGCGTTTGCTGCTATAATAGATATATGAGCTACCAGCTAGCTGTTCAATTTTACAAGCGTAATCGCTTGCAGGTACTCTGCGCGCTATACGTAGTGATTTTAACTTCTGGCGTGATGATCTCAATTGCACTGTCTGATGATTCGCACTGGACTGGTTGGAGTCTCAGCCGATTGGGCGAGACTAGCACCAACCGCCAGTCGGCTTTGGCTTTTAATGCTGGTGTTTTTGCCTCAGGATTGATACTTACTGCTATCGGTATTTGCATGACCCGAAGCTATGCTAAGCTTCAGCAATCGCGCACCGCCAAATTGTCAGCTTGGCTGATGATTACTTTGTCTGTATGTATGGTTGGCGTAGCACTTTGTCCGAATGACACTATGCACGCAGCGCATTTTGTTTTTTCGCGCGGCATAGTCATCGCGATGGTATCAATGATGCTGACTTTACCGTCAAGCCTTAATTATTTGACACAGCGCGAGCGGCTGTTGTCATTCGGCTTTCCGATTTTTGCAGCAATTCTGGCAGCTCAGGGCTACATCTTGCGAAGCTTTTGGTTTGTCATTATCGAGGCTATATTGGGACTGCTGGCCGCTATTTGGTTGTTTATCGTTTGCCGGCATATTGATAAGCGTTTACGCCAGTAGCCACTTTACACCCGCAGAGCTTTCAACTATAATAAGAAATAACGCGCGACGCGTTTTGTCGAGGTGGCAGCACTTTCGATAATTGCTCGCGTCGTGAATAACATAATACTAACGTTAGGAGAACTACTTCTATGGCAGACTTTGACCGTTCAAAGCCTCACATCAACGTCGGTACCATGGGTC
>CAUOPB010000012.1:0-22839 GCA_963456685.1 uncultured Candidatus Saccharibacteria bacterium | reverse complement strand
AATTAGCACTCTTGACACGGGAGTGCTAATTATTTATACTGAAATAGTTGGCACTCGACATAAAAGAGTGCTAAAATGAATATAAGAAAAACCAGATGTGATCAAAACAAGAAAGGGGAATCATATGGGTAAAATTATCGGAATTGACCTCGGTACAACCAACAGCGCCTTTGCGTATATGCTGGCGGGCAAACCAGAGGTTATCGCTAATGCTGAGGGTAATCGTACGACGCCGTCAGTGGTGGCGATTAATAAAAAGGGCGAGCGCTTGGTTGGACAAGTAGCTCAGCGTCAGCGCGTGACCAATCCAAAGAACACCATTTACGGGGTGAAGCGTTTAATTGGCCGTAAGTTTAACGACAAGGAAGTCCAAAAAGACTTGGATATCATGCCGTACCAGATTGTCAAAAAGGGTACCGGCGTGGCGGTAAAGATGGGCGACAAGGAATACACGCCGGAAGAAGTTTCGGCAATGATCCTTAGTAAAATCAAAGCTGATGCCGAAGCATTCCTTGGTGAAAAAGTCACCGAAGCGGTCATCACCGTGCCGGCCTACTTTGACGATTCGCAGCGCCAGGCCACTAAGGATGCTGGTAAAATCGCTGGTCTGGAAGTCAAGCGCATCATCAATGAGCCAACGGCGGCAGCTCTGGCGTATGGCCTGGAAAAAGGCAAAAATGACGAAACTATCGTGGTGTTTGACCTTGGCGGCGGTACGTTTGACGTTTCTATTTTGGAACTCGGCGACGGTGTGTTTGAGGTGAAAGCCACGAATGGTGATACCCACCTGGGCGGCGAGGACTTTGACAACATCATAGTTAACTATTTCCTGGATGACTTTAAGTCTAAAGAAGGCATTGACCTGCGCAAGGATAATGCAGCTATGCAGCGCCTCAAGGACGAGGCAGAAAAAGCCAAGAAAGAGCTATCGACGGTCACTGAATACGAAGTTAACATCCCATTCATCACCGCTGACGCTGACGGGCCAAAGCACTTTGAGTTGAGCCTGACACGGGCGAAGTTGGAAGATTTGGTGAAAGATCTGTTAGCGCGCCTTGACGGCCCAGTTGAAAAAGCACTCAAAGACGCCAAACTCTCTAAATCAGACATCCAAAACGTGGTGATGGTTGGCGGTATGACTCGTATGCCAGCAGTGGTCGAGCGGGTGAAGAAGCTGTTCGGCAAAGATCCGATGCAAGGCGTTAACCCAGACGAAGTGGTGGCTGTTGGTGCAGCCATTCAAGGCGGTGTGCTGGCCGGCGACGTCAAGGACGTGCTGCTACTGGACGTGACGCCATTGAGCCTTGGTATTGAGACGATGGGTGGCGTGTCGACCAAGCTGATCGAGCGCAATACCACCGTACCGACCAGTAAGAGCGAAGTATTCTCGACGGCAGCGGACAATCAGCCGCAAGTGGAGATCCATGTCTTGCAGGGTGAGCGCGAATTTGCCAATGACAACAAGAGTTTGGGTCGTTTTGTGCTTGATGGCATCGCACCAGCACCGCGCGGCGTGCCGCAGATTGAAGTGACGTTCAACATTGATGCGAATGGTATCCTTAATGTTACTGCCAAGGACAAAGGCACTGGCAAGGAGCAATCAATTACCATCCAAAACTCAGGCAACATGAGCAAGGAAGACATCGAAAAAGCGCAGAAAGAAGCCGAACTGCACGCTGACGAGGACAAGAAAAAGCGCGAGACCGTTGACGCCAAAAACCAGCTAGAAAACGCCATCTACCAGGCAAAGAAAATGCCAGATGAGTTTAAAGATAAGATTTCTGACGATGACAAGAAGGCGATTGACGAAGCGGTCAAAGAAGCGGAAAAGCACAAAGATGCTGACGACAAAGACGAGCTGGAAGCAGCAGCCAAAGCTTTGCAGGATGCCATCATGCCAATCGGCGCCAAAATGTACCAGCAAGCTGCCGAGGATAAAAAGGCTGACGAATCTAAAGATGACAAAAAATCTGACAAGGACGAGCCAGTCGAGGGCGAGGTGGTTGACGAGAAATAGTAGAGTCTAATATGGATTGATATAATACCCCGAGTCTCCGGGGTATTATATTTTTTCGTTGAACGATACGGTTAGACCGCGGAATATCGGTGGTTGGTGTCCTCTCGTGCTATACTGAAATTAGCATGAGGGGAATTAAGTATGGAATTGATTTTTCTGTTAGTGATTGTCATCTTAACAATCAAGTTAGTACAGAGAGACGGTAAGCGGCTGTCTCGTCAGCCTGAGGATTACCAGCGCGGTTATTGGGACGGTGTGCGTGATGCGCAGAATGGACGTGCAAAAATTGAAGACAGCGATGGTCAAGTTAGGCTTGTTATTAATAACCAAGCTGCAGCTTCACAATCTACCAGCTCTTTACTGATTAGCGACGAAGATGAAAAATCTGCCGTTTCATCGCCTACCAATGTTGCGTCGTCTACTGATGCTGCGCCAATTGAAGAAGGGGCTAGTATTCCTGTCAAAGAGGCGCAAATCGCTAAGCGGGCACTGTCAGTTGGCGATAAAGATAAAGAGAAAAATCGTCAAACTACCATCAATGTAGCGCTCTATACGGCATCATTATTACTGACCGCCGGTATATTATTATTGGCACAAACGATTGAACTTTCGGCGCAGCTCAGGTTTAGCTTGGTCTGGCTGTTTATTTTTGTCTATTATGCCATTGGCCAGGTGCTATATGCTCGCTTGCCGATTTTGAAGCCGGCCTCGACGGCATTTATTGGTACGGCGCTGGCTGCTGTGCCGATCGGCGGCTGGAGCATGCATTTACTCTTGGGGATTGATCCAGCACTGTGCTGGCTTATCACTTCCTTTATCGGCACTTTCTTATGCGTTGATGCTACGGTCAGACTCAATAGCCAACCGCTTGCCTATATTTCGCTGCTGTCGATGTTTACGATGACGACCAGCTTGCCGGCTGTTATGCATGCTCAGTTGGTGTGGTATTATGTCGTTGTATTGTTATTCGGATGCCTGATGACCTTGGCTGCATATCTTTCTAGTCGTTTTCCACGCCAATTCACCGAGCCGTTGACGCTGGTTAATCCGTTTATCGTCCCGTCCACTTTGCTTCTCGCTATCGGTTCGTCGGTGCATATGGGGACGCTTGACGTCAGTATGCTGCTGTTCATCAGCGTTACATATTATTTTACTGTTGCCCTCGTCGAGAAATCAAAGGATATGCGCACGTATGAACTAACGACGGCGCGCGTGCTGCTGATGGCGGCGACTGCTAGTTTTACTATGTATCTGTCAAATAATGATGGTCTGGTCACAGGTATAGCGCTGGGTATAGCGGCGCTTGGTAATATGATTTGGTCTATCGGCTCAATGCATGTCCAAAAGCAGCCCGATAAACAGCACGAAATAGTGTTGTGGATTAGTTTCGCTGTGTCGCTAGTCGCTTTCTTGGTTATAGCTGGCGTCGAAAGTCCGCTAAGAGATATGATCATATTTATCCTGCTAAGTATGATTTCGGTGGCGACTTTTGCGGCGCTTGCATTGCTGCGCCGCGCCCGTTTTGGCGGTATGGTAGTAATGTCTGGAATTTTGCTGGTGCCGGCTGGCGTTAGGCTATTTGGCCTCGACTCCATAACAGCCTTGCATACACATTACTCTATCTTTATGCTTATAACCTTGCTGCCGGTTGTCTGCCGATTATTAGTTTTGAAACGCCCAAATATTATTAAAAGTCAAGCAATATTAGTGTACGGCGCTGCGGCCGCTTGGTGGTTAATGACGATATTTATAGCATTAGCTTTTTTGACTGCTTATCCAGCAGGAGAAGGTTTGCTGTATCTGTCAGATTCGGTGGTGGTTGCTACTATCATCATGGGTATTGCTGCGTGGCGCGAGAAAGCTTACGGTTTAGTGATTGGTATTCATGCCTCTTTTCTGGCGATAGCGTTGCTGCTGGCTTCGTATTTCAAGATGGCTGGCGAAAATCTTGCTATTTTGATGGCGTGGTTGAACGGCTTGTCGTTGCTGTTATTAGTAGAGTGGCTGTACAATTACCGCAACGAGGCGGCGGTTAAGTGCCGCGAATTGTTGTTATATTCTGCCATTGGCGCGGCTATCTTGATCATCTTTTCGTCTATTCATCCAGCGGTTTGGCTGCCGTTAGTAGCGCTGTTGTACTATACGTTTTATCGGCGGCGTGAGGATGGTTATCTGGGTGGAGCATACTTGGCGACGATTGCTTTGGTGCTGCTGTTCTTACATTGGTTGAGCGTGCCGCTAAATGATAATTTCACCATCACTGCTTGGGTGACGTTTGTCGGCTTTGGGTTGGTATATTGGTCGTTGGCGATGAATAAGCGAGCGTCAATCACTAGCGATATGACTCTATTGGCCGCTGCGGTACCAGCGGTAATATTACCGATGATAAATCTATCGACGACATACGAATTGCCGTTCAAAATCTTGGGCTGGTTGGCAGCTGTCGCGGCACTTTATATGGTAGTGTATGCCAAGCGGGACTGGCGGCCGATGGCGATATTGGCGCATCCAAGTTTGGTGTTGTTATTCTACTTAACTGCACAATGGCTCGGCGTTCAGCTTGAGTTTATGTCGATCGTTTCACTAATTATCTTTGCGGTGTTTTATGGCGCCGCCGTGGTCGCACGAACTAGAAAATTATCAGTTTATTGGTATTATGCATCATTTTGGAGCGCTATCGGCTGGTCGATGTTCTTACTACTAATGACAATGCCAGCCAGCGTCACAACCGAGGCGGTACTACTAGCAACACTAATGTGGGCGGTCAATGGCAGCGCCCTAATAGCTGAGGGGTTGCCGAAGAAGAATATTTTGTACTTCGACTCGGGTGTGCTTTTAGTATTGTGCGGTATTTTATTTGCTATTCATATGCTAATTGCGCCTGTTCACGACATAGTGGTGCCATATCTGTGTTCAGTAGCAATTCTTTCAGGGGCGGTGATGTCGTGGCGCTGGCTAGGGTATGCTCATATATACACCATTGCGCATTTGGTGCTGGCGCTTACTGTGTTTAGCTTATCGACCCTTGTTCTAGCGCTAAGGGGAGATAATGCCATGGAAATATTGTTCCTAGTCGAGCATTCGCTGATGGTTATCATCGGCTTGGTGCTTGGCAGGCGGCTGATTACTATCTGGGGTGCTGTCGGCGTGACGCTGGCTTTAATCTATCTGTTGTCAGGCTATGCTTATGCGCTGGCTATTTTGGCTGGACTATCGATTATCACGGCAGTGGTGGTTGTGGTAGCCAAAGGACAGAGGAATAAGCAGAAAAAAGTTGCAAAGAAATAGAGCCCGACTCTGACAGTGAGGTAATATAATCTATATACAGAGACGTTGTTGGTCAGGTTTGATGAGGTAGTATAAAGTCCGAAAAGATAGCGTCTTTCTTTTAGATTAAAGTATATTTTCTAGCTTCAACAATTTAATTTTCTTTTCAATTCCGCTAGCATACCCCGTCAGTTTATCGTTACTGCCGACAACCCGATGGCACGGTACGAAAATTGAAATTGGATTGCGCCCGACTGCTCCGCCGACGGCTCGTGCTGACATTTTGGCGATACCGCGTTTCTTGGCGATATTTTTAGCAATTTCTCCGTAGGTAGTGCGCTCGCCGTACGGTATGGTTTGCAAGATACGCCAGACTTCCAACTGAAAAGGCGTTCCATCAAGCTGTATTGGCGGGATTTCTCCAGGATTTTTGCCAGCGAAATACATATCAAGCCAGCGTATTGCCTTGGTGAAAATCGGTAAATCAGAATTTGCGGTATTCTCGCCTAGCTCAGCGTCAAAATGTTTTTGCCTAGCGAACCACAGTCCAGTGATAGCGCTGCCGTTGCTTGCTATGGTAATTTCGTCCAGCGGTGATTGATATTTACAAAAGAAATTACTCATAATAAACGTATTTTAACACAGTAACTCCGTCCGGTATTGTATAATAAATTATATGATATTAGAGGTGAGCTTGCAGACGGCGGATGATTTGGTACAGTTTGGCGCGAAGCTTGGCGGCTTATTGCATGGCGGCGAGACGCTCGAACTTGTCGGCGATATTGGCGCTGGCAAAACTACACTGACCAAGGGATTGGCGCTCGGCTTGCAGATTGACGACGAGGTTCAGAGTCCGACGTTTACGATTAGCCGCAATTATGAGGCTGCGGACGGCTTGCGGTTGGCTCATTATGATTTTTACCGCTTACCAGATGCTGGTATTATGAAAATGGAACTTGATGAAGCGATTCACGATTCGCATACAATTACTGTGATTGAGTGGAGCGATATAGTAAACAATGTGTTGCCAACGGACGTATTGCAGGTCATCATCCAGGTACAGCCTGACGATAGCCGTAGGCTAACTTTGAAGAGCGGCGGTGAAAAATCGCGTCGGATTGTGGAGAAATTACGATGATTGTATTGTGGAATAGTGCTGAAATGACGGTGCAATTAACGCTAATTGACGGTGACAAACGAACCGACTACGAATGGGCGGCTGAACGCAATCTCGCGCGCGACATGCTAGCTTATTTGCGCGACCGCTTAGCAGAGAATGGAGCCAGTTTTGCTGATATTTCGGGCATTGGTGTATTTCGCGGTCCGGGGAGTTTCACTGGTTTGAGGATTGGTCTGGCAGTGTTGAATACGATAGCGCACGAACAACGTATTCCGATCGTTGGAGTTACTGGCGATGCTTGGCGTGAAGAATGCTTGGCTCGGCTGCAGAATGGCCGCAATGATGAAATAGTTCTGCCAGAATATGGCGCTGAGGCTCGCGTCACCAAACCGCGTAAATAGTTGCTTATTTTGTTATAAACGCGGTACAATGGTAATGTCTACGAATGTGACATTGATAAGTTTAATTTTGATAATTTTGCGGTTTTTTGACTTGATGCGTTGACTAATTGCCGCGAAAGAAAGGAAAAATATGGTTGAGGGAATTATTGCCGCGATTGTTGGTATTATTGCTGGCGTGGGCGGTAAAGTGGTATATGATCGCCAACAAGAGACCAAGAGCAAAAATACGGCTGAACAGGTCATAGCGCAAGCTGAGCGCAAAGCTAGCGATATCGTACTTAAAGCTAAAGATGAAGCGCTGCGAATCGAGAAAGAGCGCCGCAAAGAGCTTCAAAAAACCGAGAATCGTCTGGCGGACCGCGAGGAGTCACTTGACAAAAAGCTTGACCAGCTTGATAAACGCAGTGAAAAATTACGCAAGCAAGAAGACGAAGTTGAAGAATTGAAGAATGAGATCCGCGATATTCGTACGCGTCAGCAGGAAAAGCTTGAGAAAATTGCTGGCCTCAAGAAGAAAGATGCCGCTGATAAGTTGATGAAGATGACTGAACGCGACATCAAGGGTGATCTACTAAATCTGGTTGCCAAAATGCAGCAAGACGTCGAAGCTGACGCCGAGGAGCGGGCGCAAACTATCCTCGTTGAAACGATGGAGCGTATGGCTAGTGAGGTAACTGCTGAGCGCACAGTCACTGCGGTTAAACTGCCAGACGACGACATGAAAGGTCGAATTATCGGCAAAGAAGGCCGTAATATTCAAGCGATGCAGCGCGTTACTGGCGTAGACTTCTTGGTTGATGACACGCCAGGTATGGTAGTCCTATCGAGCTTTGACCCAATTCGCCGCCAGGTAGCTCGTCTCGGTCTCGAGATGTTAATGAAAGACGGTCGTATTCACCCAGGGCGTATCGAAGAAGTCTTTGCGAAAGCTGAAAAGCAAATCGATAAGGAAACCCAGCGTGCTGGCGAAGATGCTGCGCGCGAAGTTGGCGTTACCGGTATCCCGCGCGATTTGTTAAAGCTACTTGGCGAGCTAAAGTTTCGGACTAGCTATGGTCAAAATGTTCTTAAGCACTCGACCGAAATGGCGCATATGGCTGGTATGATTGCTAGCGAGATTGGCGCTGATGTCCGCACCTCCAAAATAGCGACGTTGCTGCATGATATGGGCAAGGCAGTTACCCACAAAATTGAAGGCAAGCATCACCATATCGGTGCTGAGCTGGCTCGCAAAGCTGGCCTGAGCGAGGGTATCTGTCATGCGATTGAGGCTCATCACGACGACATTGAAGCGACTACGCCAGAGGCCATCGTCGTTCGTATTTGCGATGCGATCAGTGCCGCTCGGCCGGGTGCGCGTAATATCTCTGCTGAGAATTTCGCTGAGCGCATGCGTGATCTCGAAAATGTTGCGACTGGTTTCCAAGGAATCGAGAAAGCATACGCCATAAGCGCCGGCCGCGAGATTCGCGTGATTGTCACGCCAGAGAAAATCGACGACCTTAGCGCTATCAAGCTAGCACGCGACATCGCGACTAAGATTGAGTCAACTATGCAGTATCCTGGAACTATCAAGGTAAATGTTATCCGTGAAACGCGCGCGGTTGAGTTCGCCAAATAACTACCTTTTTATCTGCCTGCAATTTATAATCAAAATACTCTACTGTATGAACTGGTAGAGTATTTTATTGTTCGACTTGACCGAGCAGTTTGCCTGTGATGACGATGCGGCCAGCATCAGAGCCGCCAAGTTCGCAGCTGTATAGAGTCAGCTTTGCTTCTTGGGATGGAGCTTCGATTTCAGTCTGGTCTGGTTTGACATCAAATATTTTAGTGATTTCGTAAGCATAGCGAGCACCTTCGTAATCGACTACAATGTTATCGCCTAGTTTCATCTTATCAATGTTATAAAAAGGCGATTTCTCAACAGTACCCTGCGGTGTTGGCTGGATGCTGAAGCGGTGGGCGGCAATAATGAAATTACCGCCATCTTTGGGATTGCCATGGTTTGGCTGTCGCCATTCAGCACCGCGATCGAGTGCGGTGCGGCCTTTGTCGTAGTGAATATTGACGCCGATGCGCGGTATAACAATACGATTCTCGCCGATTTTGGCTTTTGGCAGCGATTTAGCATCAATCGGCTTGGTAAAAATCAGAGGCGCTACCGACGGCGATAAGGTCAGCATCATAAAATACACGCCAGTGCTAATCAGGCATATCGCCACTGCAAAAATAGCATATGGACGGTGGTGCTTTTTTTGTTTGATCGAGAGCAACTAACCTCCTAAAACGATTATTCGTTAGTAGTATAACATAATTATTTTGATATGAAAAACACCTCTTGACAAAGAAAAGGCGTTTTTCGCTTTGTTAGAAGTAAAACCTACAGTTTTATTTATTCGCTAAATGGCTGCGCTAGCGTCAATGATTGGTCAGCCTCGGCGATACGTAATAACTCGTTATATTTAGCGACACGATCGGTTCGCGATAGCGATCCAGTTTTAATCTGGCCGCAACCCAGGCCAACGGCCAAGTGGCTGATTGTCGTGTCTTCGGTTTCGCCAGAGCGATGGCTCATGACAGTGCGCCAGCCAGCATTTTGCGCCATTTTAACAGCTTGAATAGTCTCGGTTAGCGAGCCGATTTGATTTGGTTTAACTAGCAGCGCGTTGGCAGTTTGTTCAGCGATAGCCCGTTCAATCAGCGAGGTGTTCGTGACAAGCAAATCGTCGCCGACTAGCTGGATGCGGTCGCCGAGCCGTTCGCGCAGCAGCTTCCAGCCATCCCAATCATTTTCGGCTAGACCGTCCTCGATTGAGACAATTGGAAATTCATTTGTCAAGGCTTCTAGCCAATCAACCATTTCGCTGCTTGCTAGCGACTTGCCTTCGCATTGGAGCTCGTAGCGTCCTTCTTGATAGAATTCGCTTGACGCAGCATCCATTGCAAAGACAACGTCGCGGCCGAGTTCATAGCCGGCGTTTTGAATAGCTTCGGACAATAAGGCCAGCGCTTCGCGATTGCCGTTGCGGACGCGCGGTGCGTAGCCGCCTTCATCGCCGACAGTAGTTGGATAATCATAATTTTTTAGTACTTTGGCTAGCGCATGAAAGATCTCGGTGCCCATTTTGAGTGTGTCTGCAAAAGTCTGAGCACCTTTACAAATGATCATAAATTCCTGAATATCGGTAGCGAAAGCTGCGTGAGCGCCGCCATTGAGCACGTTCATCATTGGTAATGGCAGGACAGGAGTACTGTCGGTCATTTCTGCGACGTAGCGCCATAGTGGCTGATTCTTAGCGCTGGCGGCAGCTTTAGCGGCGGCTAGGCTGACGCTGAGAATGGCGTTAGCGCCAAGCTTGGACTTATTATCGGTACCGTCTAAATCGAGCATTATCTGGTCGAGAGCAGCTTGGTCGCTGGCATCGTGTCCGACTAGCGCTGGCGCAATGACTTCGTTAACATTACGGACTGCCTGGTAAACAGCCTTACCCGACCAGTCAATGCCGCCATCGCGCAATTCAAGCGCTTCAGCCGAGCCAGTGCTAGCGCCGCTCGGTACGGCAGCACGGCCAAGCGTGCCGTTATTTAAAATAACGTCTGCTTCAACGGTTGGGTTGCCGCGGCTGTCGAGGATTTGTCTTGCTTTGATTGATTGAATTGTGAAATCGTTCATAGTTATATTATAGCATTTAATGCAGAAGACTAGACTGTTTGAAATCTCACGGATAAAATATTTCAGGCAACTCGTTTTTCGCGGTATAATGAATTTATGGAAGTGCAAAAACAGGGAATTTTAGTTATTAGCCGCCACGCAGAGAGCGAGTGGAATTTATTAGGTAAGTGGACTGGCTGGACAGATGTCAATTTGACAGAAAAAGGCATGCGCGAAGCCGAGCAGCTTGGTAAAATTATTCGCGATATTCACTTTGATGCCGCTTATACTAGCGAGCTCAAACGTACGCAGCAGACTTGCGATGGAATTCTGCGCGGCAAGGGCGACCAGGCGGATCTCGAACGGATTATCGCCAAGCCGCTTAACGAGCGCGATTACGGCGACTTAACCGGCAAAAACAAATGGGAAGTCAAAGACGAGATTGGCAGTGAGGCATTTCAGGGAATTCGCCGCGGCTGGGATTATCCAGTACCAGGTGGCGAGACACTCAAAGATGTTTATGCGCGGGCAATTCCATATTTTCAAAGCGAAATCTTGCCGCGGCTGCAAAGAGGCGAAAATATCCTGCTTGTTTCGCACGGTAACACTATTCGCGCACTGATGAAGTATCTCGACCAGATTCCTGATGAAGAGATTGGTAAAGTGGAAATGCCGTTCGGTACAATGCTTGTGTATGAATTTGATACCGAGCATCAATTGCCGCTAGATAAGCAAACGCGCACTATAGACATCATCCCGCCGAAGGCTTGAATTACCAAATTTCTTTATGCGGCACGCGTAGGATTTTAGCTAAGGCATATTGGATAAGCCAATAAACAGCTGATACCACTAAGCAGAAATTACCGACAATAGTCATAACTTGGTGCGGTAGTTTAGGAATTGTCGGCGCAAAGAGCAGCAGAATGACCGGCAGAACCGTCAATATTAATTTAATGCAGATTATCAGTTTGTACGACAAGTTTAATTTCCATTTTTTTGCTGGTTGTTGTTTTGGCGGGCGGGTATTGGCGGCTATCACGTTGGCTGCCGAATGCGTGATTTTAGCGCCAGTCTTGCCGATTTTCTTTGGCAATCCTATTAGCGTGATTATTGACATAACAATAATTGCAGCTGTAATGGCAATAGAGACAATGGCAATGAATGGAGCGGCGTCGCTATAGCATCCAGAGTGGCTCACGACGGGGCGAGGCGCTTGGCGTTCTGGTAGAAAAATCTTTTGTACAGCTTCTGATTGGAATAACGGATATAGTAATATAATTGCCGTCCATGTCCACTGCAAAAATACTGACAAATACCCTAATGTGCCAAAGATATTAACGACTATGCGGCGGCGCGAGTGTTGTTTGCTTTTCATATAGTTATGATAGCATGAGGAGTATGGGAGGGCAAAATAGGATAATAGCAAAACCTGCCGCTTGTCGGCAGGTTCATGATTCAAATGGTCGGGGTGAAAGGACTCAAACCTTCGACCTCACGGTCCCAAACCGCGCGCGCTATCAACTGCGCCACACCCCGATAGATGTGCAAAGCTATTATATATTATTTTGCGAGTTTTTCCTAGTCGTAATATAATCAAAGCATGAAAATATTATTTTGGAAGCATAGTAATGACTATGACAAGGTTTATAGGTGGCTGATAATTGCTGTGCCAGTAGTAGCGGCAGCTCTTAGTTTATGGATTGGCTTGCGGCAGAGCGTTTGGTTTGATGAAGCATATTCGATAATGGTAGCTAAGCGGTCTGCCAGCGAGATTATTCGGCTGTCGGCACTTGATACTCATCCGCCGCTGTATTATCTCATTCTGAAAATTTGGGCGAATGTTTTTGGCTGGAGCGAACTGGCATTGCGCTCGCTAAGCGTGATCTTTTATGGAGCCTCAATTGCGGTAGCTGGTTGTTTTATTAAAAAGCATTTTAATGTGCGAGCAGCCATTTATGTGTTAACGATGTTGCTTCTGGCGCCATTATTAATGCGCTACGGTTTCGAAATTCGCATGTACGCTATGGCGTCGTTAATCGGTGTAGCGGCGACGGCGATGTTGGTACGGGCGCACTCTAGCAAGCGGTGGACTGACTGGCTTATTTATGGAGTGCTAGTGGCGCTCGGTATGTATACGCTATACTACTTGGCGCTTTTGTGGCTGGCCCATCTAGCCTGGCTAGCCGCGATGGATGCTGGTAAGCTGCGTAAGTCTTCATGGAAAGAGTGTCGTTGGATAGGAGCTTATACATTTAGTCTGTTGCTGTTTCTCCCGTGGCTATCGTCTTTTTTGAAACAGGTTGGCAATGGCGCACTCGCGCCAATTGGACAGCCAATGAATCTCGAGCAGTTAGCTGGTATTGTTTCGTTTAATACAATATATCAGCCGCTTTGGCAACTGGGGGTGATTGCCTCAATATTGGTGCTGGCGATAATTTTTGTATCTGTCCGCTCAATTGTTATTACTTTTCATGTTAAGAAAAAAAATGATATTTTGTGGCTATTAGTTAGTTATATCAGCGTGCCGATAATGCTATTGATGGTGATTTCTCTGTATAAACCGATGTACGTCGAGCGTTATTTGGCGCACGTTGCGATTGGCCTAGTTATGCTCGTGGGAGCTAGTCTCGCGCTGTCGACCGAACATGAGAATCGTGAAGTTTGGCGAATAACCTCACCATTAGTTCTGCTGGTAGTTCTGGCGGTCGGGGCAACTAATCTCAGCCAGGTTGGTAATTATAACTTTCAACGTATGCAAAAGCCAAACGTCAACTCTGTTGCTTCTATAGTTAAATGTAGCGAAAACGATGTGGTGTTAGCGGCCGATCCATATGTGGCTATTGAATTAGACTACTATCTACCGAATTGCCAGATATACTTTGCTAGTAGTGACCAACATCTTGGCGGCGGTTATGCTCCGCTAGATGGCAATAGCAGGAAAGTTTCCGACACGAAAAAAATATTTACCCGCGCAAAGAATATCTATAATGTCTACTATAGCGACATGAAAGCTAGTCTGCCAGGCAACTATCGCGAGAGTGAAACGATCGATTTATCACCGCTAAAAATCACTAAGTTTAGCGCGGAATAATCTTCATCAAAAATTTGGTTCGCACTGCTAGGTAAATAATGGCAATTACCAAAATCGATAGTGCGAGGTTTTGAGGAACCTCGGCTAGACGGTCAAAAGAATTAAAATAACTAGCCGGCGCGCCGTATTGCGGATTGACTATTAGATGCGCTCCCATGACTACGAAGGCATGAATTGAATAAACGTAAAGCGAATTAGTCCCAAACGGAATAAGTAGCCAGCCGAGGTAGCGTTTAATTTGTTTTTCAAAACGCTGGAAAATCATAAAAAACCCAATAAACCAGAGCAGCGACATAGCTACGCGCGCTGGCGTTAGAGCTAGCTTATCGAAACTGGCCGCTAGAATAGGGCGAAAATTATTAATAGCTGTCGAAAGATTATCGTTTAAGGCTGGCGCGAAAAACTCGGCAAAAACATTGGCGATGAAAGTGATAATAAACAGGGTAAAGATGACAGTTTTGGTACGGCGCCGCGTTTTGGTGGACAAACTATTCCACCATGATTTAATTTGCGGCGAGTAAAATCCTAGCGTGAAGGCGATGAAAAAAATGAATTGCCAAGTAAATGGCTGAGTGGATTCGTTAACCGGCTTTGGCGTTAGCAGCCAAACTAGAGTACTGACGGTTAGAACTATGTACCATTTGCCGCGGCGCAGTAGCCAAAGCGCAGCTGGTGTTAGCGCCAAAAATATCGCATACAGACGCAAGTAATCGGCCCAGCCGTAGAATTCTTGCAAGGTAACTATTCTCCAAAATAAACTAAAGATATTGCTATCTAGCGGAGGCAAAGGCGACTTGACGCCGTCGTTGCCAACAAAATGCCAGCCAATCGCAATCGATAATATTGTAATGATGATACTGGTTAGATATAGCATGAAGCTTCGCCGCCAGATCAATTTAGCAGCGTATCTAAACGAGCGCTCTGTTAATTTAGCGCCGCGGACAATACCTAATACTAATCCAGAAATAATAAAGAATCCTTCGGCGGCAGTGACGTATAATCTGCTGTCGCCGCTTATGAACACGAGGCCGTTTGGAAAATAACTCAAATGATCAAGTATGATTATCACCAAAAACCAGCCTCTCATTAAATCTAGGCTGACAATACGATTAATTTTTGGTTTTTTTACAGCGCTCATTTTGGTCACTTCTACCAGTATAGCAGGTCCAATCTGAGGATAGTGTTAAAAGTAGCGGCTAGCGCGGGCGTTTTTTGGCGATATCACGAGCCTGTTTGGTGTACTTGTCTTCAAGCGGGTCTAAAACGACGGCACCGTATTTACGGATTATAGCTTGCGAAATCATCCAATCGGCGATGTGCGGATTCTTTGGCAAGAGCGGACCGTGCAAATAGGTACCGATAACGTTACGATAACGGGCGCCTTCACGGCCATCAATATTATTGTTGCCTACACCCTTGATGACGTCGCCGAGCGCTGTGGTATTTTGACTAAGCGTAGTTAGCCCGGAGTGATTTTCGTAACCGATAATTTCACCGAATTCTGGACTTTTGACGATAATATTACCAACAATGCGCTCGTCACCACCAATTGTTTCTAGGTCAAGAATACCGATACCAGGAATTATGTCGCCGTCTTTAGTAGTAAACGAGCGGCCGAATAGTTGGTATAAACCGCAGATAACTAACATTGGTAAATCATCGTCAGCTAATCGTTTGAGCTGAGGGGCAATCTTTTGCAGGTCGTCGCTAATTCGTAATTGTCCAGAGTCCTGTCCACCACCACCGACGATTAAATCAACATCGTCTGGAAAAGCGTCGCCAACGTTATATTCGATTAGTTTGGTAGCAAAACCACGCCATTCTAGCCGCCGCTTGAGAGTCAGAACATTGCCCCAGTCGCCGTAAATGTTCATATCGCGCGGATAAAGTTGCAAGATAGTGATAGATTGCGGTTGTCTTTTCATCGGATTTCCTCCACATCGGTATAGCGGGCTAGTAGTCGTCGTAGTGCTAACATTGCGGTGTAGCTGCAATAAATGCGCTTTGGTTGGCGAGTGTGTTTAGTGATAAGCTGGCGCAGTGCAACCGCTAGGTCGGTATCAACAAAATCGATAGGTACTTCGTCATATTCTAGTCGCAGGGCCATGTCATAGGCGCGGACACCAGATACAGCAGTGACGCCTTGTTCTTGTAAGCTATCGAAATCGACATCCCAGAGCCAGCTCATGTCGCGGCCATCAGCGTAAGCATCGTTAATAGCTATCATAGTGGCGTAGTTTGCTGGGTCGAACGAAGCTAGGGCCAAACGGAAGCCAGCCGGGTTTTTGACCAATACTAGCTCGCAGGGTTGTCCGTCAATTATTAATTGCTCGCCGCGGCCAAAAGCTGGCTTAATACCTGATAGCGCTTTGAGCATAGAATCAACATTTAGACTATTACCGAGAATTGCGCGTACTAAAGCAACAGCACCAGTGGCATTTTGAAGATTGTAGATGCCACGCAGATTTAGATTCACCGAGTGATCGCTGCCGTTGAAGCCGATAACGGCGTGCTGGTCTTTAAACTCTTCAAGACTGGTGTCGTCAGCGTACAATTTAGCCGCATTTTGCTCGCTACTGCGTAGAGAATCATCAGAAGGGAAAGTCTGCGAATATTTTGGGTTAACACCAAAACTTCGCAGCGGTGATTTAATATCGTTTACAAAATCAGGACTGCTTAATCGCGGGTCGTCGCGGTTAAGGACTACGCATTTTGTTGTATTTACTGCAACGTTATGGAGAAGTTTGGCGGTATTATCAATCTCGCCGAAGCGGTCGAGTTGGTCGCGCATGACATTTAGCAGTAAACAGTAGTTTGGTTTGATTGCTTTTACAAAGTGAACAGCATAGGCTTCGTCGAGTTCAAGCACGGCAATATCAGCGTTCATTCGTCCGTGCAAATCAACTTCGCCTAATAGCGCTGCTGCCACGCCGCGCGTGAAGTTGCTGCCAGTACGGTTGGTGAATACTTTCAGGCCTTGGCTTTCTAGTAATTCGACAACAATTTTGGTAGTAGTAGTTTTGCCATTAGTGCCGCTGATGAGTGCTACGCCCATTGGTAGTTGCTGTAATGTGCGGCTGACAAAATCTGAGTCGATTTTTTCAATTACCAAGCCTGGTAAGGCTGAGCCGCTACCGCCGCGAATTTGTGCAGCTTTCTTGACAGTCTTCCCGAGCATAGTCGTGAGAGTTTGACGCATAAAACTCATTATACATATTTTTGGTGCATTATAGTAGCGTCCAAATGCTTTTTGAACTATAATAAAAAGCATATGTTTATTGTGGGCATGATTTCGTGGTGGTATAGCGTTGGATGGAAGCGGGCAGCAATAGATGTTTGGGAGTCTATCGAGCGATTATACGATACGTTTTCGCTGGGATTATTGCTGAAGACACTATTCGCGCCGTGGCGGCAAATTTCTGCCGGGAAAGTGCGCGGACCAATCGGGGTGCAGCTGCGGGCGTTTTTTGATCGCTTGGTATCGCGGATTATTGGCGGCTTTATAAGGATAATAACGCTGCTGATAGGTGTAGCAGCCTTGTGCTTGATGCTGTTGATTGGTCTACTGCGTTTGGCTATTTGGCCATTGGTGCCAGCGATGCCAGCGGTAATGGTTGTTGCGGCAATATCGGGGTGGATACCATGGCATCTTTAGGTACTTTTAGATATGCGTCTCAGCGAGCCAGCGAAGCGCGCTTTGGGCGGCTGCTGTCGCCGATGATTGCAAAAAGTCTTTCATGGTTAGCATTATTACTAGTGATATCGGGTACTATGCTGGTAACTATGGAGCGTCTGTCGCTAGGTTGGTTATGCGGTGCTCTGGCGGCAGTATTATATATGGCGGTGAAATTTTATAATTGGCACGTTCACGATCTGCCGGCTGGTAGGGGCGGCTCGGTTGATGATTTGTTAGCTGGCGACGTGTTAGGTCGGTTGTCGCGAGAACCGAGCGTACGAGAGATTGCTAAAGTGATTGGTGAAGTGCCAAGCGGCCAATTCATGGGGGTGCGGCTTGGTATGACGCCGTCATTTTTAGCCACTATCGCTGAGAGTTCGACGATTTCCGTTGACGAACTGTGGAGCGTAGCTGACGACATTCGCCAAGCCAATCAGCTA
Source organism: uncultured Candidatus Saccharibacteria bacterium (assembly GCA_963456685.1). Lineage (GTDB taxonomy): Bacteria > Patescibacteriota > Saccharimonadia > Saccharimonadales > Saccharimonadaceae > Saccharimonas. The sequence continues at coordinate 5,172 of CAUOPB010000012.1, read as the reverse complement.
GACCGTATCAGCGGTGCCGTATTAGCTACAGCGCTAGTGAGGAGCTTTCCGAATTATCAATCGATAATAGCACAAACTCATTTAGGTGATGAGGACTTGGACGCTGGTATTCTATGGCAAGAACATTTGATGGAGATTGTTCGACATTTTGGCCAGCGGCGGCGGACTGGCGGCTTGGCGCGTGATTGGTCGTTTGGTTGGATTCCGCACCTTGAGCGATTCGGGCAGAATATCAGCGAGCAAATTGGTGCTAGCCGTAATACTTTGTCGATTGACATACCATCGCATGTTCAGGTGATTGATCAGCTAGTGGAAGCTTTTGGTACGGGCGGGCGGCAAAACGCGGTTCTTATCGGTCAAGCTGGTGTTGGTAAAACATCAGTAATTCATGCTTTCGCGGAACGAATTTTGGACGCTGATGCGAATGTACCCGAAAATCTTCGCTTCCGCCAGATCTTCATTCTTGACTCGGCATCGTTGATTGCGGCAGCGCCAGGACGCGGCGAGCTTGAAAACTTAATCATGCAGGTTCTAGGTGAAGCTTACAATGCCAAGAATATAATTGTTTGTCTTGATGACGCGCAGTTATTCTTCGAAGAGGGCGTAGGGTCAGTAGATTTAACAAATGTTTTGCAGCCGATTTTAGACGCTGGCCGACTACGCTTAATTTTGAGCATGGACGAACAGCGCTATCTCGAAATTAGCCGCCGCAACCCGTCGCTAGCTAACTCACTTAACCGTATTAATGTCGCCGAAACCAACGAAGCAGAGACTAAAAAGGTTCTGCAAGAACAGTTGATTGCTATTGAATTCAACCGCAAAGTTACTTATATGATCCAAGCGATTAACGAAGCTTATCGCTTGAGCCAGCGTTACATTCATGATATAGCTATGCCTGGCCGAGCGCTTAAGTTGCTGGAATCGGCGGCCAGTTTCAGCGAGTCTGGTATCGTGACTATGAATTCTGTACAGCAAGCAATCGAGCGGACAATGGACGTTAAAGTTAGCGTGGCTAATACGACCGAAGACCGCGAGCGGCTGCTGCATATGGAGGATTTAATTCATGAGCGAATGGTTGATCAAGTTCGCGCCGTTAATGTCGTCAGTGACGCTTTGCGCCGCGCTCGCGCGGGCGTACGCAATGAGAATCGGCCGATTGGTACTTTTCTGTTTTTGGGGCCGACTGGCGTGGGCAAGACGGAACTATCAAAAGCGCTGGCCGACGTATACTTTGGCGGCGAAGGTAAGTTAATCCGCTTAGACTTGAATGAGTTTGTTCGCTCCGAGGATGTCGCTCGTTTAATCGCTGATGGTGCAGACGACCCGATGAGCTTGACCGCGCAAGTAATGAAACAGCCTTTCAGTGTGGTGTTGCTCGACGAGATCGAGAAGGCCGCGCCAGAAGTGCTAACTACACTGCTGCAATTACTCGACGAAGGGATTTTGCGCGACGCCAAAAACCGTGAGATCAGCTTTCGCGACGCCATTGTAATTGCTACTAGCAATGCTGGCGCTGATAGGATCCGCGAATATATCGAGCGCGGCTATCAGCTTGAGCAGTTTGAACAGCAGTTTATCAACGAATTGATTAGTTCGAGCCAGTTTCGGCCAGAATTTCTCAATCGCTTCGATGAAATTGTGCTCTTTCGTCCGTTTACGCCAGCCGAGTTGGTGCAAGTGCTTGATCTGATTCTGGCTGGCGTTAACAAAACTCTATTGCCGCAAAAAGTGTCAGTGACTGTTGATGAAGACGCGAAACAGCTTCTCGTTCAGCAAGGATACGACCCGCGGCTAGGCGCTCGGCCGATGCGCCGCGTCGTTCAGAAAGCGGTGGAGAATACTATCGCTAAGCTCATGCTATCGGGGGCGGTTAATCCGGGCGATTCGGTGAACATTGATGTCGAGCAAGTACGGCGAATTTTTGAAGAATCTGAATCGCAAGTAGTTCCATTGCAAGGCGATGTGCCTAACCAGCAGAACCAAGCTTAAGAAAGTTTTCTAACAAGAGTTTTGGCGGCGCGGCGGTTGATAGGCGCAACAATACCAACGGCTAGCGCGCCAATACCGCGCACGAGCGCCCGTGCTTTGGTTTTGTAGCGTTCTTTTTTGCTGAGGGACGTATTAGTGGTATCAAGCTGCGGCGACTCGGACCAGAATGCTAGCCGCACCGCTCTGACGCCGAGTGCCAAGCCTCGCTTTTTATTGCCGGCAAGCGTCTCGGCGTAGCTGGCTCGAGCGGTAAAATTAATATCATATTGATCAATTTCACGACGATTTAGTCCGTCGGCATGTTTGTGCGAATCCTCGAGTTTTTCTAGTCCGTAACGAAAAGTTTCAACAGTCTCGGTATTATTTTCTGGAGTATCAAATTCATCGCTTGCTATGCGCGACAATTGCATGGTTGCCAGTATGGCTGCGCTAGCTCCCAGCTCGCGCAGCGTGCTACGATTTGGTTCTTGTTCGGCTAAAGTTTTGTGTTGATCAACTGCCTCAGTAAGCCACTTTTCAGCTTCTTCGTAGTTACCTAAATGACTATAGGCGTTACCTACGTCGCGCGCCATCCGAGCCTTTTCGGATGGATCTGACGTCATATTGTACGCCATTGTCGCTAGCGTTGCGGCAAGAAAATAAGATCCATCGCGAATTGCTTGTACAGCCGATCTTGAACAGTCGTCAGAACTTAGTTCGCCGCCTTTAGTCTCCATACCTATATTATAACATAAACAATTATCTAATGCAAGGCATGCGTTTCGTATTTTTGCCGGCAATTATCCCACTAGTCGCCAAGGCTTATTTTGATAGTGACGTAGCTAGTTTGATCATGGTCGAATTCACTAGTGGTCATCTTTGTGTACGGCTTGGCTATATCAGAGGTACCGTATATATAATCTTTATGCAGCGCCTGCGGTATAACGCTTAGGTATAAAATATGGCCGCTAGGATTCTTGAACGTATCGCTTTGAACGATAGTATCTTTATCTTTTGTATTGATAAGCGAGAAGCCAGCCTCTTTAATTTTTTCGGTTAAATCCATACGAGTTTTACTTACGGAAGTATTATGTCCATACTCTGTAGTGATAGACTTATCATTTGAAATATTACTTTTATAAACCGCCAGTCTATACGATTCATCTAGCTTCAAATTGCTATATATACTATGAATTTGGTTATAGCGGGCAGTGTTGGTGTATTCTACGACCATTCTGTCGACTAGATATACGCTCATAGCTGTTAGCCAAAAAAGCACAAAAACCAATATCGCATACACCAGTAAGCTTCGGCGCACCATGAAGTGAGTGTCTGTTTTTGTAATGTGTTTGACACGCTGCTTGCGAGTCTTCTTGGGAGATTTATTTGCCTTGGTAACCATAAACATAGTGTAGCATACCGATACGATTATTGGCTAAGTATAGTTGTGGTAACAGATGATCCGCTGATTATCGCGCCGGATAGCAAAGGTTGTTCCGTGGCTCTATTTGGATCAAGCGGTTGGCGGCCTAAATTGTTGACGCTATCAACGAGGCTAGGGAAATTCTTTGCCAAATCATTGTACGGCCTGCCATCAGGTATCGTACTATCGGTGGTGATGAATACCCAGCCGGCATTACGCTGGCGCGATAAATTGATTATTTTTTGGTAATCGCCAGCTTTTGCGGCATAAATCGTATGGAAAATACGATGGGAGTTTGCCGGATCTTTTTCAAAGGCAGAGTCAGCGGTCTTATAGTTATTAATATATTCGTCAGCAGTGCCTTCGTTAGTCATGAAAATATCGGCGTATGGTGCAATCGCGTCGGTGATGTGTGTACCAGGATTGGCGACGACTAACTTGTTGCCGTAGGTACTTTTCGTGTAGTTGTATAATTCTGCCATGTAAGCCGTTGCCCCGTTATTTCTGGATGATATCTCGTCGAAGTAGAATCCGTGAATTTTGTCCGCTCCGTAAAGTTCAATGAACTTAGCCATTGCGGCTTTAACTTCGGCAATCGGGCGAGTTTGATGAATAGTGCGGATGTAAGCGACAGTTTTGAAACCAAGCTCGGCGTTCTTTTTTAGCAGCCGCACATAGCCTGGGTCGAGCTTGGCGTCAGGACTGCCGTCTGCCATGATGAGTGTATACGGGATTTTGCTGCTGCCTGCTGCATGAATCGCTTTCCAGTAGTCAGAGAACTCGCTGCCGCCAGCTTCAGCAAGTGGATAAACGTATGATAGCATAAAGACCGATTGAGCGTTGACCGCAGTATATGTACTAGTATTTGTTTTATTAACCATACCAGCGACAGCGTTGCTAAGAGAGACGGTGTAAGTCTTACCCTTGCCGCCAGTGTCAGTATTAGTACCAACGTAGAATTTGGCGCTGGTTTCTCCGGCTTTAATAACCACTCGCTGGCTGTCCCAACGGACGTTCAGATTGTTCGGGTTGCTAGTATTGTGCGTGATTTTGATATCCGCGCTAACATCGGTACTGGCTGCTTTGTCTAAAGTTGCCGTGTAAACAGCAGTTTCTCCTTCTTTGACGCTGGTTGGTCCATGAAGGGTAATTTTAGGAGCGGTCGAAATAGGGCTAATTATTCCAGCACCAGTGCCGCCGCTCAGGTCATTAATAACTGAACCGCTGAATTTGCTAGTGATGCTCTCTTTGTGTCCTTTCTTGTCAATATAACTGGCTTGGACGATGACTTGCATACCGAGGTGATCTCTGGTCTGTACTAGAGTTTTGCCAGTTCCCAAGAATTTGCCATAAAATTCGTACCATCGGTAAGTAATGCCGCTCTCTGGCACGCCATCGGCATCGGTAATATGGGCAGTAAATACCTGTCCGACTCGGTTTATTCCGTCAACGTTGATACTGCCAGGACTGTTATTTGATGCGGCGTTGCTGACCATTGCCGTTGCTGGGCTAATTAAATCTTTCATCACGTTTTTGTTGTTAGCATGAGTAGTTTTGACAGTGATTTTCTTACCCACTTCTGATGGTGTCAACTTGTATGAGAAATAACTAGCCCCAGGAATAGCCGTATCGTTTGCGAACCATTGATAATATCGTATGCCGCCGTCTTTCAATCCGTCGGGATCGTCGATTTGCGCGATTAGGGTTGAGCCGACTTCTGCTGCGCCGACGATTTTTACAGCTGCTTGGTCAGGTTCGGGTTTTAGTTTAGGCGCCGTGCC
>CAUOPB010000011.1:0-23881 GCA_963456685.1 uncultured Candidatus Saccharibacteria bacterium | reverse complement strand
ATTATACCAATATCTAAATTGTTAGGGAACTATAACTAGGACGCTATGTTTCCGGTAGTGTTACATATTATACCAATATCTAAATTGTTAGGGAACTATAACTGCGAAAAATTCCAGTTTTGGGGATTAAGTATTATACCAATATCTAAATTGTTAGGGAACTATAACACTCTACTAATATCAGATACTGTATTATCAATTATACCAATATCTAAATTGTTAGGGAACTATAACTTATATTCGTAATTACGTAAAATCTTCTGAATTATACCAATATCTAAATTGTTAGGGAACTATAACTTATTTCTGCAAACTTCGCAGGTGTTGCTGATTATACCAATATCTAAATTGTTAGGGAACTATAACCTGGCTCTGGTCGCTACACTACCCGTCGCATTATACCAATATCTAAATTGTTAGGGAACTATAACCTGGCTCTGGTCGCTACACTACCCGTCGCATTATACCAATATCTAAATTGTTAGGGAACTATAACATTTCCGACTGGAAGTCGCGTTTTTATTGGATTATACCAATATCTAAATTGTTAGGGAACTATAACCTCGATAATAGGACACTTAACATATCTTTTATTATACCAATATCTAAATTGTTAGGGAACTATAACAATATAAGAACCTAGATGTCATTTCGCTTGATTATACCAATATCTAAATTGTTAGGGAACTATAACTCTGGCCAGATTATCGTTGAAATCCGTAGCATTATACCAATATCTAAATTGTTAGGGAACTATAACGATATTGCTGTCGATGTTGCTAAATCAATGATTATACCAATATCTAAATTGTTAGGGAACTATAACAGGATACCATATCGAATACCAAACAAACTAATTATACCAATATCTAAATTGTTAGGGAACTATAACTCACAGAATATTCACAAAATTGTAAAGATTATTATACCAATATCTAAATTGTTAGGGAACTATAACGACATTCCAAGACTACGTAAGCCAACCTCAATTATACCAATATCTAAATTGTTAGGGAACTATAACAGGAGATGCTGGCTAACTTTGAAGCCAAGCATTATACCAATATCTAAATTGTTAGGGAACTATAACGGCGCTCGAGAAGACCATGGACGAACACGCATTATACCAATATCTAAATTGTTAGGGAACTATAACATACATTAGTGCTTGATGGGCTTCTTAATGATTATACCAATATCTAAATTGTTAGGGAACTATAACGATGGGTTCCGAGCAGGTCTACGCTTTGCTATTATACCAATATCTAAATTGTTAGGGAACTATAACCTGCGTGCTTTGCTGCTGGATACACCGAGAATTATACCAATATCTAAATTGTTAGGGAACTATAACCGGCGTTAGCTCGGTTCACGTCCTCGGTCAATTATACCAATATCTAAATTGTTAGGGAACTATAACAAAATTTAAGGGGGTATAAAACGCTATGTTATTATACCAATATCTAAATTGTTAGGGAACTATAACGGTTGGTCCAGATACTGCCTACAACATCACATTATACCAATATCTAAATTGTTAGGGAACTATAACACTCTAGCGATAATAAAGAGGGATTCCAGTATTATACCAATATCTAAATTGTTAGGGAACTATAACCGAATTGGTTCGACAAGAGCTGGTTAAATAATTATACCAATATCTAAATTGTTAGGGAACTATAACGGCTGAAATCGACCATGCGAAACTTTCTGAATTATACCAATATCTAAATTGTTAGGGAACTATAACCACTCGATGATTACATCGCCGATTTCCAGATTATACCAATATCTAAATTGTTAGGGAACTATAACGTGATGGTGAGGAGTTCGATACAGAATATCATTATACCAATATCTAAATTGTTAGGGAACTATAACACGCTCTTAAGGCAGTAATTGTAAAAATTCATTATACCAATATCTAAATTGTTAGGGAACTATAACGGTATAGCTGGTCGTGCTATCAATGCTGCTATTATACCAATATCTAAATTGTTAGGGAACTATAACATACCGTGGATAGCAACCAAGTCCAATGCAATTATACCAATATCTAAATTGTTAGGGAACTATAACTAGTATCATATGTATCCAGCATGTCAAATTATTATACCAATATCTAAATTGTTAGGGAACTATAACGCAATGGACGACAGCCAGCTCAGACTTGTGATTATACCAATATCTAAATTGTTAGGGAACTATAACATTAAATCTAGTGGAGGAACGGCGAGCCATATTATACCAATATCTAAATTGTTAGGGAACTATAACCGCTCAAGTCTCGTAACGTCGAGGTGCGGCATTATACCAATATCTAAATTGTTAGGGAACTATAACGTCTCCGGGAAACGCAGCTCGGTTTGCTCTATTATACCAATATCTAAATTGTTAGGGAACTATAACCGGTGAGTTATCATGGTGGCATGTCGCCGAATTATACCAATATCTAAATTGTTAGGGAACTATAACCCCTGATTGTTATATCTCTCTTGCTCATTTATTATACCAATATCTAAATTGTTAGGGAACTATAACCGAGCGGCCGACTTGACGGCTGGGGCGGAAATTATACCAATATCTAAATTGTTAGGGAACTATAACTGACCTAGGCGAGATTGAAAAGGCACAGGCATTATACCAATATCTAAATTGTTAGGGAACTATAACCTGCCACACCGCCAGCATTCACGCGCGGCCATTATACCAATATCTAAATTGTTAGGGAACTATAACTGATGACGCGCCTAGCATACGCTATCGGCTATTATACCAATATCTAAATTGTTAGGGAACTATAACTGAAAGCCAGTTTTTCTGCCACAGGCTTTGATTATACCAATATCTAAATTGTTAGGGAACTATAACTTTGATTTACCCATTTACGTTTGTAGTCAATTATACCAATATCTAAATTGTTAGGGAACTATAACATGAGATTCTTGCCGGACGGCACAATTAGAATTATACCAATATCTAAATTGTTAGGGAACTATAACAATCAAGGTTGTTGACCGCAATGGACGTGTATTATACCAATATCTAAATTGTTAGGGAACTATAACCCAAAGAGTATAACGATAAGGTGCACGACGATTATACCAATATCTAAATTGTTAGGGAACTATAACTGCTCAACAATGTTTACGACAATCTTGGCCATTATACCAATATCTAAATTGTTAGGGAACTATAACGCAAAAACATTACTGTTTTACTGAGGTCTATTATACCTAATTTGGAGTGTTGCTGAGAGATTTGGTATTTGTGGTGTATAATATTCTTGCATGAGTAAGCGAGACTCTACTAAAGTTACGATTCTTTTTAGAAAACTGAAATATATCAGCTCCAAAACTATAACGCATAAACGGTCTAGTCTGTATGTGTTGTTTATAGCTTGTAATCTGATGATGTTTAACTCTGTTCTAAATAATCATTCTAGTGAGAGTACATTAACTATTTGTATCTCTATTATGTCTGTCCTGTTTAGTATAGCTGCCTTTGTGCTTGCGATATACAACATCAAGAGGGTTAAAACAAAAGCAGGGAAGTTTATAAGAGCTACATATGCAGTATCAGTGCCTTTCATTATGATACTTTGTGCTATTACGTCTTCACAGATAATTTCTGAACGAAAACCTACAGAAAATAATAACATTCCGTATATTGGAAGCGAAAACAATACTAGAGACAAAACCAATCAACAAGAATCTGCACGGGTCAGTGATAAATCACAGCAACTATCAAACAGTCAAACCAACGCTCAATCCCATCCTGCGAACACTACGCCCGCTAATGATGGTAGCTGTACGAAGATAAATGTAGATTCATATAAGACAGTTTATGAGTATGCATCCTACATGTACACAGATGAAAGGTCTGAGTCTGTAGGCAGTGATGGGTTCGTTCTTCATTGTGGCGCTGGAGTTAGAGACCATAAATTTCAACGTATAGATAAGATTGTAAGAATAGGTACTAAAGATCGTGCAGAGGAGCAGAGGAAGCAACAGGAAGCTCAGGAGTTAGCGAGACAGCAGCAAGAAAGATGGAGAAAAAATATGGCACAAGAAAAGTATAACCAGTGTGTTAGAAATATAACCACACAAGGCGGTAATTCTTACGATGCAAGCAGGGTTTGCTCGCAATACTTGACTTATTGAGTTACTGACAAACAATTTAACGTGCTGCGCAAAACCACTGAACAACAACTTTACCGCCAGATATGCCAACGCCTGTGTATGTGTATTTTGAATCTAGAATAGCGGATTTGTGAGGTAGCGAGTTAAGCCATAGCTGCATAGCTGTTTCGATAGCTATACCTCCCGTCAGAAGCAAAGTTTTTACCATGAACATGCTGGCTGTATATAACTCTGCATCTCCGGTGTAGCTATAACACTTTAATTTGAGCGGCCTTTGAGATATTAGGATGTAGTGTAGTTTTAACGGTGCTATGCCAAGCCCCTAATCAATCGCTACGTGAGGTTATGGGCGGATACTACGGTGTTATTTGCTGACCTAGGCACATTTAGCAAAAGGCAAGCTCGATACTGCCATTGCAAAGGCTAAATTCAAGCAGAGAAAAGGACTAGCCCTACCTATCTGTATTTTGTTCAGCAATCAACAGGTTTAGAACAAATGTAGAACATTTTAATGATTCGCTCAAAAGACTCAAATGCAAAAGGTTTGGATTTTTGTAGATATAAGTCGTTACGATAAATATATACATAGTAAAATCTAATAAAATAAACTTAAGAAAAACTGGCATAAAGATGGCAAAATACAAACAAATACGTACACAAAGACAAAATCTCATACATACATAAAAGGCGGGGCAAACATAAAATAGCTAAAAGTTGTAAAACAATAAATCTTCGAGATTAATCAAAAACAGTAGTAAAAGGGATGCAATCTCATTCATGTTTTACACATAGACTTAACGTCGCACAATGTCCGTTTTACGTCTTATAATCTATGTCCAAGATGATTAATCTCCATACGTTCGCAAATAACGGTTTTACTTGATACAAGCCGCAGCTTATTAATCTTGGTCTAAAATGGGGAGCCTTAACCACGCTACTAGAGTCATCTTTTACTTTTACTTTTACTTTTACTTTTACTTTTATTCGCTATATAAAAAATATCGCCAACCAGCAGTTCTATAGATATAAGTCCACGCACTCGAAAACAAACTCGAAATTTAAATTGTAGTAATTAGCACATGTTTATAGACTTAAGTTATCCACAGAAAAAATCTCAGCGCTATGAGAATAAATTTGCATTTTTTCAAAAATATTGTACCCTACTACTTTTCCCGCCCCATCTGCTTTATTTGACTTTTTGCATTTTCAATATTTTAATATAGTTTTTTTCACCTAGCCTATTTAGCTGTTTAATAGAACAAAAGTAGAACATAGCCCACCAGTGCAGGGGTAGCCTTCTATCTAAAGCCTCTTTTTCATTTATAAAAAGCACGCCTACTCACCCGCACATCAATATACTCTGCAGCTACCCCTCCGTTCGTTAGGTAGCGAATGGCACGCACCGCGTCTTCGACTTGGCCAGCCGCTGGGCGGTCAACTGTCATTTTAATCGAGTACCCCACCCCGTCGAGACTGACTAGCACCTGGCGAGTAGTACTAGCTGGCAGAATCATTTTATTAACAGTAAGATTGTTTTCTTTGAAATATCCCACAACCTTACCGATAAACTGCAGGAAACGGCCGCTAATTACTGAATTGCCAACGCTTGCACGAATTCCAGTTTGATCCTCGACGGCGATAACTGACGTGCCGAGGATATTACGTTCAAATACTACACCTGTGCTATCAACATAAGCTTTCATGTTACCAGACTGCCAATAAACCACTGGTGAACGCAAATTAACCGAAAAATCGGCCGACCAGAGAGCACCTTTAGCTGGCGGCGACACGCTAGACACCTCTGGGTATCTACTTTGAATGGCTCGGCTAAGATTATTAGCATTGATATTTACAGCCAGCCGCTCGAGGGGATTAGCAGAGAGGTAATCTTGAATTGCTGCTGCATAATCGCGGGCGGCAGTTTGTACTTCTGGATCGTTACTGGTGCCGACAATTTGCACTTTCGGCTCGACAATAATCTGAGTAAGCAGCCACCCCAAACCAGCAATTAGTACTAATGCGCTAATCAACGCTAAGCGGATAGAGCGGCGTTTGCGCTTCAGGTTGTGCGCCTGCACGCGCGGTGATTGCAAGCTAGCCGATTGTTCATTAGGGCTAGGCACCGAGGAAATGAGGCTGCCAGTCAAGGTACGATTACGCCGAAATAGTGTTCCCGCACTAGGCGAGCTATCATCAACCACAGCACGGCGCCACACAGGCTGTGCGGCGCGGCGTGATTTAGATTTTTTCGATCTCATACCAAACATGCTTGTGGTATTAATTATATCATTTTGCAGCGCTATCAGGGTTTGCTCGGCGGCTATTAGCAGCATCTAGAATCATATCAGCCATATCTTTAGCAGCACCAGGGTGCGCAAACGACAGAAAAGCCTGCCCCATTTGTCGTGCTTCTGCGGGATCGTCAATAACATTTTTTATCTCGTCGACGAGCAGCTGCGGCGTTTTTTCCATTTGCATTTCATCGATAACTTTGACAGCGCCTTTATCTTCATACACCTTAGCATTTTTAATTTGATGACCACCGGTCAAGAAGCCGTTCGGCACCAGAATCGTTGGCTTGGCTAGCGCTGCCAGCTCGAGAATTGTAGTCGCACCAGCTCGTGCTACCACAACATCAGCCGCACCAAGCATATCAATCATACCGTCGCTAACGAAATCGTAAACTTTAACTTGATCTGTATCCTCTGGCAATCGCCGCCGAATCTCGGCATACTGGCCAGTACCAGTTATTAAAATTACGCTAGTGAACTGTGTAAGTTCGCTAATAGTATCTGCCACAGCATTATTCAACCGTTCCGCGCCCAAACCGCCACCAGTAACCAGCACTAACGGCCTGTTACTTGGAAATCCTAGTTTTTCCTTAACCACGCGGCGCTGCTGCTCGCTGTACGGCTTGAACCCCTCGCGGATCGGTACGCCAACGTAACGACTAATCGCCTTGGGGTACGGATAATACTCTAGCGGAGCGCCAGTGCCAATGCGATCAGCCCAACGTGCCAATACGCGATTAGTTAACCCTGGATGAGCGTCTGAGTCGTGAATTACCAGCGGAATGCGCAGCACATGTGCCGCCAAACCGACTGGCATGCAAACGTAGCCTCCTTTCGTGAATATCACGTCTGGACGCCAGGCGATTAGTTTCACTAGGCTCTGAACAAAACCCACGCACACCTTTAGCGCATCAACAAAATTTGGCCACACAATCGTCCGTAAGCGTAGCAGCTGACGCACAATGCTAAGATTATGATAGCGGCGTAATTTACCGCTAGCAATGACATCTACGCGCACCGAGCTATCAAAGCTAGCCATAACATTGCGTGCTTGCTTGCTAAATTTGCGGTCAACCCAAAACCGCAGTTCTGCATCTGGCTGCTGTTTTTTAACTTCTCGCAACACGGCGACGACTGGAGTAACGTGACCCCCCGAGCCGCCGCCTACGGCTAATATCCGCATCTTGGCCTCCTATATCTATTGGTTTATGTGCAGTATATCGCGATAACTGGAAAACAATCCCCAAAGCCGCGCCCGAAAACAGCATACTACTACCGCCAGCACTCAAGAACGGCAACGTTATACCTGTTAACGGCGCTAAATGAATCATTGATGCAATATTCATGAAGAAGTGCGCAAATAACCAGCCAAAAATACCCGCCACTACCAATCGCCTGGTCATATCTGGCGAGTATTCAGCAACTCGCAAAACCCGCAGCAACAAAGCTGCAAACAACACTACTACCAACACCGTCCCGGCAAAACCAAAAATCTCGCCAATTACAGCAAAAATCGAATCGTTAATTGCCTCTGGCAAGTAGCCTGTCGATTGGATACTCTTGCCGATACCGCGGCCAGTTAGCCCGCCTGTCCCCAGAGCAATCATTGCGTTTTTGATATGATAATCGTTATCGTCTTGCGAGGCTGATTTACTCGCTCCGAAAAACGTCGTAATCCGTTCCAACCGGTGCGGCGCCGTTACTGCCGTGAGCCCCAAAAACAGCACACCCACTAATGCAATTTGTATCAGAGTTTTCATTCTTATCGTACTCACCATAAATATCGACGCCGCAGCCGCCGCTATCGCCACCCCCGAGCCCATGTCTTTTTGCAACACTACGACAATAAATAACAAAAAGCCGACCAGCGCCGCCGCTGGATAGACTGTTTCTTTCAAGTCGTTTATCTTACCCTCTTGGTAGCGTTTACCTAAAAACACCGCCATATACAAAGTCATCGCTAATTTTAGCAGCTCGGACGGCTGAAAATTAACTGGCCCCAAGTGAAACCAGCGATAAGCGCCTAGCGTGTTCTGCGCTATTGCATCAATATGCAGAATATTTCCAATCAAAAAAAGCAAAAACGATAAGCCAATTCCAATCATCATTAACTGAAAAATATATTTCTTGAGATAATCAAACGGTACTAATATCAACAGTACAAAACCACTAACTGCCAGGCTAATACCCATAAGCTGTTTGAAAAAGAAATATGTACTAGAATAATCGCTGCCATAAGCACTATTCTGCAAATTAGCATACTGCGGCCCGACCGAATAAACAATTATCATTCCTACCAGCATTAACAACGCCGCACATAGCACCAACCAATAATCAGGCCGGTGTTTACGCTGGATTTTGCCATCGGTAAATTGTACGTACCTGTCGCGATGCCGAGCGCCAATCACGGAGCGATGTGCCCCCCGGTCATCGCCATTGCTATACCCACGAAAGCCGCCACGCCAGCAATCACCCAAAAACGCATCGTCACTTTAGCCTCTGGCCAGCCTGATGCCTCCAGATGATGATGAATCGGCGCCGACAGGAATATCTTGCGATGGAATAATTTCTTGCTGGTCATCTGCAACAAGCTCGACCCAGCCTCGACCACGAACAATATGCCGATAATCGGCAGCAAAAACAGCGTGTTGGTCATCATCGCTACCACACCCAAGCTCGTCCCAAAAGCAAAGCTGCCAACGTCGCCCATAAAGAACCGCGCTGGAAAGATATTGAACCACAAATAACTCAGCAACGCGCCGACCACTGTGAAACAGAACGCCGCTAATTTCAAATGGCCTTGCAGTAGCGCAATCACACCAAATGCCGAAAATGACATTACCAGCAAACCGCCCGCCAAACCATCCAAGCCGTCACTTATATTGACCGCGTTACCCGTCGCTACCACCGCAAACACAAACAATCCGACAATCCACGCGCCCATTTGCCAATCGCCGACGTATGGGATATGCACCGACGAGTAGCCGAGCTTACAGAAGAAAAACCAGCCCAGCACTAGCCCGACGCCGATAATCATGGCAAATTTCACCCAGCTGCGCAAGCCAGCATCCTTGCGATTAGAGCCAAAAACATTCAAAATATCATCAATCAGACCAATCACCGCGCCGCCAACTAACGCCGCCAATGGCAGCCAAGTTTGCGCTCGATCCAGGTTAAAGGCCAGCGTCACCGCCATAATCGCCACTACGGCAATTATTCCCGCCATGGTCGGAATATGCCGTTCGATTTTCTTCTTATGTAATAAGTTAAAAATCTTGAGTTTTTCGCCAGTTACCGCTGCCGTACGCTGTGTTTTCCAGAATTTATATTTGTAAGCAAAATATGTATATACTGGCGTTAGCAGCATCGCCAGTAGAAACGCCATCAAGCTCATTAGAAAAACCGAGTTCAATTCGTTTCCAAAAGTTACAATCGACATATTACCATTATACTCCCTACCCTACTCTCTCGGGACTAATTTTAAGTATTTTATCATCCAGTTGGATATCTCGTTGAAAATAGGCTTGGCATCCGAGCCGCCGCCCATACCGCGGCCGTCTGCCGCTATCTCTACCATGATAACGTAACGCGGAATTTTGCCGTATTCGCCGCCAAAACCCAGATAGGTACCAATCGTCTCGTGATCATCGTACTTGCCGTTAACAATCACCTGCGAAGTACCGGTCTTGCCGCCGACTAGCCAGCGTTCTGAGTCGTCATGCGGCTTATATGTCGCATAATGAGCCTGATGCACCATTTCGCGCACTGTCTGCGACGAAGCTTCGCTGATAGCACGAGCGCTGGTCTTCGCCGCCGTAGCCGCAAACTTGCCGCCATCGCCCATTGTGCCGTTAATAATCGTTGGCGCGTGATATACGCCGCCATTAACTACCGAACAAAAACCACTTGCCACCTGCAGCATTGTCACATTCATACCCTGGCCAAACACCATATTACTGTAACGCACAGCATTACCTTCTTGCTGTGCTGGCGAGATAACTGTGCCGCCCGCCTCATTCGCCAGCTCAATGCCAGTCAGCTGCCCCAGCCGGAAACGATTATAAAAGTAATCATAAATCGTATCGCGAGCGCCGCGAGTAATATAAGAACCATTTCCCAGCCGCTGCGCAATCGTTACCATACCAGTATTCAGCGACCAGTTCAGTGCCGTCTGCATAGTGATGTCGCCGTTCAAGAAGCTGTTTTTAGAGGCGTTATTGATTGTGATGTCTTCAACCTTGATTTTGCCAGTATTGTTGTAAGTACTCTGCGGCGAGATAACGCCTTTGTCGATTCCGGTCGCTACCGTGAAAGTCTTGACATCAGAGCCCGCTTCGTACGGATGCGAAATCGTATCGTTGTTAAAGACCGACACATCAGAAGTATTGATATTTGACGGATCATACGTCGGCATATTAGCCATTGCCAGCACTTTGCCAGTACTTGGCTCCATGACAATAGCGCTTGCTCTGGTGGCTTTACTACGCTTAGCACCAGCCTCAAGCGCTGATTCGACCTGTGTCTGAATATTACGATCAATCGTCAAGACGATGCTCTGACCATTTACTGCCGGCTGGCGGACATTCTTATCACCAATTGTCAGCGGTACGTCGCGCGCGTCTGTCACTGTCTTGAGCATACCGTCGCGCCCAGACAAAGCTCGGTTATTAGCTTGCTCGAAGCCATATACTCCTTTACCCTCGTGATTAACAAAACCCAAAACCTGGCTAGCCAATCGTCCTTCAGGATAGACCCGGCGCGTTCCAACTTCGAAACCGATACCCGCTAGCTTTTTCTTCTTGATTAATTCAGCCTGCATCCGCGTAATATATTTCGTCAAAATTTGGTAGCGGCTAGGTTTTTTATCAATCAACTTCGCGAAGCCATCAACTACGTTGCCGCCGGCGACGCTATTCAGCGTATCTACCACCGCCTGCTTATCAGATACTTGTGTTGGATCTGCCCAAACTTTATAGACCGTCTCGTTCATCACCAGCGGCTTCGGGTCGCTGCCGTCCATAGCGTAAATCTCGCCGCGCTGCGCTTTGAGCGTGAATTTCTTGATCTGTTCATTATCGGCTTGCTTTACATAGTAATCATGCCGCACTACCTGTACCACGAAAAGTTGCACTACAAAAACGGCCGAAACGACCAACACTATACTAAACAAAAAGCCAACTCTCGAGCGTCTAATAAAACGAGTTGGCGATACGCTCATTATCCTAAAACTCCTATTTGCTTACATACTGAGTATCAGACGGGGTAGCCATCCTTTGAGCAACGCTGCTGTCTTTAACTGATTGCAGAGCTGTTAGGCGAGCATTCTCAACCGCCAGATCACTCTTCTGTTCGGTCAACGTCGAAATTTTATTGCTGACGTCGTTTGACTCATAATCATAGCCCGAAACACTCCCCGCTTGTGTTAAGTATAACAGACCTAGCAGCGTCAAGAGAAGTGCAATGATAATCGCATTAGAAATCGGGCCGAGTTTGATAGCCGATGCAAAAGCAACTGTATTGCGGTTGCGCCCATAATTACCTTGGCGCCGGCTATTAAATTGTGTAGTTCGTGAATATGACATGTGGTGGATTCGTTTTTGTTATTTATTTTGACACTCAAAAGCCAGAGGAACGTTAGGAGAAAAACGAAAATTACGCTCCTCTGCCCTATAGAGTTGTGTTATTTTTGCCTAAGCGGCGCGGCGCACGACAGTGATGTCATGCTGAACGTCGGCTTGGACTTGTACTTGGATGCGGCGAGTCATGGCTGCACCCTCCTTTCTGTTTTTATATTTTCACAGCGACACGAAGCTTAGCACTTCGCGAGCGCGGATTGTGAACATCTCTAATAGCTCCATCGACAGGATGCTTCGTAATGATACGAAGTTCCGCCTCGTAGCCGTTTTTGGCCTGTTCGGCAAAGTATCGCTTAACGATACGATCCTCCAGGCTATGAAAGCTAATTACACCGACTCGCCCGCCCTGCGACAACAGCTCGGGTAATAATGGCATAATCGCTCGTACTTGCTCAAGCTCATCGTTTACAAAAATCCGAATCGCCTGAAAAGTACGTGTCGCCGGATGCGTTCGCTGGCGCCGTCCGACGTGCGCCCTCAAGATAACCGATGCCAAATCTTCAGTTGTCGCCAGTGGTCTAGCCTTAATAATCGCAGCAGCATAACGCCGCGCAATATTTGGCCGCTCTTCGCCGTAATCGCGAATAATCCGCTCCAGCTCGCTCTGCAAATAGGTGTTAACCACTTGCTCTGCAGTTAAAGCTTGCCGCCGATCCATCCGCATATCCAGCGGACCGCTATGCGAAAATGAAAATCCTCGCTCAGCCCTATCAAGCTGTGGTGACGACACCCCCAAATCAATCAATATCATATCAAACCGCTTACCTATAGCAATCAACCGCCGGGCAGCGCTGACAAAATCAGCGTGTATTAGCTCTGCCCCTTTGCCGACAAATGCCGCTAGATTTGCTTGTGCAAATTCATCGCGGTCAACCAAAGTCATTCCGCGATAATTATGCGTTCGTTCGACAATGGCGCCCGCGTGCCCGCCGTATCCAGCCGTCAGGTCGAGATAACTCTCGCCATCTTTAGGATTAAGCAGCCGCACAACGTCATTAAGTAATACTGGAACATGAAGTGGTGGATGTTCTTTAATACTCATTCCCCCATCATACCATATGGTCTGGCGAGGGACTCGAGATCACCAATCTGATAGCGAGCTGTTTGTTTTCGCATAGGTGGTGTTTGTTTTAGTTCAGTCAAGTATGCTTAAAATCAAGAGCTGTCAAACAACTCATATCGTATTTAGCATACCTTTGAGAGACTTGTGTGTGAGGTGGAGTTTTTGGGAGGTGTTGTGTTAGAGGAAAGAACTTTCGACAATTTTAGCGTGGGTCGATATTCCACTGCTCACTATCAGATTGTTGATCTCGAGGATGTCCAACTTCGAATTGTAAAAGTGCCACAAACTATACGGCTACGCGCCCAAAGACAGCGTCGCCCGCGATACGTAAGCATCAGGTACGCAAACCAAGACGCCCGCCCTACCGTACATAGATTGGCTAATAGCTGCGTCAGTCATGACTACCCTACTTTCTTTTGTTATTTTACGCGGTGGTGTTTGTTTTGACTCGAGATTTCATCTCTTGCCTTGCCACTGGCTTTATCATACAACGTTTCATCATGCTTGTGCAATACCTTTTTTACTAAAAATGATAACTTCTTTACTTTTCCACAAAAACGTGGAAAACTATAGCGTTTCAACAAGCAAATAGACGCTATATCTAGCGTCTATAGGGGTCAGTCATGACAGAAAACGCTGCTTATGCAAAATATATCCGCATCAGCTGGCGTGCTACTGCGTCAGGGTCGTGCCGGATAAAACTGCGTACTGCCGCAATCGGATCGCTCGATTGGGCGCCCGACCAAACTTTCTTTGCTAGGATGCTGGCGCCGCGAAATTCGTAGTGCTGGCGTTTTAGCTCGCTGATATCATATTGCACCACATGCTCACCGTCATGAGCATACTTATCCATTAGTTCTGTCGACGGCTGGTCAGTGTTAAAAACTACATAGTCAAGGAATTCACTGCCTGCCAAACGCTCAATCTCGCTAGCAAAATCCACCACGCTCAAATTATCAGTCGGACCAGGCTTAGTAACCAAATTACAGACAAAGACACACTTCGCCGATGTCGCCGCTAGCGCCTCCTGAATTTCTCGAATCACCAGCGCCGGCGCTAAACTGCCATACAGGTTGCCCGGTGCAATCACCACCATATCAGCCTCCAGGATCGCCTGAACGGCTGCTGGGTGCGCTACTGCTTCTGGCTCCAGCCACACTTTTGGCCGTTTGGCGATATCGGCATGCGCGATTTTGAATTGCCCTTTGATCGGCTCGCCCGAAGCGCTTTCGACACACAGCGTAATATCGGTTAAAGTTGTCGGAATTACCCTGCCTTGAATATTGAGAACTTGGCTAGCCAGCTGCACTGCCTCGCCAAAGCTACCGGTCATTTTCTCGAGCGCTGTCAAGAACAAATTGCCAAAAGCATGGCCCTTCAAGCTGCCGTCGTCAAAACGATAATTAAACAAATCGCGCACCCGCGGGCTATCGCTCAGCGCTACTAAGCACTGCCGCACATCGCCCGGCGGCAGCACGCCAAGTTCGTCGCGCAGCTGTCCCGTTGATCCGCCATCATCTGCCATATTGACCAGCGCTGTCAAATCAGACACGTATTTTTTGAGACCTGTTAGCAGCGTGAAGCTGCCAGTGCCGCCTCCGATAACTACAATTTTTGCTCCGCTGTCGCCATGTTCTTCGCTCATCATTCCCCTTCTGGCGTATTCACTCCGCTGTCGCCGCGCAGCTCCTTCTTGCCTTTTAATTCATACTTGATACCAGTCATATCGCTAGTCATATAGTCGTCGTTGAGCAGATTGACAAACTTCGCCGCATCCTTGGCATCCATGATAATAATCTCGCCCGTCGCATCGTCCGTCATTAGTTCCAAGCCCATCTCATCGGCTTGCTCGACAACCTGATCCTGCGTCACCAGACCGACGTCGACTTTTTGCAGCTTCGCTACCAATGATTTAGTGTCACGCACCAAGGCGTCAAACGTCATACCTTCAGGGAATTTTAGCTTAAAGTTTTTCTCGATCTCAGCAATTTTTTCCTCGGCAACAGCAAACTGCTTAGCATCGTAACCAAACAAACGGATAAATTTCGGCTCGTTAAAGGCAAAGATATCACCGCCGGCAATCAACACTTGATTGTCTGGCGTAATTTTTAGGCCGACATCAGCGCTAAACGGTTGAAACGAATCGCCGTTATACATCCAAGCGGTTGCGCCTTTAAGCACTTGCGACTGCGGTAAAATCTTAGCCACAAAAAACGGCTCGGCCCCCTGGCGGCTGAAACGCGCTACGATTCCCTTGACCTTCTTGAACTCATGGTCGCCTTCGCGGAACACCTCTAGCGTTTCCTCGCCGTAGCGAATCTGCTCAATCACCTCTTGCGCGTGATCTACCCGGTCCAAGGTAGTACGCTCCAACACATTATCCTCAGCAGCGGCCGCTTCAAAGTCGCGCACTGCCATACCAGTAGCAGCACCAGTTTGCACCTGGCTAATCATATCGTAAAGGAATAATACCTTGAGCTGCGCCTTGAGCTCCTTGGCGTAATTAGTGGCGTAGACAGTGTAGCCCTTCGTAAATAGAAATAGGTCGATTTCGAGCTCGTCCTTATGCGCATCAGCTTGGTTCGCCCAGAGGAAAATATCGGTTGGCTCTGGCGGCTGGTCATCAGCCGGTGTTGATTGGTCATTATTCATGATATATATTCTACTACAATTATTAGGCGCTATTCTACTATTGCACGGCATCCTCGCCAAAATGTTTTTGCAAGCGCATTTTGATCGAACCGTGATGGCGACCGAGCTTCTGGCTCATCGCAGCGATACTTTCGCCGTTGACAAACATTTGGCGCAGCTCTTCGTCGTCAGCCTTAATCCACGGTTTGTAGGCGTTAGGATAAGTCTGGCGCATTTTAGCGACTTTGGCCGACCAGCTAGAATTGGCGCCGTTCGCTTTTTTGGCAGGTTTAAGCTCGCCAGCTGCGCGTTTGTCAGCTTTTGGTTGTAAGTGCGCGAACTTTTTAGCATCGTCAGCCGCCCGCGCGCGCAGCTGCTCGTCAATAGCATAAGCTTCGTCGCTCATCTGCAAAGCCATACGATTAATACCCGTCAAATACAAGTTATCAATATCGCGCACCCGGCTAAGCGCCACATAGCCCATGCCCGGTACAAAGGCTTTGCGCAGGTCAATTCGCGCACTATCCAGCGTCATGCCTTGGCTTTTGTGGACAGTAATCGCCCACGCTAAACGCAGCGGAACTTGGCTAATACTAGCTCGTTTGCGCGTACCGTCGCGCAACTCCCAGGTGTCAGGCTGCATGGTCACCGTCCGGCCATTACGAAACTCCACTACCGGATAATCCGTCGCTGGCTCGAAATCGACCACCATACCGATACTGCCATTAGCATAGCGCCGCGCCTGATCGTTCTTGACCGCCATCACTAATGCGCCTATTTTAAGGGTCAGTACCTCTGGCGCTAGTACGCTACGCTGCAAATTATCAACGTAGTTGTTACTACCAGTAGTGTGGCGTTGATACAACACCTCGTCGCCCGGCAATTCAGCCAGCCTGGCTTGATTAATTCTATCGACGTCAACATTCACAGTATGCAATTCTGTCAGATCTGCTCCGGCTGGCGGTTGATATTCGGTCCGCTCTAACAGCTGCTCGGCGTGGCGGCGGCGCAAATCACCAGCCCGCATCGCCGTCAAGATTTCTAGCAGCGTATCGCCGTCGCGCTGTCGAAACTGCTCGCTCAGATACAATACCGTCGGATCAAACTCGCGCCACGCCGATGAATTCACTACAAACCCGCCCTCGCGGCCTTGCGCTCGATTAACTGGCGGCAGCTGAAAGAAGTCGCCAGAAAGCACCACTTGGATGCCGCCGAACGGCTCGTCGACTCTCTTGCGTACTAAACGGCAAACTTCGTCAACCATGTCCAAGCGGTAATCATGCAACATGCTAATCTCATCAATAATCAAGACATCGGTTTTTTCGATAATTTCGCGGCGAGTCTTGCTAACATGCTCGGCAAAACCATTCGGCAGGTAGTCGCTGACGCCAATCCCTGACCAGGCATGGATCGTCGCGCCGCCCAGATGCGTCGCCGCTAGCCCGGTCGTCGCCGTCACCGAGACATACTTACCGCTAGCCTTGCTCAAGTTAATGAATTGATTCAGCACGAAAGTCTTGCCCGTTCCTGCCGGGCCGGTCAGCAGTGCGCTTTCGCCGCTCAATAATATTTCTAAGGCTAAATCTTGCTTCACTACCCTTATTATACAACTTAAGGCGCGGGACTACTTATCCCAAGCAAAGCCGTTACCAAAATGACCGTAGCGCGCTGTTGGTTCGTATTGCGGACGAGCCAGCTGCAACTTATCAATAATACCCGCTGGACTAAGGTCATAACCTGCGATTGGCTTCTCAACGCCGTCAACTACCGCTGTAACCTCAACTGGTTGGTCGTGGCCGATTGCGTACGCCAAGCGCACCAACACTTCCTGAGCTGCAAACTTTTTAAGATAATCAACTGCGACCCGCCGCGCCATATAGGCACCGCTGCGATCGACCTTAGTGGCGTCCTTGCCGCTAAACGCCCCGCCGCCTAGCGGAATCCGCGGGCCATAATTATCAACTGCTAATTTGCGCCCAGTTAGACCAGCGTCCGCCGCGAAACCGCCAGTTTGCCAATCGCCTGCCGGATTTATATGCAGAGAAATGCCATCAAAATCACCTGCCACATATTTTTGCTGCGCAAACCATTGCCGCACTGCAGCCGCCAACTCGTCGTGCGGCGCATTCTGGAAGCTGGCAACAATCGCCGCAATCTGGCCGCCATAGGTCGTCACCTGCGTTTTGCCGTCATACGGCCATTTCTCATACAAAAAGCGGTTCAAAGCCCGCGCCAAAGCATACTCTAGCGGCAATAATTCTGGCGTCTCAGCGCAAGCATAACCAATCATCACCCCTTGATCGCCAGCACCGCCCGCGTCCACTCCCTGGGCAATCTCTGGACTCTGGCGTGCAATCCGCTCAATAATTTCCACGTCGTCGCCAGCCAGCCGCCGCGCAATCTGCTTGACATCGACTAGCTCGCTCGACGATACCTCGCCAGTTAGAAACAACGCGCCATGCCCGCCGCAAGCTTCAATTGCCACTCGGGCTTGCGGGTCTTTGACAAGACACGCGTCCAGAATAGCATCGCTAATTTGGTCGCAAATCTTGTCCGGATGTTTCGGCGAAACGCTCTCGGCCGTACGATACACTGCTTGATTATTAGGTTCTACAGACATAAAAACTCCTTTCTATCTGCCCCGCTTGGGGCCAAGAAAGGAGCCGCAAAGACAATATCTCTCCTGGTCAAGCAGGCTGGAATTAGCACCTTGCTGCAAAAGCAGGTTGCCGGCGAGTCATCAGGCCAGTCCCTCGTCGCACTCTGGATATTAAATTATTAACAAGCTCATTATAGCACGCCCCGCCCCGCCGAATCTAGATCGACAGTAAAACAGCCAAGACTCTCGCTATAGACGAATACCCGCTCGCGCTTTGTTCGCCCACTCGTCCGCTAGCTCGTTTTGCTCATGACCGACGTGGCCGCGTACCCAAACCAGCTTCGGCTGCGTCGATTGGTAAAGCGCGTACGCTTGCTGCACGAGATCAAGATTCTTAATTTCGCCGCCTTTTTTACGCCAACCTTTAGCAGCCCAGCCTGGCGCCCACTTGGTTAACACATTGATCCAAAATTCGCTATCGCTATGAATTTCGCACGGCTCATCGCCAGCTAGCTCCATCGCTGCAATCAGCGCCATGCCCTCCATGCGAATATTCGTCGTCTGGCCGTCTTCGCTGCCCAAAGCTACCGGCTGGCCGTTTTCAATTACTGCATAGCCGCCTGGGCCCGGATTTGGGCTAGCGCTGCCGTCTGTAAAAAATACTCTCACTTCTTCCCCGCTTTCTAAATGTCGCGGACTGGCCGCAGCAGCTTCAGCTCGTCTGGCATATACCACTTGTTGCCGCGATTATCTTGTTCATATTTATACTCTATCATGTGATCAGCCTGAAAATAGTCGCCCGTACCAACAATCTTGTACTGAATATACATTTTGCGTACTGAATCGCTCTGCGGCATCGGCCCGCGATACAAACGCAGCTCAAAAATCTCGCCTGGCTTGAGAAATTTATTCAAGTCGCCTCGCTGCCCTAATATCTCATACTTGTCAAGCTCCACGTCAAAGCTCGCGTGGTTGCGAATATGAGCCCACACCTCGAGGTACTTATTGTCGCCCGACGGATGCGCCTCGGTGCGCTCAACTTCTATCTCGGGAATCACTTTTTGCCCGTTGGCCGAGTGATATTGATCGGGCTGAGGCTTACTGTCTGACTTCCTAGTATCTGCAGCAACCCCTGAAGTGTCTTTATCGAAGTTATTTTCGTCCCGACTGCCGCGATTATCTTGCAGCGAGACCATATCATTGTTATTAAGACGCGCCAAATATTCGTCATCACCATCTGGCTCGCCAAAAATTAAATCACGCAACCATCCCATACATCTATTGTACCGTATTTAGACAAAGCTACACATACGCTATATATAGTGCCACTATATATAGCGTATGTACTGCCGTGGAAAAATCAGGGAAATCTTTGAGGCACACTAGACTACTGTTATTTTGCTTATGTTTGGCACTCTTGACACGCGAGTGCCAACCAATTACAATAAAATATAGAGCAAAAGCTCGCCAAATCATAAACGAAAGGAGTAATACAAATGAGTAAACTCGTTCGATTCGACCCGTTTGCCGAAATGGATGCCCTGCAGCGCCATTTCTTTAATGATGACAGCTGGATGCCGCGCCAAATGCGCTCAGTCGGCTTGCCTACCACTGATGTTTACATGAAAGATAATGCGCTAGTCGTCGAGGTTCACTTGCCGAAATTCGGTGAAGACGACGTCAATATTTCTGTCGAAAACGGCAACTTGGTCATCCAAGCCCAACGGCACGAAAAAGAAGAAGACAAAGAAAAGAAGTACGTCGTACGCGAGTCGAGCAGCAGCTTCTACCGCAGCGTCCAGCTGCCAGAGCGCGCTGACGCCGATGCTATCGAAGCGCACCTGGACGACGGCGTCCTGAAAGTCACCGTGCCAGTCACGCCAGCGCCAGAGCCAAAGAAAATTACCGTCAAATCACGCGGCAAGAAGAAAGAGTAAGCCTTTCTCAGCTTTGGTCGTCAAGAAGGCCTCGGGATTACCCGAGGCCTTTTGCCAATAACGAAATTCCGCAGTCTAGCTAGAAAGCGTCAAACTATTCTGCGTATTTTTCAACGAACCGCCGCAATATCTTGACCGGCTCGGTTACCAATTCCGATTCGCGGTACGCCGCATCAATCAGATCTTGAGCCTCCTCCGGCGCGAAATAGCCGGCATGCTTATAGATATTAATCCGCAGAGCCAAACCATCAGCATCAAGCTCGGGATGGAATTGCGCCGCATAAACATTTTTCCCGGCGCGCAGCAATTGTATACAGGTCGCAGAACGCGCCAGTACCACGCTGTTCGGCGGCGCCGTATCTGTCCCCTCTTTATGCCCGACGAAGCCGCGAAAACTAGCCGGCAAGCCAGCCAGCAGCGGATCATCCTGCGCTTCCGGCGTCAAATTTATATCCACCGCGCAAACTGGTTCGCCATGATCGAAATCCGTCCGGCCGCCCAGCGCCGTTACCAGCGCCCCCACACCCAAACAAGTGCCTAAAAACGGCTTATCCTCAGCTGCAATCTGGCGAAGCAGCGGCATGATATAATCTTCAAACTGCAATTGTTCCGGCGATTTTTCCTCTGGCGGATAAGCAAAATTAGCCGGCCCGCCGCCCATAAAAATACCGCTGTAATCGTCCAAATTAACTGGCGAGAACTCACTGCGGTCAAGCCGCAAACGCTGCAACTGCTCCGGCTGCAAACCGCCAAATTTCAAAAAAGCTGCATATTCGTCGTCAGACGCTTCGTCCTCGGGACGGGATTGTAAAAGAAGAAAAGGTTTTATCATAAATCTTAGTATAACGCTTTTTAAGCTCAATAGCTACTTTCAATCAGTAGCTAGAGCTTCAAAAATCACGAGGCGTTAAATCTTCGGCCGACTCAACATCGCGAAGCCACGGAAAATACCGGAGCACGTTGTCTTGATGCAGCACTTCTGCCAAGGGTGCTGATTTAACCGTAATATCTTCGCCAGCATCAAGATGCTGTGCTGCTCGATGTAACGCTCCCCCTGTGGCCAGGAACAAATAGGTAAACCACTCAATTTTCTTATCCATCTGCACAACATCAAGCAGTCTCCAATTAGCAAAAGTACAGCCTGTTTCTTCTCTCAGTTCGCGCTGTGCCGCTACTAATACCGACTCGTCGCTAGAGTCAACCCGGCCGACTGGCAAATGGTTCTTGCGGACAATCCCGCCCGGTTGCTTTTCGTCGATTACCAGCGCATCTCAAGCGCAATGATCATCACAGTGTCTGGGCGGCGCAGCATTTCAAAAGTTTTTACGCTACCATCGGGCATCTTTTGCGGCCATTGATGTACTTCATAAATCTCACCTCTAAAAACACAATCTGCTTTCTGAGGAATCAGACGAGCACCTCTCGGCAAAACACGTTCGGTCATTACACTATGCCATCAACTTTTTCATCAAAATATCATAACCGTCAGTCACCTCATCTTGACGGCTGATGCCCAGTCTCGCCATAATGCGCCACAGATCGTCAGTTATCGCGGCAGGATCGGCGTTCTCGCCAGCTAATCGCTCTAATTCCATAAAGTCGCCCAAGCCTTCCACCGAGTCGATACATACTTCTATATC
Organism: uncultured Candidatus Saccharibacteria bacterium; assembly: GCA_963456685.1. GTDB lineage: Bacteria > Patescibacteriota > Saccharimonadia > Saccharimonadales > Saccharimonadaceae > Saccharimonas. The sequence goes on along the minus strand of CAUOPB010000011.1, from coordinate 1,942 downwards.
ATCCAGCTTGCCAGTCTGGCGAGTCTTTGATACGTCCGAAAACGGCACGAAGCCCAACTCCTTAACTATAGCGATCATGATGTCTGGATCGCCAACTTCTGTTTCGCGTTCAATACTATCCAGCTGCCCAGTCACTGATCGTTTGAAAGTGAATAACGCCCGCTTTGCTTCATCTTCATCTTCACCTTGTCTATGCGTCTCGGTGCGCACCCGCAGCCAAGGCACCGTGTTGCCGTCGCCGCCAGCTTCTCCCGGCAGACCAAATACTTGATCGCGTTGATGCACTGGCTCGCCAAGAGCAACACCCTTACCCGCCAGCGCAGCCAACAGCCCTTCTCTATCTTGCAGTCTAACTTTTATCTCAATTTCTCTCATATATGAATGATATCATGTTTAGGACACATCCACCGGGCCGATAATATCCGTATTGCCAAAGTAAAAATCGGTCAAGACCTGCCGCCACGGCGTGCCGGTTGCTGCAGCATATATCATTTTGCCAATATCGCCATGGCAAGCCAACAACACCGTTTGATCTGGGTGTTGACGCGCCATGAAATCAAGCACCCGCTGGCCGCGAGCCAATAACTCAGGAAAAGTCTCAGCGCCGTCAGGATGTAAAAAATAGGTCACGTTTTCTGCTTTGATGATGTCCGGCGCACAAATTTCCTCAATATCAGCGACCGGCTTACCAGTCATAATGCCAAAATCACGCTCGATTAAATCGTTGTGAACTATCGGCTCGGCAAGACCCAGCGCCGCCGCTACAATCGCTGCCGTCTCGAAAGCTCGACCAAGCGGCGATGCATACACCGCGTCAAAAACTAGTTCCCTATCCTTGATGTGACGCGCCAATTGCCGCGCTTGCTGACGTCCCAAATCGGTCAGCGGCAGGTCGCGATGGCCGTTCAGAATCCCGCGCACATTGTCTTCGTTCTGACCGTGGCGAACGATATAGATAGTAGTCATGAATCTTAGTATATCATCTCTATTGGGCGGCGAGAAACCTTACGAAGCCCTATTTATCGCCGAAGTTTCTTGCTATGAAATCATTGGTAAATCTGCGAATGACATTCCAACCAATCAGCAATCGCATCAATATCAAGATGATCAGTCGCGGCGCGGACGGCAAAATTTTCTAGTTCAACAGCTGCCGCGGTCATTCTCCAGCCATTTCTCGCCAAAAAGATGCCAGTAATCGTCACCGCCGTACGCTTATTACCATCGGTAAAGATATGGTCTGCTATACAATTACGCAAATAAACCGCCGCCTTTTCGTGAACTGACACATACTGCTCCTCGCCAAAAACAACTGTCCGCGGCGCAGCCACTAGCGACTTTATCCCCAGTTCATCGCGTACGCCATGCGAGCCGCCAAAATCCTCAATTATCCAAAAATGCAGCTCTAGAATTTCGTCAATCTCCAGATAGCGAATCATCTGTCTGCCAAGTTTTTCAGCGTTTTGCCGTACTGTTTTTTGAAATCATCGTAATCCTGACGAAGCGACGGCTTATTTGCTTGCTCAATTGGCTTTACCTGCTCAACGGTTAATCGCACCTCGTCGCCATCGCGAATCCCCAGCGCCCGCAAATCCCGCGCCGGGAGCGTCACGCCGCGACTTGAACCAATCTTGATAACTTTTTGAATCGTAGTGATTTTCATGCAAACATTATAACAAAATTATAATTTTATTGCAATATTAGCGAAACCAAACCAATATTTACCGCACGATTTCGCTATGCAACTGCTGCCATTTCATATGCGCGCTATGCGCTCGAGCTGGTGCGTCAACCTCGCTCTTCTGAAGCAATAATTCCTCAGGATCAATAAACATTATTTCATCGCCCTCTTCACCTGGTATAAAATCAAAATTCTCCGGCCAGACGCGGCAATAAAAACAGATTTGATTAGCATCAAGCCGCTCAATATACATCTCGTCCGACG
>CAUOPB010000010.1:0-24150 GCA_963456685.1 uncultured Candidatus Saccharibacteria bacterium | reverse complement strand
GCGCGGCGCTCGCGCTCGGCTTCGGCTTGCTTGGCCATGGCGCGCTTCATGTCGCTCGGTAGTTCGATATTTTGGATTTTAACGTTTTCGACGTCGATGCCCCATTTATCAGTCTCGGCGTCGACAATCTCTTTGATTTGCTGCGAAATTTCCTCGCGCTTGGCAAGCAAATCATCCATATCGACATTACCGGTGACGTCGCGCAGGGCAGCCTGGGCAAATTGGCTGGTGGCATAAATGTAGTTGGTCGTCTCCAGCACCGCCTTTGGCGCGTTAATCACTCGGAAATAAACTACCGCGTCAACGCCGACAGTGACGTTGTCTTTGGTGATGACTTCTTGTTTCGGCACATCAATTGGCGTGGAGCGCACATCGACCATCATCATCGTCTGAAAAATCGGCACCACCACCCTTAGGCCCGGCTCGCGTACGCCAGTAAATTTACCGAGCGTCAGCACCACGCCGCGCTGGTATTGATTGACCACTTTTATGCCGCTCAGCACATAAATAGCCACGATGACTAAAATTACTATCATTATTTCCATAAATACCTCCTATTTATATAATGATATTCTAGCACCAAAGCGGTATAATAACCATATGAACAATGACCAGCAAAACACGAATCCGCAGCCGCCAGTTTCACAAACAATGCCAACGATGCAGCCAATACCCGATCAACCGCCGCAAGTGACGCCAACGGCACAGCCGCTACCTAGTCAATCACCGCAAATGGCAAACCAACAGTCGCAAGCCAATCAGATCTATAATCAGCACGATGATGCAGTAGAGCGGGACTTCGTCTATACTAACGAACATGACCTTAATGTCCATATAGCGAGAAGTTTTGCCATTATGATTCTTGGGCTGTTTCTGCTCATTGTTATAGGAAGCGCAACTGGCTTACTTAGTAAGCATTATGGAGTTTTCGTGCTTGTTAATATATACATACCATTTTCTGGCATTGTATTATTCGCGATGAAAAGCACGCGGATTGGTCGTGTGAAATTAATGCGCGATGTGAGTCTCTCGATGTTCTTTGGTGATATAGTTGTGTTTATCAGAGCGATATCTGTAGGGAATATCGTACGCTCTAGTCCCGGGTCCACAAGGCCTCTGTATTACTTGTCGCATCCGCCGTTGCGAACTTTGCCTATTAATGAAGTAATAGAAGCCTCTTTTGTTTATTTGCTAATAATAGCTATTTTTGGAGTAACCTATCTCGTCGCTAGAGCTATGTATAAGAAAGAACGGGTACAAAATCGCAGCTAGTTGGAAGAGTAAGGGCACACTGGAAATTTCATCAAACATTAGCTAGCCTTTAATATTCCTATCGTAAAGTCTGTTAATACTGGAGTGTGCGGTATAATAACCATATGAACAATAACCAGCAAAACGCGAATCTGCAGCCGCCAGTTTCGCAAACAATGCCAACGATGCAGCCAATGCCCGACCAAGCGCCGCAAGTGACACCAACAGCACAGCCGTTACCTAGTCAATCACCGCAAATGGCAAACCAACAGTCGGCAGTAGAACCTGAGGAGGAGGCGGCTACAAACCCTAACGACGCTCCTAAAGGTATTATTCAGCAGCATCGAGAGTTTATTAATAGTAGTAATAATATTGTTTTTCACCCAGCGCGCAGTACAATAATTACCTTGATCGTCTTCTTCGTCGGGGCTTTTTTGATGTTTATTGCTCGCATGCAAGACGAGCCGTTTTTTGGACCTGTAATAGTTAATCTTTTCTTGGTACCGTTTTGCTTGACTCTCGGGACGGCTCATTCACCGTTAGCGAGGCTGCGGCTATGGCGAATTGTAAGTTCAATCATGCTGATGCTGAATGTAGGTATGCTATTCATGCATGGTTTATTTGGTATCGCAAAGGACAACGACCCCAGCCCTGCAGTTGGTAGCATGCCGCTGTGGATGCTGCCTGCCGAAAAATCCTTGATCACAGTACTAGCGTATATGATATTTATCATTCCGCCAGCCATTATTTTCTTGGTTACTACGCTGAAGTATTCTAAGGCTACTCAGCTAAAATAGGCTGTTCACGTTAGTAAATACTTATAATCAGTCAAGCTTTGAATATGTGCTAAGTAGGTTGACATAATACCCCCAGGGGGTATATAATGACTTTATGGATACAGCAGATATCAAGCGGCGAGCTCTGCATCGCACAAAAATTATTTTAGGGCAAATGCGCGGACTCGAGAAGCAGATTGCTAACGACGCGTACTGCATGGATATTTTAACGCAAAGCCTGGCGCTGCAGAAGTCGCTGGCATCACTCAATAAGCTCATTCTGGAGCGGCATTTGCGCACGCACATTACTGACAAAATGGCCTCGGGCGATGAAATCCAGCAAGATGAAGCCGTCGAAGAGCTACTTAATCTCTACGAGTTAAATAATATAAGGACGAAATGATGCACCACGAATCTCATTCTCACTGCAACACAAAAACTTCAACCAAACGCATGGCATTAGCAGCGACCTTGCACTGTTTGGCGGGCTGCATGATCGGCGAAATGCTAGGCGTCACCATCGGCACGCACGCTGGATTTACACCGCACGCCACGGTAATTTTGGCATCGGTTTTGGCATTTACGTCTGGCTATACTGTATCAACTATCCCGCTGATAAGCGCTAAGCTATCGTTCATCAAAGCCTTCAAATTGGTTTTCGCTGCCGATACGTTATCAATTCTGTCGATGACCATCGTTGACAATATCATCATGCTGATCGTGCCAGGCGCCATGAACAAAGACCTCACTCATCCGATGTATTGGGCAAGCCGGCTGCTGTGCATGACTGCCGCGTTCCTAGTGTCGTACCCTGTCAATTTATATTTATTGCGCCGTGGCAAGGGTCACGCGCTGACTCATCAGTATCACCACCATAATAAATAATAACGGTGCGCGGATAAATTCCAAGGAGCCTTGGCTTTTTCCTTGCCAGCTCGCCAGATTTTTAGTACAATCATAAGGTAAATTTGTGGCTCTTTAGCTCAGTTGGTAGAGCAGAGGCCTGAAGAGCCTTGTGTCACTAGTTCGAGTCTAGTAGGAGCCACCAGTAAAATACTCTCCCCGCCGGAGAGTGTTTTTCTTTAGGCTAGAAAGCAGGTATAATAATTTTAATGAGAAGTATTCAGCGAAAGCAAGTATCTTGGCGCGAGCCGATAATTTTCGGTGTAGTCTTGATAGTGGTAACTGTCTTGGTGTGCACAGCGACCTACTTTGCATCTCGTTCATCGGGTGGCTATACTGCCGTTAAATTGCAACCAGCTCGTGAAAAATTCCCTGATATTCAGGTAGATAAGCTGTCGCCGCTACGTGTTCGCGCTGTAAACATACTTCACCAACAATATGACAATCCGCAGCCTGGCCCGTTTTATAGCCAGGGCGAGAAGCAGGATTGGTGCGCAAATTTTGTTAGTTGGGTCAGCCGCCAAGCTGGCGCGCCGCTAACTAATCCGCATAGCGGCGGTTGGCGTATTCCAGGTGTGCGCAGTCTCGAGACGTATTATCGTAACGCTGGTAAGTTCCGCGCCGCAAATAGCGGCTACCAGTTGCAGCCTGGCGACGCTATTATGTATGATAACGCCAGCCGTCACGGCGAGCACGTAAACTTTGTGCTCAAATACGATAACGGCAAGGTGACGACTATTGGCGGTAACGAGGGCGGCGTGATTAACATTCAGCAGTCGGATCTCAGCCGCGACGGACCGATTCGCGGTTTTGGGCTGCTAGAATGATGGCGCACATTTCAATTTCTTAACCGTATACGGTATGATAGAATTATGTTCAAAAAGTATATCAAGAAGAAGCTTCAAAAGTATGTCGTTAAGTACTTTGAGCTGCATCCGCATGTCAGATTGATAGTTGTTGCTGGCAGTGTTGGCAAAACTAGCACCAAGCGTGCTCTCGGCAGGTTATTATCGCAGCGTTTCCGTGTCCGCATGCACGAGGGTAATTATAATTCAGAAGTGTCGGCGCCATTGGCGATTCTCGGCATTAACTTACCAGAGAGACTGCACAGCCCATTGGCGTGGCTAGGTGTTTTTAGGGCAGCGCATCGCCGCGTCTATAGTCCAGCGGATGTCGATGTCATTATTCAAGAATTAGGTGTTGACCATCCAGGCGAGATGATGGATTTCGGCACTTACTTGCGGCCGAATATTGCGCTAGTTACGGCGATAACACCTGAACATATGGAATTTTTTGGTTCAATTGAACATGTGGCTCAAGAAGAGCTATTTGTCGCTAAATTTTCTGAATATACGCTAATTAACCGCGATGATATCGACGGGCGATTCGCAGATTTCTTGGAATCGGCGAACTTTAGCACTTACGGTACGACTGGGCTAGCAGAGTTTCGATTTGAGCAGCAACAGCTTGATGAAAACGGCTACAGCGGTACGGTTATTGCTCCTAACGATATTCGTTTTCCCGCTACTATTAAGGTAGTGGGTGAGCATAGCTTGCGCCCGATCATGGGGGCGGTTGGCGCGGCGATGATGCTCGGGCTGCCCGTGGAAGACATTATACGCGGTCTGTCACTCCTCAAGCCGGTGCCGGGGCGGATGAATCTGCTGCGCGGCATTGGCGGCGTGACTATTATAGACGACACTTATAATTCTAGCCCGGCAGCGGCTCAGGCGGCGCTGCGAACTCTATACGAGTTCACGGACGTACCGAGTCGTGTGGCTGTTTTTGGCGATATGCTAGAGCTTGGCGGCAGCAGCCAGGCCGAGCACGAAAAGCTCGGCCGCATGTGCGATCCGAATCTTTTGTCGTGGGTGGTAGTCGTCGGCGTGGCAGCGACGCAATACTTAGCACCAGCGGCCCGTTCGACAGGCTGCCAAGTTCATGTGGCGCGCAACGCTATCGAAGCTGGCGAGTTCGTTCGTTCGATAACCGAGCCAGGGACGGTAGTGCTGGTCAAAGGCTCGCAGAACGAAATATTCCTCGAAGAATGTGTTAAAGTGCTCTGCGACATGACCGAAGACGCCGAATTAGTCCGCCAAAGCGATAAATGGCTAGCTATCAAAGACAAATATTTCCAGCAATTTTAATCGTGTGTATAATAGGTTTAAGTTAAGGAGTAAAGGAGTAAGCTAGCAATGAAACAAGACGGTGCGCCAAAGAAGCCGAAAACCACTAAAAAGAAGGTTTCTGACAAGCCCAAAACCAAGACCAAAACCGAGACCAGTAAAAAAGCTAAAGTTTCAACAAGCACAACAGCGCCAGCGCCAGCAGCCGCCGAACAATCCGCTGCAAAATCCAATGCTGTAGCAGAACAGCCAGCCGCCGCTCCGGTTATCGCCAACCAGACCATGGCTCAACCTATAGCTCAGCCGGCGTTGCCGCCGCAGATGGCGATGGGCCAGCGAAAGTCTAAAGCAGGCTTGATTATTGCTATTTGCGCTGCAGTATTAGTTGTGTTACTGGCGATTGCTGGCGCTACTGCTTATGCGTTTTATCAGAAGCCAGAAAACGTCTTGCTCGATGCAGTTAGCAAATTGCCGCTGGCTACCAAAGTCTCGACTAAAACCACAGTGAACTCAAACTTTTCTTATGAAGCCGACGGCGTGAACATTAAGTTCAAAAAATTTACATTTGATACTGGTGCTGAAAATACGCCGAAACTTGATGCAAATGCCGAGTTGGCCTTAGAAGTGAACGGCAAGGAGCTGTCTCTCAAGGCTAGCGGTTTGGCAACTGACAACGGTACAGTCTATTTCAAGGTTGACAATATCGTATCAAGCATCAAGGAAACGTTGTCTATTCTACATCAAAAGTTGCCAGCTCAGGCTGAAAAACACCTGAAAAAGATTGACGGCAAGTGGGCAAAATATTCGCTAGCTGATGTTCGCAAACAGGATAAAAAATCAGCCGATCAGCTGCAGTGTGTGATTGATGCTTACAAAAAATACTCCAAAGACGAGAAAGCTAAGCATCAAATCTCCAGCGTCTACAAAAAACATTCATTTATAATTATCGACAAAGAAGTTAAATCGCAAAATGGCAATTTTGGCTACGACGTATCAGTTGATGATGACAAGGCAGAAGCTTTCTGGAAGGATTTTCGAGAAACCTCTTTCGCTAAAAGCGTTGAATCTTGCGCGCCGAACGTTTCGTCTTCGTCGTCTGATACTTACAAGTCTGCCAAAAAAGCCAAATCAAAAGCCGACGCTACCATGACCGTTTGGGTATCGCAATGGTCGCATGAACTGCGCGGCGTTGACGTTAAGGCCACTAACCTTAAGACCGATAGCCGCTCCGGCAAAAATTACAATGTCAGTGCCAAAACAGTTATTGATTTTAGCAAAGGTTCGCAGGTCGCTGTTCCAAGCGATGCCATAAGCGCTGAAGAGTGGGCAAGTGCGATCAGCCAATCTTTTCAGTCGGTAGCTGGCGGTAGTTATTTATCTGCGCCAACCGCTGATGCCGATAATGACTTAGAATATGGCGATTACGACGATTAATTACTAGAACCAGCTGTGTTTTATCTGTTATACTGATAGTTGATGAGACACTATAACCCTTCTGAAATTGAGCCGAAATGGCAGCAAATCTGGGCGGATGACCAGCGTTATCATACGAACGAGTCAAGCGCCAAGCCAAAATACTATGTGACGGGCATGTTCCCGTATCCAAGCGGTGCAGGTATGCATACCGGCCACTTTATGGAGCATTCCATTGTCGATGCGGTGGCGCGTTTTCGCCGAGCGCTCGGTTACAACGTAATGTATCCGATTGGCTGGGATAGCTTTGGCTTGCCGGCCGAGAATTACGCTATCAAAACTGGCCGCAAACCTCGAGAAACTACAGCTGACAATATTGCGAATTTCAAAAAACAATTGCACAGTGTCGGTGCTAGCATTGACTGGTCGCGCGAGATCAATACTAGCGACCCAGAATACTACAAATGGACGCAGTGGATATTTACTAAGCTGTTTGAAAAGGATTTAGCCTACCAGAAAGAATCGCTGCAATGGTGGTGTCCAAAGGATAAGACGGTTCTCGCCAACGAGCAGGTGATTGACGGCAAATGCTGGCGCTGCGACTCGGTTGTTGTTAAGAAGTCGATGAAACAGTGGTTCTTCCGGATTACTGCTTATGCCGAGCAGCTACTTGCCGAACTGCCAGAGATGGATTGGCCTGACAAAATCAAAATTGTGCAGACTAACTGGATCGGTAAAAGTGAAGGCGCTGAGATTACTTTTCAAGTTGACGGTAGCGACGATACGATAACTGTTTTCTCGACGCGTCCTGATACGATTTTTGGCGCAACCTTTCTGGTGTTAGCGCCCGAGCATCCATTAGCGCGCACGCTGCTGAATGATGAAACGCGCGAATTAGTCGAGAACTATATTAATGATGCCGTCAAGAAATCAGAGATTGAACGCAGCAACGACACCAAAGAGAAAACAGGTGTTTTTAGCGGCAGTTATGCTATCAACCCGGCGACTGGCCAAAAGATCCCGATTTGGATCGCTGATTACGTACTGGGCGGTTACGGTACCGGTGCGGTGATGGGCGTGCCAGCGCATGACGACCGCGACTTTGCTTTTGCTGAAAAATTCGAGCTGCCGGTCGTTGAGGTCATCGAGAGGCCTGAGGATGACATTGACACCGACGCTTGCTATCACGGCGAAGGGGTTTTGGTGAATTCTGGCGCTTTTGATGGTACGCGCAGCGAGGATGCTCGCGAGCAAATTGTCGCTTGGCTCGAGCAAGAGGGTAAAGGCAAGTCGCAAATTACTTACAAAATGCGCGATTGGCTGATCAGCCGCCAGCGCTATTGGGGTGCGCCGATTCCGATTATTTATTGTCCGGAGCACGGCGCAGTGTCAGTCCCGGAAAGTGATTTGCCAGTATTACTGCCGGATGTCGATGATTTCCAGCCGCGCGGTGATGGCAAATCAGTCTTGGCGGCGCAAGAAGACTGGGTACAGACGACTTGTCCGGTTTGCGGCTCCCCAGCTCGGCGCGAAACTGACACGATGGACGGTTACGCTTGCAGTAGCTGGTATTTGCTGCGGTATACTGATCCGCACAATGCGCAGCAGGCCTGGGCGCCAGACAAGGCAAATTACTGGGCGCCGCTTGATATGTATGTCGGCGGCGATCACGCGACGGCCCATTTGCTATATGTGCGTTTTTGGACGCATGTCTTTCGCGAGCTTGGGTTGACGGATTTTGCTGAACCAGTAAAAAAGCTGGTTTACCATGGTTTGATTCAAGCCGAGGACGGCCGCAAAATGAGTAAAAGCCTCGGCAATGTCGTTGATCCGCTCGAAGTCATCAACGCTGGCTATGGCGCTGACGCCCTGCGCACATTTGAACTATTCCTGGGGCCGATTAACGAAAACTCTAGCTGGAACAGCCGCGGCATTGCTGGCGTTTATCGTTTTCTTAATCGCTTGTGGACGCTAGTGCAAGAATTTAATGACAGCAACAAAACCGGTACGTCTGATACTCAGAAGCTTGATATCATTATTAATTCTACTACCAAAAAAGTCACCGATGACATTCATCGTCTCAGCTTTAATACGGCGATTGCAGCGCTGATGGAATGCGTGAATGATTTGTACAAATTGAAAGTGGCGGGCTACAGCGAAGATTGGCGCCCGCATCTCAAGACGCTAGTGCAGCTAGTGCAGCCGTTCGCGCCGCATATGGCTGCCGAATTGTGGCAGCAGCTAGGCGAAACTTCGCAGCTCGATTTTGCCGCTTGGCCTGCCTGGGATAATGCTAAGATTGTTAGCGGCAGCTTGCTCATTATCGTGCAAGTCAATGGTAAACTGCGCGCTAAACTCGAGGTCGCTGCTGATGCTAGCGAAGAGCAGATCAAGGATCTAGCGCTAGCCGACGCCAACGTTCAGAAATTCGTGCCAGCTGAGCCGAAGAAGATTATCTACGTCAAGGGCAAGCTCGTCAATATCGTGGCGTGATCCCGTGATCGATCCCGTCCTTGCAAACTTACAAATAGTAAGTAGCGGTTTCTAGCCCTATACGCTATTACTTTGTTCATGACTCATAGTCTCATTATAGCACAACCGATATAAAAAGTCAATAATTAAAATACGATAACACTACAATGTCAAATACTTGAGAAAAACCCCGCTTTAGCGTATAATACAAACTAAGTTTATACAAACCGAGAAGGAGAACATTTCATGGCACAGCCAAAGAAACAATCAAGTCCTCGCAAGACTGGCATGCGTCGCAGCCATCTTGTCGAGAAGTTAGCCAAGCGCGTTAACGGCCATTCGCCAGTCAAAGTGTTGATTGGCAAGAAAAAATCATCAACCAAGCAGAAATAACCGTTTCAAACAAAAACGGTGAGATAATAAAAGGAAACAAACGCGAATGGCATCGAATAGGCATCTTGGTCGGATTGTTGCGCTGCAAGCGCTATACGAGTTGGAGCTGCGCCGGCAGTCTGGCGACAACAGTGCCGCGTTAGATGATATCTTGAAGCGCGATGTCGAGCGTTACCGTTCGGCGATTGACGACATCGCTTTCGTAGAAGGACTGGCTAGCGGTGTTGTTAGCCAGCAGGAGGAGCTTGACCGGCAGCTGCAACCGATTGCGCCCGAGTGGCCGATTACGCAGATAGCACGGATCGACAGGGTAATCTTGCGGATTGGCCTGTATGAATTACTGCATCATCAAGATACTGTGCCGCCGCGCGTCGCCATTAACGAAGCGATTGAGCTAGCCAAAGCGTTTGGTTCTGATAATTCGAGCAAGTTTGTTAACGGCGTACTGGGTACTGCTTATCGCAAATTTGTCGAGGAAGGGTCAGATAATGCCAAAGCCGAAGGCCAACAAAAGCAAGTTTGATCATATACGCAAATATTTAACAAAGTCGCGTTCGGCGTCTATTCAAGAAATCGTTCGCGAGCCGACTAGCGGCGGCGTGATTTTCCGTCACGGCGAGTCGGGCATCGAGATTTTACTGATTCAGGATGCCAAAGACCGCTGGACAATTCCCAAAGGCCACATCGAGGAGGGTGAGACAGCCGTGCAGACTGCTCGCCGTGAAATTGGCGAGGAAGCTGGCTTGCACGACGTCGATATGCTAGGCTGGCTGGGCAAGATTCATTTTCGCTATCGCCGTCTCGACAAGCTCGTTTTGATGACGACGCAAATTTATTTGGTGCGCGTTCGTACCAGCGGCGATGAAATCCAGAAAGAGGATTGGATGAAGGGGATCAAATGGTTCCCGTTCAACGAGGCGCTCGAGCTGATCGAATACGAAGATATCGCCAAGCTAATGCTGAAAGCTAAAACGCGGATCCGCCAAGAAAACTTATAAACTTACAAAATACGAAAAGGAGGAAAGATGAGTGGTATGCCAACCGGGCCGTATCAAGATTGGGCGAAGCAGAAATTAGGTTTTGAATATAACGATATTCAGCTTCTGATTACTGCTTTGACACATCGCAGCTACGTCAACGAGCATAAAAAATCGGTGAGCGAGCACAATGAGCGCTTAGAATTTCTGGGCGACGCCGTGCTAGAGCTGGTAGTGACGGATTATTTATATAAACATTATAGCGAGCCGGAAGGTATCCTGACTAGCTGGCGGGCGGCGCTAGTTAACACCACTAGCAACGCTAAATCTGGCGAAGAGCTTGGTTATGAGCCATTGGTGCGGATGAGTCGCGGCGAGAAGCATGGTTCCGAGCGGGCGCGCCATCAGATTCTAGCCAATGCTTACGAAGCAGTGATCGGTTCGATTTATTTGGAGCGCGGCTATGATGCTGCGGCGGCCTTTATCGAGAAGCACACAATCAGTAAGCTTGACGGGATTTTAGAGAGCGGCTCTTGGCGCGATCCTAAAAGCCATCTGCAAGAAATCAGCCAGCGCGTCGACGGCGCTACGCCAGTCTACAAAGTCATCGCCGAAGACGGCCCAGACCATGACAAGGTCTTCACGCTCGGCGCCTATGTCGGCGACAAACTAATGGGCAAAGGTATCGGTCCTAGCAAACAAACCGCCCAGCAGCAAGCCGCCCGGGCAGCGCTGGAAGAGTATAAGAAACGACAATAAACCAAAGAAAATAGCCCGCCAGAGGGCCGCACTGAGGGTTTTAAACCTCTAGCGAGCTATTTTCTCGGCGGGCGTTAGCCCTTCTTCGACTTCTCGTCGATCTTGACGGCCAGCATCATGCTCAGGCACATGTTGGCCCTGCCAAGGATATCGAGGTCCTTGGCAGTCTCGTCGAGTTCGTTGTACATCATAAGGATGATGATATCCCTGTCATCAACCTTGTTTTGTAGCTTAGTAACCTCCTTCCGGAGCTTGTCGCGCTCCTCTCGGAGCTTAGCAACCTCCTTGCGGAGGCCAGTAATCTCGTTCTGAACCGAAGCGGTGTTGGCGTACACCTTTCCTCCTAGGAAAAGATTTTCGCACAAAGCAAAAAAGGGCAACCTTCCGCCCCTTTTTTCGATAACTCTGAGCGAAAAGCTGATATATATATCACATATGAATCGCCACGTCAACGGTTTTCGCAATTATTTCGCAAAAATTGCAAATTTTAAGTATTTTTGAGCCGTTTTGGCCGTTTTTACGCCCTCTAGCGGTGTTTTCTGCCTGAATTGGTTAATAGGCTAGACTTGAACGAAAAAGCGTCTAGGCAGCGCTTAGGCGCTTTGTTGACATTTTACCCGTAACACGCTAGAATATGACAGAAGTAACAACAGTACTAACGTGAAGTAAAGGAAGTTTTAATTTTATGCTCGCAATTCGTTTGCAACGTTTGGGCCGCAAGGCTTATCCGGTATACCGCGTCGCCGTCCAGGAAGCACAGCGCCATCCATCAAGCGGCCGCGTCGTCGCTTATGTCGGTAGCTACAACCCGCATACCAAAGACGCTAATATCAATGTCGAGGCTGCTCAAAAATACCTTGATAACGGTGCTCAGCCGACGCCGCGCGTTGCGAAGTTGTTAAAAGAAGCTGGTGTCAAGCTGCCGAAATGGGTTAAAGAGTTCCAGGGCGGCAAGACCAAAGCAGTCAAGAATGCTGAAAAGTTGCGTAAGAATCAGCCAAAAGAAGAGCCAGCCGCCGAAGAGGTAGAAGCTCCAGCTGAAGCCTAACGCTTTTAATTACGAACTAGCGCGCTCTAATTGTATGGCTGGAGCGCGTTTTTCGATTTCATAGCAAAAGCATGTTACAATAAAAGTACGATAGTAACCGTGTGACCGCAAAGGAGGAGATACCGTGGGCATGTCGACCATTGACCAGGAATTTGTCGAATATATCGTAAAATCACTAGTAGGACATCCAGATGATGTGGTTGTTGACCGGATTGTCGACGAGAAGGGTGTTTTGCTGACGCTAACTGTCAATCCAGAAGACTTAGGCCGGGTGATCGGCCGCCGCGGCTCGACCGCGCAAGGACTGCGCACGCTGCTGCGGGCGTTGGGCGCTAAAAATACTGCTCATTACAACCTGAAAATCGTCAATAATGACGACCGCGAGGACGCCGATTCGGCTGCAGTGGATAATGATGTGGAAAACGCTACTAGTGATTCTGTGGAAAATGACGCAGAAAACACAGAAACCGAAAGCGATTTCGCAAAAAAGTCGCGCCAAGAGCTTGCAGAATTAGACGACCTTGATATATAATCATAAGTAAGTTCATGCGAGAACCCTGAACTAACGAAAACAAAGTACAAAAGCTCTACTGCGAGCAAACCTACAAATGGTTTGAGAGACTTATTTGTGCAAGAAAGCTGCCTTTTGAGGCGGCTTTTTTGTTGGGGTGAAATTTCGAGAAGGCCAGGCATAATTTATTACACTAAAAGCCAAACGTGTCAATTGAGACTATACAACTTTTTTGTAAAAGGACAAATATATAGATAAAATATAACGTGATATAAGTCAAATGCTATTAAGAAATAAAAACTAGTTTGCGGCAAATTATTGCAAGACATGAAAATAGCCCGCCGAAAACGTGCTCAAGCTGGAAACTGGGTGTTTCAACCCAGGAGATGCAAAATCTGCGTCTCGAACCGGATTGAACAGTAGTTTTCAGCGAGCTATTTTCGGTGGGCTGTGTCAGCCCTTCAGGTTATCCAGGCGGATAGCCTGAAGGAATCCGAACCAGAAGGCCGCGCGGCGCGGCCAGTTATTCATCAAAGCTCTGATGAACTTTCCGAGGCCGTACAGGTATGCGCGCTCTCGGAAAGAGAGCTTCTTGCGAGGCTCGGGGGCGATGGCAGTAACGATCGGCATGATCGTCTCCTCTCTCTGCTCAAAGCAAGGGCGACTTCCGCCCTAGGCTACCTTGAGCAAAAGTTGATATATATATCACAGATGGACATCCGTGTCAAGACTTGCTACACTATAACAGATGAGAAAAATTCAGGTGATTACGTTATTTCCAGAAATGTTCGCTGGCGTGTTCGGCAGTTCTATGATGTGGAAAGCGCAAAAAGACGGCTATGTTGAGCTCTCGACGATTGATCTACGCCAGTTCGGGATTGGCCCGCGCCGCACGGTTGACGATACGCCGTACGGCGGCGGCGACGGTATGCTGCTGATGGTCGAGCCGCTATGGAATGCGGTGCAGCAGGCTAAACAGATTGACCCTGGCGCTAAAGTCTTAATCATGACACCGCGCGGCCAGCGTTGGCGGCAGGCGTTGGCGCAGCAATACAGCGAAAGCGAGAACGGTTATATTGTAATCTGCGGCCGCTACGAGGGTTACGACGAGCGAATCATGGCGCTGGTCGATCAAGAGCTTAGCGTCGGCGATTATGTGCTAACTGGCGGCGAATTGCCGGCGATGACGATTATTGATTCGATTGTGCGGTTAATCCCTGGCGTACTTGGCGGCGAAAACAGCGCAGCGATTGAGAGCTTTAGCGACGGCGAAACGCTAGAATACCCGCAATACACCCGGCCCGAGGAATGGCAAGGTTTGCGCGTGCCAGAAGTGTTACTTAGCGGGCATCATGGCAAAATCGCCGAATGGCGGGCGGCGCACAGTAAAAAGGCTGGGGAATAAAGCGATTTTACCAGCGCCGGGCAGGCCTAGCTAGCGTCAACTAAATTAGGAAACAAAATACTCCTCGCCAAGGCAGAGGAGTATTTCATTGTTGTGGTGGATTTATCGGAGAGCGATCGATACATTTTTGTGTTTGTTTTTGTAACTTCGCTGTCTATACAATATACGTTTTTGTGTTTAATAGCAAGCATTTTTTGGACAAAAAATAAAAAATCGTGTGGAAAAATGCTATGCTAATAATATGAAACAGTTTATAGCTAGTATTTTTCCGCCAACAATTTTCGAGAAGCGCGCACAGTATGCGGCGCTGGCAGCAGGTTTCTGGACTATTATTATAATGTTGACGCAATTGTTTAGGTTCGAGAAATTTCCAAAAACTCTAGAGTCGCTGGGGATTGGCGACGGCATTATCGCTGCGATTGCTATAGTTTTGCTGGAGTTTATTTCCTTGCCATTTTTGTTGTCTATGCCGCGGCTGGGTAGGATAGAGCGGCGAATATCAGGTGCGTGCGTGCTGCTAACGCCTAGCGTTTGGCTGGCGATTAGCGCGGTCGTACTGATGAGTGGCGGGCAGGGAAAAGTTAGTTTGTTTGGCGCGGTAGCGGCGCTGCCTGGGGTGATTAGTCTACTGCTGGCCGGCGTGTGGCTAGCAGCTGCGGCGTATTTGACTGCTAAACTGCGGCGGCTAGATTTGAAATAACGGCGCTCTAGTGATATATTAAGGTAGGCGCGATGGGGTGTCGCCAAGTGGTAAGGCACTGGGTTCTGGTCCCAGCATGCGGGGGTTCGAATCCCTCCACCCCAGCCAAGAAATAATGATATGAAGACAACTACTCCCCGCATTCCGAGCGGTTTCAGCGAATACCTGCCAGGCGACCAAATAGAGTTTAATCGTTTGCACGACATTATTCGCGAAACTTATGAGCGCTATGGCTACGCGCCGCTGGACACGCCAGATATTGAGCTGAGCGAGGTATTGTTGGCGAAAGGCGGCGGCGAAACCGAGAAACAAATCTATCGGTTCGAACGCGGCAAGAATGATTTGAGCTTGCGTTTTGATCTAACGGTGCCGCTGGCGCGCTACGTCGCCGAACATGAAGGCCAGCTGGTTTTTCCGTTCCGGCGTTACCAGATCGGCAAAGTGCACCGTGCCGAGCGAGCTCAAGCCGGGCGTTTCCGCGAATTCTACCAGTGCGACATTGATGTGATTGGCTCGGAAAGCGTGGCGGCCGATGCGGAGTTTCCAGCGGTAATTAATGACATTTTCGAGCAGTTTGCTTTCGGCGAGTTTACGATTCACATCAATAATCGCTTGGTGTTGAACGGCTTTTTCGCTGGAATTGGTTTGGCCGATGTATCGGCGGATGTACTACGAGTAGTCGATAAAATCGAGAAAATATCGCGTCAAGATTTTATGGCGGAGTTACGCGAGTTGGGTCTTAGCGAAAAGCAAGTCTTGCAAGTAGTTGCCTTCACAGAAATTAGCGGTAGCAACGACGAGATTTTATCGCAGTTAGAATCAACGAAAAACGAGATCAATTCTGATGATTTCGCGCTTGGCACGGCAAAATTACGCGAGTTGCTGGCGATGCTGCGAAACATGGGCTTGCCAGAGCAGCGTATTCAGTTAGACCTACGGATTGCACGCGGGCTGGATTATTATACCGGCGTAGTCTACGAGACAACACTTGATGATTATCCAGAGGTTGGCAGTGTTTGCTCGGGCGGACGCTACGATAACTTGGCCGAGAACTATACGCGGACACGTTTGCCAGGCGTTGGCGTGTCGATTGGTTTATCGCGCTTATTCTACAAACTGCGCGAGGCAGGCGTCGTGTCTAGTCATCGCCAGACATTGGCGCGCTGTATGGTGGCGTCTTTTGACGACGCGCAATTCGGCGAGGCGCTGCAAATAGCTGCCGAGCTGCGGCGAGCTGGCGTGGCGACAATTCTTAATACTGAATCAGTGCCGTTAAAAAAGAAGCTGCGCTATGCTGATCGTCTTGGCATACCGTTGGTAGTCTTGATTGGCGAGGAAGAAGTGCGCGGCCGTTTCGCGACAGTGAAGGATATGGCAACCGGTGAGAATAAGCCCATTCCCCGCCAGCAACTAGTCGAGGAGCTGCAACGATAAGGTGGCTTGGCTGGTTAAGATAATCGCCGACTGGCTGTTGATTCCGTTAGTGCTGCTGGCTTTGTATGAATTATTTTTTAAGGTTGAAAGTAAGCGCCGCTATGAAATTTATTCTCGCGTGCTGATGGCTGGACTGACGTCTTATGTGGTTGCTAAAATCCTTGGGCTAATGTATCAGCCTGAACAGTTGCGTCCGTTTGAACTGCTTGGCGTTAACCCAGGGGCGGCTTATCTGAATAATCCGGGATTTCCGTCGGATCACGCGCTTTTTGCGATGTTTTTGGTGCTGGCGGTCTGGTATGCACTGCGTCGCCGCTCGATTACTATAATTATGCTAACTATGGCGCTGCTAGTCGGCATTGGCAGAATATTAGCGCTGGTGCATACGCCGCTTGATGTTGTCGGCGGCATGGCGGTGGCTTGCTTGGGGGCGTTGTGGTACGTGGATTGGCCTAATGCTAAGCTTGCATCTAGCAAAAAACGCAAGAATGTAGTAAAATAACTCAGTAAGATGACTAATGTGGAGAAACCTATGAACAACGCAAACGAGACTGCAGCAGTGAAGCTGGAGCCGTTTATTCCGATGGACAAAAAGGATATCATTCGAGCTGCTATCTATGGAGCATTCGCTGGTGCAATACTAACGGTGTTGTATATTTTGGTTGGCCGGGTCGCGTCGGCGGTGATGTGCCGCGGCGATAATGATTTATGCCAGAATGCGCCGCTGTATGTAGCAATTTTTTCGGTAACTTTGGTGTCAATCGGCGGGTTGATACTGTTGTCGCAGGCGCGAATTTACCGGCCGTTATTTATCGTTATTGCTTCGATAGCGGCTCTATGGGGTCTGCAATCATATTTAGTGCTATTGCCATGGTATTGGGCGATGGCGGCGATGACGGTAATTGGCGCGTTGACGTATGCTATGTTTACTTGGTTGGCGCGATTGCGGTCGTTTATACTTTACTTAGTAGTATCTATTGTGCTGATTGTAGCGGCTCGGTTGATTATCGCTGGGTAGCTGGCGCAGAACCGTTATTTGCGGTATGCTAGCTATATGGAAATAATGGTTTTGCTTATAATTTTAGCGATAGTCGTTGCAGCGGCTAGCGTGGTTATTTTTGTGTTGATGCAGCAGCTGAAGCGAGTGCAAAATAACTCGGCGGTAGAGCTGATTAAGGGCGATGTCGTTGAATTGTCGCGCTCGATCGCTAATTTGCAGCAAACAATGAGCGACAAGCTTGAACGCTCGCAGCTGTCAACTCAGCAATCGGTACAAAAGCAGCTCAGTGAAAGTTCAAAATTGGTGGCCGATGTCACGCAGCGCTTGACCAAGCTCGACGAGACCAACAAGCGTGTCGTTGATGTGGCGACTGATCTCAAAACCTTGCAAAATGTTCTACAAAACCCCAAGCAGCGCGGTGTTTTCGGCGAATACTATTTGTCGAGCGTTCTCGAAAATATTTTGGCGCCAGGGCAGTATCAGACTCAGTATAAGTTTCGCGACGGCGAAATGGTTGATGCGGTGATTTTTCTTGATAAGGGTCAGATTCTACCAGTTGATAGCAAATTTAGCCTCGAAAATTACAACCGGATGATTGAAGCTAGCGGCAAAGAGCGCGAGCAGCTAATGCAAAAAGTCAAAGCTGATCTGAAAGGGCGCATCGACGAAACCAGCAAATATATTCGTCCGAGCGAGCATACTATGGATTTCGCATTTATGTTTATCCCTAGCGAGTCGTTGTACTATGATTTACTGATCAACAATGTCGGCCAGGGCGGCAGTTCGCGCGATCTGATTGAATACGCCTTCCGCGAAAAGCACGTGATTATCACCAGTCCGACGAGTTTTATGGCGTATTTGCAAACCGTATTGCAAGGTTTGCGCAGTTTGCAAATCGAGGAGCAGGCTAAGGATATTCAAGTTCGTGTCGGCAAGCTCGGACAACACATCGCCAAATTCGAAGAGTATATGCAAAAACTAGGCAATAGTCTCGGTACGACGGTCAATCATTATAACAACGCTCATAAAGAGCTCGGTAAAGTTGATAAAGACGTGGTGAAGATCGCTGGTAACGATTCTTCTGTTGAAGTATTGGCGCTTGATCGTCCGTCATCTATTGATAAGAAGTAAAGATTTTTGGCTATCAAAATATCCCGCCGATAGACGGGATATTTTTGTTAAGAAAGCTAAGACTTAGTCTTTCTTTTGCCGGCCAGCAACCAACACGTAGAGGTTGGCACCGACAGCGGCGCCTGCTAAAGCGCCAACTAGCGACTCGAGTGAGAAGCGTGAATTGACAACTTCGTTAGAGCCAGCTGAACCAGTAGTGAGCTCCTTTTCGGTCGAATCAGTCATTGCTAGCGCAACAGCCGGGTTAAGGCTAGCACCCTTGACGTAAGCGACGTGAGGAATCTCGACCTTATTAGAAGCCGAAGATGCTGCTTTGCTTTGGTAATCGGCGATTGCTTGCGTCTTGGCGGTCGACAACAAGTAGCCAGATGTCAAAATACCGACTGCCAGTGCCAAGCCAACGCCGAGCGCCTTGCCAGTATTGCAAGTTTCTTCGCGCGATAGAACTGCTGCTAGTCCGAATAGGAATATAGCAGTGCCGACTAGCTCAATGCCGAATATCGACCAGTTCATGCTGCTAAATCCGCTAAAGCCGAAGTTGATTGAGCCGCCAGTAACCCAGTTGGTGACGATTACAGCCAGCATAGCGCCGATGAACTGGGCGCCCCAGTAGAACGGCAACAGGATTGTCTTGAGCTTGCGCATAGTCCACAAACCAAATGTTACGGCTGGGTTGACGTGCGAGCCCGAGACAGCGCCGATGCTCATCACTAGCATTACTAGCGTGAAGCCGACAGCTAGCGCGCCAACGCCGCCGTCTTTGAACGTGGTCAAAGCAACTAGCGTCAATACGAACGTACCGATTAGTTCGGCAAAGATTATATTTATGATATTTGATGGAAGCTTGACGCTGCTGCGTTTAGTTGTCGTAGGTTTGGCAGCGGCAGTTTCCTTCTTTGGTGCTTCTACTTTTTCGGCAGATACTGTACGAACAGTCGTCTTGCTGGCGGCCGTTTTCTTGGCGGTCGTCTTCTTCTTGGTAGAAGCGGCTTTTTTAGTAGCCATGAATATTCCCTCCTTTACTGAAATATAGACATAGTATAACACAAAAATATTTTGGGTTGTATACATCTGTTATAATGATGATATGGGACGTTATTTTGAACAGACAGAAAGCCGCAGCGAACTGCAACAGCTTATTGCTGCTGATCTGCGTGAAAAAGCAGCGCAGAAGGCAAAGCAAGAAGGCGAGCCAGTTCCGGGTGTTAGCGGCGAGCTAATCGAAAACTCAGAATATTTGAAAGGCACCAAGGCTACGACAACTCTAGCGCCAGCTTGGGTGTTTATTGTGCTGATGGCAGTTGGCGTATTTGTGTTATTCGTATATCAGGTGAATAAGTAGGTTAGCGATGGATTTCGAGAAAGTTTTACAAGTTTTATCAGCGCGGGCGGCTCGGTCTAGCCACCCGCAAGAAGTATTGCGCGCTCCAGAAATCAAAACGCTGTATGATCACATCAAGACATTGCCAAATGATGAGCGCGGCGCTTTCGGTAAGCGAGTCAACGAGCTGAAAAAATCGCTGGAGGTGGTCATAGAAGTCCGCCGCCAGGAGCTCGATAAAGTCGATTTGCCGCCAATCGACGTCACGGCGCCGATGGACATCAATGCATCGCAGCCTGAATTGCTGCCGGGTGAACGTGGCACGATTCACCCGCTGAGCGCCGAGATTGACAGCATTTCTGACATTTTCAACCGCATGGGCTTTGTGACGGAAGAGTCGCGTGAGATTGACGATCAATTCCATATGTTCGAGAGCTTGAACTTCCCGAAGGGTCACCCAGCACGTGATGATTATGACACGTTCATGACCGAGGAAACTGATGCCAATGGCGACCGCTTGATTGCGCCGGCGCACACCTCGACCATGCAAAACCGCGTGCTGAAAAAATATCATGGCAATTTGGAAAAGGGCGAGGCGATCGCCGCCATTGTACCCGACCGGGTGTTTCGCAACGAAGATTTGGACGCGCGGCACGAGCACACGTTTTATCAAGTCGAGGGCGTGTATGTCGCCAAGGGAGTTAATGTCGGCAATCTCATCGCCACGCTGCAAGAGTTTTTACAGGAATATTATGGTAAGAAACTGGATGTACGCGTCAATCCATTTTACTTCCCGTTCACCGAACCGAGCTTTGAATTTGCGCTGAGCTGCCCGTTCTGTGAGGGCAAAAATCCGGATTGTAAAGTTTGTTCGGGCGAAGGCTGGATCGAACTCTTAGGCTGCGGCATGATCCATCCGAATGTGCTGAAAGCTGCTGACATCGATCCGAATGAATACACCGGCTTTGCCTTTGGCTGCGGTATCGACCGGCTAGTGATGATGAAATACGGCATCGAGGATGTGCGGCATTTTGAGAGCGGTAAGTTGGATTTTTTGGAGCAGTTTTAATTCTAAGTGGCAGATCAGACAACTATTCTTTGTTGAATAATTATTCGTATAGTAATTTTAATTATATCAAGAAAAGTGGACAGTTTTATAACCTATACAGATTTCATAGACCAAAATTTAGTCAGCAAGGGAATGATACTCATTATCAGCAAACAAACTCCCAACGCCTGCTGCCTGATACAAAGCATCTACCGCTAGAAGTGCATCATGCTGAAGTGTCGGCTTGCCGCTAATGGTCTCATCATAAAAATCTTGCAACGACTCCGGATAACCCTCGTCTGGCGCGTCGTATAGGAATGTATCCTGTAGTAACTTCTTCTGCTCAGGCAGAATATCATCAAAAAACTCTGGATGAAAATCATAAAACCATTCAAGACGGGTTTGTAACTCTAGATATCTATCGTAGTTCATGACTATATTATATATAATTCAGGGAATGACCCCTCTCTGAATGCGGAGAGGGGCATCCTCGAGGACTATCTCACTCCTCGTCCTCCTTGTCGTCGGAGTGGTACTTCAGCCAGCTAGGCGTACCATCGTTGTACATGTAGTACCCATCGGAGTGCGGTTCGCCAGAGGTCTGTCCGTGGTGCATGTGCTCAGGCTGGTCGGGGTCGACAACCCACGCCTTGTCGCCCGGGTTGGGGACGAGGTAGTTAGCGATGTCGTTCAGATCGCGCCGGTTCGGCGCGATCATCTCCTGTCTACTCAAGGATGGCTGCATCTCAGCCTAGAGTGTATAATATAGAATAGAATAGAATAGAATATGTCAACCATTAGCGTCTTTTGACAAAGAAGATTTTACTAGGACATAGATTAAACCAGCAAACTGTATATTCACTCTCGTTTTTGCCTATACTGAAATAAAAACAATCAACGTCCACGTATCATTTCTTGTTGGTTAGCTAGGCAGGCGACTCTACAATCCCATGCAAATATCCCGATAAGGCCGCGTGACAACTTCTGCCGACTCGAGGCCGAGTTTGGTTTCAATGTCACTAATCATCGCCAGCGCACTGGTCTCATCGTCCGACAAAACCTCAACTTCCACGAACGTCCCAGCGTCCTTAATCTCATCAATGGTTACTGTTGCTTTCGGAAAGTCTGGGGATTGGAATGATCGCCGGTATTTATTAACTTCAACGAGCTGTACCATGCCGAGATTTGCCAGTAGCTGTTTGGCGATTGCTGCGTCCTCGGGCTGGACTGGCAAGTTGGTTTCGGGTTTGATAATCACATTATTCGACGTATGCGTGGCGGCGGTCGTCGCGGGCTTGTAGGTGATTTCAGCAAAACCATCGCGCTGGCGAATCCGCAAGCATTCAACCGTCTGCATGAAATCGACATCGGGGCGAGAATAATACGTATCAATTTCGCGGAGATTACTATGTAGTTCAAAACCGAGGTCTTGCAACCGCTCGATTAGCTCTTCAATATTGCCAGTTAGCTGGCGTTTGCGTTCGATTTCTAGTAGTTTTTTGGTCATTTGGTGGCCTTTCGGGTTCTTATCTAGCCTAGATAATTAATTCATTAGCGCGAATAGCGGCAGCAATTCGGCAGGTAATAGTGCTCATAAATTAAGGATAGAGCAGTTTGCTGCATCATGCAATAACTATTTAGGAGAGTGTTGTAAGGTTTATGCTATAATTAAGTTATAAAGGTTATCAATACTGCAATCCTTGCTGGATGTCAACGGCCAGTAAAAAGCAAAGTTCGCTTATGAAAGGTGTAAAAATGTCTGTAGCGCTCAGTAGCAAAAAGATAATACTAATCGTAATATGCGTGATACTTGCGCTGATAGCAGGATTTGCGGCTTGGGCATTTCTGTGGCCGAGCCGCAGCGCCGATTTGCAAAGAACCGATATCCAGCGCCGCGATTATAACCAGTCAGTCGCAGATATCCAAAAAGTCATTGCCGATGATACCGCTAATAGCGAAGTGCGGCCAGATTGCCGGCCGATTTTGAAAACTCACGGCAAGAAAACTGCGCGAGCGGTAATGATTCTTCACGGTGTTAGCGCTGAACCTTCGGGGATGGTTGAGCTGGCAGACTGGTTTTACAGGGCGGGCTACAATGTGTACGTACCGCGAGTGCCGCACCACGGCATGAAAGACAATAAGCTCCACGGGCAAGTTCGCGCCAGCGAGTTAGTGAAGTTCATGGGCGACAGCGCCGGGCTAGTCAGCGGCCTGGGCGACGAGCTGGGCGTGATCGGCCATTCTGGCGGCGGTACGCTGGCAACGTGGCTGGCGCAGTATGGCGATGGATTATTCTCGCGGGTATTACTATTGGCGCCGTACTATGAACCAGACGCTTCTAAAGCGCCGAAGTGGCAAATGGCGCTGCTGCGTAATATCTATGGCAACCATCTGCTGCCAGATCAATTCTTTGACGGCAACTTGTCATACCGGGCGTTGGCAAATTATGTCATTATTAAGCAGAATTATCGCAATGATTTGAAAGCTGAAGGCTTGAAACATCTCGGTTTGATAATTGGCAGCAAGGACGATTTGATTGATAAAAACATGGCGCTGAATATCGCCGAGGGCATGGCTAAGGCTAGTGGCGCCGAATTTACTTACGAAACGACGCCAGCTTATATCGGCGCTGGCCACGAATTAATATCACCAGAAGACAAAGTTGTTAAGAAGTACAAGGAAGAATTGTACAGCATGTACCTGCGGGTGTATGAGAAATAGTATTTAGTAGTTGCGTACTATCAGACGGTTTCCATTTTTGGCTTAGTTAGGTGGAGGTCTGTTATAATAATCTATTGTGACTGCGCGTAAAGTAAAGATATCCACGAGACCGCTTAGGAGTGCCATTTCTGGCGACAAAACCGCCAAACCGCGGCTGCATAAGGGGTTCCGCCGAAAAACACAGTCTAGCGGCCAAGCCATGCTTGCTCGTAATATTAAGTATCGTCAGGCTGCGCCCGCCCGAAAAATGAGGATTAAAAAGCCATATTACGACGCCATCATGTCGGGTCGTAAAACCCTGGAGGTCCGCGTTGGCTATGGCAGTATTAAGCGCTTGCGGACTGGCGAGCTATTGCAGCTAGAAACTAGTCATGAGTCTGGCGCGGTAAAGATTAAGTCGATTCGTATCTACGATAATTTTGCTAAAATGCTGGCAGCTGAGGACTGGCGGCAAATTGTACCGCAAGCCAAAGATAGAGCGGGAGCGCTTCAACTTCTTCAGAAAATCTACCCGCCGCGCAAAGAAAAACTCGGCGTGTATGCTATTGAGATTGCGAAATTAGAGAAAGGCAAATCGGCTAAAGGCAAGAAAAGCAAATAATACTTTTTAGGCGTCTCGAGGGCGTATTTTTGCAATTAAGACAATTTTGTGGCATCATAAAAGATAGATGATTCAATATGAAAGGAAATTAGAATAATATGAGAAAATTACCACAATATCCCCAATTACCACAATATCCCCAATTACCACAATATCCCCA
>CAUOPB010000009.1:0-24604 GCA_963456685.1 uncultured Candidatus Saccharibacteria bacterium | reverse complement strand
AATTACCACAATATCCCCAATTACCACAATATCCCCAATTACCACAATATCCCCACTCAACTTGTCCAGACACTATACCGTTGATAGCTAGAGTTGGACCGCCAAATATACTAGGAATGATAGAGCGAGGCTCAGAAAGGGATATAAATCCTTCGGTAGAAGCCGTACAAGGCATTGGCGAGACGGCAAGCCGTGCTATGTTCAGAGATCCAGCAGATAGAGTGAGTTTAAAAGATCCAGACACTAGTATAGGAGCTCAGGGTGAGAATGACCCGACGGCCACGAGGATGCTGGACGATCTAGAAAAACGCGTAGAAGCTGGAGAGGCTGGCGCGCTTGCTGCTCCTATTCCTCCAGAATCTCTAGAAATGATTAATAATTTAAATGGAAGGGTCGAAGAAAGAGGCGACCAGGCTGGCGAATAACCTCTGAATAATATGATGAAAAAAAGGTAAAAATATGGGCGCAGATAGTGCTTCACAGTGGGGCAAATAGGAGACGTACACTATGAATTGGCTTGCGGTTGTTGGCACCCGCGAAATGAACGACGCGATTTGCCGCGATATTGAGCGATTTGTTGGTCAGAAGATTGCTGAGGGCAGCGGTATTGTATCGGGCGGTGCTACTGGTGTCGATCACGAGGCGGCTCGGCTGGCGTATGAGAACGGCTTGGACGCGTCGCGGTTTAGTATATTTCTACCGGTGAAATTAGAGTTGTATTGCCAGGCATTGTACGATCGAGCGGCAGCTGGCAAATGCCGCTACGACGATGCGGTCGATACGACAAATCTTTTACAAAAGATTTGTCAGAGTAGGCCTGGTGTTGTGCACGATGTCACTGAGTTCACTGAAGTCAATGCCGAATCATTTCATGCGCGCAACTGTCAGATTGTTGACTTGGCGGACGAACTAGTAGCTTTTCGAGTGAATAATAGCCGAGGCACGACATTTACTATTGATCGAGCCCGAGATAAAAACATTCTAGTAAAAATTTTTGATTACTCAATCACTTCGCTCTGATTGCCATACTTAGCGATGATTTGTGTTGCTTGCGCCACGTCGTTTACGTTGTCTGGCGTAGCAATTGCGTGCCAGCCATCACTACCTAGCAAAATACCCAAATCAAGCAGCATTCGGTCGATGTCGGGCGTTATTGAAGGTTCATCGGTATAAGATATACTATGCAAATAATCGGCAAAGCGTTGATTCAGATCGGGCGAGCGCAAATCCCGGGCGACGGCCTGGACGCAGCGGATAATGTCAGCAAATTGGATTGGCCCCGATTGTACACTGAGATGCAGCGTATTAGTGACAGACATGTCTTCGGCGTGATATTTGATATGATTGTCGTCGGTGTAGGCGCCAAATTGGAGGCTAAGCTTTTGGCTGATTGATAAGTTCAAAAAGTGTACGTATTCGTAAAATAGCGGCAACGTTTCGGGTTGTTGCTGGCGGAATTGCTGCGTTAACTGAAAGGATATATAGAGTTTGCGTGGAATTGCTGACGGCTGGTTAGTCGAGTAAATTATACCGCTGATTTGGCTAGTGCTGCTATTCAGCCGCTTGATATTATCGATGTTTTGCCATGGCCGAGAGTCAAGCTGTCTTAATTCGTGCATCATTCGGCCGCTGTCGGCAACGTATAGCTGGTTTGGCTCCTCGGCCAGCAAACGGTACAGAGCTAGTGAAACCGGCTCGTTGTCCATTTCGCCGAAATCAGTCGGCAAGGTTAATATCTTGTTGGCTAACCGCGTGGCATCGACCGAGTGCCAAATACTCTTAATAATGATAATGCCGCCAGGGTAAGTGTGTCCGTCTAGCATGTAGTCGATTAGCTGGTACTGGCCTTGCTGGTACATGAATTCGGCCGCCGTCGCCAAAAACATATGCTCGTATAAATGAGCCAACTGCGTGCATGGATGGTGCTTAACCATAGTGATGCGCTTCATTATATTAATTATAGCAGAGAGTTAGAACTGATGCTCTTTGATGCGGCAGCGAATGGTTTTCGCGGGCAATTTTAGCTCGCGTACGATAGTGTTATACTATATGTAATATGAAAGTCAGCCTAAATCTTATCAAACAATTGATTAATTTTGAATTGCCGCCGGTGGATGAGTTGGTGGCGCGGGTCAATCAGCAACTTGGCGGTGTCGAAGCGGTGATTGACCTCAACGCTAAATATGGCGGCGCGCGAATCGTCCGGGTGGTTGAATGCGCCAAGCACCCTGATGCTGATCGACTGAGCGTGACCAAGATTGATGATGGCCGCGCAGTGGCGGACGTACCGCGTGATGAGAACGGGCTAGTGCAAGTGGTCTGCGGTGCGCCGAATGTGCATGCAGATATGTGGGCGATTTGGCTGCCGCCAAAAAGCACGGTGCCGGCGAGCTTTGATGACGACGAGCCGTTCGTGTTGGGTGCAAGACCGCTGCGCGGTGTGCTCAGCCAAGGTATGTTGGCGGCGGCTGACGAGCTGGATATCGGTACGGATCATGAGGGAATTATTGAGATTCGTGAACGCGATGTGCCGGCGGGCGTTGAGCTGCGGGCGGGTGCGAGTTTTGCTAAAACGTTTGGGCTGGATGACTACGTGCTGGACATTGAGAATAAGATGTTTACTCACCGGCCGGATTGCTTTGGACAGCTCGGCGTGGCGCGCGAGATTGCTGGGATTTTTCACCAGCAGTTTACTAGCCCCGAGTGGTACAAATCAGAGCAGAAGTTTGCTGAGGCCGAAGGTCTAGAATTGACAGTAACGAACGATGCGTCAGAATTAGTGCCGCGATTCATGGCGGTGGCGATTCGCAATGTTACCGTGCAACCGAGTCCACTGTGGCTACAATGTCAATTGGTGGCGATGGGCGGTAAGCCGATTAACAACATTGTTGATGCCACGAATTACATTATGCTGATGACGGCGCAGCCAACGCACGCCTATGATTATGACAAATTACGTGGGTCTAAACTTGAGGCGCGGCTGGCTCGTAATGGCGAGAAAGTCAGCCTGCTCAATGGCAAAGAATATGAGCTGACGACGGACGACATCGTCATTGCTGACGGCGAGGGTGTGATTGGTCTCGCGGGAATTATGGGCGGTGCTGACACTGAGGTTTCAAGTGATACTAAAAATATCATCCTCGAATGTGCTAATTTTGACATGTATGCACTGCGTCGCACAGCCATGCGTCACGGTATTTTTACCGATGCGTTGACGCGGTTTAACAAGGGCCAGTCACCACTCCAAAATGCTGCCGTGTTAAAGCAGTTGATGGGCATGGTTGGCGGGGTGCAGGCGAGTGAAGTATTTGACAAGCGTAACGATCGCCTGATGGCTATGCAGCGCGATTCGCGAGTTACATTTGGCTCTGCTGGCAAGGAAACCATCTCGATTTTCGATTGGGGCGCAGTGACTGGTGTCTTAGTGTTGGAAAGTACTTTTGTGAATGAACGTTTGGGCACAGAATTTTCGCCGCAAGAAATCTGCCGTATCTTGAAGAATGTTGAAATTAAGGCGCATGAGGAACCCGAGCCAAATACGCCTTATCAATTTGAAGTAATCGCGCCATTCTGGCGCACCGACCTTGAACTACCTGAAGATATCGTCGAAGAAGTCGGCCGGCTGTATGGCTTTGATAAACTACCGCGCCAATTACCAATGCGCAGCATCAAGCCGGCGCCGAGAAATCCGCGCCGCCAGCTCAAGCAGGCGATTCGCCAAAGTCTATCGCGCGCCGGCGCCAACGAAGTCTTGACTTATAGTTTCGTCCACGAGCGCGTCCTGAAAAACGCCGAACAAGACCCAAGCCGCGCCTATCGGCTGAGCAACGCCCTCAGTCCTGATTTGCAGTACTATCGCACCAGCGTGCTGCCGAGTTTACTAGACAAAGTTCATGCCAATATCAAAGCCGGTCACGACGAATTCATGTTGTTTGAAATCGGCAAAATTCACGATAAAGAATTGCCGCTTACTGACGAGAATCTGCCGAGCGAGCAGACGTTTGTCGACGGTGTTTACGCTAGCAAAAAGCCGCGAGCCGGCGCGCCATTCTATAAAGCCAGGAAGCTGGTAGATAGGCTATTGGCGGATCTTAAAGTTGACGCTGATTTTGTGAAAATAGTAGAGTCTGACGCGGATATACCAGCGCCGTTTGACGGCCAGCGCAGTGCTTGGATTGTCGCAAAAAACGGTGACAAGCTGGGTATTGTCGGCGAATTATCTCAGACAGCGCGGCGTAATTTTAAGCTGCCAGATTATACGGCGTCGTTCTCGCTTGACATTGAAAAATTGCAAGTCTGTCTGACTAAAAATCGCGAACATAATTATCGGCCGCTGAGCCGTTTCCCGTCAATCAGTCAAGATATCTCGCTGCGCTCAAGCGTGGAAATTTCGCATGATGAGTTGCTGCGAGCAGTTCGGCAATGCTTGGACGGGTCAGAAAATCTACATTGCCAGATACAGACGCTTGGCGTATATCAGCCAAAAGACGACGCGACTATCAAGACTGCCACTTTCCGGCTAACGTTTACCAGTTATCAGCAAACCCTGACTGACGCTGAAGTCAAACCGATTATGGATAATATTGCGACGGCAGCGCTTACTAAACTTGACGCCGAGCGAGTATAGTTTATTTTAGTTGTTTTTGATTAGAACGCAGCGGGCGTTCTGGCAGGTTGTTGCGCAACGTTACTAGGCTGCGCCGTGTTGGGCGGCCGATAAGTACGCCGAACGAGGCGCCAGCAGCAATGGCTACCGCAATTAGTATGGCTCGCATCAATAACAGAGTACCGTCTACAGCGGCCGGATTAGCGACTAGTGCCATTAGTCCGTTATATAAGGTTAGGCCGGGAACCAGCGGCACGATACCGGCATCGATGATGGCTTGGCTAGGAATTCTGGTCAAGCGTGAAACAACAGTAGCTGTGAAGCCGACGGTAAATCCAGCGACAGCGTTAGCAGGGATAATTATCAAACCTAATTCTGATACGGCTAACAGCACATAATACCCCAATAGTCCGCTGGCGCCGGTGATTAACAGTCCAACTGGCCGCGAATTATTACTTAATGCAAATGATGCCGAGATGATGACAGCGCCAATATACTGATAGGTGGTGCTTGTAAAGGATAAGCTGTCGGGGGTTGCGACGAATGCCAAGCCAAACTGCCTGGCGGCGTACAGGCCCATACTTACACCCAATACAATACCAAGCGTCAACATCACCACCTTTAATAGCCGAGCGCTAGCCGTGACGTAATATTCGTCAATTGCGTCCTGAAAGGCGCCGACAATCATCATGCCAGCTACTAGCAAGACGATACCGCCAACGGTTAATATCGTCGGATCAATCAAAGCAAAAAATTCCCAATATTTATGATTAACTAGCCACAATATACCGGTAGAGACTAACGTGACTGATAACGCGGCAATAATCTGAATGAAAAATGGCGGTAGCGCAGCGCGCCCTAGTAGCTTTATCAGAAGAGTAATTAAAAAACCTATGATAAAGGCAGCCAGGATAATCGGTATAGACGTCGTGTAGAGTGCAACCGAGCCGGCACTCAGGCCGCCGCCAGCAATATAACTGATAATGCCAGGATAGCGCTTATTGTTGGCAATGATGGCATCGAGTTCATTTTCGGCATCATCTAGAGTGACTTTATGGTTGGCAATTTGGCTGGCTAGGTTTTGTAATTTGCGCATTAGCCGGTAATCGGTAGCGCGCGGCGAGATAGTGCGGATCAGTGTCAACGGTTCGCGATCGATGCCGCGGTCTTGCGAGAGTGTAATTTGATTAAAGCTGACATCTATATGTACTTTTCGCTTGCAATATGTGTCGGTTACCCCGAGCGCCATATGCACGACGCTATTCGCTGGCGTGCCCATTGATAGCAAATGGTCTGACATATTCATAACCAACCGCAAGGCTCGCATATTCGGCGTCAGTGTCTCGTCGATTTTCTCGATATCAACTTGATCAGCATCGTCGGTTGCTGTCAAGATGTTTGTTAGCGAGTGACGCATAAAGCGAATAAGCGGATTCATATCTTGATTATGGCAAAAAACCTATCAGTATTCTAGAGGAATATGATGTCATTTTCACAACTCCTTCAACGGGTCGTGGTCGCGGTTGCTGGTACGTGGATGCTATCGAAATTAACCCGCTTTTGCTATACTGATTTAATATGGGTAGACAGGGGTTGTTACGTGATCAAGTAGTTATTCGGCGCGAGAAATATGGTGAGAATCGATTGCCTGACCGCGAAAATAAAAGCATTGTTAGGCTAATTTTAGCAATTATTACCGAGCCGATGATTTTCTTGTTGCTGGCAGTGGTAGTGGTCTACTTTTTCTTGGGTGATTGGCACGAAACAGTTGTTCTGGCGCTGTCGGTAGTCGGCGTAGTGACTCTAGAATTGTATCAAGATTCTAAAACTGAGCGAGCATTAGAGGCATTGCGGTCGTTATCTGCGCCGCAATGCCAGGTGGTGCGCGCTGGCGAATATGTTACCATTCCTAGCGTAGAGGTGGTAGTTGGCGATATTTTGGTTGTCGGCGAAGGTAGCCGAGTGGCTGCTGATGGTAAGCTCATTGAATCGTCAAACGTCGCTGTTAACGAAAGTATTTTGACTGGCGAATCGCTGCCAGTTGAAAAGACTGCTGGGGGTCAAGTATTCTCTGGCACGGTAATAACATCTGGACACGGACTTGTCGAGGTGACCGCTGTCGGCGAACAGACCGAAATGGGGCGCATTGGCGTGTCGCTGCACGAAATTAAACCAGAAAAGACATTATTGCAAAAGGAAGTTGGCCGAGTCGTGCGCTATATAGCGGTGGCGGCAGTGCTCTTGGCAATGTTATTGACGTTGCTGTTTTGGCTGCTGCGCGGCGATTTTTTGCATGGTTTTTTGGCGGGACTGACGTTGTCAATTGCGATTTTACCCGAGGAATTTCCTGTAGTCTTATCGGTATTTATGGCGCTGGGAGCTTGGCGCTTGGCCAAGAGCAACGTGCTAGCGCGCAAGAATCAGACTATCGAGACGCTTGGCAGCGCCACGGTACTTTGCACGGACAAAACTGGGACATTGACCGAGAATCGTATGGCTATAACTCAAGTTATCGGCCTTGACGGTAGAGACGTCGATGGCGCTGGGCGCAGCGAAATTGTCGCATATGGTATCTTGGCTTCGCAAAAAAATCCATCCGATCCGATGGAAGAGGCATTCTTGGCGGCAGCTGATGACCTAGTAGCGATTTATAACGGCATGGATATCATCAAAGAGTATCCGCTAGACGACCATTCGTTTTCGGTAGCGCAAATTTGGGGGCGCAGTGGTAAGCCTGAGATTATAGCGCTGAAAGGCGCTCCGGAGGAGGTTTTTCGACTATGCCGCTTGCCCAGTGAGCAGCAAAGACGGCTGCAAGAGATTGCTGATGATGCAGCTGATGACGGTTTGCGCGTATTAGCAATTGCCAAGGCAGCAGCGAAAAACATTGAACCTTCTCGCGCTGGCTATCAATACGAGTTGCTAGGTTTGGTGGGGTTGTCTGACCCGATTCGTACCGAGGCTAAGGATGCTGTCGCCTTGGCACACCGAGCTGGCATCAAAGTGATTATGCTAACTGGCGACCACGCCGAAACAGCGCGGCGTATCGGCCGCGAGATTGGTTTGAATACTGAACGAGTGATAACCGGTCAAGAATTTTTGTCGATGAGTGAAGGGCAGCAGCGCGAGCTTGTTAAAACTACAGAAATCTACAGCCGCGTCGCGCCAAATGTCAAGCTGGCAATTATTTCCGCTCTTAAGCAAAACGGCGAAGTGGTAGCGATGACTGGCGATGGAGTTAACGACGGTCCGGCCCTCAAGAGCGCGCATATCGGTATCGCTATGGGCCAGCGTGGTACCGACGTTGCTCGCGAAGCGTCGTCGATCGTGTTGCTGGATGATAACTTCGCCTCAATTGTTCAAGGTGTGCGTATCGGCCGAAGGATTTTTGCTAACTTGCAAAAAGCGGTGATGTATATCATGATTGTACATATCCCGATTGCTGCGTTGTCAATTGCGCCGGTATTGCTTGGTTGGGAATTGATTTTACTGCCAATTCACATCGTATTTTTTGAATTTATTATTGATCCTGCTTGTACGCTAGTGTTTGAGAGCGAGCCAGAGGATGAAGACACGATGCGCCGGCCGCCGCGGCGGATTTCTCAGCCATTATTTAGTCGAGCGGTAGTGCTAGAAAGTTTAGCAATTGGCGGGTTGCTGGCGCTGATGGCCGTTCTAATTCATGGCGTAATGCTGGGCAGCGGCGCTTCTAGCGATCAAGCGCGAGCGGTAACTTACTTAACGATAATTCTAGCTAATATTGGTATGATTTTGGCGCTATCCGGCCGCAAGATCATTCGCTTGGCTGTTAAACAGCGTGGCAAGAATGCCTTGGCTATTGTGGTGGTCACGGCTTCTGTCGCCTTGGCGGCGGTCTATAGTCTGCCATTTCTGCGCAATTTATTCAAAATCGCACCGTTATCGCCAGCTGAATTCGGCTTAGCGGCAACCGCGGCGATTATTGCGTCGCTGCTGGCGGCAATTATGCGTAAACTATGGCAATAATCGAGATTTTATGCTATAATGAAAGGATAAACTAGAGAGGGGAAATAATGGCAACGTCAAAGAAGCAACGTGCTGGCATTTTGATTATTGTGGTCGCGACCGTTCTAGGTACGCTAGGATCATTCGCGGTGATGATTTTGTCTATGCAATCAAACCAAAAGGCACAAGCAGATTACCAAAAAGTTCTAAGCGAGTATAAAAAAGAGCAAGCTGCTTACGAGCAAAAAAAACAAGCGCAAGCCGACGAGCTATCAGCCAAATATTACGAGACGTTCAAACAGTATTCTAGCCAAGTTGCAAAGTTCGAAATCGATAGCGTCAAATCACTAGCAACCGAAGATCTAACAGAGGGCGATGGCGCATTGGTAGACGATAAAACTAATTTTGCGGCTTATTATATTGGTTGGGACGCAAATGGTGATATCTTTGACCAGAGCATTGATAATAATAAGCTGAAAACACCGTTGCCAGTAAGCGGGCTGAGTACGGCTGGTATAATCAAAGGCTGGAAAGAGGGTCTGAAAGGAATGAAAGTCGGCGGCGTGCGGCTGCTGTCTATTCCCGCGGACAAAGCTTACGGCGAGGCTGGCAGCAAAGACTCTAAAGGCAAGCAAATTATCGCGCCGAATATGCCATTGAAGTTCGTCGTTATGGCGATTCCAGCGCCAGAAACTATCACTCCGCCAGATATGACGAAGCTGATGAACGCATACCAAGAAGCTCAACGAGCGCAGTAAGAAGAGGAGGAAATCTGCATGGAAGATATTAAGCCTGTGGTGATGGTTGGCGCTGGCCCGAGTGCGCTGGCAGCGGCGATTTATACCACCCGCGAAGGCATTGATACTACTCTTTATGAAAAGGCTGTCGTTGGCGGTCTAGCAGCAATTACCGATAAAATCGACAACTATCCTGGTTTTCCCGACGGTGTACCAGGAATGGAGTTAGCGGATAATTTGCGCAAGCAAGCTGAACGCTTTGGCGCCAAGATTGATTACGGCGATGTTTCGGCACTGCGCCATCAGGATGGAGTTAATATTTTGACAGTTGACGGTCAAGAGGTTAGAGCTCGCGCTGTGCTGATTGCTACAGGCAGCGGCTATAAGAAACTTGGCATTCCTGGCGAGGCAGAATTTTATGGCCGCGGTGTGCATTATTGTGCGACTTGCGACGGTGCTTTTTATAAAGGTAAAAGGTTAGTCGTTGTTGGTGGCGGCAATTCTGGCGTCCAGGAAGCGATGTTTTTGACGCGTTTTGCCGAGCATATCGATTTGCTGGTGCGAAGTACTATCAAAGCTAGTAAGACTTTGCAAGACGATTTGCAGAAATATATTGATAATGGCAAAATTACCGTACATTTGCAGACAGCAGCGCAAGAAATCGTCGGCGAGGATGGCGCGGTGGCGGCGGTGCGGGCGCTCGAAGACGGCGCAGAAACGACTTTCGAGGCTGACGGCGTGTTTGTTTTCATCGGCTTGAAGCCGAATACGCAGTTTTTGGCGGATAGCGGCGTTGAGCTTGACGAGTACGGCTTTATCAAAACCGACGACCATTTGGCGACGGCTTTGCCGGGCGTATTTGCTAGCGGCGATGTCCGTAGCGGTGCTACCATGCAGGTGGCTAGTGCTGTCGGCGAGGGGGCGACAGCGGCGCTGAGTATCCGCGAATACTTAGAGGGCGTGAAAGCGGAATAGCTCGACGTTGGATATTGGTATTATTCGACGTATTTCTTGCGGAAAGCTTCGAGTTGTTTAATGATGTCCGGGTCGCTAGTCTCGAGAGCGATTTCGCGCGTGCCCATGATGCCAGAGCCGCGCATGAAATTATGCGACCCTGATAGTGCTACTTTCGAGCCGTCAGGCATCGTGAAAACAATGAATTTGGCGTGCAGATATTGCGGATGCTGATATAAGGTTTGTTGCCGGCTGGTTAAGGTGCCAAGTTTGATGAGAAGTTTATTGATCGGCGAGGCGGTACGCCAATTATTGAAATATAATTTGGCATTTTTGCGCTTGAGAATGCGGTTGAGTTTGCCAGTCGGGCAGTACTGCGATACTAGTACAATGTTTTCAGCTTGTTCGGCTAGGTCGCAGGCGCGCTTGTAAATGAGAGAATTAGTTGGCAAGCCTTGATCAACCAGGACAGTCGAGTGTTCGTCGAGACCAAACATTGAATTGCGAATCGAACCGCCGCGCTTGTCGGCGCGAGCGATAAGGTATTGCTCGTTAGATAGCTTATCAGCTAACACTTTATTATCAAATCGGAACATGTAATCGACATTAGCTAGGCTCTCGTGGTCCATATTGACGCCGCCGCAAGCGTAGACTATGTCATCAACAATCGACCACTTGCTATGAGTGCGGCCAGTCATTAGCATATTGGCCTTTTGACCGAGCCAGCGAAAAGCCACACCTGCTTTTTTTAGCCGCCGTTCTAACTTCATGGCGTGAACGGCGCGCGATGGCTGGCGACGCGGCGAACGCAGAATGAATTCTTTCGGTTCGAGATAAGTGAATGAATCGGCGCAAACCGAGGCTGGCACGCCGCGTTCAGCCGCCGCGCGCTCGACGGCAGCGATTACGGCTTCGGTGTGCTTGTCATCGGCGCGAAAGGTGGTCGCTACCATATTGACGCGCTGCTTGGCGTTATCAATTTTAACTGCTAAATCCGACATATAGTCTTCTGCTGTCAATAGCGTCGGACTCTTTTTCTTACTCATATCTCTATTAGTATACTCTATAGCGTAAAAAACTGGTACTATATTATATAGGTAGTAACTGTAAGCAAAGGAGCAATATGGCAGATTTTAATAAAGTTCTTGACCCGGGAGATGTTGATGGCGGGCTAGTCAATACCGTAGTAGAAATCCCCGAAGGGTCGCGCCTGAAGGTCGAGTGGGATCGGCAGCGGGCGGTCTTTATGCTGGACCGCGTCGAGCCAAAAATCTTTGCTAAGCCGTGCAATTACGGTTTTATTCCGCAGACGCTTGACGAGGATGGCGACGAGCTAGACACGCTGATTATTTGCCCAGAGCCGCTAACGACTGGCGTGTGGTTGGAGGCGCGTATTATTGGCGTGCTGCGCTTCGAAGATGACGGCGAAGTCGACGACAAGGTAGTCGTGGTGCCGGCTGATAATCGCGACGACGGTCGTATTAACTCGCTCGACGACATTCCGCAGCTGGTTAAGCAGCTTGAGCACCATTTCACTCATTACAAAGATCTCAAGAAGCCAGGCAGTACCATCGTTAAGGGCTGGGGCGATGCCGAGGAAGCCAAGGCGATTGTCAAACAATGCATTGACCGCTATAATAATCAGTAATAAACTTAAACGGAGCAAATTATGGATTATTATGATTATTCAACTTCGACTTATGCGGCTAGCAGCGATGTCGGTGCGGTTGCAGTTGTAATTTGGCTGTTTGTCATCTTAATTGTAATGGCAGTTTCCATACTAATGATTATCGCCATGTGGCGAATCTTTACCAAGGCTGGCAAGCCAGGCTGGGCGTCATTAGTGCCAATATACAACATGGTAGTAATGATGCAGATTGTCGGCCGGCCAGAGTGGCAAGTTGTACTGATGTTCTTGCCATTTGCCCATATATACATTTCGATCGTGTTGCCGCTAGATTTAGCAAAATCGTTTGGCAAAACGACTGGTTTTGGTGTTTTGATGATCTTCTTCCCGGCGATCATGAACCCGATTTTGGCGTTTGGTTCAAGTCGCTATGTTGGCCCGGTTGTGCAGCAGCAACCTGTCTACGGCCAGCCGCCGCAGCCTGGGTATTACGCACCGCAGCCAGCTTACGGACAACCGCAGCAACCGGTAGCTTATGCTCAACAACCGCAGCCATACGCTCAACCGCAACAACCAGCTGCAACGGTTACCCAACCGCAACCGCCGGTAGCTGAAGGCGGACAGCCGCAGCCGCCTCAGCAGCCGCCGCAGGCATAAATAGTAAACTTTTAGTTGCAAAACCTAGCGAAATAGCCAGAATTTGTCTGGCTATTTTCGTTTTGGCCGCTATTTTTTGTTGCGGCGAAACGGTGCTGTGCGCTGCAACAGGCTGCCAGCGCGGCCTAGTAGCGAGGTTTTTTTGAGCTGGGCCTTGAGCTTCATCCGGGCGTGTCCAGTGATGACATATTCGTTCCAGCCGGGCTTTGGGCGAGCGCGCTTGTTGGTTAGAATCTCGACGGTATCACCGTGCTGCAATTTGTAGCTGAATGGTTCCATCTTGCCATTTACTAGAAATCCGCTTGATTTAGCGGCTAGATCAGAGTGCACGCGGTAGGCAAAATCTAACGGGAAAGCGCCGTCTGGCAGGTCGTAAATATCACCCTTTGGCGAATAAATAAAAATCCGGTCGCCGAACAAATCGACCTTCAAATTATCAACGTCGAAATCTTTACCCTCGCGAATCATCGATGCTGCCGACTGCAAATGCTTAATCCAGTGTAAATCTGTCGGCAGGCTGGTCATTTTGCCCTTGATGTAAGCATCAGTTAGCTTTTGCTCATTATAATGAAAACTGGCTGCCAGTCCGCGTTCGGCGTAATCGTGCATCTCGCGGGTGCGGATCTGGAACTCAACCGCTTGGCCGTTTTTAGTAACCACCGTAGTGTGCAGTGATTGGTAGCCGTTGGGCTTAGGCTTTGAGATATAATCTTTGATTCGCCCAACCATCGGCTCGTACATGTTGTGCAGCTCGTTGAGCACCAGGTAGCAAGTGTCGATATCGTCAACGATAATTCTCAGCGCAATCAAATCATAAATATCGTCGATATTGGGGACGCGCTTCATCTTCTTGTATAGACTGTAGGTACTCTTGACGCGGCCGTCGATTTGGTGCTGGATTTTCTCGTCGCTGAGACGCGAATCGACAGCGCGGCGGACGGCATCTAGCTTGCGTTGAGATTTCTTTAAGCGGCTATCCTTGAGGGCAACAGTTTGGTTGTATTCCTCGGGCATTAAATATTTGAAGCTCAATTCCTCGAGCTGTACGCGCAGCCGACCCATATTTAACCGATCGGCTAACGGTGCGAAAACATCCAGTGTCTCGCGAGCGATTTTCTTCTGCTTTTCCGAGCTTTTGAATTGCAAAGTTTGCATATTATGCAGGCGGTCGGCCAGCTTGATGATAATCACTCGCACGTCTTGGCCGACAGCGATGAGCAATTTCGTCAAATTATCGGTAGTGCTTGGCAAATATGATTCGAGGTTTTTCATACCGGCGCGGGCTTGGCTAACCTTGGTGACACCGTCAACCAGAAAAGCGATATCCCGGCCGAATAGCTCGGTGATTTCCTCTAGTGTAGCATCAGTGTCCTCGACTGTATCGTGCAGTACGCCAGCAATCACCGAATCAATATCCATGCCCCAGTCGACCAGCATAGCAGCGACTTGCAGCGGGTGAGTGATGTACGGCTCGCCGCTCTTGCGTAGTTGCCCGTCGTGTTTATCGGTAGCATAATGGATTGCTTTTTCTAACAATGCGACCTGCTCTTCACTGTAATGGCTTCTAGCCAGATTAACCAGCTCGACCTCGTTCATAGCCTTATTATAGCAAATTTGCCAAAGCTATTGCGCTTTTGCTAAAATATTAGCAAAGATGGCTTAATCAAGGAGTGGGCATGGTGGAAATAAAAGTAGCGATTAACGGTTTTTGCCGGGTTGGCCGCAGTGTTTTCAAAATTGCGCAGAGCCGTTCGGATATCGAAATAGCGGCTATTCGGACGCATCTGAGCGCCGAGCAGTGCGCTTATCTGCTGAAGCACGACTCGATTTATGGCCATTATGCCAAGGCGATTGGCACTGGCGACGCGTCGTTATATGTTGGCGACCGGATCATTCCTATCATAAGCGACAAGCGGACAACCAAATTGCCGTGGGACGACCTCGGTATTGATGTTTTGATTGATGCTGGATGTCAGACTGATGCTGCTGAACTACGCCGCCATCGGACAGCTGGCACTCGGCGCGTGGCATCGCTGTCGCAGTGCGCTGATTTTGCGACGATTGTCATGGGCGTCAATGACGGATTGGTTAACGCCTCGACGGATATTGTCTGCAGCGGCGATGCGGCGATTAGCTCGGTAGCGCCGGTTATCGCTACGCTTGACCAAGCGGTTGGTGTCGAGGCAGCGACGATTACAGCGGCTGGCAGTTATCATTTTGCTAGTTCGCTATTAAAGACTGAGCGTCTGGGTGACAGCGACTTGGTGGCGATGGCGGCTGATTACGGCCAGCGATTGCAGACAGTTTTGCCAAATGTTGCGAGCGCGGTAAGCGGGCTTGCAATTAGCAGCTGCCAGTACGGTAATGTCGGACTATCAACGATTTCGCTATTGCTGCGCGAACCAGTCGCAGCCAAGAAAATAAACGAAATTTTAACGCATGCTGCCCGCGAACCGCTATATAACGGTATTTTGGCGGTTACCGACAAAGAGCTGGTAGCCGAGGATTTTCGCGGCAATAGCTACAGCTCGACAGTTGATGCCGGGCTAACTGCCGTTGTCGGCGAGCGGCTGGCGCAAGTGTCGGCCTGGTACGATGGCGAGTGGGCTAGCGCCAACCGCTTGGTCGAGTTGGCGGCTGAAACTGGACGATACGCGCGGAATGTGCAGTAACTTACCTTTACAATAGAATTAATAAAAATCTTACTCTAACAGGGCTTGCCAGGGGCGCGTATTATGCTTATACTTGTAGTATGAAGATTTTTCTAGGAGCGGATCATGGTGGGTTTTATCTGAAGGAGAAGATTGAAGCTTATCTGACCAAGCGCGGCATCGAGTGGGAGGATGTCGGCGACAAGATACTCGATCCGCAAGACGACTTCCCGCAGTTTGCCCAGATGGCCGTGACCAAGGTATTGGGCGAGGACGATTCTACCGATCCGCGGGCAATTTTGATTTGCACTGGCGGCCAAGGTATGGCGATGGCAGCCAACCGTTTTCGCGGCATCCGGGCGGCGGTGATTTGGGATAAGTTCGAAGCTCATGAGTGCCGTAACGATAACGACTGTAACGTCCTATGCTTGCCAGCGCGGGTACTGGACGCTCCGGGCGACGACTTAGAACTCTGGAAAGAAATTATTGACGAGTGGATCGCTACGCCATTTGCTGGCGCGGCGCGGTTTGTTCGCCGCAACGCAGAATTGGATGCTTTCTGATGGCCGAGATTGTTCCAACAGTGCTCTGCGAAAATGCAGAAGATTACAAACTAACGATTGAGCGTTTATCACTGTTCGCTAAGCGCGTTCATCTAGATCTGGCTGATGGTGAATTTGCACCGACCAAAACCGTTGAGCTGAGCGAGATGTGGTGGCCGCAGGATTGGCAGGTTGATATCCATGCTATGGTAGCGCGGCCGAGTTTGTATGTTGATGCTTTGGTGCAAATGCGTCCGTCGCTGGTGATTTTTCATGCCGAAGTTGATGAGGATTTGCAGCCTTCTATCCAGCAGCTCAAAGCTTCGGGTATTCAGACTGGCGTGGGATTGCTGCGTCCGACGGTGCCGAATACCGTCAAAGATGTCATCAGCGCAGTTGATCATGTGCTGGTGTTTAGCGGTGATTTGGGCCACTATGGTGGCAAGGCCAGCTTGATGCAGCTCGAGAAAGTCCGTCTGATCCGCAGTATTCATCCTAGCGTTGAAGTTGGCTGGGATGGCGGCGCGACGCTCGAAAATGTTTTTAGCCTAGCGCAAGGCGGCGTTAATATCGTCAACTGCGGTAGCGCTATCCATTCGGCGCCAGATCCGGCAGAAGCTTATCAGAAATTAGTAGCAGAAGTTAATAAGCAAGGAGTAATTTAGGTGGCTCGCGAGAAATTATCTATTCCACAGCTCAAAATAAAAGCCAACGATGTGCGGCGCGACGTAGTTCACATGCTAGAGCTGGCCAAGAGCGGGCACCCAGGCGGTGCGCTGGGGCTGGCGGATATCGTCACGGCACTATATTTCAATATTATGAATATCGATCCGCAGAACCCTGAATGGCCAGAGCGCGATATCTTTATGTTGAGTAACGGCCACACAGTGCCGGTACAATACGCGGCCATGGCCGAGGCAGGATACTTCCCAGTCGAGGAGCTGTCGACGCTGCGCAAGCTCGGATCGCGCCTGCAGGGCCACCCAGAGCGCGTCAAGTTGCCGGGGCTCGAGAATACTTCCGGGCCGCTAGGCAGCGGCATCGGGCAAGCGGCGGGTTACGCGTATGCGTTGCAGTATCTGGATAAGCAGCGCCACCGCTGGGTGTACGCGATTGCCGGCGACGGCGAGCTCGATGAAGGTAATATCTGGGAGTCGGCGATGTTTGCCGGTAAGTACAAACTACGCCAGCTAATCCTCTTCATTGATCGTAATAATATTCAGATTGACGGCCCGACCGAAGATGTCATGCCGCTGGAAAATTTGCGCGGCAAGTGGGAAAGTTTTGGCTGGCACGTCCAAGAAATCGACGGCAACAATATTGAAGGCATCATCGACGCAGTAAACTTAGCCAAGGCGATCGAGAATCGGCCGTGTTGTATCATCGCGCATACGATTCCGGGCCGCGGCGTTGGCTTCATGGAATACGATTACAAGTGGCACGGCGTAGCACCATCAAGCGATCAGGCGGCTACGGCGCTGGCTGATTTGGCGCATTCAGAATTACAGCAAGATGCAGGAGGATATTATGAGTAATCAATCGTCTAACAATTCGATGCCGTCCAAGGCGCCGAAACCGCCAACTCCACCAAAGCCGCCGAAACCGCCGAAGTCTTCGGCCGCATCCGCTCCGTCAGAGCCGCCAGTTCAGCCAGCTGCCTCAGCGCCGCCTGTTTCGCCGCCAGCGCCGCAATATGCTGCTCCGCAGTATACCGCTCCGCCGGCAAACAATACTTATCCGTCGGCTAGCCCTTACGCTTATCCGTATTCACAGCCTGCGCCAACACAGTCGCCGGGCAACTGGATGGGCGCTGTTAGTATCATACTTGGCTTGCTTTGGATGAGTATGATTGGCTTGCCGCTGGGCATTGCTAGCGTTGTCAAGGCGAACCGCTACGGTACTTCGAAAGTAGCAGGCGTTATCGGTATTATTATTAATTCGGTTAC
Organism: uncultured Candidatus Saccharibacteria bacterium; assembly: GCA_963456685.1. Classification (GTDB taxonomy): domain Bacteria; phylum Patescibacteriota; class Saccharimonadia; order Saccharimonadales; family Saccharimonadaceae; genus Saccharimonas. Next base: position 6,900 of record CAUOPB010000009.1, on the reverse strand, counting down.
GCTTGTTATTTCTATTATCGTTACGATACTTCTAGTGTCTGGAGCTATGCAGCCGCTTTTCTCGCAGTTTGATCACGCCGGCGATAACAAAGGCAAGGAAAAGGACAGCGCTAGAACTGTCCGAAGCGTCTCGCTTGATGATAATTACCAGCCGCAGGGTTCACCAGTTTGGCGCATCGAAAACGGCAAATTGCCAGAGGGCTGGAAAGAATTTGAGAACGATAACGGTATTCATTGGTATCGGGATAGCAACAGTATTTTAATGACTATATCTGTGGTTGGTAGCGAAAATTTTAGCAGTAGTTCTGATAGAGTTAATTCGCGAAAAGTTATCGAAGACAAGATCGGAAATGCGAAGAGTAACGGTGACTTGGTGACTGGTATAGAGTGGTATCAGTCATCTGCTGATTTCGCGAATGACCGCGGCGCTGTGCAACTTTTGTGTACTCGCGTTTTGGCTAATGACAGCAGCGGTAAGCCGCATTTATCAGTGATTTGCTCGCGAGCATACGGTAAAGGAAGCTACTTGTTGTATTTATACAACAATAAAGAATCGCTCGCTGTTTCAGAAAGCGCCAAGGCGATGTTCCGAGCGCTAGTGATTCTCGAGAAAAAAGATGCAAAACGATATTCAGGAGAAGGCCGTGTATAATTATCCTCTAAATGACAACATTTATAATGAAAGACCAGAAGCAGAAGCTACCCGCGCTGGTTTTGGGCGCGGCTTGAAATCGGCTGGCGAAGCTGATGAGCGAGTAGTCGGTCTGTGCGCTGATTTGGTCGAGAGCGTCAAAATGGATGCTTTTGCCAAGGCTTTTCCTGAGCGTTATATCGAGGTCGGTATCGCCGAGCAAAACCTAGCGACGGTGGCGAGCGGCCTAGCGCGCGCTGGTAAAATTCCGTTTGCGGCTAGTTATGCGGCGTTTCACCCGGGGCGCAGCTGGGAACAAATTAAAGCGACGATTGCGCTTAACGACATGCCGGTTAAGATTGTCGGCGGACATAGCGGTACAACGGTTGGGCCGGATGGTGCTACCCACCAAATGTTTGAGGATATCGCGTTGATGCGGGTGTTGCCGAACATGATTGTCGTTTGCCCAGGCGATGCTATTGAGGCCGAGAAAGCCACTAAAGTACTTGCCAGGACTGATAAGCCGGCTTATTTGCGGTTAACGCGCGCTGCTACGCCGACATTCAGTACACTGGATTCGCCATTCGAGATTGGCCAGGCGTATGTGTTGCGCCAGGGCAGCGATGCGACGATTGTCAGCACTGGCATCATGACGGCGTACGCGCTGCGAGCAGCTAGCGAATTGCAAAGTAGCAGCGTCTCGGTCGAAGTGGTACATGTGCCGACGGTCAAGCCGCTCGATAACGAGACGATTCTGGCCAGTGTTCGCAAAACTGGCCGGGTAGTTACAGTTGAGGACGCGCAAATTGCTGGCGGTTTGGGCGGCGCTGTTGCCGAACTACTAGGCGAACAGCTGCCGTCGCCGTTATTGCGCATCGGTATGAACGATCGTTTCGGCGAGAGCGGCGAGGCTGGCGAATTGCTGCAAGCCTTTGGGCTTGACGAAGCGAGTATCGCTCAGAAGACGCGCGAATTTGTTGATCGCGTGCCGCAATACCATGCAGGATTTTAAGGAAAGGAGACAACGTGAGCTTATCAATTGATGAAATTCGCCAGCGTACCAGCCGGGCGCGCGACCTAATGCGACGCAGCCGCCAGGAAGGCTTTGCGGTGGGCGCTTTTAATATTGACAATCAAGAAACATTGCGTGCGATTTGCCAGGCAGCGCAAAAAACCAGCGCGCCAGTGATGGTCGAAGTTAGCGCTAACGAAGCAGCCTCGCTGGGCGGCTACGAAAATATTCGCGATTTGGTCGATAATTATAGCCAAAACTATGGTGTCGAGATGTATATCAACCTTGATCACGCGCCGACAGTCGAGGGCTGTAAACAGGCTATTGATGCTGGCTTTGAGTTCATTCATATCGATATTTCGCAGGCTAACCACGATGCTTCGCTCGAGGAAATTATCGAGAAAACTCGCGAAGTTGTCGAATATGCTAAGTTCACGGGCGCGCTGGTCGAGGCTGAGGAGCGCTATTTCTTTGGTGACTCCAATCTCCATAAAGAAGAGATCGACTACGAAGAAGTTAAAAAATGGAATACCAAGCCCGAGGAAGCCAAGAGTTTTGTCGATGCCACGGGTATCGATACCATGGCGGTGCAGGTTGGGAACTTGCACGGGTTGTATCCGGTACCGAAGATTCTCGACCTAGATTTATTGCGCCAAATCCGTGCGGCGATTGATTGCCAGATTAGCTTGCATGGCGGCAGCGGCACGCCGCTACACTACTTTGAGGACGCGTCCAAAATTGGCGTTAGCAAGATCAATATCAACAGCGATTTACGCTATGCTTTCCGTACTACGCTCGAAAAGGTTTTGCGCGAGAATCCTGACGAGTATGCTGTTTTCAAGCTGATGCCCGAAGTTTACGATGCCGTCCAAAAAGTTGTTGAAGAGAAAATTGGCGCCTTTGGCAGTGCCGGAAAGGCGACGCTTTAGTGGCGGTTAAAATTTTAGCAATCGGCAAAGGCACGCAAGACGTATTCTTGCGCAGTAACGAATTCGATCCGCATACTCGCGGTAAGAAAGTCTTCACTGAGCTGCCGTTAGGTATCAAAATGGAAGTCGAAGACGTGATTTTCAGCACTGGCGGCAATGCTACGAATGTCGCGACAACGTTTGCCCGCCAGGGCTTGGACAGTCGCTATATGTGGGCGCTGGGCAATGATTCGGCCAGCCAGGCGGTGATTGCAGCGCTTGATATCGAGGGTGTCGATACGCGCGACGTCTTGATCGATGACCGAATGCAAGCTGGCTATTCAGTGATTTTGATCGCAACCAATGGCGAACGAACAATTCTGAACCACCGCGGGCGGACATTTGGCAAGGATGTTAGCCGCTTGAACTTGCAAGCTATCAGCCAAGCTGATTGGATTTACCCGACGTCGTTGGCCGACAACAGCCTGACGGTGTTACGGGTGATTTTGGACGAAGCTGAGCGCGTTGGTGCCAAAGTCATGCTCAACCCGGCTGGTCCGGAGCTAGCTGATCCGGAAAAGCTAAAAGGTTTGCTGGACACAGTTGACGTGCTTTGCACCAACAAAGAAGAGATGCAAAAATTAGTAGCTGGCGAGACTATCGAGGAGTTGGCTCTGCGGGCGCTGCACTATTGTCCGACAGTGATTGTTAGCGACGGTCCAAATGGCGTGGTAGCGACTGACGGCAAGACGTTGGTGCGCGCTGGCATGTATGAAGACGTGCCAGTAGTCGATCGCACGGGCGCCGGCGATGCTTTTGCTAGCGGCTTTTTGAGCCAGTGGGCGCAAGGTAAAAGCTTAAAAGATTCGATTATTTTCGCTAGCGCCAATTCGACTAGCGTTGTCACCAAAATTGGCGCCAAGGACGGCATCTTGCGACGAGGCGTCAGTCTTCACGCTATGCCAATCACCGAGAAACAATTACCAAAACGAGGAGAATAATGAAATACCAGATTTGTGTATCGGGCGCGGCGTCGGGCGAGACGGTTGATAGCGCTCACGAAAAAGCTTTTGCGATTGGCGCTGAAATCGCACGTTCGGGCAAGACGTTGCTGACAGGCGCTACCGTCGGCTTGCCGCACTTTGCTGCGCGCGGCTTCAAAAGTGTTGGCCAGACTAAAGGCGTGTCGGTCGGATTCTCGCCGGCTAGTTCGTTTCGCGAACATATTTCGACTTACCGTTTGCCGACTGCCGAATTCGACTATATCAACTTCACCGGTATGGAATATGTTGGCCGCGATGTTCATCTGGTGCGCAGTGCCGATGCGGTGATTACTGTCGGCGGGCGAATGGGCAGCCTGCATGAGCTGTCGACAGCGCTCGAAAGTCGTAAGGTCTGCGGTATCTTGCTGGGCAGCGGTGGTCTGGCAGATTACACGATTACTCTGCTTAAGAACGTTTGGGCGCCGGGCGCTAAAGATGTCATTTACGACGCTAACCCTGAGCGGTTAGTGGCGCGAGTCATTGAGGCGCTTGACAAGAAATACGCCGATGTTGAGCACGACAGCAGCGACCCGCAGGTTAGCGCTAAACGCTACGGCCAAGGTTAGCTAGATTAGATTAAAAATGTTAAAATATACCAGATGGATAGTCAGCGATTTCGACTAAAATCTGCGTATCAACCGACTGGCGATCAGCCGCAAGCGATCGCCCAGTTGCTGAATGGTTTGCACGACGGCCAGCGCGAGCAAACGTTACTCGGTGTAACAGGTAGCGGTAAAACTTTTACGATGGCGAATATTATCGCTCAGAAGAACGTGCCGACGTTGATTTTGGCGCACAACAAAACTCTCACCGCCCAGCTATTCAGCGAATTCAAGCAGTTTTTCCCCGACAACGAAGTTCATTATTTCGTCAGTTATTTTGATTATTACCAGCCAGAAGCCTACATCGCGTCGAGCGATACCTATATTGAGAAAGACTCGGCAATCAACGAAGAAATCGACCGCCTGCGCCATGCTGCTACTGACGCTTTGCTGACACGGCGCGACGTGGTTATCGTGTCGAGCGTCAGCTGTATTTATGGTTTGGGCTCGCCGGCGGATTATTATGATTTGTCGATTACCGTTAAGCGCGGTGAGCGGCGTTTGCAAGACAAATTTTTGCGCCAATTGATGGATATTCAGTATCATCGCAACGATATCGACTTTGCGCGCGGTGCGTTTCGCGTCAAAGGCGACGTGGTCGATGTCTTTCCGGCGGGCGGCGAAACAGCTTATCGAGTGGAGTTTTTTGGCGATGACGTCGATCGAATTACGCGGATTGACCCGCTGACTGGCGAGATTCTAGAAGAGCCGGAACTCTTCACTATTTTTCCGAGCAGCCACTACGCTACGCCGAAAGAAAAAATTAAGCGCGCCATCGAGAATATTCGCGCCGAGTACGAGCAGCGTGTCGAATGGTTCGAAAAGAATAATAAACTGCTCGAGGCGCAGCGTCTGTCCCAGCGTACCAAGTACGACCTCGAGATGCTCGAGCAGACTGGCTTCGTCAAAGGTATTGAAAACTACAGCCGTTATCTAACCAACCGCGAACCGGGCGAGCAGCCAGCGACTTTGCTAGATTACTTTCCAGACGACTTTTTGATGATTATCGACGAAAGCCACGTTACCGTGCCGCAAGTGCGCGGCATGTATAATGGCGACCGCGCCCGCAAAGAAGTCTTGGTCGAGTACGGTTTTCGCTTGCCGAGCGCTCTAGATAACCGCCCGCTGCGCTTTGACGAATTTAATAAACACATCAACCAAGTCATTTACGTTTCGGCGACGCCTGGCGATTATGAACTCCAGCGCAGTCCGACACCAGCGCAGCAAGTGATCCGCCCGACTGGTTTGCTTGATCCAGAGATTATCGTCCGCCCGACCGACGGACAAGTCGACGACTTGATCGCCGAGATCCGCGACCGCGTCGACAAAAAGCAGCGCGTACTAGTCACTACTTTGACCAAGCGGATGGCAGAGGACTTATCGACTTACTTGACAGAGATCGGTATCAAGACGGCTTACATCCACAGCGAAATCGACACGCTGGAACGCGGCGATATTTTGCGCGATTTGCGGATGGGTGTTTATGACGTGCTGGTCGGTATTAATTTATTGCGCGAGGGGATTGATTTGCCAGAGGTTAGTTTGGTGGCGATTATGGATGCCGATAAGGAAGGGTTTTTGCGCAGCGAACGCAGCCTAATTCAGACGATTGGCCGGGCAGCGCGCCACGTCGACGGCAAGGTGGTCATGTACGGCGATAACATGACCGATAGTATGCGCTTGGCGATCGACGAAACGCGCCGTCGCCGCCAGATTCAAGAAAAATACAACCGCGAGCATAACATCACGCCGCGCGGTATCAGCAAAGCGATCGACGAAGGTCTGCGCGCTATTATTCCGCAAAAAGAAGACGACAAGCCAAAGCTCGACCTGCGCAAAATCCCGCGCGATGAGTATAAAAATCTTATCAAAGACCTGACCGCGCAGATGAACTTGGCTAGCGCTAACTTAGAATTCGAACGCGCCGCCGACCTGCGCGACCTGATCGCCGAGATTCGCGAGAAGATGTAGGGCTAGTAATTTCACGGTCTCAGCGCGGCTGTCCGAGCGACCAGGAGAAGGTCAACGATTAACTGGCTTAATCACATATGCTGCGCCGAACTTTTATTGCTTTGGTATGCTGCCGCAAAATAGCTATTCGCTGGAATATTTTAAGCGCTGTTTGTTTGCGGATCAGCCGGATGAGTACGAAATTGCGCCGTCGGCGAACTTTTACGATTATCCTTGGAATTACGACGAAAAATCCTCGCGCGCCACTCTGCCAAACAACGGTCCAGTAATCATCCAAAAAGGTAGGGCCGAAGGAGTCTTGCTGGGCGGAAATATGTGCAGCCTAAATCTGCTGAACGGCACCGAGTATTTCCCGCGCATTGCTGGCGATATCATCTTATGTATTGAGGACGATAGTTACGATTCGATTTTAGAGACATTCGAGCGCAATTTCCAGTCGGTAGTGCAGCAGCCGTATTTTCGCCAGGTCAAAGCCATTCTGATCGGGCGTTTCCAACAGGAATCGCAGCCAGCAGAGCAGACTCTTCAAGAGATCATTCTCAGCAAAAATATTGAGCAGACTATGCCAGTCATTGCTAATTTAGATTTTGGCCATACCGACCCGAAATTCACTTATCCAGTTGGTGGCAGGGTTGCGGTTGAGACTAATGATATAGCTACGATCCGCTTTTTCTCTAGCTAAATCAAGATTTTTTTGACATAATACCATCAAATATGCTATAATATATAAGAT
>CAUOPB010000008.1:0-25020 GCA_963456685.1 uncultured Candidatus Saccharibacteria bacterium | reverse complement strand
TGTGTTAGGCACGCCGCCAGCGTTCATCCTGAGCCAGGATCAAACTCTCCATAAAGATGCTTCATTTGAAGCGTCTACTCAAAAATAGACTGACGATGATAATTGCACAATCAAATTGTTAAATTACTTAACCTGACTGCTAAGACGCAATTTGTAAGTTTACCTCTCGCAACCAGACTGTTCACTATTGTAGCGCTCTAACCTAATCAAGTCAACACCCTATCGCTAGTTTTTTGTAGCTAAAAATACAACGATACCCGCTAGTAAGCCAATTACAGCACCGACTACCACTTCCAAAGGGGTATGTCCCTTAGCGCTACGCGGCTTTGACACATCAAATTTCGAGATATCAATAACTTGCTTGATAGCCTCGCCCTGCTCTCCAACAGATCGCCGTACCATCAATGCGTCGTACATCACAATCGCTGCTAGAGCTAATGCCAAACCAAACAAACCACTACCGACTCCGTCTTTCAAACCGATAATCGATACTAGCGACATCATCGTAGCACTATGAGCGCTTGGCATATTTCCCGATATGTACAGATGATCAAACACTTTCAAGGTACGCATCTTAATAGCAGCAACGACATACTTACCGCACTGCGCCATAGCCCAACCGACAGCAAAAGCTATTATATACGGGGATACTACCATCCGCTATTTTTCTCCTTCGTCTGTATCACGTATAATCCCCATTGACGAAACTGTATCTCCGTCATTAATACGCATCACTCGAACACCCTGAGTAGTACGGCCAAGTGCTGGAATATCGTCAAGCGACACCCGGATAGTCTGTCCATTTTGACTAATCATAATTGCCTCAATCGCATCCTTCTCAAGCGTTTGAACAGCAACTATCGGACCAGTTTTTGCCGTAACAACAGCAGCCTTCACACCAACGCCGCCGCGGCGGTGACTCGGAAAATTAGCTACCTTGGTTACTTTGCCGAACCCGTTTGCGCTCATCACCAGCAATTTTTGATCAGCTGAAGTTACAATATCCATACCTACAACACTATCGTCCGTTCGTAGTCGCACACCACGCACACCGCGAGCAGCACGTCCCATCGGACGACACTCCTCCTCGCTAAAGCGAACCGCTTGTCCAGCTGAAGTCGAGATAATCACATCGTTCTTGCCAGTAGTTTGCTTGATCCAACGCAACTCATCGCCTTCATCCAAATTAATAGCAATTAAACCATTGGTGCGAATATTTGAATAGTCAGCAATCGCTGTCTTCTTGACTGTACCCTTGGTCGTCGCCATAAATAGGTAACCTTCATCAACATTTACATCTTTAGCTAGATTGATAATTGAAGTAATTTTTTCCTCTGGCTGCAGCTGCAATAAATTGACCGCCGCTACGCCCTTCGCCGCTAAGCTAGCTGCCGGCACCTCGTAGGCCTTCAGACGAAACACTCTACCCCTGTTAGTGAAAAACAACAGCCAATCATGTGTTCCAGCTGGTACTAGCTGATCAATAACGTCTTCCTCTTTAGTGGTCATACCGCGTTTACCCTTGCCGCCGCGGTTTTGACGGCGATAATCGCTGGCCAAGGTGCGCTTGATGTAATTTTCCGTTGTCAACAGTACAACAGTATCCTCTTCTGGGATTAGTTCTTCATCACTAAACTTACCGACTTCGGTGTTGATAATTTTACTACAACGGTCATCGCCATATTTATCTTTAATTTCTAGCAACTCCTCTTTGATGATGCGAAGGATTTCGTTTTCGTCAGCCAAAACTTTTTCAAAATACGCGATCTTTTTCATTAACTCAGCTAGCTCATTCTCGATAGCTTCGCGTTCTAGACCCGTCAGTCGGCGCAATTGCATTGCCAGAATCGCCTTGGCCTGGATAACGCTCAGTGAGAACTTTTCGATGAGAGCCTTTTCGGCTTCATCTTGCGTCTTGCTAGCCCGGATGGTTCTAATTACCTCGTCGATATTGTCCAGTGCAATTTTGTAACCTTCCAGGATATGCGCTCGCTCCTTAGCCTTGCGTAGCTCGTACTCTGTGCGGCGGCGTACCACTTGGCGGCGATGTTTGATAAACTCATTCAGAATATCATGCAAACCCAAAACGCGCGGCTGCAGACGTGTCGCATCGTCAGCACTCGGTACCAAAGCTAGCATATTGTAGTGGAAGTTAGTCTGTAACGCCGTCAATTTGTATAATTGGTTAAGTACTTTCTTCGGATAGGAGTCTTTTTTGAGCTCAATAACTACTCGCACATTACCGCGAGCCGACTCATCACGCAAAGCGCTAATCGCCGTAATCTTTTTCTCGTGCACCAAATCGGCAATTTTTTCGATAAGCGTTGCTTTATTCACGCCATAAGGCATCTCAGAAACTATAATTTGATGACGGCCGCGTTTGGTTTCTTCAATGTTTGCCACCGCCCGTATCGTCACACTGCCGCGGCCGGTCGCATAAGCTTGGCGCATCGGCGCGCCGCCATAAACCACCGCGCCAGTTGGGAAATCTGGCCCCTTGATACACTTCATAAGGTCATCAAGCGTTGCTTCCGGATTATCAATCAGCGTAACCGTTGCATCAACCACCTCGCCTAGATTATGCGTCGGAATATTAGTTGCCATACCAACAGCAATACCAACTTGCCCATTCAGCAGTAAATTCGGCAATTTAGCAGGCAAAACAATCGGCTCTTGGCGCGTAGAGTCATATGTATCGCGAAAATCAACCGTCTCTTTATCAATATCTGCCAAAAGCGACTCTGACACCCGAGTCATTTTTGCTTCGGTATAGCGCATAGCTGCTGGTGGGTCACCATCCATTGAACCAAAGTTACCTTGGCCCTGAACCAACGGATAGCGCTCCACCCAATCTTGAGCCATACGTACCATCGCATCATAAATCGAGCTGTCGCCGTGCGGATGGTATTTACCCATCACTTCACCGACAATCTGCGCACTTTTCACGGTCTTAGCTGTCGGCCCGATACCCATTTTATCCATTACGTACACAATACGGCGATGAACTGGCTTCATACCATCGCGTACGTCCGGTAAGGCACGGTCAACGATGACCGACATTGAATACCGGATAAAGCTATCCTCCATAACATCTTCTACTGTTCGAATCTCGACAGACTTTGAATGGCTAACGTCGTTAGTCTGCTCGATAATCTCGCCTTCGACTGGTTTTTTTGACTCTGGTTTCATATTCCTATCCTTCTTCTCGTCCATTTACACATCTAGCTCATCAAGACTGACTTTATTAGCATTAGCTTGAATAAAATTCTTGCGCACTTCGACATCATCGCCCATTAACTTCGTAAAGATAGCATCAGCGCGCTCAGCATCCTCGAGCTTAACCTGTACCAGCACTCGATTTTCCGGGTTCATAGTCGTTTCCCAGAGTTGACTAGCATCCATTTCACCGAGACCCTTATAGCGTTGTAGGGCCGACTCGCTCAGGCCAGCTTGTTTTGCCCGCGAATCGTTTAAATCAATCTGGACACCCTTCTCTTTGCGTGCCGCAATTAGCTCATCGTACCGCGCTTCAAGCGCCTCCTCATTATATAAATACTCTTGTTTGCTTTGAGATAATTTCAGCTTAAACAGTGGCGGTTTAGCTAGATATATGTGCCCGCCTTCCACAACTGGCCGCATATAGCGGAAGAAAAACGTCATTAGCAGCGTCGCGATGTGGCTACCATCGACATCGGCATCAGTCATGATGATAATTCTATGATAGCGCAATCCGCGAATATCAAAAGCATCGCCAATACCTACACCTACCCCTTTGATCAAGCTCAAGATCTCTCGATTGGCATACATTTTGTCTAAGCGAGCCCGCTCGGTATTGAGCACTTTACCGCGCAGAGGCAAAATCGCCTGCGTACGGCTATCGCGGCCAGTTTTTGCTGAACCGCCAGCCGAATCTCCCTCAACTATATACAATTCGCATTCCGACGGATCTTTACTAGAACAATCAGCTAATTTGCCAGGCAAACTAGCGCCGTCAAGCGCTCCTTTGCGAATTACATTATCCCGCGCTGCCCGCGCTGCCTTGCGTGCTCGCGCCGCCAACAAGGCTTTATTGATAATTTTTTTAGCAATAGCTGGATTTTCCTCTAGATAATATGCGAAATATTCGTTCATTACTTGCTCGACATAGCGACGCACCTCTGGATTACCTAGTTTATTTTTAGTCTGGCCTTCAAACTGCGGATCTGGCAATTTTACCAATATCACCGCCGTCAGGCCCTCGCGGATATCATCGCCAGTCAAGTTATCTTCTTTTTCTTTGAGCAAGTTATTTTTACGAGCATAATCATTGATTACCCTGGTAAGTGCTGACCTAAATCCGACCAAGTGCGTGCCGCCATCTGGCGTCAAAACGTTATTCGCAAACGGCTTAACGGTTTCGATGTAGGAATCGTTGTATTGTACTGCTATTTCGACAACCGAATCGCTGACTTGCTTATCGACATAGAATATCTCATCGCCAAGCACATCTTTACCCTTATTCAAATTCTTGACATAGCTCTTGATACCACCCTCGAAGTAGAATGCCTGGCGCTCGCGAGTACGCTCATCATAAACAGAGGTATAAACACCTTTAGTTAGATATGCCTGATGGCGTAAATAATTTACCACCCATTTATAATCAAATTTAATTGTCTCCTTAAAGATTTCAGCATCTGGATAGAACGTGATACAGGTGCCATCTGGCCGATCGGTTTTTCCTATTTTCTTGAGCGGTACCACAGTTTTACCGCGAGAAAATTCGATACGATATAGCATACCACCTCTAACAACTTCAGCAATCAGCTTAGTAGATAGAGCATTAACCACGCTAGAACCAACACCATGCAAACCGCTTGACACCTTGTAGCCGCCGCCGCCGAATTTACCGCCAGCATGCAGCACAGTCAGGACTGTCTCAAGCGTACTAATGCCAGTCTTAGGGTGCTTATCTACTGGAATACCACGACCATTATCAGTTACTGTCACACCGCCATCTGCCAACAATCTCACATCAACTCGCGACCCATAACCAGCTATAGCTTCGTCTACCGAGTTGTCGGCGATTTCTTTAATTAAATGGTGTATACCATCATATCCCGTGCTGCCAATATACATTCCTGGACGTTTGCGTACTGGCTCGAGACCTTCAAGAACTTGGATCTGCGAACTATCATACGAACCATCATTTTTTTGTTTACTCATAACGAAATCACTCCCTATTTACAGTCGCTCAGCTTGTCTATTAATACCTACATTATACCATAAAAAAAATTGTTCATTCAAGGTATTGCTGCGGTTGCCATAAGTATGATATTATAAAAGAGAGGGAAATATATCTCAAAATAACACAAAAAGGTAAACAAAATGTTTAGAAAGCTAGTATCAAATCTCGCCTTTAGCCCCGCATTAGTCGGACAGTTAGGTTTTTATGCAAAACGGTTACGCAAAGAAGAATCGGTGCGCAGATTAGGACTTATTTTTACAGCTTTTGCACTCGTTGTACAGTTTTTTGCCGTATTTCAAGCACCAGAGCCAGCTACCGCTGCCGACGCTACTGATATGGTTTATGGCGGCGTATGGAGTAAGCAAGCCTTACTAAGCACCTATGACAGCAACGTCAACAATATCCGCGACCTCTACGATGCCGTCGGCATTTCTCGCAGCGATATTGACCAAGCTGGTAATAATTTGGAGTATCACAGGAGCAACGAAGGCTTATATTCTTGGGGTATGAAACCTGTATTCGGTGCAAGCCAAGGTGAAGGCGGCTACACCGTAAAAACTGGCGGTGGTACGCGAACGTTTTACTACAGACCGCAGCGGCTTTGGGGTAATTCAGGCGCTTATTCAGCTTACGTAGCTCGTTCATCAAAGACAGGAATGTGGTTCGGAATTATGCGCAGCTGCGGTAACCTAATTACACTAACCGTCCCGCCAGCTCCCGCTTGCCCTCCTGGACAATCAGGGACCTATCCAAATTGCTATACTCCGATGTGCACCGTCCCTGGCAAGACTAACCTGCCTGCGAACGACCCGAGGTGCAAAGCTGACCCTGTCGCAGTATGTTCATCGCTAGCAATCGTTAACAACAAGAATACCTACCAATACACCGCCTCCGGTAACACCAGCAATGGCGCTTCAATTACCGGTTATAGATTTGTTGTCTATCGAGATGGTAAACAATTAAAAACCATCGAAAGCAAGACTCGAACTGTCACCGACAAAGAAACTGTAGCTGGTAAATATACAGTTAAAGCTATCTTGAAAACATCTCTAGGCGACCGTACCAGTGATAGCTGTACCAAGGAATTTCAGATTGTAGAGCCAGCTAAGTGTCCGCAAAATCCTGCCTTGCTTGCCACAGATCCTAACTGTCAACCATGTCCAGGCGACACAACTTTGTGGATAAAAGATGCTAAGTGCAAAGAAGATATCATTCAAACAAAAACCGCCCAAAACACCTCGCAAGGCAACGCCGATGCTTCGACAACTACCGCCAAGGCGTCCGATCAAATTATTTACAAGATTACTGTTACCAACAAAGGATTGAAAGCTACCGATTACACCATCACCGAGAATCTCGCCGACGTCCTCCAATATGCTTCGCTAGAAAACAAAGGAGGAGCCACCTTAACCAAGGACACCTCTGGCAGCCAAGACACAGAAACTCTATTGGTATGGCCAAAAATCACGCTAAAGCCTGGTGAAACTCAAACTCGCGTATTCAGCGTGAAGCTCCAAAGCACGATCTCGCCAAAAGCCACTGGTACCGGCAACCCTAATTCATACGACTGCAAGATGACCAATACTTTCGGCAATTCCGTGACCATTAATGTAGACTGTCCGGCACAAAAGCAAGCAATTGAACAAACTGTTGCTCAACTTCCACACACCGGACCTGGCGAAAACATGCTATTTGCCGGAATCGCCTTCGCTGTTGTCGCATTCTTCTACGCACGATCGCGTCAGCTGAAAAAGGAAGTCCGCTTAATCCGTCGAGATTTTAACTCAGGCACTATATAAATTATAAGATTATATAAACAAAGATGAGGTAGCTATCAATGAATAATGAAAAAATACCATCACTTAGCGATAAGCATAAAGAGCAGTACACTAGCTATGAAGTAATCCATCGGAAAACTCAAGAGAATATTAACGCTAAAAATAAAACAGAGAAAGAAGCTAGCTCTGAAACCTCTCAGGAACAGCTGAAAAAAGCACGCCATGAAGCCTTAAACCAAGCTAGAGAAATCGCCCAAGAACGTAAAGAAAACAAAATAAAAACTAATGAAATCAGTCCAGAGAAGAAACGCCGTGGCCCTACCTCTAAACAAGAACGCAAAGCTGCCTTCGACAAGACTATGACCGAGATTCAATCCGAAATGTCACCTGCCAGCAGAACTTTCAGTAAAGTTATTCATAACCCCGCCGTCGAAAAGAGTAGCGAGGTGATTGGTAATACTGTAGCACGTCCTAATGCCATATTGTCAGGGTCAGCTGCAGCTTTTATCCTTACAGCTGGTATATATTTAGTCGCTAAGCACTTCGGATATTCGCTATCTGGCACAGAGACTATCGCCACCTTCGTCTTAGGGTGGGTTATCGGCTTGATTTACGATTACATTCGCGTCCTAATATTCGGCAAATCCAAGTGACTTTTGCCAACCAACTAACGTAATTTTATCGAAACTTCACCGCTATTGTCGCTGTCGCGCATATTTAGAGTATTACTAGCAGGCCGTTGTGGCGCCGAAATCGGACCATCATCTGCAATTGGCTCTGTCGACAAATTGACACTTTGCGTGGCAGAATTAACATTAGGAGACTCACCAACTTGCAGCGGTGCAGTAACTACTGGCGGTACTGCACCAAGCTGTGACTGTGCCAAATTTATTGGATTATTTCGAGACGGCTGCTGCGGAAGCTGTTGTAGCTGCGGCTGAGTTGGCAAGGTGCCGCTAGAAGCGCGAGAATAAGCGTCAGTATAATTTTGAGATTGAGCGGGTCCAGCAGCAGCCGCTACATTGCCAGTCGAAGACATCGGCGGTTTAGCATTAGCTGGTAGCGGCGAAGTTGCTGGACGCGGCGTAGTGCTATTTCTGCCGGTTACTTGCTTGCGTTTCGCTAACCATTCATCCAAAAAAGATGAACTACTACTCGGTGCTATTTTATTAGGAGTGTTAGCAGCGGCTCCAGCCGTATTTTTCAACTGTTTATTATTTCCAGAAGATTGATTCATGCTAGTACGCGCCGCTATCTCACGCTCAACCTGAGCCCGCGGATGTCCGTATTTTGCAGCCGACAGTCTGCGCAAGGCATCGCCCAACTGAGCATTTTGGTGGCCCATCGGGGGAATCCATGCCATACTAAACGGCGCAGACGGCACACCTTCAATCTGGGCAACACAGACAGATTCAAAGTTTGGCAATTTCGTCAAATCTTCTGCATCAAACACTGGTGTATAGCGCTTAACCATAATCTCTGCGTCGGTTATACCAATCCGGCCGGTGATAGTTGTACCAACATTACCGAGAATAGCCTCGCGTAGTTCTTCCTTCAGCTGCGTCATGAACTGATTAGCTAATACCAAGCTCAATCGATATTTGCGAGCCTCGCTCAAAATAGTCTCGAAGCTATCAGTCGCAAAGTTCTGAAACTCATCAACATACAGCGTAAAATCTTTACGCTCGTCCTCTGGAATCTTGGCCCGCGCCATCGCTGCAGCCTGAAACTTCATCACAAAGACAATACCAAGCAATTTAGAGTTAAGATCGCCTAATTTACCTTTCGATAAGTTCACCAGCAAAATCTTGTTATTATTCATGATGTCTTGAAAATCAAAGCCGCTTTTTGTCTGGCCAATAATATTACGCATGGCATCATTGCTAATGAACGGGCCAAATTTAGCAATAACCCAGCTGATGACCTCGCCTGCCTCGCTTGATCGCTGCGATGCCGGGAACTCCTTTGTCCAAAAATCTAACACCTGCTGGTCGGTAACGTATTTCAGCTTGTTATTTCTGAAACTATCATCAACCAAGAGCTTCGGTATATCGACAAAAGTACCGCCCGCCGGATCACTCATTAATAACAGCGCGCAGTTGCGGAATATATGCTCCAACCGCGGACCAACGATACCAGTATGTCCTGGGTCATACAAACCATAAAGCATACCGATAGCCTCTTGTACCAAAAAGTCTTTTTGGTCTGGGTGGTCAAACTCAAACATATTTAGACCAATCGGATTGTCCATATCGCTTGGGTTGAAATAAATAATGTCTTCAACGCGCTCCTTTGGCACCTTTTCTAGCAAATGCTCCGCAAGGTCCCCGTGCGGATCAACCAAGGCAAAACCCCGCCCATCCAGCATATCTTGGTAGGCTAGATTTTCCTGCAAAACTGATTTACCAACACCCGTCTGTCCAATAATATGTATATGGCGGCGGCGGTCTTTATCACTTAATCTAATTGGCTTCTTAACACCGCGAAATTCGTTGTATCCTAACAGCAAACCAGTCTCCATCACCTGTGTCGGTCCATCGACTTGCTTACTCATCTGGCGCTTGACTTGCGAGCTTGGAATACTATTCTGATCCGGCAAATGAAAAATAGTCGCCAGCTCTACGCTATTTAATATATTCTTATTAACCTGCTGCGGGAAGAAACGAAAAATATAAGACGAAGTTAGTTCTTCAATGTTTTTTGCTAACGTGAATTTAAATCCGTTAAACGTCGGCGAGTCAAATAATGCAAATGCTGCAACAATATTTTTCAATATTACCTGAGAACGGGCTGCTGTATTAGACGAAACAACAGCCCGTATCAGCACCTCGTACCCCGGATAACGGGTTTTTTCTTGGATAGCATCAATGGTCGCCTGTTCAACGGAGTTAAGCGGCTTTTTATCCTCTGGCTTTTTGTCATCGCTCTCTGGCGGCTTCCATAGAGACTCCATAATTTCGCTCGGCGAGAAGAACACCGAAAGTCCGGTCTTTTTTTTGTCTTTGTCTTCTATGATTTTTTCAGAGACAGAAACTGCCGACTTGGCCCATCGCTCATTAGCTGGACGAATTAATATTTGGATACCTATACCATCTTCGCGAGTCGCTGCTGATAAAGCATTCAGCAATGCGCGCGATGCATCACGTTTAGATTCCATGTATGTTGCAATAGGATAAGCAAAGTTCTTCCTCAAAGTAAACTCGCCACCAATCGTACCGCTCATCTTACCGACCTTGCTAAAAACAGTATGCTCCGACACCTCTTCTAGCCGAGCCGATGGGTAGGCTGCTGCGATTGCCTGGCGAACTACCTCGGTGAGCACTGTAGGTACAACAGCATAATAGAACACCAAGCCATCGCGAGCCACTATTTCAAACGACAAATGCCTCTGCCCATAAATCTTACTCTTAAAACCTTTAGTGGCAGTACTGGATATAATATTGTACATAACCTGAGCTTGCGACAACACTTCTTCCGTCAAATCTCGTTTATCACGCCCGTCGCTAACAATATCATCGCTAGCTGGCGGTAGATGAATTAATATCGGCACCATCTTAAGCCCGCGCTCATAGTTCTTCGCCTCACGAAGAGTATTACGATAGACCATAAACACAACAAAAGACCCTAGCCCGATCACCAAAGCTATTGCAAACAATGTTACAAGAGTGCCTATCCCGCCGCCAGACACTACCTAATCCTCTACTTTCCCTATTTCGCGCCCGTAGCGTTTCCTTATATACTCTATCTGAAGTTTGCCGATCTCAACCTCGCGACGATACGGGTCGTCTTTGGTCTCTGCGATAATTTTCTTAGCTTTATCAACCCACTCCTTTTCAATAAGGTCATCATCATTGGCTATCAGCGCTGTGGTGTCATCAGATGTCGCAGACTGAGCAGCGCCAGGATCCACGGCTGGCTGAACTATAGGAATTGGCTGAGGTAGCACAATTTGAGGAACCGCATTAGCAACAGCCTCTGCAGAAGCAGCATTCATCACCTCTTTAGAAGTATTTTGTTTCTCAAGATTACCGCCATCTATGCCAAAAGTAGGTGTCTCGTAACTATTCTGCGGCAGCACCTCTCTCTGCACAGGAACTTGTTCTCTTATACCCGGTTCCATATTAAGTAAATTATACCATATGCGTTTACAATTTTTCTAGGCCTCAACCCTCACTTCACACGTTTCTGATGCCGAACATACAAAAGAGCCAACAATACAAAGAGCGTAATTAATACATATGTACCTGCTTGAATTTGTCCTATTGATTGCACAGCAATAATCACAGTCGGCGCCAACGCTAACACTGCACCATACATTAAGATATACATGTCATCAGCACTCCGCTTAGACGGCTCAGATTTATGCTTACTCACAATCTTGTTTATAAATATAAGCAAGAGAGTCAATGTACAAGTAAGAAATATATATATTAATACAAACACAACGACTACAATAGCCGGACCAACTTTGGACGGCGCGGTCGTCTGCGTTATCGCTAGCAACACCACTAACGACAAAAACATCAAAAATGCAATTAAGCGTTTATACATGATTTAAATAATAACACCTAGGAGGCAAAAGCAGCGTCGCAATATAACGAAGCACCTTTGTAAACAACTATTAGGGTCGCTGCAACAACTGCTTTTTGCCCGATTGACCGCTCGCACTTAGCGAGCAAAAGACTTGCGATCGCGCAGACCTACATCACACACCTGATGGTCACTGACATCGCAATCTCAAGGATTAATCAGGTGTGTAATGCGCGCACATATCGCGCGCTCAACGCCTTTTTTTAATAGGCGGAGCTTAGGTGGAACCATAGTATTAGTTATATATTTGGCGCCACCTAGTTTCCGTCGATTATTATCGTGGAGGCTTATTTGGTTGGTATTGTTTTGCTTTTTTGTTTTTCTAAAAGCTTACTCACACTATAGCAAATCAATGATAAAAAGTCAACGTCTATCGTAATATAAATATTGTTATTTATACTACAGCTCACTATTTTACTATACACACCTCTGTTATTACTGTACTGTTGCATTTTTTTCTACAGTGTAATAATTACAATGATAACTATTTCATCAAGCTACTATTAATTATTTATTACAACAAATAGACTTTAGATCATATCGAATTTAAAAAATACAACACTGCATCAGGCTCTACACTGCGAATTTAACTTATAACAAACGGCTATCTACGGTATATTTATACAAACTATTTTTCATTAAAATTCATTGCACTATTTGTGTTCAAAGATCCTTTATATAATTAACGTTTATATAAAACTAAGCAAAATCTTCAGTATATTATTATGACATCCGAAATGCGACAACTATACATACAGCATGGCAAAAATTATATTAATATCATAAAAGGCCGGTGTTCACGCGATGAAGAAAATCTACTATATAATCTGTCCTGCAATGTACCGTATGTATAGCAAAACAATCCAGCAACGAACCAGAATCAGAAACAACCCAACATATCGATCTATGTACACGTAACACCTACTGGGCTAATAGCGCCAATGATCTATATCTAGCCGTCAAACTTCGTCCGCCAAAAAACAGTCACCGCCAGTTTCAGTATCGCCTTTCAGAACTTGTCTGTGAAGCCGGAAGAGCTTGGCCTGAGCTTCCTTAGCCAATCGCTAACATTTGGACACGATAAGCCTAGAATTATTTTTTTATTTTGCCGACGCCACATTTATGCTGCCAGCACCAGCTTAAGGTGCAGATCTCCTTGTCTCCACATTCCTTACACGTTAGATCTCCCTGCGCCAAACGATAAAATTTCTGGTGATAATTCTATTAGACCATTCACCAGAAACAACCCTTTCTACATTTAGTCGTTAGTTGTACTAACTGATATTTTACAGAATTACAAATCGACATATCTAGCGTATCGTTTCAAGGCATAAAACACATTTATTTACTCCAATTATCCCGTTATCTAGTGTGGTATTTTTTACCTAGCAATCTTGCTAAAAAACATTGACACAAGCAGATTTTCACATTACTATAGAGATAGTTCCTGAATAAAAAAATTATACAGGAACCAGAAATAAACACTTCAGAAAACTCCACAACCATTAGAATGACTACTACTCGCAGGTAGTCATTCTTTTTTATCGCATAAATCAAAAAGAGCCCGAAAGGCTCTACAACAAACGATGTGGTGGAGCTGCCGGGTACTGCCCCCGGGTCCGCAGAGTAACCTGTTGTTTGTCTACGCACATAGTCTAACTCGTTAAATAATCGCTTATCCGCTCAAAGCTAGACAAACATACGAACTAGCGATCTGCTTAAAATCTTAATTAATGATATAGCAGAAATATCGATTAACCGATCTTGCTAGATATGACACACCTAGCCTATAGCAAGAATCTAGGCGGATGCGGCTGCCAGTAATATTACGCAGCTAGCGCAAAGGCTGTCTGCCGTGGCATCAATGATGCAACAAACGCCTTCGCTTTGTTTGCAAAGTTTGCAACTATTAATTCTGATAACGTCAGAAGTCGGTACGCAAAACAACCTGTTAAATTCTCTACGTCGAACGCTATATCAGCCCCGCGTTACTCTTGACATTATATCACTTATTTACATCATCCGTATAGTATGATTAACTTTTAACTATATGGTCATGGCATCAACCGCTAAAATCCTTACGGTTTCACCCGTTGGATACGATGGCAGTATCGTAGAAGTAGAAAGTGACATATCAAATGGGCTGCCTAGTATACGCATAGTTGGTCTCGGTAATAAATCAATCGACGAATCTAAAGAACGAGTCCGCAGCGCCATCGTCAATTCTGGCCTAGAATACCCAACTAAACGTATCACCATCAACCTTGCGCCTGCCGAAATTCCAAAGGAGGGTACACATTATGATCTACCTATAGCCTTGTCTATCTTATTATCAGCCGGACAACTCCGCGAACAGGATATTGCAAATTCTATATTCGCTGGCGAGCTAGCGCTCAACGGAGACATCCGCCCCACTAGCGGCGCTATCAATATCGCCGAAACCGCAAAAAAAATCTGGTATTAATACTATATACTTACCTTCTAATAACGCTAATCAAGCGTCTCTCGTAGGCGGCATAAATATCATACCTGTAGATAATATCAAGCAGCTTTACCTACATTTAAAGAAAGAAAAAATCATCACCAAGGATGCTGTTTGTCCGCACATTTATTCAGAAGAAAGCGAGCCCAACAAACAAACCCTGCTCGATGAAGTGGCTGGTCAAGAACAAGCAAAACGCGCCCTCATAATCGCAGCAGCAGGACATCATAATATATTGTTATCTGGACCTCCAGGAGCCGGAAAATCAATGCTAGCAAAAACCCTACCCAACCTACTGCCTCCGCTCTCGCCTGAAGAAATGCTAGCAGCTACAAAAATATACAGCATAGAGGGTTCCTCGACAGAATCTATTATCCGTCAGCGTCCGTTTCGTTCCCCGCACCACACAGCCAGCCAGACATCGCTTATCGGCGGCGGATCAAGCCCGAAACCTGGCGAGATTAGCCTAGCGCACCTAGGAGTGCTTTACTTAGATGAAATACCTGAGTTCTCGCATTCGTCTATTGAAGCCCTGAGACAACCCCTGGAAGACAAGAAAGTTACTATTACCAGATCGCGTATGCGTGCCACCTACCCTGCTAACTTTATGCTGGTTGCTACCATGAACCCTTGTCCTTGCGGATATTTCGGCGACCAAACCAAAGAATGCTCATGCACTCCAGCGCAAATAGCTAATTATCAACGCAAGCTATCGGGTCCGCTTATGGATAGAATTGATTTAGTCGTACACGTCTCACGCGTATCGAACAGTACATTGTCTTCGTATAATTCGTTGTCTTGTAAACAACATAAAACTGCATCAAACTTGATTCAGAGTGCCCTCAATATCCAATCGATAAGATACAATTGTAGCGATAAATACAACAGTAACTTAACAAATAGAGAAATAAATACGTTTGCTAAACTTGATGAGAAATCAAAAAATATGTTGTCGCAGGCTTCGGATAAACTGAGCTTGAGCCCACGCAGCTACTTCAAAATCATCCGTGTCGCCCGCACTATTGCAGATCTAGACAATAGCGCCAAAATACAAGCTGCACATATCGCAGAAGCTCTCCAATACCGATAACGAGCTTGATTTATTATCGGTAATTTGTTACCATGTACAGCGAGTATAGACTCAGTAAAACAACTGTTCTAAAGGAGAACTACGATTAATAATTCAACTCGCATAAATAACGCTATCCGCAGCAATGAGCTTCGCGTGATCGGGGCTGACGGTAAGCAGCTTGGCGTTATGTCTTTAAGAGAAGCTCTAGATATTGCACAAAAAGCAGGCGTTGATTTAGTAGAAATATCGCCTAAAGCTAACCCTCCTGTAGCTAAGATTGTTGATTGGGGAAAATATCAATATCAGAAGATGAAGGAGCAGCAAAAAGCACGGCGCAATAATAAAGCCAACGAGCTAAAGCAAATGCGATTTGGTTTGAAAATCGGTAGTAACGATCTAGAGATCAAGCTGCGCAAAATACGCGCTTTCTTGTCGGACGGACATAAAGTAAAAATCCTTATTTTCTTCCGCGGTCGAGAAATAGCCCATAAAAACTTAGGTTATGACTTGATAGACAAGATGATGGAACAGCTAAAAGACGAAGCTACGCTCGAGCAAAAACCAACGATGGCCGGGAGAAATCTCAGCATAGTAATAAGGAGTAAATAATGCCAAAAATGAAGACCCACAAGGGCACTGCTAAGCGCATAAAGCTAACCAGTACCGGCAAACTTACCCGTCGCCGCGCATTCGGGAACCACATGCTATCCAAAAAAAGCAAGTCGCGCAAGCGAAATATTAATACCAGCGCTATTATTAAAGGCGGCATAGCAAAAAACGTTAAGCGAGCATTGGGAGTCTAATATATGCGAGTCAAACGAGGAGTCGCCGCTTCGGCGAAACATAAGAAGACCTTAAAATTAGCCAAGGGAATGCATCATAACCGCACCCGAAGCTTTCGCTTAGCTAAGCAAGCCGTAATTCGCGCCTTGCAGTACGCATATCGCGACCGCCGCAACAAAAAGCGCGATCTGCGCAGCCTGTGGATTACTCGTATCAATGCAGCTGCCCGCCAAAATGGCACAACCTACGGCAAATTGATAGCAGGTCTTCGCGCGACCAACATTGAAATCAACCGTAAGGTCCTCGCTGACCTAGCCGTCAACGAGCCGGAAGCTTTTTCTGAGATCGTCAAAGAAGCAACAAAGCAATAAAAATTCTTCTTCTATTTAGAACTTAAGCCTAATAAAAGACCGCGAGATTAACTAGCGGTCTTTTATTAGGCTATCTATAAGCCGGGTTCTGTTATCGGTAATCATCTATCTAGGCTGTACATTGCTGTACAACTCAAGCGGATGTTAGTATTATCAAGCGAACAACTTATACGATAATACACCTTGCAGCTGGCAGGGTTTACCCTCCTTCTATGTCACCATAGTCGGCTACGGTCTCTTACACCGCTCTTTTCACCCTTACTATCAGTCATCGTACATTAAAGCAGATTTGAGATAGCGGTATCGTTTCTGTGGCACTTTCCCTAGAGTTACCTCTGGTCGCCGTTAGCGACTGCCATGTCCTATGCTGCCCGGACTTTCCTCTTGTTCTGTAAAGAACCAGCGATTACCCGATAGCCTAGCGTAATTATATCACAAAAAGCCTCCAGGCTAGCGACTGATATTCCCCGCTTATTGCAAGGTGGGTTCTCTCACAATATTCCCACGAGAATACTGCTGTTGAGATCCCTATCAATGATTTGTTAGGAAAATCATATACGCTGGTGCCTAAGAGGCTAATTATATTGTACCACGACTACCCGCCAAAAACGATAGAGAATCCTTTTAGTATGTTTACGATTATAAAGTTCATATAAGTAACCATTAACGAACCACCAACCATAACTATGGCAAAAATTAATAAAACACCATATCTCTCTATAGTATCGAAAATACTCCTCACAAAATCAGGAGCAAGCGCATACAGTACCCGCGATCCATCCAATGGTGGTATCGGAATTATATTGAAAGCAAAAAACCCTAAATTCACCATTGTAAAAGCCGTTAATACAGAGTTCAGCAAAGAACCTGCCTCGGCCTTAGAGACTACAAGTATTGCGTACGCTACAAACGCTAAAAAGAAGTTCACTAACGGACCGCTTATAGCTACCAATGCCACTCCAATCTCGCCACACTTTATGTTGCTTGGGTTAAAAGGCACCGGTTTTGCACCACCAAAGATTGGCACGCTAGCCCCAGTCGTCATGTTTGTGATAATTATTATCATCGGCAGTAATATAGTCATATACGGGTCTATATGTTTTATCGGATTCAAAGTTAATCTGCCAAAATCATACGCAGTTCGATCACCCAAACTATTTGCCACCAAGCCGTGAGCTAATTCATGCAACGTCATCGACACAAATATCACCACCAAAACAATAATTATATACAGAATATCCATCTAATCTATCATTGTACCAGCTCTTGACGAAGAATCAAAACCAGAGTATACTAGGACAGATTGATAATAACCGTAATTAAGAAGTGGAATCTACAATGGCAGCACGATGTGAGCTGACTGGCAAAGGCAAGCAGTTCGGAAACAAAGTAAGTTTCTCTCTGCAGCGCAACAAGCGAGTATTCAAACCCAACCTCCAAAGAAAGACTTTCGTTGTTAATGGTAAAAAAATCACCATGGTACTTTCAACAAAGGCTATACGCACACTCAAGAAAAAAGGTATCATAGCTTCAGCCTAAGTCACAAAGTAAAATCCCCCTACAACAGGGGGATTTTATTATTTAACCTTTAGACTATATTATCTCGTTCGCGACAATATATACGTCGTTAATACCGTTGGTAGCGAGGAGTCATTCTTTACTTTTAGTTTAGATACATTTTCGACAGGTGCACCCATTTCTTTAACAAAAACTTCAGCCGAGTCCTGCGGCACTTCGTAAGATATACCGCTATCAGCATAATGTATCGGCACGACAACCTTAGGGCTAATAGTACGGACCAGAGCCACAGCGCTCGTGGCGTCAAGCGTATAGCCAGATCCACCGACTGGAACTATTAGGATATCTATCACTCCAAGATTTTCTAATTGATCATCGTTTAATTTTGGTTCGATGTTACCAATAACACCTATAGCAACATTGCCGCATTCTACCCGATAAATTGTATCTAGTTTTTCATCGCTACCGCTATCAAGATGTCGAACAGCAGCAATTCCTTTTATAACAAAATCTCCTATTTCGTATTCGCCAGGACCATTAACTACGAGCTTTGCGCCATCCGCCTTAACAGCGAAGCGATCCTCGGTAGCAAGTTCAACGCAACCGGTAGTTTTGGCATCTTTTAGTCCGATCAACGACAATTTCGGATCTGTAATAATAGTAGTCTTTTTACCCGAAAGTACAATCGTGTTTCCGCCTTTGTATTCTATGTCAAACACTATTTTTTCCTCCTTCATTTCTATCGCTGCAGAATATTTTCACTATCTACTACAACTTCGTGTCTGCTTGATAATATATCATTAATGAACCTATCGTGCACGCTCAAGCGATAATAGAATTCGTCGTACAGCATTCTACTGAACGTTAGCTGCCTACCAACTTTTATTTCTATTTTATTTACTACATCCGCTACATGTTTAGATTCGACATTACCGACAATCAACAAATCAACCTTGCTCGCTGAACCGCGAACCAATGCGCCTGCTGCTATCACAATTTTTGCTTTAGGCAAAGCCGCCAGAGCAATTCGCCAATCGTCTGTCTCGCTACTAGCAGATTGTTTTGAAAATCTTTTTGGTTTTTGTTTGCTAACATCATTATTAGTAAAAATCTCTTTGAGCGGTTTGTAGTGAATGTAAGAGCGGTTAATCTCGTAATATAGTTTATTATCGTTTGTATTACTCAACAGCACGCCAGCATCAAGCATATTAGATAGCTCTCTGCGCACAGAATTTATCTGCTCCCCGATTAGTCGCGTAATTTCGCGGACATAAAACGACTTTCCAGGATTGTTAAGAAAGAGATGTAGAAGTTTTACCCTCGTTTTTGAACCAAATAATGCGTCAATCATACCGTAAACCCTTTAGTATAAGAGTATCATATCTAAGAGTTCTTATCTAGATTGTTCACGATGTAGGTCCATGCTTCATCAATGCTAAACCATTTAATATCCTTATTCCGCCTTAGCCAAGTAAGCTGGCGTTTAGCCAACCGCCAATCTAGTACACAAAGTTTTCGCTCAAGTTCAATCTCGTCAATTGTACCATCTAGATATTGTTTGATAAGCGGATAGACATTCCCAGTCATTGCTTCGTTGTACCAGCCCCACTTCTCTGCCGCGCATATAGCTTCATTTATTGTAGTATTGCTTACAATACTTTTTGCCCGCTCTTCAATTCTGCTTCTTAGGATGTCTCTGTCTGTCGCTATACCTACTAGTATAGTATTGCTAATTATTTTATCATTTTTGAGAGGATCTTCCCCTTTGCGTAGGATAGCGTTAATAATATGTCGCTTGTTTTTTATATTTTTCGGCAATTTAATGTTGTTTTTTTCGCAATGGTATATAAGCTGTTCTAACGATTTATTCTCAAGTTTACGCCGTTCATCAAGATTGTTTGAATATGCCGTAAACTTAAAATCGTACAGTACGCTATCGATATACAAACCAGTACCGCCAGCTATAATTGGCAGATGCCCGCGTGAACGAATTTCGCTAATCTTTCGCTGAGCATACACCTTAAAATTCGCTGCCGTAAACCTCTCTCCTGGATCGACTATATCAATGCCCCAATGCGGTATCCCTTGTTGTTCTTCAGACGTAGGTTTAGCTGTACCGATATTGAGTCCGCGATAAATTGCTCGTGAGTCAGCCGAGATGACCTCACCGTTAAATTTTTTAGCGATCCGAATTGCTAGCTCAGTTTTGCCGCTAGCAGTCGGACCAGCAATAACGACTAGCGGCAAATCTGTTACGTCAACTGCTGCTAGCAATTTATTATCGCGCTCAACAGCGGCAGCTAATTTTTTCATTATTGAATACTCTGAATGTATTCAGCTAGTTGATTAATAGAAACCTGCTCCTCGCCCGCGCGAGTACGAACGCTAACGACACGTGCAGCCTTATCCTTTGGACCAACTATAATTTGTACTGGAATTTTTACAACAGTCGCCTCACGGATTTTTTTGCCCAACGACTCATTGCGCATATCTGCTGTGAATCTTACTTCGTTGTATTTTATAGGACGCATCAATACCTCTGTTTTTAGCACTGATGTAATTTCATCAACATAGTCATTTACTGTATCATTGACTGTAAGAATACGAACCTGTTCAGGTGCAATCCAGAATGGAAACCAGCCAGCCGTATGTTCAATGAACACGCTCAAAAAGCGTTCAATTGAACCAAGCAATGCACTGTGAATCATTACTGGACGCTCCGAATCGCCAGACTCATTTATGTATTCAAGGCCAAAACGTTCAGGCTGGACAAAGTCTAACTGCACTGTCGCAACCTGATGTTCTCGTCCAATCGCATCGGTCGCCATGAAGTCTATCTTTGGCCCATAGAAAGCTGCTTCGCCTTCCTGTTCAAAATAGTCAAGACCTTTAGCGACAACTGCAGCTTTGAGTTGCGATTGAGCTGATTGCCACAATTCTAACTCGCCCAAATAGCCTTCGCCATCGTCGCGGTAACTTAATCGCACGCGTAATTTCATACCAACGATATCGTACAATTCTTGCGCGCAAGCTAGCAAATTATTAATTTCTTGTTCAATTTGGTCTGGCCGGCAAAAGACGTGGCTATCGTCCTGAGTTAACGAACGCACACGGCTCAAACCGCCTAGTTCACCGGTTTTCTCGTCGCGGTAGTCGGTCGTTGTTTCTAAATAACGTATCGGCATCTCGCGATAACTGCGCGGCTGCGAGGCAAAAATCTGAGTATGATGCGGACAGTTCATCGGCTTGAGAGCCATCTTGTCGCTAGTCTCTTGGCTAGTTACCAAAAAAAGTTCGTCGCCAAATTTTGCCCAATGTCCTGATGCTTCGTATAAATCCTTCTTGGTAATATGTGGTGTCCAAACTTTCGTGAAACCGTACTTTTGGCGCAGTTCGTTCGATAACTGCGCTGCCTTTTCGCGCAGAACCGTACCGCGCGGTGTAAACAACGGCAAGCCGATGCCAACAAGCGGCGACATAGTATAAAGATCGAGTTCTTTGCCGAGCTTACGATGATCGCGCTTCTTTGCCTCTTCTAGCATATCCAAGTAACCGTCCAGTTCAGCTTGAGTCGCAAAAGCGACACCGTACAAACGCTGCATCTGCGGGTTGTTCTCATTACCGCGCCAATACGCACCAGCAACGCGCATTAACTTGAAAGCTCCAACCTTGCCAGTGCTTTCAACGTGACCGCCACGACATAAGTCAGTATAATCACCCTGCGAGTACAATGATACAGTGTCAACCTTGCTTTCATCATCGCTGGCAGAACCAAGCTTCTGGCCCACTAGGTCTTTCGCTATTGTCGTACCTGACCGTTTCAAGTCGTTAAGCAATTCAATTTTGTAAGGCTGATTGTTTTCTTTCGCCCAAGTTATCGCCTCATCAACTGGCACATCTTGACGCGTAAACGGCAGATCGCGTGCAATAATACTTCGCATTTCTTTCTCGATTCGGCTAAAATCATCCTCCGATATTTTTACATCACCAAGATCAATATCGTAGTAAAAACCATTATCGATAGCTGGCCCAACACCGAATTTAGCCTGCGGCCATAAATGCTGCACCGCCTGCGCCATAATATGCGCTAGACTGTGCCGCATTGATTGTAGTTGCTGTTCGTTCATAATGAACCTCCTTTTAGAAAATATAAAAGCACGCAAGCGTTTTTACGCGCGTGCCTCGGTCCCAAAAACGGGAGGTTCCACCTTGGCTATTACTCTTGCTCCGACTTTTTACGTGCGCCGCAACCGCCAACACGAGACTCAAGAGGTGGTTAGACTCCGTCAACGTCTACTTAGTATATTACTGGCTATTCTGTCATATTGCAATACGTATTGATTTCTGCTACCATTAAGTGCAGCTGGGCGATTAGCTCATTTGGCTAGAGCGCTTCATTGACGTTGAAGAGGTGAGAGGTTCGAATCCTCTATTGCCCACCAGAGCAATCATGTAACTTGCCGTAATTTAGACGGCAAGTTTTTTATTTTGCATAATATTTTATGCACAAATACTAAAAGTTTTCCACGTCGTTATTCGGTGTCTAATCAACATTTCTATGCGTCTGGTGATATATTTTCGTAGATTATCTAATTTGACAAAAAATAATACTTATGCTAATATAAAAGCATGGCTAAACAACATACCAAAACAAAATCTACAACATATAAAAAACAATCTCGGCTAAGCCGCTATACCATTTACTACGAGCTCAAATAATACAACAAGCCGAACTGCTTCGCTTGGTATTGTAATCACGTAAAGTAACTCAGTGTCTCGCGATCAGTGTTGGTAGTCTCAGCTAAAAGACTAATCTTTCGTTTACTATAGTAATTTGTTTTTAATATAAACTCACCTGTCACCCATTTTTATTTAGCTTAAAACTTAATGATAATTTTATAATTTTGATTTACGTCTAGCTTTCTTGAGAGCGTCCTTCTTGGCCTTTGTTTTAGCACGCGACGATAGTGTTGCCTTGTCGGTTACGTCAAATTTCTCAAGATATTTACCTAACAGCAAATGTGTCTGCGCTGCCATTGATGCTGCAGAACTATAACAGATTGATGTAACAGGCATCAGAAACCATTGCAAAACCATAAAAACGGTTCGCGAACGCTTATAGCGTTCTGGACGAGGAGGCAGCATCTTCAGCATCAGTAAAATCGTAATAAATATTCCGATAACTGCTACCTGTTGAATGTGGCTAACTATTAGCGGCAGAGCATGCGCAGAAATATTTCTGGAAGCTTCGGGATTGGTTAATAATGGCACCCACGCACCAAAAGCAACCAATATTGACATTGTAGCTAGGCTAACATGATTATCAATTAGCCGTATAAACCTTGCCAGTGTTTCCCAAAAAGGAGCTGTTCGCTGGCGCGTAAATAATCTGACTGCTACATACGGTATATCCGAAGCACCATACCCCCAGCGCCGCAACTGTTTAAACTGGCTGATAAGCGTTGCTTTAAATGTGTCTGATAACACGGCATCTTGATATACAGGAACATGGATTGGCATAACACTATAGTCGCCTTTAAAGTAAAAATAACTGCGCCAATACTGATGCCCATCCTCAACAATACTGCGCTTACTCCAGAAATCCATACTCACAAGCGCCGAAAGCGGCTGGCTATGAGCTGCAAAATTACGCAAAGCATGCGGCCGCATACTACCAATAATAGTCCAAAACGAATTGCCCGTTGCTAGCACCCGCATTGGCGCTGGTGCATCCCAAATATTACCAAAATACAAGGCCACCGGCTGATATGATAGTCTTTCGCGGTTAGGGGTAACAGCATATTTATACGCCACATAATCAAAATAGGTTGAGTAAGGCCGATTATCGCTATCAAGGGTTGTAACGATTACTTGGTTATATTCAATCTTTTTATTGTCGCACCACTGCTTGAGGTCATAGCCTGCATACGTAATATTTGGACCCTTGCCCGGTATCTCGTCTGGCAAATCTTTAGGGTGTTGAATAATCCGAAAGTCGCAAAATACACCGGTGTATTCATCACGAAGACGCTTGGCAGTCTCTGCCATCTGCTCGCCGCCGCGTTCTTCGTAAGCCAAATATACAATCAACCTCTCGTTCGGATATGTTGTATTATTTACTGACTCTACCGTCGGCTTCAATACTTCGTAAGACTCGTTGTAAGCAGCAATTAGTACCGCATGATAAATCTCTCTGGGATCTATGATCTGCAACTCACCTTTTTCGATAGACAGAATAGTTTGCTGATGTACATCAGCTTCAAAATCTTTTTTATTAATTTTAATTTCGGGTGACTTGCCCGCGGCAGCCTGCGATAGATCATCAAGTCGAGCACTCCAATCAATTTTCTCGGCCCGAACAAGTTGCCGGTGGCCCAGCAAAGTTCTATAAGAAATGCCTATAGCCTTAACAAACGTAGTTAGCACCAATAACAATAAGTAAATAGCTGCCAGAAAAGGACTAAGTACTGATAAAACTACTAACAAAATTAACATGCCATAGCTTATTAACGCTGGCAACATCTCAAAAAAACGATAAAGCCTCGACCTTTTGCCAAGAGGAATTTCTAAGTCTGGACAACTCATGCCGCCCGTCCTAAAGATAGGACGCCAAAAGCGTACATAGCAGCAATCAGCATAATAACAAACGCGCACCATCCAATTGCCTTAGCAGTTGTTGTTTTTTCCAATAGATAAAACTTTATCATTAGCGCGCCGTGGATGATAGTTACTAACGTGAAAAATCCAGAAAATAATAATAAATATTGCCAGTGATCTTTGTAAAAATGTACTTGCCCGAAAGCAGTATAACGCGAATAAACCGTAATCTCGCTGGGCGTAATCTGCATAGACACGGCAACTGAACAAACTATATCTAAAATTAGCATCGCTACGAGAAAAAGAACAAGAGTCCTATTCTTGAGAATACCTAATAACGACTTAATGATTTCGCTTTTCATAATTTATAAACTATGGAGCCGTCTGCCGGGATTGAACCGGCGACCTGCGCGTTACGAATGCGCCGCTCTACCAACTGAGCTAAGACGGCAATACGTCTATATTATAACAAAAGCCAAACAATCCTACCATAGAAAAAGCCCCACTTCGTGGGACGCTTTCTATGGCGCGCCCGACCGGATTCGAACCGGCGATCTCCTCCGTGACAGGGAGGCGTGATAGACCAGCTTCACTACGAGCGCAAA
>CAUOPB010000007.1:0-26160 GCA_963456685.1 uncultured Candidatus Saccharibacteria bacterium | reverse complement strand
CCCGAGGAGCGGCTGCTAATGTACGCGGACAAATTTCATTCCAAAAGCAAACCACCCAAAGAGCCACCATATTTTTGCACGTTTGAATGGTATTATAATCTGGTGCAAAAATTTGGCAGCGATAAACAAGCCAAATTTCAGGCGCTAGCAGACGAGTTTGGCAAGCCGGATATTGCGCTTGTCGCCAGTAAGTTTGGTTTTAGTATTAAAGATGTAAATTAGCGTCAGGCTGGTGCAGGTGACTTGCAGGTTATAAATTAGCAGCCTAACACGTAGACTTGACCGTCTGGGAATATTTCGCCATAATAATACGTAATGAAAAGAAGCCTTATTATATTGTGTGCGTTAGTCTATGTCGCTTGTGCTCCAACGGTTAGCGCCGAAGGTCCAACTATGACTCTATTGACTGAGCGGCAGCTTAATTTGGTGCGCAGTAATTGTGCGACGACTAAAACTGTTTTAGAGCGTATTCGTGCTAACGACGCTTTGGTGCGCATCAATCTCGGCCGCGAGTATGATGCAATTTCTACCAAACTGATGGCGCCGATGAATAGCCGTATTGCTCTCAATAAGCTCAACGGCATCGACTTAACTAAAACAACCGTCGATTTCGACCATCAAATCGGACAATTTCGCAACTCTTATCAGCGTTACGAGCAGATAATGTCGCATATAGCCCAGACGGATTGCCAAGATAAGCCAGCAGACTTTTATATGGATATTGAACGAGCGCGTTATTATCGCGGTGATGTACGAAAAGCAGTAGTCGAACTCGAAAAGCTAATTAAGCAATATAGCTCACAAATCGACAAATTAGATTTGTCAAAAACAGGTTTGAGTAGTCAAGGAGGTAGTAATGACTAGACTTCACGCCCGTGCTCGCCTGAAAAAGCGGGCTGATCATATTTGTCAGCGGTGCGGCTTTGCGGCTATGCTGGTCTGTGTAATTATAATATCGCTCGTCATGGTGGCGGTAGCTTTAGAGATGTATAACACTAGCGGCGCAGCACAAGTCGATTTGAGCCGCCCAGGTTTTAGCTCTGTGCAGAAGCAAGCTGGCGCTAGTGAAGAAACTGAAAAAGGTTTCTCGGCACAAGGGGAGATTGATCAAAAAACTATCAAAGATTTCAAAAATGTGTACGATAAACATGCCAAACGTGCGGCTGCATCGACCAGTTTTGGCGGCGAGGCATTATCAGATAGTTCAATTCAAGTCTTTAATGAACGTTCATCGGGAACAACGTCAAGCGGAGAGGCTTCAAGCTAGTGAGCGAACTGCTCAACCCTGACGATTTTGTTGTTGTTCGCAAGCGCAAAAAATACAAATTTGCCAAGTTCCATAACGCCGAGAACTGCTTTGAATTTGACGAATGGCGCGATTTTTACCAGCAGCACCAGCCGGGCGTCTCCAGGCTGGAGATTGGCGCTGGTACTGGTTTGTTTAGCGTCGAATTGGCAGCGCGTTATCCAGATAAGCTGTTTGCGGCGATTG
This sequence comes from uncultured Candidatus Saccharibacteria bacterium, assembly GCA_963456685.1. Lineage (GTDB taxonomy): Bacteria > Patescibacteriota > Saccharimonadia > Saccharimonadales > Saccharimonadaceae > Saccharimonas. Next base: position 24,668 of record CAUOPB010000007.1, on the reverse strand, counting down.
ACGTTAAGGCTGACCGTTTGCAAAAAGGCGCTTACATTGCGCTAGAGCGAGGCTTAAAAAATATCTATTTCATCCGGGCGCGCGCCGACCAAATTAGCGATTTATTCGCTTTGTCAACGCTAGTGAATATTTGGGTGACTTTTCCTGATCCGTTTCCGAAGAAGCGCGCTGCCGGGCGGCGATTGACGCATCCGTATTTTTTGCGCCGTTATGCGCAACTATTGCAACCTGGCGGCGAGCTGCTTTTCAAACATGACGACCGCGACTTTTTCTGCTGGAGTTTGGAACAGTTGGTGGCAGAAAAATGGCAAATTACAGAGCTAAGCTTTGACCTGCACGAATCATCTCTGGACGACGAGTATAAAATCATGACGACATACGAGCAGCGATGGCTGAACGAGGGAAAGGCGATTAATTTTATGAGGGCTTTGCATTGATATATAACTACGCTTGCGCGGGTTGTTAATTAAGGTGCGCTAACCCTCGCTAGCACCCTGCCAAGCAATGTCAAACAGGCGCGTTTGCACCGAGGCTAGGCTGGCGTTGTCGATAATTACTCCGTGCATAGAGTTATATTTGTCCAGAGTAATAATAGCCATTTTACTGGCATACAATATTGTGTAACAGCCGTCATCTAGTTTTGGTCCGGCTAAGTAGCGGCTATCCGCTAAGCCTGTCGTTATGCGCAGGGGCTTGGCGTAGCGCAAGACGCGTACTCGTAGATTTCGTTTGGCGCGTTCGCGGCTAAAATTCGGAAAGTTGTTGTACAGATAGCGGCTGACGCGCGGCGAAGAAATTACGCGGTACAAGTTAACCTTTTGCAGGTGGCAGGTACTTAATATATCGCGCAAAATATTTGCCAAGCCTTCGTCGCCCTCGTAAAATGCTGCCATATGCCGGGTTTCGGCGATTTTGTTTGCGGTTCGCAGGCGGACAATGTATTGATCAAGTTGCTGGTTGGCTACCCGTAAAGCTTGCTGCTTCTCACGTAAAATTTCTGCCAAGACGGCTGGATCCTCGGCGCGGTAGCGCAGCTGCTTGCCCTTAGTAACGCTGTTGACAAGTCCGGCTGCGCGCAGGCTTTTGATAGATTCATAGACGCTGCCGCGGTTGATATTTGTGGTTTCTGCGATGGCTCGCAGCGAACTATTGGGAATTGCCAGCAGCGCTTCATATACGCGTTTGTCACGAGTAGACAAACCGATAATAGAAAAATCCATATCTGTAATATAGCATAAAGTATAAAATTGTCATAAAAAATCAGCCAGTTTGCCTGGAATCGGCAGCAACGGTACGATATGATTTGCTGGTAACGAAAGGAGAATTTTATGGCAAATATTGAAAGATTTGATTCGGGTAGTAAAGACTCAAGTGTAAGTGTCTTGACGGGCGAAAGTGCGCGTACTCTTTCGATTCGCGGTGTGCTTGGGGAACAGTTTGATGTCTTGTGTAAAGAAGTACTGATGAGCGAAGGAGAAGAGACTATAGGTAGTATTCTTCGCAAAATTATTGATGAATACACCAAAGAAGTCTTACGAGACCCAGAGTTTCTAGAGAAAATCAAAGAAATCTTACTAGACTCAGAGCGTCGAAAGGAAATGGGTAGACTGGTTGTTCTCTTAGAGATATACGGCCAGCCGGATAATCAGGATTACGCTTAATAGTGCAAGATAGCAATTATTGCTATAATACAAACAATAAGCAGGAGGAACATGAATTTTCAAGATTATTCGCAAAAAGCTATTTCAACGCTAACCAGCGATCACGCCTACGGCGACATCAGCGCTGATTTGATGGCGCAAATACTAGGTTTGGCTGGCGAGTCGGGCGAGGTGATGGAAAAGTTCAAAAAGCTAATCCGCGATAAGCAAGGCAAACTAACTGCTGATGATCGCGCAGAAATTATCAAAGAATTAGGTGATGTGCTGTGGTATGTCAATTCAGTGGCACATTTGCTCGGGTCTAGCTTGGAAGAGGTAGCGCGGCTTAATAATGAAAAACTAGCCAGCCGCCAGCAGCGCGGCCAACTACATGGCAGCGGCGATAATCGGTAAAACTCTAAATCTTCAGATGCTGCCGCAGCCATTCATCAATGGTGCCAGCGCCCATGCAGAGGACTAGTTTGCCTAACTCGCGGTCAAGCATGATAGACTTCCACAAATCATCGTTGAGGCTGGCAATATGTACTTCGGGGCGGGTGAGGTTTTTGGTTAAGTCTGCAGGCGTCAGTATCGGTAAATCCGGATTCTCGCGCGTCAAATATGTCGGCAGCCAATATACGCTGTCAGCGTAGCGAAAAACTTCGTCTGTGTACATTGATTGAATTTCATGCTGGCGGACGTTTTGGTGCGGCTGGTAAACGAGTGTTACTTCGCGGGATATCTCATGCGCCATTTGCAGCGTGGCATATATTTCGGCTGGATGGTGGCCATAATCGGAGTACAGCCCAGGCGCCAAACGCTCAAATCGTCGTTGTGTACCAGGGAAGTTCTCGACGGCCACCTTCACAATATCAGGATTACCCAGCTTTAGCCGCTCGCAGGCTTTGGCAACCAGTGTGGCGTTGGCTCGATTATGCCAACCTGGAATGCGAAAACTTTTAACTTCCTCGTCTTTGAGCACCCAAGATTTATTGACTGGTTCTAGACCGGTAAGAGTATCCTTCTTCCAGAGAATAGATAGTTCGCTTTGTCCGAGAAATTGTTGGAAAGCTCTGGTATAAGCGGCTTGAGTTGGGTACGTATCAGGATGATCGTAATCTATAGAAGTAATCAGCGAAAGGTATGGGCTGAAATGCAAGAAGTTGCGATCGAATTCATCGCACTCGTATATGAAATACTCGCTATTCGGCGCATAGTGCCCGCTTGGACCAAAACTGATAGTGGTGCCAATTGAATAACTGATTGGGACGCCGAGTTGGCGCAGCACCCAAATCATCATACCGGTAGTTGTTGTTTTGCCGTGAGTGCCAGCAATAGCGATCATCTTGAGGTTCTTTTCGCTCATAATGTAGCGCAGCAGCTCGTCGCGCTTGGCTGTGTAAATGCCTAATTTTTGCGCTCTCACTAGTTCTGGGTGGTCAGCGGGCAAGGCGGCGGTGTAAACGAGCCAGTCGATACGGCGCTGCTTATGGCAGTATTCTAGGTAATCGCCAGACTGGTCATTAGTGACGACAATGCCGCGCTGCATTAATTCGCTAGTTTCTAGACTCGAGTGCGCGTCCGAGCCTTGTACGCTATGTCCGGCGTCATGAGCTAATTCAGCTAACGGTCCGATAGCGACGCCGCCAATGCCAGAGAAATAAATATTCATACTTCTACTATAACGCAATCAAGCTGCTCGTGGTATACTATTAAGTAATGAAGGGCGGGAATAATGGCCGATAAACGCGCGGCGAGGCGAAATCTTCGGCGTCTTGAGCGAGTCAAGACCTGGCAATTATTGATTTTGTTTGTGCTGGTGTGTTTTGTGGCAGCAACTTTTTTGCGTATCAATAATGTTGGTATGATACAACGCCGCAGCGCTGTGGCAACCGCTGATAAATCAGGCAACGAAACACAAATATTTAATCGCCTGCAAGATTTGCAGCGTTATTCAACGACTCATATGAATGCTAGCAGCGGCGTGATTTATTTGCAGCATCAGTATGAGCGCGACTCGCAAGCGGCTATCCAGAAAGCTTCGGCAGCGTCGTCCGAGAACGCAAGAGTTCACGCTCAGGCTGAAGCAGTTTGCCATCCGCAATATAGCGGTTGGTCGATGGCTTATATTCAATGCTTTGTTAACGAATTATCAAAATATCCCACCTCTGACAAACTCAAGGACCCAGAGCTGCCTAATACTGAACTATATCGCCACGAATATACATCGCCGCTTTGGACGCCTGATTTTGCTGGTTGGTCAATAGTTTTGGCGGTAGTGATTTTAATAATTATAGTACTGCGCTTGATTAGCCTTGTAATATTGCACCTATTATTGCGCTATAAATATCGAGCTGCTTGACTGGTGCAGCTAGGGGTGCAAAGTGTTGACACTCAATGCAGGTTACGATAAGCTAACAGATGTAAACCAATACTTAATAGGAGGTATAAAACAATGGCTTACAAGCACACGAATTCAAAGGGCGTCACTTATTATCTACACAAAACTGAAGTTACACTTCGCGGCGGCAAACCGCAAACCATTTACTTTTTCACTAAGGTAGAGAAAAACGAAAAGGGCGAGCCATGTGACTTGCCAGAGGATCGCGTCGTGAAAGAAAACCCGCGCAATGGCTTTCTGACAGTCTCTAAGAAGAAATAAATTTTGCTGTTTTTACTAAAACCCTCGGCTTGTTGGCTGAGGGTTTTTGCGGTAGCAAAGTGCTTGCGTTTAGATGGCAAGTTTGCTAATCTAGATATGTAAACAAACAGGTGCACAAAATTACCTCCCTGATTACCCTAAGGGAGGTTTTTTGATTTCTGTGGTTGATTATGGTGGTGGGGGCGGTTGGGATCGAACCAACGACCAACAGGTTATGAGCCCGCTGCTCTAACCCCTGAGCTACGCCCCCATTGCTGGTATTATAGCGTAAAATCATTGTGACGTACAGATTATTTATTGACTGGCTTGATTTGCTTATGCTACTATGTCAAGTATATAATCCAAATGAGGTAGGAGTATATGAAAATACACAGGAGAAATATCAAATATAAATATCGCCGTATTGGCGTTGGAATAACCGTATTCATTGCGGCATTAAGTTTGGTGCTGATGAATTTGCCGCGAGCTCAGGCGTCGCAGCTTAACAAAAAGTACTCTTTTATTAAAACCAATTACACCGTCCCAACGAGTAATATCGCGTGGGTAGCGCCGAATGGCAACGACACCTCAGGTAATGGTTCCGAGGGTTCGCCGTACGCTACATTCAAGAAAGCTCTCAGCTCTATTAGTAATGGCGGCACAGTAGTCGCGAAGTCGGGTATTTATCGTGAACCGCATTTTTTCATCTCTGGCGATAATGTGACTATTCAAGCGGCGCCGGGGGCAGAAGTTTGGCTAAAGGGTAGCGATGTCGTAAATTCGTGGACTAGTGAAAATGGCATATGGAAAACAACTGGGAATTATCACAACTTCTGTCATGTTTGTACCACAAATGCCAATCCAAGCGTTGAAGGTACCGCGGCCTACCCAGAGCAGGTCTTCATTAACGATGAGCCGCTAAAGCAGGTTAAAACCAAAGCAGAGGTAACGCCTGGTAGCAATACTTTTTATGTCGAAGACAACACTCCTACTACGCTCAAAACCCCTAACAATAATGCAGACGGCTATAATATTGGCCAGCAAGATGCGATATCTTATTATATTGGCAAGAATCCAACTAGCGGCGTAACCGAGATATCAGAGCGGGCGCGAGCTTTCACTAGTACTGGCAAAAACGTTTCCGTGAAAGGCATTAACGTTGCTCAGTATTCGCCTGTTCAGGTTTGGGGTTTTAAGGATCCTTACGATCCTGCCGCTGAAAGAGGGGTTTATTCGGGTCCAACCGCAGTAAGTATCAACGGAACTGGCTCGTTGGTTCAGGATATGATTGTCACCCAAAGTGCAAGCCAAGGCCTGTTCTTTAACAAAGCAGAGTCGTCGACGGCGCGCGGCGTAAAGGCGATAGATAATGGCGGCTCGGGAGTTGGGGCTAATAAATCTCACAACACAGTATTTACTAACGGTGAATTATATGGCAACAATGCGGAAGGTTTCTTGACGATTGGCTGCGGAGCTTATTGTACGATGGCTGATATCAAAGTTACGCATACGCGAAATTTCACATTCCGCAATAATATTGTTGATTATTCTCGCGACACTAAAGCGTATTCTACTGCTGCTAACGCCAATAGCGAAGGTATGATTAGCTTTTGGTGCGATGAAGGTTGCGTAGAAACGAAAATCGTTGGCAACTTCTTTACTAATTCTCCGCTTGCTATCATGTATGAGGTTTCTGGTAATGGTATAATTGCTTCTAATATAATCGAAAGTTCCGGTACGGGTATTCGTGTAGCTGGCAGCGATGATGTTAAGGTGTATAACAATACCATATCTCGCACTTATCGGCCAATATACATATTTGAAGACAGTCGTGTTGACGGATGTAATTATTGGAAAGGCGGGTCCTGCGTAGCTAACGAAAGTTGGTCGCAGGGGCTGAGCCTAGATTGGAATACTTCGGGCGTTGAATTGTATAACAACATTATATCTTCGCGGCCGTTAGCTCGAGCAGAGGATCTTTCTGGCGGTAATTATCAACGCGCGTATTCACTGCGTGTTGAAGGATCTCAGAATGATCAAAATAGACCGTATGTCGATGCCAACGATATGCTCAAAGGATTTGATTATAATGTATATTACCGTAACGAATCAGACGATATAAATTTGTCGGTGTGGGATTTCAAACAGATTCCTTCAAAGACCGATACAGTTATAAGCAGAGCTTCTGATATCGCGAATAATCCAAAATTGTCGAACTCGATTAACGGCCGCGATGCGCATTCGCTTGATACTTTTGGCTCGCGAGCAAATAATCCGTATTTCGTGAAAGAAGCAGCAAATAATAACGACTACAAAAAGAGCAATTACAATCTCAAACCAGGTAGCCCAGCTATCAACAAGGGTAAACCGTTATCAAGCGACGTAGCGCAAGCGATTGACCCAACAGGCAAAACTGTTAAAGCTGGCGTACCGGTAAATGCTGGTGCTCTGGTTAATGTGCTGATGGATGCCACGGGCGGGCAGACTCCGCCGACACCTCCAGTAACTGTCAATATTCCTGATGCTGGCCTCAAGGCGGCTATCAATAAAACGCTTGACAGCAATCGTCCGAGCACTCAGGATATCACAGTTGACGAGCTAGCTCAGTTGACGCAACTTACCGTAGACGGCGGCGCTAAAGTTAAAAATCTAACAGGCCTCGAGAAGGCAACTAATTTGCAAGAGCTGAAGATTGACAATAACGAAGTTGCTGATTTGACGCCTTTGTCATCGTTAGCAAAATTGACCAAGTTGACAATGACAAATAACAAAGTCGCGTCGATCGAACCGTTGGCGCATTTGGCTAACCTAAGCGTACTTTTAGCGTCTGGTAATCCGACTGCTTCGACCAAGCCGCTAGCTAATCTGACGCATTTGACACAAGTAAGTGTAGATAGTAAATCGACAGCGTTTGATATTTCTGATTTTGCCAAGAGTGCGGGCACCTTGACGACATTGCAGCTGTCTGGTGCTGATAATAGTACACCACAGCTAGTGCATAGCGAAGTTCTAAAGCAACTTACTAAAGTAACGACTCTCCAGGTATCGTCAACCTCGTTAACTAATAACGATCTGAATAATATTGGCGCGATGACGCAATTAACGTCGCTGCAGGCAGACCGCAGTAATATTAGCGATATGTCGTTTGCGAGCCACTTAACTAAATTAACTAAGCTTGACGTTTCTAATCAGCGCGTCCGTACGAGTACGAATACAACGCCGTTTGCATCGCCGCTCAAAGATGTATCGGGTACGGCTGTTGCTATAATCAACAGCGCTGATTTGGCTAATGATGGGGCTGGTCGTGTCAAAATTGTCTCGCCAATTTATGATAATAATGCTCATGAGTTGTCAGCAACTTGGACCAAGAATGTTACAGTTGGCGCTGCTACCGCCCAATTCAATGGTCAACTAACAGTGTCTGCAACGCTGCCAAAAGCTGATAAAGCTCAGCTCCAAGCGCAAATTGATCGCGCGAATAACTCTGCAGATTATATCAAAGCAGATACGGCGGTAGCCAGTGCGCTGTCAGCTGCGAAAAACATTGTTGCTAAACCAAATCCGACACCTGCCGAAATTAGCCAAGCGACAAACGACCTCAAGCAAGCACTTGACGCCGCAATAGCTAAAGAAACAGCAGCTCAGGCGGCTGCACGGACAGCGGTTGATAAAGCAAAAAACAGTAAGTCGCCTGCTGATGTTCGTGCTGCAGAGGCACTTTTAGCGCACGTTCAGGACACAGACAAGAAATCATCGATGCAAGATGAGCTCAACGCCGTCAAACAGGAAATTACCGATGCGCGGACAGCCTTATCGAAATTGATTGACAAGGCGAAGAACACGCCGACGGATGGTCTAGCGGCCGAGACTGTTGCTGCTTTGAATACCGCAATTGCTGCAGCTAAAGCAGTCAATAACGACCAAGAGTCAACTGTGGCGCAGCTCACTGAAGCCAAAACCAAATTGCAATCAGCTCTTGATAACCTCAAAACTGATAAGACAGCGCTAGCCAAAGCTATAGCGGATGCTGACAAAGAGCCAGTTTATATCAAGAACGATTCAGCGGTTAAAACTGCCCTGCAACATGCTAAAAATGTTTATGCTGCGGCTAATCCAACGCCAGCAGAAGTTAACACAGCTGTCAATAATTTGAAGTCGGCAATTGATGCTGCTAAAAAGAAAGAAACTGATGCTCAAACAGCTGCTGCCAATGCGGTTGCGGCAGCAGAAGGTGCTAAAACGGCACAGTCGATAACGGCGGCTCAAACTCTCGTTGACGCTGTCCAAGACGCGTCGGTTAAGTCTGCTCTGCAGGTGCGTCTTGATGCTGTATCGCAGCAGCTCAGCAACGCTAAACAAACGCTTGGTACACTTATTACTAAAGCTGAGGCTGTCGATACGACTGGTATGAGTGCTGACACTGTCAATGCGCTAAAGACTAAAATTAAGCAGGCTAAACAAGTCTACAACGATGCTTCAGCATCAGTAATGCGCCTGCAAGCGGCGGCGTCAGAGTTGCAGGCGGCTATCGATGCCTTGCGCCCAGACAAAACTACCTTGCGCGACGTGATTGCTCGGGTGGAAGCGCAGCCAGCGTATATCCGAAACGATCCTACAGTCAAATCTGCTTTGCAGCATGCCAAGAATGTTGAGGCCGCTGCTAGCTCGACGCCAGCTGACATTAGTTCCGCGATACAACAGCTCAATTCGGCAATTACTGCCGCTCAGAAGAAAGAAGCTGACGCCCAGGCGTCCGCGCAGGCAGCTGTTGCTGATGCTGAAAGCCAGAAAACTGCTCAGTCTATAGCGCATGCGCGAACACTAGTCGATAAAGTACAGGATCAAGCCGTTAAGACAAAACTTCAGGCGCGCCTAGATGCGATTGTTGTCCAAACCTTTGTCAATAAGCAAACAATTCGCCAAGCAAACAATACCAATATTACGCTGTCTACCTCAGGCGATAAATGCTACAACATCAAAAACGCTACCGCGGTAGGGCAGCCGAAAAATATTCCGACTGGCTATCAGATGCAGGGCTCGGCCAAGTTTACAATCAACTGTGACGGGCACGCGCAGCCAGCGGTTGGATATACCACCAAAATTACTCTCGAATTATCGCGCATTTACAAAGTTAATCGCCTAAAAGTAATCAAGTACAGTATTAATGGCGCTAATGTTACCGATATTACCGAAAAAGTCGCATTCAAAACGTCAGCCGATGGCAAACGTACTATTGTTGAATACTCAATTACCGATGGCGGCTTTGGCGACATGGATAAAACTGCTAACGGCGTTATCGACGATCCGGTTATAATTTATGAGCGGTCGGAGAATAATACTACGCCAGCTAATGGTGGTAATCAACCTGGAGCTCCAGCGAAGAATGGCAAGACTACCGCTAACAGCGGACGCTTATCTGAAACTGGCGATAGCCTATATGGTTATATTATCGGCGCTGGCGTGCTGGTGCTAGGCGGCGCTGCCGGCGTATACGCTATCATCCGTCGTCGCCAATAAGAGTCGTTTTATCTCGCTATCTCGATTACCGCTCATGGTTTATAATAGTTGATAGATGAAACTTGTTGAAAGATTACGCCAACAACTGCATTATATCTGGTTCAATTACGCGAACTTTAATGGATTGGTGCTGTTGTTGGCGATTATCATTGCGATTAGCTGGGTGATGGGTACAATGTCGACGATCCAGACGAACTTTAGCGCCCAACGAGCGCTTGACGAAAAAAAACAACAATTACGGCTGGCGCAGCTAGAAGTAGAGACACTGAAATACGAACAAAATTATTATAAGAGCGATGAATATAAAGAGTTAGAAGCGCGCAGCAAGTTAGGTCTGGCAGATCCTGGCGAGAAGCAGCTAATACTGCCAGAGAATAGCGCTGTAGTGAAATCTCTCGACAGCCAGGACGATAACTCATCTTATGCTAAAACAGCTCCACGCAACAATACGCCTGCCGTGCATAAGTCAAATTTCCAGCAATGGATTGATTTTCTGACTGGCAAAACTGCTGCTTCGCGCTTGCAGAAGTGATACGTAGTTTGCTATAATAGTACCCGTATCGCGGGGTGGAGCAGCCTGGTCAGCTCGCTTGGCTCATAACCAAGAGGTCGCTGGTTCAAATCCAGCCCCCGCTACCAAGAAAAAAGCTCAACTTTTGGTTGAGCTTTTTTCTTGGTTAACTGACTGGTTTAAGCTAATTTGCTAGCAGCGACCCGAACAGCTTCACTCCAGCTCAAGAAAACGTGCGGCGTGTCTGCAAGATCTTTGGCGGTTAGGCCGTGCCGCACAGCTAGGGCGATTTCGTGGATACTATCGCTAGCATTCGGCGCGACTATAGTACCGCCAGCTATAACGCCTTTCTTGTCGCATACTAATTTGACGAAGCCGTCGCGGAAATCGCTGGTGTTGGAGCGGCCGATGATTGATAGCGGCGCTATGGCTTTTTTGATTTTGAGGTCGCGTTTGATACAATCGTCTTCGGTCAGGCCGACAGAAGATACCTCCGGAAAGGTGAAAGTTGTCCGCGGTGTAGCAGTATAATCTGGCGCGATTTGATTCTTTGAAAAAAGGTTATGAGCAGCAATCCGCGATTCTAGCAGCGCAGTATGCGTGTGCTCAGAGTTGCCAATAATATCCCCAGCTGCATAAATGTGGCGAGCGCTCGTTTGTAAGTATTCGTTAATATGGACACCAGTTGGATCGTATTGTACGCTGGCATTCTCGAGGCCTAGGTCAAGGTTTGGCTGACGTCCAGTAGCCACCAAGATATCCTCGACGCGTACCGACTTTTCGACACCGCCGCGCAGGAATGATACGCGGTAGCCGAGTCCGTCTTTGACTGCTGCGACCGTTCGTGTTTGCGTCAATGACGTAATGCCTTTATGCTTCTTGAGGTAGGCTTCTAGCAGCTCGCCAACTTCTTCGTCTTCTTTTGGTAAAATGCGGGCAGCGATATCAGTCAAATAAACCCTAGTACCGAAAGTAGCCATCAGCTGCGCAATCTCGACGCCAACGCTGCCAGCACCTATGATGTAAAGGCTCTTCGGTGGACGCATCGACTCTAAAATGGTGCGCGCTGTCAAAAATGGGATTTCGTCTAATCCTGGTACTTCTGGCGCTACCCAGTGCGAACCCGTAGCGACCAGGAATCTTTCGGCGCTAATGTGCTTGCGTCGAACGGAAATTTCATTGGGCGACAGAAAGTGGGCATGTCCAGTATAGGTAGTGATGCCTTGGTTTTCGTAAAATTTGCGATTACCGGCAGCCCCAGTTCGCTTGACGGCGAGGTCTTTCCAGGCGCGAATACTCGGATAATTGTAGCCAAGCGTGTTAGAGCGTAAGCCGAACTTGGCGCCATGGCGTGCTTGATCATAGAGGTGCGCGACGTGTAATAAAGCGTTGGTTGGTACATCGCTCCAGTTAGGCGAATCGCCGCCGAAGGTATCTTCCTCGATAATTGCTACGCGCGCGCCATTGCGAGCGGCGATAGTAGCAGCGGCTGATCCGCCAGCTCCGCTACCGATAACTATTAAATCGTAATCAAATTTATTGTGTCTCTTCGCCATTCATGTCTCCTACATCATTTTTTTGTGGTGTTTATATAAATATGCTGCATCAGGATGATTATGTTCTAGAAATCGTCCAGCTTGCGCGCGAATATCGGTGGTGGTGATGTCTGATTTTTGGCCGCTCCAAGCTTCGACCTCGCGGGCAGCTTGATCGGCTAAATTGCGGGCTAACCCTTCAGGGCTTTTAGCGCTAAGGCAGGCGGCGTACAGGCTAGCGCGCAGCTTTTTGGCATCGAAATCTTCTGGCGGGCGTTTGCCTCGTTTGAAAACGGTAACTTTCATACAGCATTCACCTGAATGATTAAGTCGGAAACAGTATTAACGTATATATAAAAACCAAGGATAATCAAACCCAGACCGGCAGCGAATTGTAAAAAGTATTTGTTCTGTTCGCGCCAGCGCTGGATGCGACTCAGTTGGCGTCCACTGCCAATCAATAGGGCGACGATGAGCAGCCCGAGCGAAGCAGCTAGCGTATAACCTGCTGCGCCAACGATTTGCCAAATCGGCGGCAGCCCGATGATGGCGCAGGCTGCTGTAATGATTGGCACGATAGTAAATAGTAGTTCTGCGACAACACTAGTCAATCCTAGACTAAACGCTTCGGCGGCAAGGCTGGCTTTGGCGGTGCGTTTACGCAAGAATCGGGCAAAACTGCGTGAAATCCACAATTCGGTACCTTCGGTTTTACGATAGTAAAAAAGGATAACTGCCAAGCCAACGATCATTAGACCGGCAGTCAAAGTGATCCATAACAAATTACTGTGCGGCGCGAATACACCGATAGCATAGCTAGCGAAACTAACACATAAAAGCGTCATAGTGAAGGCGCCAGCTACAAAGCTGAATAGCAGCCGTAACGTGCGCCGAGCGGCCAGTTTGCGTCCTAAGGCATGCCCCGATAGAGATGTAGCCATACTAACGCTTAACTGAAAGCTAGCGTGGATAAGTCCTGCCAGGGCGATGATGCTAACAGCGATGAGAGTATTCATGTTTGTCTTGATAATCCTTATCTTATTTATACCATAAGCGGTCTGGCGAAGTCAAAAGATTTTGTAAAAAGCTATTGCTTTTTTGGCAAGTTTGTGTTATACTAAAAGTATAAGTAATTAACTTATACAAAAAGGAAAAATAAAAATGGAAGTCACCGAATCAAATAACTCATTACATAACGAGAATGCTACCTGGAATCGGCCGCGTACAACGGTAGAACTGCGCGAATTTATTAATCGCCGTAATGATCTGCTGGAAGTTGAAGATTTTGCGTTTTAGCGGAGGTTTAAGCGCAAAGAAAAATCCCCGCGACAAAGGCGGGGAGCTTTCTTTGGTAGCACTGACTGGGATCGAACCAGTGACCTTAGGCTTATGAGTCCTACGCTCTAACCAACTGAGCTACAGTGCCGCAAGAGTAAAGCACTGTAGATTATAGCAGATAACAGTAATCGGTGGCAAGCTAGGTTTTTTAAGGATAATTTAATGAAGCTGGCGGACAATATGCTTCGAGAAATATTTCCCGTACTTCTCTAGTGAGCCGCCCTTCTGTGTCAAGGGCGGTTTGCTATTCTGTGCTATAATTTTGCCGTGAACGATGAGCTAGAATTTAATGAACGAGTAGAAGTTATTGCGACGTTTGGCAGCGGTTTAGAATTGTGTGTACCGCGGCGGTTTAGACGTCCGAATGGGCGTGAGGTTGAAGTAAGCGAGCTAGGTTTGCGGCATCCAGTAGCTAAAGGACGGCGAACGATGCATATTTTTGATGTGACGGACGGGCAAGCTGATTATCGGCTGGAATTCGATAGCGAGCGGTTGACTTGGCGATTGACGCGCGAGGCGGAGCATGGCTGAATCAGCTAGCCAAAGAAAGCAATCCTTCTCGAATGGCTTAAACTTAGGACATAGTCAAACATTACCGCTGATTATGCATATAGATCTCAATAGTTGTTTTGCGACTATTGAACAGCAGTCGCGGCCGCTGCTGCGCGGGCGGCCAGTGGCGGTAGTTAATCGTTTGGTCGAGAACACTTCGGTTATCACCGTGAGTTACGAAGTGAAAGCTTACGGCGTTAAGGCTGGCATGAAATACCGCCAAGCTAAACGCCTGTGTCCCAAGCTAGTAGCGCTCGACAGCGATCCACCGAAATATCGCTGGGTATATCGGCAGCTGCTACGAATTATGAACAGTTACAGTCCAGCGGTGGTGATGAAAAGCATTGATGAAGGTATAATTGATTTTGCAGTAGCACCCGAATCGATGCGGTCGCGCGGTTTAGAGGCCATCGGTAAAGAGATAAAGCAGCGATTGCGCACCGAAGTAGGCTCGTACATGCGTTGTAATATCGGTATCGGTACTAACCGTTTCTGGGCCAAGATGGCGGCTAGCTTGCACAAACCTGACGGGCTTGATGTCGTGACGGCGCAAAATGTACAAACGGTGTTATCCAACTTAACTTTACGCGACCTGACGGGAATTGCGCGGCACAACGAGCAGCGGCTGAACGCGGTGGGTATTTTTACGCCGTTGCAAATGTATGAATCGTCGCCAGAGGCGCTTCATGCTGCTTTTCATAGTATTAATGGTGAAAAATGGTATCAACGTCTGCATGGCTGGGAAGTCGATGATTTGATAAGCGACGTTAAAACATGCGGCCGCCAATACGTACTAGAGGAGCGCAATATGCCGCGGCAACAAATAGCCGCTCGATTGCACAATTTAGTCGAGGCGGTTGGACAAAAATTGCGTTCACAGCGCAAGTCGGCGCGCGGCGTCGGTATTTATGTGCGAATGGCGGGTGTGGGTAGCAGCTCAAAGCTATCGTCGAATAATGGACGCTGGGGTCGCGCGGGTAATTACTGGCAGCGTAAATATTTAGCGCCGCTGCCAATGTTTAGCGATGTTGCGTTGTGGCGCGTGGCCGAAGAGCTATTCTGCCAGGCGCCGGCTGGCGATATACGCGAGATAGGCGTGCATTGTTATAATCTGTATAACAGCACCAGCGATCAACTGAGTTTGTTTGGCGACGAATTAGCGCGCGAGCGGCAAACCACTTGGGCGATTGACGAGATTAATCAGCGGTACGGCGCTCGGACTATTCACGCTGCTAGTACGCTTAATACCGAGGCGGTTCGCACCAAGATTCCGTTTGGTAGTACGCGCTATTTATAAAAATGTATTACTGCATATAGTATCAATTAATGCTAGCGTCCTGATGGATTATAATAAAAAGTAATATGACGTACTTAGTGGCAGTTTCTGGCGGCGTGGATAGCGTGTGTTTATTGGATATGTTAAGCCAGTCGAAACATCGGCTAATTGTAGCGCATGTCGAACATGGAATCCGCGGCGAGGCTTCGCGCGCTGATGCACGGTTTGTGGCAGCGTTGGCGCAGAAATATAATCTGCCGTTCGTTTCGGTGTCGCTTAATCTCGGGCCGAATGCTAGCGAAGAATTAGCGCGCCAGAAGCGGTATGACTTTTTGCTAGCACAGGCACAGAAGTTTGGCGCGGTGCTGGTTACGGCGCATCATGCTGAAGATGTTACTGAAACGATTGCTATAAATATCGAGCGCGGTACGGGATGGCGTGGGTTGGCTGTGTTAGCGCGTACAGGAGTTAAACGTCCGCTGATTTCCTTTACCAAGACGCAATTGTACGATTATGCGCTGCAGCATCGCTTGGAGTGGGTTGAAGATGCAACGAACGCAAGTGTCCTCTATCAACGCAATCGTGTCAGAAAAGCGCTAAAAAGTGTTATTAATCGACGCGTAGTTGTAAAACTATTGCAGTTGCGCGCTAGACAGTTAGCCTTACGGAAAGACATTGAACGCGAAACTGAGCGGATCACGCTGCGCAATAGTGGTTCGCGGTATTTTTTGTCGCAGATTGATGATGACGTAGCGTTAGAGTTACTAGCGAGCGATATTGCCAGACAGACCGGCGGACTGCGCCCGACTCGGCCGCGTACTCAACGGACTTTGCTGGCTATCAAGACGGCGCGGCCGGGCGCTAAAATTGATGTCGGCGATGGCGTGCAATTAGAAATTGCCTCTCGAACTTACTGCGCGAAGGTGGTATAATTACAGAGATATTCTGAATTTGATTATAAAACCACGAAAGGATACATATTTCAATGCCTAAACCTCGTAAACAAAAGGTGAGTAATAAAGTTCGGCTCGGTTTATTCTGGGCAATTATCGTTTTGATTGGACTGTCGCTATATGCGGCATTTATGCCGGCTAAGCCGCTCCAGGAAGTACCAATCGCTCAGGTGATTCGAGACGCCAACGAAGGCAAAGTAGCCAAGATCGAAGGCCAAGGCGGCGACCTTCAGGTGACCATGAAGGGCGAGAATAAGCCATCTAAGCGGACATACTTAGGCGGCGGGGTTTCGTCGCTGCTGAAAGACGATATACTTAACGAAAAAGGCCGTGCAGTTGTTTCGGATAGCGCGCCAGTTGATAATTCTTTGATGCTGACTTTGATGACGGTGGTTTTGCCAGTGTTGCTGATCGGCGCGCTGTTTGTTTTTATGATGCGGCAAGCTCAGGGCCAGAATAGCCAGGCGATGAGTTTTGGTAAAAGTAAGGCTAGGCTATACGGCCTTGATAAAGAGCGGGTGGTGTTTGACGATATCGCTGGCAATGATAATGCTAAACAGGATTTACAAGAGGTCGTTGACTTTCTCAAGCATCCGAAAAAATATCAAAGTCTCGGTGCCAAAATCCCGAAGGGCGTGCTGCTAGTTGGCGATCCAGGTACTGGCAAGACGATGCTAGCGCGAGCAGTCGCTGGCGAGGCGGACGTGCCTTTCTTCTCTATTTCTGGTTCAGAGTTTGTTGAAATGTTTGTCGGTGTTGGTGCCAGCCGCGTGCGCGACCTTTTCCAGAAGGCTAAGAAAAACGCGCCGGCGATTGTTTTTATCGATGAGATTGACGCCGTCGGGCGCAAACGCGGCAGCGGTATGGGCGGCGGTCATGACGAGCGCGAGCAGACGCTGAACCAAATTTTGGTAGAGATGGACGGTTTTGAAGCGGACACCAATGTGATTGTAATCGCGGCGACCAACCGGGCTGACGTGCTTGATCCGGCGCTGCTCAGGCCAGGCCGCTTTGACCGGCACGTGACGATTAGTTTGCCAGAGCGCAAAGATCGCGAAGCTATTTTGAAAGTTCATTTCAAAAATAAGCCGACTGACGACACGGTTGATCTCGATAAATTAGCAGCCAAGACGGCTGGTTCCAGTGGTGCTGATTTGGCGAATATTGCCAACGAGGCGGCAATCATTGCAGCGCGGCGCAACTCCAAGAAAGTGTCGAATGACGACCTGACCGAAGCTTTTGAAAAAGTGGCTATCGGCCCGGAGCGTAAAGCTAAAGTAATGAACGACCATGAAAAGGAATTAACTGCTTATCACGAAGCCGGCCATGCCATTGTTGGTCATGTCTTGCCAGATAGCGATCCAGTACACAAAATCACTATCATTCCGCGCGGCGGTACGGGCGGTGTGACGTGGTTCTTGCCTCCAGAAGACAGAAGTTACACTAATGTTTACGAGTTCAAAGATATTCTAGCGCGGGCGCTGGGCGGCCGGATTGCCGAGAAGCTGATTTACGGCGATGATGGTATCACTACTGGCGCTGGCAGTGATTTGCGCCACGCCGCTAAAGTTGCTCGTAATATGATAGTTGAACAAGGTATGGGCTCGAAACTGCGCGACCAAGTCTTCCACGAGGACAATGGCGGCATGGTTTTTGACAAAATTACCCACGACCGGCCATACTCAGAGGCGACAGCACAAGAGATCGACAACGAGGTTGAGGCGCTAATCAAGGAAGCGTCGGCTCGTGCCGAGACAATACTCAGCAAGAATCGGGCAGTGCTTGAAAAGCTCAAGGATGCTTTGCTCAAAAACGAAACTCTCGAAGAAGAAGACGCCGCTAAATACATGAAGGATGCGGTGCTGCCAAAGGAAGTAAAACTACACGCATAAACTATGGCGGGGCGAGGAAGTCGAGTACGGTCGGTTGTTGCGAAAGCGAATAGCAAATTGTCAGTACAGTGGGCGGCAATTCTGCTGTCTGGATCGACAATGCTGTCAAGCTTGCTGGGGATTTACCGCGATCGTTTAATTAATGGCATGTACCTAGACACTTATAAAGTGGGTGCTGATGCCTATGTAGCGGCGTTTACCGTGCCGGATTTTATGTATTTCCTGCTAGTGTCGGGCGCTTTGAGCGTATCGTTTATCCCAGTGTTTAATCAGCGTTTGGCGAGCGGCAATAAGCGATCGGCGTGGGAGCTGAGTTCAAGCTTGCTGAATCTCTTTGCGGTATTGACGTTAATCACTAGCGTGCTAATTATCATCTTTGCCGACCCGCTGGTGCGCTATGTTGTTGGCCCGGGCTTTGGCGAACAAGGACATGCTCTGGCGGTGAGTATGATGCGCATAATTGCCGTCAATCCGTTTTTGTTTGCGATTGCGACGGTAGTGTCGAGCATGCAGCAAGCAATCGGCCGGTTTACTTTTTTGGCGCTAGCACCGACCATCTATAATCTAGGTATCGTCGTCGGTGCCAAATATTTTACTAATGGTATTAATATCTTTGGTTGGCAGATATTTGAAGGCGGCATTATGGGCGTGGCGCTTGGCGTGGTGTTAGGGGCAATTTTGCAGCTGGTGGTTAGTTCAATTGGTCTGGTCGGCGTAAACTTTGACTATCGCCCGGTGATTTCTTGGCGCAACAAAGGTTTTCGTCAAGTCTTGAAACTTCTACCGCCGCGCTCAATTGATCAAGGAATTGATTATTTTAATGGAATTGTTGAAATTAATCTAGCGTCACGAATGGGCGACGGAATTATGCGTGTTTATCAGCAGGCATCGAGCTTGAGCTTGATGCCGGTAAATCTAGTCGGCGTAGCTATTAGCAATGCGGCTTTTCCGCGGATGACTGAACGGCTAGCGGAAGGGCGAGTTGACCTCTTCAAGAAAGAGTTGCGCTCGGTTTTCCGCTGGATTGTCTGGTTGGCCTTGCCGATTGCTGTGATTACTTTCTTTGCGCGTGGTTATGTGGTGGCATTCATCAAGAACGGCGGGCAGCCGGCGATTGCTAGTGTTCTCGGCGCGTTGGTGATATCGATATTCTTCCGGACGCTTTATCATATTATGGCGCGAACATTCTATGCACAGCAAGACACGCGAACACCTCTGTATATTTCGATAGCTACAATATCATTGAATATCTTATTGGCAATAGTTTTCACGCAGCTGTTCGGCTGGGGAGTGTTTGGTTTGGCTTGGGCGCAATCGATTGTCTCGGTGGTAGAGATTGCGATTTTGCTGACTATATTGCACGTACGTACACCAGGTATTTTTAATCGCAAGACACTGCGCAGCATTATTACTATGATGATTGCCAGTGCGATTATGGGTGTGGTGACTTATTTTGTAGTACAGATGCTGCAGTTGCAGTCGCGTGATATGAATTTTATGGCGGTTTTCCCGAAGTTTACTTTTATTGTGGTGGTGAGTTTTGCGGTATATATAGCTTTAAGCAAAGTATTTAAGCTTGAAGAGGCGGATCCGATTGTTGCGAAATTACGACAGCTGCTATTCGGCAGAGTGAGGCGTTAGAGTGGAGCATATTCGCAATTTTTGTATCATCGCTCATATTGATCACGGCAAATCGACGCTGGCTGACCGGATGATGGAGATGACAGGGACGGTGGAGAAGCGCGAGATGAAGTCGCAGCTGCTGGATAGTATGGATCTCGAGCGTGAGAAGGGGATCACTATTAAGTTGGCGCCGGTGCGAATGAAGTACGAGCCGACTGCTGCTGGTCTTTTCTCTGAAGGCTTTGCCTTTCCGGTAAAGCGAGGCCAAGAGCGTAAGCTAGATCAGTTGGCGGCCGAGCAGCCTGAAGAGAAAAGCGCCAGCGAGGTCGGCACTAACAGGCCATTGCGGTCGGTTACTTACGATCTCAACCTTATCGACACACCTGGCCACGTTGATTTTAGTTATGAGGTGTCGCGTAGTTTGCAAGCCTGCGAGGGTGCGGTGTTGGTGGTTGATGCCAGCCAAGGTATTCAGGCGCAGACGCTGGCGAATGTGTACTTGGCGATGGAGCAGGACCTCACAATTATTCCAGTACTCAACAAGGTTGATTTGCCAGCCGCTGATGTGCCGCGAGTATCCAAGCAGGTGATCAATCTGCTGGGCTGCGATGAGAGCGAGATTATTCATATTTCTGCTAAAACCGGGCAGAATGTTGATCAAGTTTTGGCGGCGATTGTTGAACGAATTCCAGCACCAACTGGCCAGCCGGACGATCCGACGCGGGCGCTGATTTTTGATAGTTATTATGATGATTACCGCGGGGTGATTTTGTACGTGCGAGTGGTTGACGGTCAGATCAAAAAAGGTGAAGCAATTCATATGATGGCGACTGGCGCTAATGGGTTGGCGTTGGAGGTGGGGCACCTCAGCCCCGGCATGATTGCCGACCCGTCGCTGGATACTGGTGAAATTGGCTACATCGTCACCAACCTAAAAACCACGCGTGAAGCGCGGGTGGGTGATACGGTGACATTGAAAAAGTACTTCACGAAAGAGACTAAATAGGAGGCTAGAAGTGAGTAAAGGCATCATCTACGTCATGACCACCGCAGTATCAGGCCTCATCAAAATCGGTAAGACACAAACCAAGCAGTACCCAGAGCGGATGCGTTTCCTTGAGGCGAACGGCTACTACAATGTGGTTGGTTTGAAGCGGTTGTTTGCGATCGAGGTGGCTGACTATTCCGAAAAGGAAACATTACTGCACGAAATATTTGCCAAGCATCGAGTCGGTAGTAGCGAGCTTTTTGCGCTTGATTATGATTTGGTGCGACAACTGCTGCTGTCGTTTGAGGGCGAGGTAGTCTTTCCGGAGCAGAAAAATAAAGAAGCGGAATTTGATAAAATCACCAAAGCCAAGAACAGTAATCAAAAGTTTAGTTTTTACCGGAAAGGTCTCAAAAATGGCGATGAGGTTGTCTTTCTCAAAGATAAAACAATTGTAGCAAAAATTGTTGGCGAGCGCGAAGTTGAATATGGTGGGCAGAGGTGGTTTTTGTCGCCGCTGGTGCGAAAAATATTTGAGGACAGGAATCAAGTTAATGATAGCGGCGCGTACCAGGGTGCAGCCTACTTTTGTTTTGATGGCAATAAATTGAAGGACTTGCCGGATGTAGAACTGTAGTAACGTGTGCTATTATTAAAATGTACAAATGAAAACAAAAATACTCAAATTAATCTTAGCTTTAGTGTGTTTCAGTGTAAGCGCTTATACTTCGTATGATTATTTGCTGCATGAAGTGCCAGTCTATCTGAAAAGTAAAAATTTGGTTGAAGCAAGAACTCAGAAAACCCGTTTTCTAATACCAAAGCAGTGGCAAAGGATTGATGTAAAAAACGGTAAAACTGAAGGTTACGGCGATAAACTGGGCAAGGATAATAAGTCAATTAGCGGTGTTGGCGTGACTCAGGATTCGGAGCGGTTGGTGTTACCGGCTGCGCCTGATGAAGCTTATGAATTAGTGCGCAAAATGGCTTATGATAGCAAAGAGTTGCGCGAAGACGCGAAAAGATTCTTTACTATTAAGGGATTGGAAAATTGTCAAGCGACTGTCGATATCAAGGACGATACTTTGGAACAAAATGGTTTAGTTGGTATTGTCAGAATTACATCAAGTTGCGGTTCTCGATCTGAAAATACTAAAATGGTAACACGCTTAGCTGTTGGCCGCGAAGACGGATGTCTTCGTTACATATCGGTATTCTCTTACAATGAATATTGGAAACAAAATAGTAAAGTATTTGAAGAAATATTAAATAGCGCATCGTATATAGATACGCAAAGCGCATGAGGCGGAAATTGGATACAGAATGAATAACTTCAAAAATTTTACAGAGAAAATTAGCTGCCGGGTGATTCCGATAGCACGCGACCGCCGCGTGTGGCTGGATGAAAAAATTGTCGACGATGATTTGTATTGTGTTTTTATGAATGGCCGATCGTACGAGCTTGGCGAAGAATATGATGACTTTTTATACGTTACGGTTGACAGTTTTGTCGAGCTGGCAGATGTTATTCTCCGCGAGTTGTATGCACGCGGATTTTCATCGTCAGATTATAGACTAATCAACGAAAATCATGTTCATTTAGATTATAGCTTTATGAGCGATGGTACACCTTGGATTGCTTGGCATAATGTCGATGCGATAGTTAAGGGCGATATCACTGACGAGAAGGATTATCGTCGCGACAAAACTAAACGTGGTCGGTGGATGGGTTACGCTGAATTAGTTCAGGCTATTGGCAAGAATCAAGCCCATAAGATTTTTGAGCAACTATAGATTAAGCTGCAATGCTAGCAAGATTTTTTTGCGAGAGCAAGATATAAGGCAAGGGCGTAAGAAGCGATTTCGTTGTACGTTTATGTGAAAGTGCTGAGCTGATATAATAATACATAGCTATGCCTGAAAAAATAACTATCCAGCCCCTGCCCGGCTACAAAGAAGTCAAACCCTTTGTCTACGCGGGCTTCTTTCCGGTGTCCAACGAAGATTACAATGACCTGAAAGAGGCTATTGAGAAACTGAGTTTGAGCGATTCGGCGCTGCAATTTGAGCTGGAGAATTCGCCGGTACTAGGTTATGGTGTGCGGATTGGTTTTCTCGGTTTATTACACATGGATATAATTCGTGAGCGGCTGGAGCGCGAGTATAATCTGGATCTCATCGTTACCAACCCGAGCACTGATTACCAAGTTAGTTTGACCAATGGCGAGGAGCTGGACATCAAATCAGCCAGCGAACTGCCCGATCCAGCGCAGATCACCGAGGTTCGCGAGCCGTGGATTGACGGTGAAATTGTGGTGCCGCAAGACTATATCGGTGCGGTGATTCAGCTGATTGTCGCCAAGCGCGGCCGGCAGAAAAACCTCAGTTACATCGACGAGCGGGCGCTGATTTCGTTTACGGCGCCGCTGGCAAATCTGCTGACGGATTTTTATGACCAATTGAAGTCGGTAACTAGCGGCTACGGTTCGTTTAACTATGAGCTAGCGGGCTACCAGCCGGAAGATTTAGTGCGGGTGGATTTTTATGTGGCGGGCGAGATGGTCGATGCGCTCAGCGTGATGTGCCATCGCTCGGAAGCTCAGCATTTGGGCCGCGATATCGTCAAAAAATTGAAAGAAGTCGTGCCGCGCCAGAGCTTTGAGGTGGCACTGCAGGCGGCGATTGGCGGTAAATTCATCGCTCGCGAAAACATCGGCGCCTACCGCAAAGACGTCACCGGCTATCTCTATGGTGGCGACGTCTCGCGCAAGAAAAAGCTCCTCGCCAAACAAGCTCGCGGCAAAAAGCGTATGAAACGCTTCGGCAAGGTTGACATTCCGAGTGAAGCGTTTATGGTGATGTTAAAGAGGGGTTGATTTGAGTGGGTAAAATAAGAGAGTTGGGTACTGAAGTAAGCGAAGCTATTATAGATAATGCCGTTGTAATGCCAGTACTTAATCAAATAAATTTAAATAATGCAAATGGAGAGATGGTTAATGGCTTGTTAAAAGACTTACCAATGCTTAAGATGATAGCTGTTTCTAATAATATTCGCGACATGATTTTCATTTCGAAACTAAAAAGCTTTCTTCAGCCGCTTAAAGATATTCCAAAGGGCAAAATCAAAAAAGAAATTACAAAAATTGATAAGTCTAAAAAATATCGTAGAAAGGTTGGTGAAAATTTAATCAATCTGATTGACAGAAGCTTTGATGAGGAAGCTGCAGAGAATGTCGCAATTCTGTTTAAGGCTTTTTTGGATGATAAAATATCATACGATGAATATGTAACAGCGTCTACGATAGCCTGTAGGATATCTAGTCAAGATATAAAGCGGTTTTGTATTGATTTTATGTTAATACAAGAGGCTACAGTAAGCTACGATTTATTATGGACTGGATTAATTGATTTCACATTTGTTCCAATAGAGGGTGTAGATGTAGATTATAATCAAGGCGGTACTTATGAAGACCCTAGGACAGGAAGAGAGTACGATGTAGATAGTGGATATAATGCTGAAGTTAAAGGCGGTGAGATGAATATAATACCTACAGAAACTGGTAAAATATTCTATAGAGTGTTTGGTGATGGGACAGTTATGATATAAAAATCACATGTCTAAAGAGTGGGTGGTAAGTATATGAAGAAACCAATTATTTATATTGATATGGACGGCGTACTGGTCGACTTTACGTCGGCTTTGACGAAAGTTCCGCCCGAGATGTTAGAGAAATTCGCCGGTGAGTATGACAACATCCCAGGCATTTTTGCCTTGATGGACCCAATGCTTGGGGCAATTGAAGCGGTCGATCTGTTGAAAGAAAAATACGATTTGTATATTTTGTCATCATCGCCATGGGAAAATCCGACGGCACTGGGTGATAAGTTAGCATGGGTGAAGAAGTATTTTGGTGGCGATAGCCAAGAAAATATTTTCTTTCGCAAAGTCATATTTTCGTCGGTCAAGCAACTGAGTCGCGGCGATATTTTGATTGATGACCGGACAACTAAAGGCGCTGCTGAGTTTGCTGGCCGGCATATTCACTTCGGCAGTCCGCAGTTTCCCGATTGGCAATCGGTACTGGATGAGTTATTATAAACAGATATTATGTCAGAGATTGAAAAGCTTATCAGTGAGTATCAACCAAGCGAGTCGGTTCGCCAGCTTGTTATTCAAACCAAAATTGTGTTGCTCGTCGGTA
>CAUOPB010000006.1:0-27663 GCA_963456685.1 uncultured Candidatus Saccharibacteria bacterium | reverse complement strand
CGCTGGCATTCAAAACATCTTGACGATTGCCACCATCGGCGCAGCCGCGGCAGGACTGGCGGTACTGTCACTGGTGCTGGTGTTCTGGGTGCGCGGCCGCTTGCACGAAATTGGCATCTTGCTGTCTATCGGCACGTCGAAGCGGCAGATTATCGGGCAGTTCTTGGCGGAGCTGGCAATTATCGCTCTAGCTAGCTCGGTGCTCGCACTCGCCATCGGCTCGATTGCCTCATCGCAAATTTCTACCGCTCTCACGGCGCAAACCGACCAAAACCAGCGCGCAGAAAAGACCGTGGTGCACGCCGCGCCAGTGGCAACCTATCTAGAGGCTTTAGCCTTCGGCTACATGGTCGTTCTGCTATCAGCCATCGCTGCCACCGCGCCAATCATGCGCCAATCACCAAAGCAAATTTTAGCAAAATTAAGTTAGGAGTTATCATGTCAATACTTACTTTACGCGATATTATCTACTCATACGCCGATGGCACCAGCAATGTGCTCAACGGCATCAATTATCAATTTGAAAAGGGCAAGTTCTACGCCATCGTCGGTAGTTCTGGCGCTGGTAAGTCGACCCTGCTGGGGCTGCTAGCAGGATTGGACACGCCGACCGGCGGGCAGATTTTGTTCGATGATCAAGACATCGCCGAACAGGGCTATTCGCACCATCGCAAGCACAATATCTCGCTGGTGTTTCAGAATTATAACCTGATCGATTATCTGACGCCGCTGGAAAACTTGAAATTGGTTAATTCCAAAGCCACCAACGAAACTCTGCACTCCATGGGTCTGGATGACGATCACATTCACCGTAATGTCATGAAACTTTCTGGCGGACAGCAACAGCGTGTAGCGATCGGTCGAGCCCTCGTCTCGCATGCACCGATTATCTTGGCGGACGAACCGACTGGCAACCTGGACGAAACCACTGCCGCCGACATCATCGACATCCTGCGCCGGGCCGCCCACGAAAATGACAAATGCGTCATCGTCGTCACCCACAGCAAACAGCTGGCTAAGCAGGCCGATGTGGTGTTGAAGCTGAAGGATAAGAAACTAAAGAAGTAAAATTGATAATACTGCTCATAAAGTGGACTGGTTAACGCAATTTTATAAAGCCGGAATGAATTCACTTGGATAAGGTTGACAGTGCAGATTTCCGACATAACGTTAGTTTGAAAGCGATTCTGCGGGCGTATCATAAGGCAAAGCGATAGATATTTGCGTATTTCGCCCGCCAGCGCTATAATCGCCCCATGACTATAAAACAGCAGTCGGCAAGTATCGCCTGGCAAAGCACGCGTTTTCGCCGCGGCTTGTTGAATTGTTCGTAAACTTCTTCTGAAAATACTAACCATGAATAGAGGCCGCGCGCGGCCTTTTTTATATAACCAAAGGAGGAATCATGAAACAGAGAGTGATTATCATTGGTGGCATGGGACCGCAGGCAAGCTTGGATCTACACCGGCGAATAATTCGGCGAGCATCAGCAAACGGCGCAAGAGACGGCACAGATTTCCCGTACATCGTTCATTTGTCGCTGCCAGTTCCTGATTTTATCGCCAACGAATCGCGGCGCAGCAAAGCCTTGGAAATTATCATAAACGAACTAAAAAACATTGGCGCATCAATGGACGACATTATCATAATTGCTTGCAATACCGCGCATTTACTGCAGCTCGACATTGAACAGCGTCTAAATGTTCACATAACTTCCATGGTAGATGCCGCAATTGATTACGTTAGCCGCCATCATAAAACAATTCGATTGCTAGCGTCGCCGACAACCATCCGCATTGGATTATACGAAAAGCCGCTAAAAACCGCTGGAGTAACCGTGCTAACGCCAGATGACAACGAAAGACAAGCGCTAGAGACAATAATTCGTACAGTAATCGCCGGACGGATAGTACCCCAATTAGCACTAGAGAAAGTAGAAAGAATAGCTAAGTTTGAAAAGGTAGGAATAGACAACTGTGTAGAAAATCGCCTCAATAATCCGCCGATACTACTAGGTTGCACTGAACTATCTTGCGCCTTCGCCAAAAAACCAAACACCATCGACCCAATGAATATTCTGATTAACCATCTATCAGCCAGAGGAGTGCTATAGCTAAACCTGACAATAAGCCAGAAACAGCAGTTAAATCAAATAAATCTCACCAAATAACCCCATCAGCATAAGCCTGCCATGACTGCTGTTCGCCGGCTGTCATTGATCGAACTAAGCTGATGGTTTGCGATAGGATAGCACTGTCGATTTTTATGGTTTGTCCAGTGTCTACCTCGGGCCAACCAGCTTGTTCTGCTAGCTTGGTTTCGGCAGCAATCTTCTGTGCGGGATTTAATCCTGAGCCGCCATGCTCGCTGATAGCGCGACGAACAATCGTCGCATACGAATCACCGTCTTGCACAGCGTAAGTGTAGCTGCCCGACTGGGGTTTCGACTTATTCACAGACGACTGCGCGGCTTTATCGTCTGGTTTATTTTTCTTTTCTGTCTCATTCTTATCACTTTGCTCCTGGCTACCAGTAGCTTTCTTGGCGGCCCCAGCATCTTTGTTGGCATTAGCGGCATTAGCATTATTTTTCTGCGGCACGAGCTGCTGAACAGTACTGTCATCCGACTTGACTTTCATCTTCTGCTCAACCGATTTAGAACTTTTTTGCTGATCTTTACTTCTTAGTAAATTCTCTGTATCAGCCGCTGCGTTTGTTTGCTTGACAGCTGCAAACAGTGAAACCACTAGCAATACAACCGCACAAACGGCTGCCACTCTTTTCTCTGTAATATCATACCCTCTAATCTTCATAAGCACCCTCCTTAGCTCCCTACAGAAATAATAGCAAACTTTGCATAAGCGTAACAAGCATAAGCGTTATAAAAGTCCATCTAAGCTAGGTATGGCTTAATAATCATAAAAGCCTTAGCACTATCCCACGATAATATTTACAAAAAGAGAAATTTATGCTACAATAGAAAGAGTAATACATTGCAAATAACTTCAAGGGAGCTCTATGGAAGAGATTAATCTTTACGATTTATTGCGCTTTTATGCCAAAAGATGGCTAACCATCGCTATCGCTGCTATGATTGGCGCAATTATCAGCATTACCTATACTTATTTTATCCAGCAGCCACAGTACAAAAGCTCAGCGACTATCCTGCTGGTTGGCGCCGACCATTCGAGCAGCAATCAGGGTTCAGTGACTCTCAATAACTATGTAAAATTATTCACGTCGCGCCGTGTACTTGATCCGGTTATTACGAATAACGATTATTCGGAAGATTATAAAACCCTATCTGGCAATACTACGGCGGAAAACGTTAAAAACACCGATATCATTAACGTATCAATGAGCACCTCTAATCCAAAAACTAGCAAAGCGCTTTTAGAATCAGCCATCCAAGAATTTGAAAAGCAGTCCAAATCGCTTTACGGTAACAGCTCTGTCAAAATTAGCGTCGTCGACTCGGCCGACACCCCAAACAGCCCGTCGAATATCAAGCCGCTGCAGCAAATCGGCTTAGTTGCCGCCGCCTCGGTAGCACTGACCGTAATCGTGCTGTTCTTCATCTATGACTACAGAAAATCACAGTTGACCGCTCAGACGAAACCAAAGATTGCAAAATATAATTAAACAACACTAAGGAAACCGAAACAATGTATCAAAAATACGGAAAGCGCCTCATGGACATGCTTTTCTCCGTAATCGCGTTAATAATAATGTCTGTGCCTATGCTAATCATAGCCGTAGCCATAAAACTAACGTCACCAGGGCCAGTATTTTTTCGCCATCAACGCTACGGCAAAGACAAAAAGCCATTCACTATCAACAAATTCCGCACGATGTCGGTAAAAGCTCCAAAAAACATGCCGACTAACAGTTTTTCAAACGCTTCTAACTTTATTACTCCATTTGGCGCAATCTTGCGAAAATTATCTCTCGACGAACTGCCTCAATTATTCAATGTATTGCTAGGCGATATGAGTGTTATTGGACCGCGTCCAGTTATTTTGGCAGAAAAATCGCTGATAGCTTTGCGCGACAAACACGATGCTAACTCTCTAAAACCAGGCATCACTGGATGGGCGCAAGTCAATGGCCGCGACGAGTTAGACGATATAGATAAAGCCACCCTAGACGGTGAATACGCAAACAGCGTAAGTCCAAAAACGGACATTAAAATATTCCTCAAAACAATCGCCATAGTGCTGAAAAGAACGGGCAACCGAGAGGGAAGCGAACAAGAAAGTATTGGAATTAACAATGCATCAAAATAGAAAAAGCTCAAAGAAGATATTGTTCACGTCACACACTGCAAACTTCCAAAAATTCAACCGTCCGTTCATGCATATGATGAGCAAAAAAGGCTGGGAAGTTCATTACGCGTCGATGGGCGAGGAAGAAATTCTGGATTGTGATAAGTCATTTGTTGTACCATTCACGCGAAGCCCGTTCAGGCTTAGTAATATTACTGCTTACAGACAGTTGAAAAAGATTATTAACCAAGAAAACTACGACATCATTCACACTCACACGCCGATGGGTAGCGTGGTAACGCGGCTGGCTGCCAAAAAGGCTCGTAAAAACGGTACTAAAATTATCTATACAGCCCACGGTTTTCATTTTTTCAAAGGCGCACCTCTGTTAAATTGGCTAATTTATTATCCAGTTGAGTGCCTGATGGCTCGCCATACGGACACGCTTATTACTATCAATAAAGAGGATTACCATCGCGCTAAAAAACAATTCAAGACAAATGTTATATACATGCCAGGCGTGGGCGTTGATCCGAAGCGTTTCAAGCCGAAGCTAACTACCAAGCAAAAGCTAGAACTTCGCAAATCACTCGGTCTTAAAAAAGACGACTTCGTGATGATTTATCCGGCAGAATTGAATAAAAATAAAAATCAAACCCTATTACTGCATGTGTTACACGAAATCAATAAAGAAGATAAATCAGTGCATTTACTGCTGGCTGGCAAAGATAATCTAAATGGCTACCATAAAAAACTTGCCGATAAACTAGGTGTGGCTAAAAATGTACACTTTTTAGACTACCGTTCTGACATCCCGCAACTACTACAAATGTCCGACCTGTCTGTATCGGCTAGTCACCGCGAAGGCCTGCCTGTCCATCTGATCGAAGCAATGTTTGCCGGCCTACCAATAGTCACTACCAAATGCCGCGGAGCAACTGAGTTAGTGGAGGACGGCGTGAATGGATTTGTAGTTGGGTTTGATCAACAAGAGCTTTTGCAAAAAATAGAAAAAATCCGTCGCAATCCCAGCCTATCGCGTCAGCTCAGCAAGCAGTCTATAAAACTAGCAAGCCAATACGATATAAAATCTATATTATCAATGGCGGAGAAGGTGTATCATGAGTAACCTTGCAAGCCTTTTCTTCTATATCATCGCTTTTGCGTTATCTGCCTATCTTGTATCGTTTGGATTTCGCGCAAAAAAGCGGATATTCTGCATGTTTGGCTTGCTAATACCTATCATCATCGGAGGATTCCGATATGGAGTGGGGACAGATTATTTTAACTATATAAATATATTTTCTGAGCATGTTAAAAAGGGTTTTGTAGATATTGATGGTATTGAAGTAGGGTACACTATACTCGAACAATTTTCATCATTATTTGCACCATATGACACAAGGATGCTATTTATCATAACAACAGCGCTTACTATAGTATTCTTTTATATAGGGCTGGTGCGATTTAAACCTCAATATCCTGGTCTAGTAACTTTCTTGTACCTCATGACACTGTTGCCGATGTCGCTTAATGCTGTACGCCAAGGCATAGCAGTATCTATCGTTTTCCTGGCGCTATCATACGCCAAAGACAAAAGGACAACACCTTTTGTTGTATGGTGTGTAATCGCAAGCCTATTTCATATTAGCGCGCTACTCGTCATACCGTTTTATTTTATTATTAGAATCGGCATGTTAAAAAACAATCAATCGCCGCGATCGCTAGGCTCGCGATACGTTATTAGACTAATCGTAATGGTATCTATAACTATCGCCGTAACCGTAAATGCACTTAATCTTGCACTATTAGTACCTGGGTTCGATAGGTATGAATTATATGTGTATGTTAACGAAAACGGTGCAAATCTTATGTTCTATTGTAAGCTCGCGCTGTTGGCTATTATATTCATTCTGTCAAAATATATCGTTCTGCGCGACAATATACTGTACAACACTTTCATTATGTCTGGCGCTATCATGGAGATAATACTATTATCTCTAGGATTTGTGTCACCGTTTATTAAACGGCAAGCTCTTTATTTTTCATTATTATATATAATACTCCTAACGCTAGTTGTAAGAATAAATTCAAACAAGGCAAGGCAAGCGCTATTATATAGTGTCATCGCGTGTTACGCTATAGGGTTTTTTGTCGTATCATATTTTATATTAGGGCAAGCAGATATAATACCATATAAATTTAGCATAAGCGGAGGAAAAATTTAGATGACTAAGGTTAGCGTCTCAGTTATTATGGCGGAGTATAATACAAATACTGACGATCTTAAAACCGCAATCAAAAGTATCCTAGATCAAACACATAGTGATTTTGAGTTTATTATTGTCGACGACGGCGGAAAGAACGACTTAGGAGTGATAAAAAAGGAACTTGGCAACGACAAGCGAATAAGAATTATCAAAAATCCGTGTAATAAAGGTTTTGTTTACTCTCTAAATAACGCAATAGCGCATGCAAACGGCGAATATTTAGTGCGCATGGACACCGATGATATCTCTGAGAAAGACAGAATTAAAGAGCTTTATAACTACATTAAAAAGCACCCCGAATATTCCGTTGTCTCAAGTCTAGCCATAGAATTCTCTGGTTCTAAAAGCTTCGGCGCGATAGGATCTAGTGGAGAAAAAACAAAAAGAGAAATTATGCGAGGGGACGTACCGATACATGCCGCGGCTATCATGAAAAAGAGCGACATTCAACAAATTGGCGGATACAAGAACTATAATAGAGCAGAGGATCTTGCCTTATGGTGTGATTTACTTTTAGCAGAAAAGAAAATGTATATGCTAAATAGCGCCTTATATTTGTATAGGGTTAACCAAAACGATTACAAAAAGCGTACTCTGCGCTACCGAGGTGGAGAAATTAAAGCTCGTCTTCACTACTATCCGTTATTGGGCGCTGGGGTTACAGAATACATGCGGGTAGTTAAAAGTATACTGGCTGGTCTAGCTCCCGTATGGTTTATACGGACCTATCGGAATAGAAAATTAAAAAAGATACAAACAGGAGAAACGCATAATGTCTAAATATAAAGTCAACATCCTGCACGTTGTCGCTAGTATGAATCGCGGTGGAGCCGAGACGTTTGTCATGAACGTATTTCGTGCAATTGACCGCAATAAATTTCAATTCTATTTTCTATGTTTCAGCAATAAACACTTTGACTACGAAGATGAAATCAAACAACTGGGCGGAGAAATCATACGCATACCCGATGTAAAAGAAGTAGGGATAGTATCTCATATAAAGGCGATAAAATCTGTCATAAAAGACAATGAAATCAATATAGTCCACGCACATACATATTACAATTCAGTATTTTCGTTAATAGCAGCAAAAAAAGCAGGGGTATCTACTAGAATAGTACACTCCCACAGTACGACGTCTGAAGTAAGCCCTTCGCTTGTTAAAAAAATATATTTTGCCTTATCTAAATTCGCAATTCGACACTACGCAACGAAAAGAATAGCTTGCGCAAAAGAGGCGGGCTATGCGCTTTTTGGAAGAGATAATAACTTTATAGTTATTAATAACGGAATTGATCTGCCAAGGTTTTCTTATAGTTCTGCTGTAAGAAAAAAGGTGCGCGCTAAGTTGAATATTCCCCAAAATGCAACAGTCCTACTAAATGTGGCGCGGTTTTATGAAGTAAAAAACCATAGTTTTATTATTGATATATTTAGCGAGTATCACAAAAATTACCCAAACTCTTATCTAATTCTTGTTGGCGATGGACCGCTTCGTAGTACGATTAAAAATAAAGTAAGCAGGTTAGGTCTTTCTCAGTATGTTATCTTTACTGGGGTAATAGCAGATACGGAAAAAATGTATAGCGCGGCAGATGTTTTCGTAATGCCATCGCTCTTTGAAGGTCTTCCCGTGGTGCTTATTGAGGCTCAAGCTAATAAGTTACCTTGCGTTATTAGCAGCGCTATTGACCATGATGTAAAATTAAGCGCAGAGGTGGCATTTTTAGATCTCTCGTTGGGGGCAGCTCGTTGGTCGGATGAGATATCGCGCATCATGCAAGGAGGTCGATCAAAAAAAATATCTAGCGAACTGTGTAATCAATATGATATACGCCATATTACAGATAACCTAGTAAAAATATACAGAGGAGAACCAAGTGAATAAAAAAATATCAATTATTATGCCAGCTTATAACGTTGAAAAATATATAAATAGATCAATAGACAGCATACTTAATCAAGATTATGAGAATATAGAGTTATTAATCATAGACGATGGCAGTACTGATGAAACAGCTGAAATAGCTAATAAACGAATAGTAAGCGATTCGAGAGCAGTAGTCTTGTCAAAACAAAATGGAGGTCTCTCTGACGCACGCAACTATGGTCTTGTTAGGGCAAGTGGTGACTATATAATGTTTATAGATAGCGATGATTTTCTTGCAATCAATTCCCTAGGTTCGCTTCTCAAATACAGCACAAATAACTCGTTAGATGTATGTATATTCGGATATTATTATGACATACACAGAGGCGACTCTGTAAAAACAGAAAAAATTATTACGGAGTCAAGCAAGATTATTACAAAAGATAGCAAAAACATAAACATAAGTAATCCAGGTCTACTAGGATATGCTTGGAATAAAATATATAGGCGTAAATTTTTATTAGTTAATAATCTAATGTTCGAAAAAAACTTATCATATATAGAAGATATAGTTTTTAATGAGCAAGTTTATAAATGTGCGAAAAGTATTGGATTTTACAGTCATCCGATATATCATTATGTTCAATATAGTCATGCAACTTTGGGAAAATCATATCACAAAAAAATTGCACAATATGACCATAGGTCAATTCAGGCGTTTTGCAGTTCAATGAAATCATTAAAAGTTTCAACATATAATGTGCGATCTTTTCGCATCAAGGAAACTATTAATAAAACTAGATGGTCAATAGATATTGTAGCTAACGCCGCAACCATTAGTCGCGAAGAGAAGATACGCACTCTGCATGACCTATTTAACAATATTAGCAAAATACCCGAGAATGTAGGCAGTATTACTGATCGAATATTTATAGGTTTGCTAAGAAATAAAAAATTCAATACTCTTCTATTTTTTTCTTGTATGAAAAAAAGAAATATAAATAGATACATAAAAGACATTATTCCGCAAAGTATGAAAAATTGGATAATCTATATAACATCAAGCTCAGATGGTTATAAGAACCTTTCAAAGCACGACAACAAAATTATAATTACACTGGCAGCCGACTATGGCAACTTGGGAGATATCGCTATAGCATATGCACAAAATAAGTTTTTAAGAGATAGTTTTCCAGATCGCAAAATAATAGTTGTGCCAATAAGCCAAACTTATCACAAATTGAGGTCGCTTAAAAAGAAGACAAACAAAAACGATATTATTACTATAACTGGCGGCGGTAACATGGGCGATATATATAAAGACATAGAGGAGCAACGACGGTTTGTTATCAAAAAATTTCCAGGTAACAAAATTGTTTCATTTCCGCAAACAATTGATTTTTCAGAAACAAATACAGGTAAAAAAGAGTTACTAAAAACGCAATCTATATACAATTCTCACAATAACCTAACTATTTTTGCGAGAGAACGGAAAAGTTATGACAAGATGAAACAAATATTCAAAAAAAACAAAGTTATATTAGCACCAGACATAGTTTTATATCTGGACGAGTCAAAACGAGAATATAAAAGAGATACAGATAGACTCATATTATGCTTACGAGACGATAAGGAAACCTCCTCGCAAAAAATAAGAAAACATATCAAAGACATAGAAAAAGAATATACACATATACTGTCGCTAGACACCTTGATTAATGCCAATAAGATATCACCAGAAAAGGGTCAATATGAATTGCAAAGGTTATGGGAGCATTTTGCTTCTTCGGGACTTGTCATTACAGATCGTTTACATGGTATGATATTCTGTGCTATCACTAATACACCTTGTATAGCACTGAATAACAGTAATGGGAAAGTACGAGGGGTGTTTAATGAATGGATAAAAAACAATTATCCTATAGCATTTGCAGATTCAAAAAACGATCTCTCTGCAAAAAGAAACGATGTGATTAGTCTACGGTCAAACAAAGGAATGGCAAAAGAACACTTCAACACGATAAGAGATTCGCTAATATAAATTATGTCCAAAACCTCATCCCTCATCAAAAACACCATCATCATAGCGCTCGGCAAGATATCGACGCAGTTTATTAGCTTTTTACTGTTGCCGCTTTATACTGCTTATTTGGCAGCGGGCGAGTTTGGCGTGGTTGATTTAATCACGGTCATAGTCTCGTTGGCGGCTCCGATTATCATGTTGTCATTAGAAATGGCAGTGTTTCGCTTTTTGATTGACGGGCGAGGAGTTAAGGAACGGCAAGCTTCTATCATTACCAACTCATTACAGATGGTGATTTATAGCACGCTGATGGTTTCGTTGATTTATATAATCGTGATGCAATTTGTAACGATACCGTATGCTTGGTTGGCGCTTGGCTCTGTGCTGGCGTCAATCGGTTCAAATTACTGTTTGCAGGTCGCTCGCGGATTTGGCGATAATGTCAAATACGCCATCGGCAGCGTCATCGCTGGAGTCTCCGCGATATTGCTTAATATATTATTTATCGTCGTGTGCAAGATGGGTGCGACTGGCATGCTCTTGGCGACTGTGATTAGTAATATATTATCCACCCTGTATCTGATCTATTCACTAAAAATACAAAAGTATATCAACACCAAACTGATAAACACTGATCAAAAACGCGAACTGCTGCACTACTCGTTGCCGTTAATCCCCAATGGTGTGTCGTGGTGGATTGTTAATGCCGCCGACCGCATGATTATCGCTGCTATGCTAGGCGTTACTGCCAATGGTATTTACGCTGTTGCCTACAAGTTTCCGCAAATCTTTGCTGCGATTTACAGCTTTTTCGGACTATCCTGGACAGAGTCGGCGTCGGTTCACATAAAATCAGCAGATCGCGACGCGTTCTTTTCCAAAGTTGCCAATATGAGTTTGCGCGTCTTCGGCAGTTTTGGCGCTATTTTAATCGTCGGGGTGTCAGTGTTTTTCAACATTTTAATAAATGCAAAGTATAGCGAGGCGCGTTTATATGTGCCACTGCTTATCGTGGGGTCGTTGTTTAATTCTGTCGTCGGTATTTACAGCGCAATTTATATCGCTAAGAAAGAAACTCGCCAGGTACTAAATACTTCAGTCGTGGCGGCGGCTATCAGTATCGTGCTTTCTGTGATTTTGACGCCGTTGATTGGATTGTACGGACCGGCTATAGCGTTGATTGCTGCTTATCTCGGTATAGCAATTTTTCGCCACTTTGATGTTAAAAAGTCCATCAAAATAACTTACGAGCCAAAAGCTATTATCGAAATTACCGTGTTGTATATAATATGTATAGGCTTATATTACGTAAATTCTGCCTATGCTACCGCAGCCAATATGGTACTAATCGGAGCGGGCGTCGTGCTTATTAATAAGAATACGCTTAAAATAGCCAAGGATACTATATTAAAAAAGACGCGCGGATTAAGGCGAAAACAAGCCGATAAGCTAATGCAAGAATGGGATTCTGAGAATGGCGCAGACTAAGAAATTATCTAAAATCCACCTGCTTCTCCCACTACTTTGGATGGCGGTTATTTTCATGCTTTCGCATCAGTCGGCCTCAATATCCAGCGGGCAGAGCGGCGTGTTTGTCGAACAGCTGCACTACATTGCACCGAGTATTGATCAGCAGCTACTAACTTTTTTGGTTCGCAAAGGAGCGCATATTTTTGCTTATTTCGTGCTGGGTATTTTGGCGTTTAATGCTTTATGGCGAGTGGATTTAAGCAAGTTCAAATTTAACCGCCCAGCGGTGCTGTCAATCATTGTTTGCGCGCTTTACGCTGCCAGCGATGAATTCCACCAGCTATTTATCATCGGTAGAAGCGGCGAGCTTCGCGATATTATGATAGATAGCTGCGCCGCAATGGTTGGAGTATTTATAATAAGTATTTTTGTAAGAATATTGCAAAAAAGTAAAAAATAAAGTATAATATATAAGATATGGTGTCTGAAGTTACTAAAACCACTAAACTAAGTGTCGGCTTGCGAAGAATAGTCGCTGGTATTTTGTTGTTATCGTTCATAGCGCTGGTGGTTAGTGTTTTGCAGGCGGGGATTGTGCCTGAGCGTTATTTGTGGATTGGTTTGCCAATTTACGGGGTGGTGACTGCCGCTATAATCTGGGGATTGGTGAGTCAGAAGCGCTTTGGTAATATTCATACTGGCGTGCTGATCGCGCTTGGAATAGTGGCTTTGGCGATTACTGCTGTGAATATTTACGTTATCAGTACGGCGCGAGCTTTTGATAATTTGACGTCTTCAGTGCAAAGCAGGAAATCGTCGTATGTTGAATATGTGATTGCTGCCTATAAGGATCGTAATACGTCGCTTAGTAATGCTCAATCGGTCGGGATGCTTTCGGCCGACCCGCTTTATGATAAAGTGACTAAGGCAGTCAAGGATGAAACTACTGCTAATCAGCAAGCGCTGGATAGCTTGGCTGAACTTAAGAATAAACTCGAGTCAGGCGATCTGCAGCTGGCAACTATTCGCAAGGCTAATATGCCAATTATCGAAGAAGCTGATAAAACTTTCCACGATAATTTGGTAGTGTTGCAGACTATTCGCGTGGAAGGGGAGGCTGCGAAACAACCTTCAGCGATTAATGTTGATAAGCCATATATTCTTTACATCAGCGGAATTGATACGGCTGGCAAAATATCTACCGTATCGCGTAGCGACGTCAATATATTGATGGTGGTTAATCCAGCTAAACATTCGATTCTACTGGTAAATACGCCGCGCGATTATTATGTGCAACTACACGGCACGACAGGCTTGCGCGATAAGCTGACGCATGCCGGGGTGTACGGCGTTGATATGTCGGTGAAAACGCTGGAGGATTTGTATAGTATTAATATTCAGCACTATATTCGCATCAATTTCACTTCTCTGGTAACTCTGATCGACGCTATCGGTCCGATTGAGGCTTATTCGGATTATGATTTTAAGTCTTACCATCAAGGATATAACACATTGGATAGCAGGCAAGCTTTGGAGTTTTCGCGCGAGCGCTACAGCTTCCAAGAAGGCGATCGCCAGCGCGGGCGCAACCAGCAGCACGTTATCGAGGCGATTATCGCCAAGTTGTCGCGTACCGAAAACGCCGTGAAATTACCGCAGATTGTTGATACTATCCGCAACTCCATCGAGACGGATTTATCCGAGCAGTCGATCAAGGCGATTATCCGCAAACAGCTTGACGATATTCATCCATGGAAAGTCGAATCGACTAACGTCGACGGCGCAGGCGCCATGGAGCCAACTTACAGCTACAGCGGTACGCCGCTTTACGTGATGATTCCGTCCAATGAATCGGTTGATACTGCTAAAGCGAAGATTTCGGCATACTTACAACAATAATTAATACCACTTTACTTTCTGCAGTAGGCTGCTTATTGTAACAATGTGCAATAGGCTATTTCACAGCAGATTCTGGTTTGATAGCCCTTTTCATACAGCTAACGATAACTTTGCACGCGCGCTGGCGGATGGCGTGGGTGGCAGTAGTTAGCGAATGCAATGTAACTCGCTGATTCTTTTCGGCAATGTGCTTTAGATTCTTTTCGACGATAAACGGGTCTAGTTTGCCATATATAATATCGGTGTCGATGCGTGTTTCGGCCAATTTGCGGCTAGCGTTTTGGCTGATAATACCCGCCAGTAGCGTATCGCGAAAGGCACTAAAATTATCCTGAGTCAGCTGCGTTTCTGAGAAGCCAGCTAGTCCCAATTTAGAGTATAGATTGTAGCCTACCACTACCGCCTTGGGTGTTTTTAGCGCTTGGCGATAGATTTCACGTAGTAGATTGTCCTGGCGCAATCGCGCCGCACCTGTCTGGGAATTATCACGGTAAATCGGTGGCGCCACCAAGATACAGCGCTTAACAATACCCTTATACATACTAGCGAACTCGATCGCCACCAGCGAGCCAAACGAATGTCCGACCAACACTACTGGACCACTCAAGCCATTCGTCAAGCAGGTAGCCAGCAGGTGGCGGGCTTGTTCGCGGGCACTATACATCCGCCGTGTTTGTGCCAGATAAGAATCGCCGTGGCCCAACAAATCAACTACGATATAGTTGCAATTAGCTGGTACGTTCTCGATAAAAGGTTGCCACAACTCACCAGTATCCGCCAGACCGTGGATAAAGACATAAGTCACCGCGAATGGCCGCCGCAAACGTTTATAACGGACGCGCAGCCGATAGGGAACATGCAGCATCTTGTGCAGGATTTGATCGCGGAACTTACGCTTGGCCGCCATCAACGCCTACTTGTCTAATTCTTTCAAGCGAGCAATTCGTGCCTCGGTCGACGGGTGAGTCGAGAAGAGAGTTTGCAAGCCGCCCAGCGAGAACATATTCGAAAACATTAGATGAGCTGAAGCTTCTTGGCTTGGCGATGGTGCAATCGGCGGCACGCTAGCTTTCCAGTTTTCTAGCTTCATCAGCGCCGACGCTAAATCATCGCCAGTGCCGAGAATACTGTGGCTATACTGATCAGCCGCATACTCGCGGCTGCGCGATACTGCCATCTGAATCAGCATCGCAGCGATCGGCGCCAAAATTAACGAGGCAATCATCGCAAAGATATTACCGCCGTCATCATCGTCCGACGATCCGCCGAATAGGAAAGCTAGCTGTGCCAGATAACTAATCGCACCCGCCAGCGTCGCGGCGATGGTCGAGATTAGCATATCGCGATGTTTGACATGGCCTAATTCGTGCGCCAAAACCGCCCGCAGCTCGCCCTCATCCAGAATATCCATGATACCAGTCGTCACCGCTACGGCAGCATGCTGCGGCGAGCGGCCTGTCGCGAAGGCATTAGGA
Source organism: uncultured Candidatus Saccharibacteria bacterium (assembly GCA_963456685.1). Taxonomy (GTDB): domain Bacteria; phylum Patescibacteriota; class Saccharimonadia; order Saccharimonadales; family Saccharimonadaceae; genus Saccharimonas. The sequence goes on along the minus strand of CAUOPB010000006.1, from coordinate 12,391 downwards.
ATCGGCGTCTCGACGTAATAAAGCTTTGGCATCGGCAGATTCGCCTGGACTGTTAACTCGCGGACGATACACTCGACCTGCGGGTAACGATTGCCCAGCGGCTGGGCGCCTTGCATCTTAATTACCAGCGACGAACTGAAAAAATACATGAAAAAGTTAGACACCGCCGCTAATCCTAGCGCCATCAACATACCTTGCTGGCCACCAAACGCATAGCCAACCATCATGAACAGCTCTGTCAGAATTGCCATAAGTAGGGTAGTTTTGAAAATCTGCTTCATATCTGCAGTTTATTATAGCAAATTGCCTTAAAGCTATCTTAAAGAACATACCAGAGGGTTGCAGCAAAACGGCTTGTCGATATATACTAATCATAAGCAACTCTAAATTAGGGGGCATCACGTCTAACTATATTGATCGGTTTTGGCATCACCGCGCCAGCGAAGCAATTATGCTCGTCCTCGCTGTTATAGCTGGATTGTTTGCTTGGTCTATTGGCGGTGGAAGAACACCAGACAGTCCTTTGTACGTGTCTATGCTACCGGGCTCGTTAGCCGCGATTGCTTTCGTGATTACTTTGGCATCATATTTTGTTGTTAAACGAAACTTTTACCAATCGCTACTAATTAATTATATCTTGTTGACTGCAACGGGCTGGCTGCTAGTTTTTGCCTCTAGCAATCAAGGAGCGCCACACCTAGCACTATTTGCGGCAATCATCGCTGCCGGGCCACTACTCGGGACTTACGGCCTCTTGACAGCTGTCATCGCCGCTGCGGCCGCGGTGGCAGAGCGTTTTATTATTGAGCAGGCACCCTTGGGGTCATTAGCAGCATTGGCTATGATGCTATTTACACCCTTACTAGCTGCAAGTTTACTGTGGCTGCGCCGACATCAATCTGTTGGCGCTAGTGAACCAATCTGCGAGAGTTTAGCTACCGTGGCTGGCCCTCAAGCTTCTGACATTGTTATCAGCGCTATCGGCGACGGGGTAGTCGCCGTCGATGCGAAGGGTATCATCACCTTGATCAATCCAGCAGCCCAGCAGCTAGTTGGCTGGGGTAATCAAGACGCCATCGGCTTGTCATATAAATCAGTCATCAGGCTGATGGACCAGGACAATAATACCATCAAAGACAACGATAACGGCGACATCATTGCTCGCGTCCTTAACACCAACAACCCGCTCAAAACTGACGATTTCAAGATCAAGACCCAATCTGACAAAAATTTTATGGCTAGCATTTCAGTTAAGCCAATCAGTAACAAGCATAACGACGGCGCGGTGATTGTCTTTCGCGATATCACCGCCGAGCGCAGCGACGAGCGCCAGCGCGCCGAATTCATCAGCACCGCCAGCCACGAGATGCGTACGCCAGTCGCCAGCATTGAGGGCTATCTCGGCCTAGCACTTAACCCGCAAACCGCCACCATCGACACGCGCGCTCGCGGTTATATTACCAAAGCGCATCAATCAGCCGAGCACTTGGGTCGGCTTTTTCAAGATTTGCTCGACATCAGTAAAGCTGACGACCATCGCCTCAGCAACAACCCAAAAATCGTTAATGTCATCGACTTCATCAAAGATATCGCCGACGGATTAACGCCGAAGGCCGAAGAAAAAGGCTTAAGCGTCAACTTCGTACCATCAACTAGCGATGTTTCCAGCAAGGAGGTCCAGAACCGCCGAATCAACCCGATTTTGTATGCTAATGTTGATAATGACCACCTCCGCGAAATCGTTCAAAACTTGATTGAAAATGCTATCAAGTACACACCGTCGGGCAGTATCACCGTTGACGTAACTAGCAACAACGACCAAGTGACGATTAGCGTCGCCGACACTGGTATCGGCATCCCGCCAGAGGACGTTGGCCATCTCTTCCAGAAGTTCTACCGCGTCGATAACAGCGACACCCGCCAGATAGGCGGTACTGGGCTGGGCTTATACCTGTGCCGGCGACTAGCCGAAACTATCGGCGGACGGTTGTGGGTTGAAAGTGAGTACCAGCATGGCAGTACATTTTTCTTGGCTATTCCACGAGTTGATCATGTTGCTGCCACTTTTCTAAATGATAACGGCGAAACCGAAAATAACGCCAGCATTGACAAGTTGTCAGCCGAAGATATGCTAGCTAGCAATGCGCCAGAAATTCTAGCGGTCGCACCAGCGGCTGCCGAGTTTGAGCAAACGCCGCTTGACGCACCAACACCAACAGCTCCGACTCAGACCTTCACCGATACTAGCTTGCTCAACTATTCGCCGCCGCCAGCACCCAAATCGAACGATTTAAACCAAAACGCGGCCAATACAACCAAGCAATTTACCAACACGCCGCTTAGCGATATTGAGGCCGCGCCAGATAAATACGCCGAACAATTGCGCAACGAAATCAGATTAAACGTCCCGCCGCGGCAAAATTAAAACTATAGGGTATAGCATTTTTAAACCATAACCGTTAAAATAGGGGTAAGATGACAAAAATATTACTAGTAGAAGACGACAAAAGCCTCAGCGAGATTTATAGCGTACGGCTGCGCGCCGAGGGCTACGACATATTATCTGCCAGCGACGGCGAACAAGCCTTGGCGCTTGCCATCAAAGAAGTACCCGACCTAATAATTAGCGACGTTATGATGCCGAATATCAGCGGCTTCGACATGCTGGATATCCTACGCAGTACCACCGAAACACGCGGTATTCACGTCATCATGATGACTGCTCTGTCAAGCGATGAGCAACGCCAACGCGGCATGGCGCTCGGCGCCGACCGCTACCTAGTCAAGTCGCAAGTCGGCATCGAGGACGTCGTTCGCACCGTCCACGAAGTTCTCGGTGACGCCTCAGTACCAGCCGACACGCCAGCGCCTCTTGTCAACGAGCCAAAACGAGCTACTATCGAGCCTGGTCCTAGTGTTAGGGTGACGGAGCCAGCGCCAGCTAACAATTCTCCAGAAAAAACTGAAAGCGATAACACTAAAGCGAATGAACTAAATCCAAACCCCGAAACTCCGGGGGGCCCAGCTTCTAGTTCTAATCCAGCAACCAACTCGACCGCTCCAACACCGGCTAACCCAGCGGCGACCGATACGGCGGCAGCTACCGCTACAACGGTGCCTGCCAGTACTACCGCAGCGACACCTCCAACCGCCCCTCAACCAGCGCAGCCAGAACCAGCAGCTAGTCCCGCAGCTCCATCGGCACAGCAACCAAATCCGCTAGTTGCCGCACCGCACGAAACTCCAGCAGCTAGCGCGCCTGCCGCCGTCACTAATATCCCAGTCACTACTCCGGTTAATCCAGTACTCAGCCAAGCTGCGCCCGCAGCTACTTTGCCACCGCCAGCTAGCGCGGCAACTGCGCCGAGAACTAGCACTTTGCCACAGCCAATCGCGCCGTTTTCAACTAACCGGCCAGGTTCGTCAGGCCGAGTGATCCAGCCAATCACCCCAACTGATCAAGAACCAATTGATTACACAGCTCGCATGAGCGAGGAGCTAGCTACATATCAAAACCTTAACACTATCCCGGCACCACAGGCAAATCCTACGAATGTGTTCCCTCAGACCGCGCCAGCAGCAACCCCTGCGGCTGCAGCCGCGCCAACTCCAGCGCCAGCTGCACCCGAGCCAGCTTCTATAGCAACAAACCCAGCGCCATCAGTAGCGCCGGCTTCACCGTCTGCCAGCACTACCGTAGCGGCAACTCCAACCGCCCCTCAACCAGCGCAGCCAGAACCAGCAATCACTCCTGCTGCACCAGCGTCGACTATACCTCACATAATGCCAGGCCCAGCCGCAGTTGCTACGCCAATCAGTAATATGACCGCATCAGCAGGGGGCGCTTTGAATAATCCTTCCGCGCAGCCTGCGCTTAATACCACACCGCCAGCTGCACCAGCTATACTAGCACCAAACACTAGCACACCAGAGCCAGCTGCACCATCAGCAGCACCAGCCTCTTCCGATGAAGCCGGGTTAAAGTTTGAAGAAACCGCAATTTCCTCAAGCCAGCCAAAATAATCGTCTTATGGTAAGCCAAAAATCAGCTAGTGGCACCGAAACGATTCGCCTCAATAAATTCTTAGCACTCCAACTCGGCATCTCGCGGCGCGAAGCCGACAATCTCATCTCGACAGACACCGTCACTATCAACAGTAAGCCAGCGACGCTTGGCACCCGTCTATCGCCAACTGACACCGTCAAAGTCGCTGGCCGCGACATCAGCTCTCATGCTATCAAGAAAGTCTACATCGCTCTCAACAAACCAGTTGGTTACGTTTGCTCGCGGCGCCAGCAGGGTAATGCGCCGACAATTTACTCATTATTGCCACGCGATTTGCATCACCTCAAGCCAGTCGGCCGCCTTGACAAGGATAGTTCTGGCTTGATTCTGCTGACCAACGACGGCGATTTTGCTCACCGCATGACCCACCCGAGTTTTCGCAAGACTAAAATTTACAAAGTCCGCCTCGACCGACCGCTTGAGCCGCTACACCAGCAGATGATTAGCGATTTTGGCGTCAACCTCGAGGACGGCCGCAGCCAGCTGGCTCTAGAGCGCCTCGACGATAGCCGCCTCAACTGGCAAGTCATCATGAGCGAAGGCCGCAACCGCCAAATCCGCCGCACCTTTGCCGCGCTCGGTTACACCGTCGTGCGGCTGCACCGCTTACAATTCGGCAATTATTCGCTTGGCAGCATGAAACGAGGGGAGTGGCAAAGTGTTTCCGCTAATTAACAATAAGTTGTCTTACTATACCTATTTTGGATTATAATAAGTACTATGTGTATGCCAAATCCCGACCCAACTCCTCATTACCAACTGACCAACCACGCCAACGACTCAATATCTTGGTTGTTCAACCCGCTACACAAGCGCACATTATGTTTTGACGAGAATAGTAGTTTTTACTCTGTAGCCAGCGCACCGAGAACAATCTCGTTTGGACCGCACGCTGAATACGGCATTGATGTCTGCGCCCTTGGTCTTGAGATAATAATTATCGCAGCCTGTTTCATTGGCTGGCGAAATTTGCGGCGTTCAAAACATAAAAATAATGATGAGTCCTCCACGTCGTGGAAGTCTTTCGCCGAATGGATATTTCTAGTAGCGGGCGGACTATTCTTGACGGCAGTATTACTATCGACACTGCATAACGCCATTTCAATCGGCTTATTATAAATTCTGCTATACCGCTAGCGCTCGCCAAATCAACTCACCTCTGTTATAATTAAGTTAATTATGGCAACCAAACTTCCTACTGTCGCTATTATCGGCCGCGCCAATGCTGGCAAAAGTTCGCTATTCAACCGCATCATGCATTCGCAGCAAGCTATTGTCGCCCGCGAGGCCGGCACTACTCGCGACAACGTCATCGGTAAAGCATCATACAAAGGCCGCGATTTTTGGCTAGTTGACACCGCCGGTCTCAAACCTGCCGAGGACGAATTCGAAGCCAGCATCCAAGACCAAATCACCGAGGCCGCCGAAGCCGCCGACGTCATTCTCGTGGTCGTCGACAGTACCAAATACCCCAGCGACGAAGATCGCCGCGTCGCCAAAACTGCCCTAAAAAGCCGCAAACCCGTCATTCTCATCACTAACAAAGTCGACTTAAAAGGCAGCCTGCCCGACAGCGAATTCTTACGTCTCGGCATCAAATCAATCATTCGCACCTCTGCCGAACACAACTCTGGTATTACCGACATCCTTAGCGAGATCTGCCAACATATTCCCGCCAAACAACAAGCCGAACCTAGCGAAACTCTCAAAATCGCTCTTATTGGCCGGCCAAACGTCGGTAAATCTAGCCTGTTTAATACGCTAGCCGGCAAGCAGCAAGCCATCGTTGCCAGCCGCGCCGGCACCACCCGTGACGTCAACCGCGTCCGCCTACAATACCACGGGCAAGCGATCGAGCTGCTCGACACCGCTGGTATCCGCCGCCAGGGTAAGCAAGAGGTCGGTATCGAGAAGTTCAGCGTCCTGCGCACCCTCGCCGCCATCGAAGAGGCTGATATTTGCTTTTTGCTAATGGATGTCAATGAGCTGAGCACCGCCCTAGACCAAAAGCTAGCTGGCATTATCGCCGAAGCAGGCAAGGGGCTAGCCATCGTCGTCAGCAAGTGGGACATCGCTCTCGGTAAAGATGCCTACACCCGTGACGCGCTGGCGCCAAAGATTTCGGCGCAATTCGACTTTACGCCGTGGGCGCCGTTAATATTTACCAGCTCGGCCACCGGCCAGAATGTTACTAAATTATTCGATTTAGCCCTCAGTATCAATGCGCACCGCCAGCAAAAAACTACTACTCGTAAGCTTAACGATCTCCTGCAGCAGTCAATTCAGAAGCATCCGCCAGCCGGCCTGAAAAACACTCACCCGAAGCTACGCTACATCGTACAAACCGACACCAATCCGCCGTGGTTTGTCATTTACGGCAGCAATTTGAAGTTCGTCCATTGGAGCTACAAGCGTTATCTAGAGCGCCAAATTCGCGATGTTTTCGATTACACTGGTACGCCGATCAAATTATCTTTCCGCGACGAGAAGCAGCTCAAAGCCAACCGCGAACGCGTCGCCCGCGGCCTGGCGCCCGTCACCAAAGCCTACAAACAAGCCAAAAACGCCGAAAAACAGCTATAAAACCACATTTTTGACAAAAACCCTTGACGCTTTGTTCCATTAGTGATATATATATTAGCTTTTGTTGACAGATATTTGACGTTTTGTCCAAAAGCTGTATATTGACAAGCAGTTGAGAATAGAGCAAGGTGAGATTTTATGGCGTTATTTTAGCGGAAGCAAAATAGTGTCGCGAAACCTCATCTTGCTCGCCGCCATCCGGGCGTCGAGCAGTGCTTTTTCTGCAAGAAAGCACAGGCATCCCGCCTGGGTGAGGAGAAAGGTCATCCGGCGTGGGTACCTACTACAAGCACGCAGAAGACATCGTCAAGGGATATGTCGGGCGCAGGCTCGACACTTATATGTATCACCAGGCGAAGGAGCAGCTCCGAGAGGGGGAGCACCTCTACGCCCTGGTTGAGTTCACGACACACAGCGCCGCGCTGTGCGTTGACGACCCTAAGGAGTTTCACGAATTCTCGAAGCTCCTTTGTCCCTACGAATTCTACGCTTTGAGCGAATACTTCCACTCGCGCTCGGTGTAGAAACCCGGACTGGCAAGCCGCCGAGAATTCTTGGCGGTTCTCTCCGCCACACATATTCTCCTGCTTGTCAGTTCGCTCCATAGATGCGTGTCTATGCTGATGAGTCGGAAACGACGAAAGCGAACTTTTATCCAAACATCACCAGCTGCGCCGCCAAAACTTCGCGCGTAATTTCATCCGCCCGTTCGCCGATGAACACAATTTTTGCCGCTTCCTCAGGTTTGGCATTAGTTAGCTGAATCTGCTGCTCGGTCGCCTCCACATGCTGGCGCACGCCGCTGTCACTGATAAAGCAGCCCTTCATTCGCCGCAGACCATACGCCGCAAATAATTCCGGCCATATTTTTTCCAAAGTTGCCGCCGTAATTTTCATGCCCGAGACATCCAGCACTGCATATGTTGGATTATCCGGCACCGCCAGCTCGCCGTCATACGTATCAAAAAATGCCAACAGTCCCGACGGCGTGGTTAATTTACTGAGTTTAAACCGACCGTGCGGCGCGCTTAAAACCTTGGCGTAGGGCAGGGCGCGCCGTTTTACGTCGTATTCAGCTCGCTCGCTATCATTCAGCAAATCTTCCTTAGTCACCAAAATCACATCTGCCGCTTGCAGTTCAACCTCGTGCGCTGGCTCAATCCCGCGCAAAATCTCGTGCGCGTCGATCGCGTAAAAACTCTGCATCAACTCATACTTATTGAAGATTTGTGCATTTATCAGTTTCTCGACCAAGTTCATCGTTCGCGCCACGCCCGTCGCCTCGATGAACACTGGCGCCGGCGAATTCCGGCAGAAGTCCAACAGCATCCGCGTCAGCGCGTGCTTCGACGAGCAACACACGCAATCGCCAGCCAGCGTCGTCACCATCTCCGCCAATCCCTCCAGCCGATAACCATCGACATTTTCGTTAGCATACTCATTTTCAATCACTCGCGCGCCCTTATAGTCACTTTGTCGCAATAAGAACTCTAGTACACTGGTCTTGCCGGCGCCCAGCGAGCCATTCACAAAATAAAGCGGTACTTTGTCAACGACCGCCCGCGCTTCATCAAACGCTGCATTAACACTAAATTCCAAATCATCATCGCGTTTCGCCATACATCTATTATACGTCATCACAGCCAAGGTGCTATACTAAGGCTATGAAAGTCATTCTGGCCCTCGGCAATCCTGGCGATAAGTACGTTCACACGCGGCATAATGCTGGCTTTTTAATAATTGACCAGTTGGCGGCAGGGCAGAGTGCACAATTTAGCAATAAGCCTAAATTCTTTGCGGATATTGCCGAATTAAACAGCTTTACGGTCGATTCAGCCGCTAGTACAAAACCATCTGTTACTATTCCACGAGAAAAAATTCTCCTCGTCAAACCAACGACATACTATAACGAGGTTGGCATTGCCGCGCGAGCGATTTTAGATTTCTATAAATTGACCCTAGATGACTTACTGATTATTCACGACGATACAGCGCTTGATTTTGGCAAAATTCGTGTCCGCAAGGGCGGCCGCGACGCTGGCAGCAACGGCTTAAAATCGCTACATACTCACATCGGCGCTGATTTCTGGCATATTCGTATCGGCACCGATAATTTACTGAGGCGGCAAATTGGCGATGTTGATTTCGTCCTCAGTAAATTTAACGCCGACGAGCAAAAAATCCTCCGCGATTGGACGATTCCCGAGGCAATCAAGCTGATCGGCACATTTCTTGATGATACGATCGAACCGCTCAGCGTCAAACTCTAACCCCCCAGCATATTACTACACCATTACACCTGCGAAATTAAAAATGCTTATTGCAACAATGTCGCAATAAGCAAGCAATGCCGGCCGAAACAAAAAGCCACAAATATCAATTACTGCCGCTTCCGCGGCACAATTTTCGCCGCGCCGTGTTTCAACCGCTGCTCAGCGCTATGTAATTTCGCCGCGGCTGCTTCTTGCAAATTAATCGCTCGCGTCTCCAGCATACTGCTGCCAACCGCCAAGCTTACAAACAATAGCCCCAAGCCGCCCGTCGCCCATTCCGGCAGCTCCAGATGAAACAGCTTGGCAATCATCATCATACCCAGCGCCATGATCGCCCAGTGCGCGCCATTTTCCAGATATTTATATTTGCTGAGCATGCCCGTCCGCAGCAAATACACCGTCAGCGACCGCACCCAAATCGCTCCAGCACCCAGACCCGCCACGATCAACAGCACACTGCTAGTAATAGCAAAAGCGCCGATAACGCCGTCAAAGCTAAAGCTGGCATCCAGCACCTCCAGATAGAGCAGGCTAGCGAACGCCGCCCAGCCGGTCTTGACCTTGACCGATTTAGCATCATCCTCATGAAAGAATGAGCCAAACAGTTCCAGTCCGATGTGCAGTATAATCCCCAACACCGACGATATCAGCACCAGCGCCCGATGCGGCGGCTCGACCGTGAAATACAGCACCGCCGCCACGCTCAGCATCAAACACACCTTGAAATTCTCAAACCGCCCAGCCTTCGCCATCCACGGCTCGACATGCCGCATCCAGTGCACGCGCTTGTTATAATCAATGAAATAACTGAGGCCAATCATAATCAGAAACGCGCCGCCAAAGGCATCAATCATCGGCGAGGCTTCGTGCAAGATATGCCCGTATTCCGCCGGTCTATTCAGCGCCAAATCAACCACTTCCATAAATCCATGACCGCTCGCCACCATCACGATGATAATCGGCAGCACGAACCGCACCACGAACACCGCCACGAAAATTCCAACCGTCAAGAACACCTTCTGCCAAACCTGGCTCATGCCGGCCAGCACCTTGCTGTTGATCACCGCGTTATCAAAGCTAAACGTAACTTCCAGCACCACCAAAATTGCGAACAACCACAAGCCGCTCGCGCCGAAATGTCCGAAAATCAACCCGCCCAACGCCAGTGTCAACAGCGCCGAAAACCAAAAAATCCGAAATGGGTGGTGCGAATGCCAGAGATGTTTCATAATGATTTAGTATAGCACAAGCTTACTGTTATAATTTATAAGTATGGCAAAAAGTCGTGTCAAAAAATTCGATATAAATAAATTAATTGACGCAGCCAAAATGCTTACTGGCTGGATAATTGCGCCAGTATTGATTGTCGTAATATACTTATACAGCCCCCAGCTTGGACTATGGCTAATCAGCGACAAATCAGACATTTGGTTCAACGAAACTGCAACAATGTTGCAAGACTTCCTAACCATCACGCTAAGCATAGTCATTGAAGCTTTACCTTTTGTTATCCTCGGAATTATCATTTCATCTTTGATTCGCCGCTTTTTGCCGCCAGCCAAACTCACTAAAATTTTACCGCGCAACCCATTTTGGCGCCGATTTACATTATCGCTAGCCGGACTAGCATTACCAGTCTGCGAATGCGGCAACATACCGGTCGCCCGCAGCTTGCTAGCTCGCGGATTAAAACCCGCCGACGTCGTCAGTTTTTTATTCGCTGCACCAATCCTCAATCCTATCACCATTATTGCAACAATGACCGCTTTCAGCTTTCAGCCATACATGGTTTGGTGGCGAATTATTTTTGCATTGATAATCGTCCAATTGTCCGCCTTGATTGTCAGCTTCATGGACGAAAATAAAATTATTCGTCCAGCTTTCAAAGAATATTGTCGTACACACGAGCACAATTCCGAGTTCAAAGAGGTGCTTAGATCCTCGCGCGACGAATTCTGGCAATTGCTCACTATGCTAAGTATCGGCGCTATCATCGCTGCCGCTACTCAAGTTTTCGTACCACGCGCCATCATTAACACCGTCGGTAACGACATCATCTTATCAGTTATCGCCATGATTGGTTTGAGTTTCGTGGTCTCGATCTGTTCTAGCATCGATGCCTTTTTTGCATTAGCCTATGCCCGCAATTTCACAGCAGGCTCGATTCTATCATTTCTATTAGCTGGTCCGATGATTGATATCAAGCTAATCGTATTGATTCGAACCACTTTCCGTTGGCGATTTATCGCTGTGGTGATGTTAATAATTTTCGCATTGTCGTTCGCGGCAGGTATAGGAGTAAACTTGCTTTATGCGGGCTAGTTTGGCGAAATCATTGGGCGGAATTGCTGCCTGCGGATATGTTTTGCTGCTAGCTTGCCGCGGTCAGCTCGGTTTCTACATTCATCCGCGCTACCATCTTTTTGCTGCCATTTTGAGCACGATAGGTATCGTTTTCTTGGTTATTGATATAGTGTTGCAATTAAAGAGCAGAGCACTAACCGCACACCACCGTTTCAAATTCCGCCATGTCAAGTTCGCCCCGTGTCTATCTATTCTAATTTTACTAGCAGGCTATCTGCTGCCGCCAAAACCGTTATCACCGAGCAGCGTCGCTCAAAGAGAAAATTCTATCACCACCAGCCAAACAAACTATTGCAATATTCCTAAACCTAAGGAAGGCGAGACGAATGTATCGATTAACCGCTGGCGATCTGCTTTCAACTCCTGCCAAAAACTATCGTATTTTGACAATACTAGCATAACGATAACTGGTTTCGTCTCGAGTGGCACACTACAAAACTATGGCTACGATTATTTCGAACTGGCGCGCTACGTTATCAGCTGCTGCGCCGCCGATAGCATACCCATGAAAATTTTAGTAGAGAGAACTCCTGTCAATAGCTACCGCGATGGCACTTGGTTAACCGTCAAAGGGAAGTTGATGCAAAAAATAATTAACGGCAAAGCTGAATACGTCATCACCGAGGCTACCGCTACCGCGATACCGCAACCAGAAGATCCTTACGAATTATTTGGTTTATAATCTTGCCACTTTTTAGCAGCGCCATCTTCCTGGTAATATTCGTGCGCGCGCCAGTTAGATAAGAAGTTTTTATCGCGCTCGATTTCACTTAGTAGCGGAAAAATCTCACTGAGCAGCATTTCGTCGGGATATTGTTCGCTGTCTGTCAGAGGACGTTGCCCATTACTGCACAAATGTGCATTAAGAAATATAAAGCGCTTAGTACAAATATAGCCAGGCTTTGAACAGTGCAAGCGAAAATCGTGCATCGTTCGAATCGGCTGCGCTTCATCCTGATAGGCCTCAAATTTGTACATCGCCCAAACTAGTGGCGTATCAAACGTCATGTCATCAGACAGTTGCTGCTGCTCATGTCGCAGATCGTCCAACTCTATCCGTATCTGTTCGACACCGCTATTCTTCAATTTCGCCAACGCCAAACGG
>CAUOPB010000005.1:0-33664 GCA_963456685.1 uncultured Candidatus Saccharibacteria bacterium | reverse complement strand
TCGCGAACTTGACGAAGCAGAATACACAGGCAACCAACCTCTATTAGCAAAATCACCATTCATTGGATCGGCCGCGATTTGGTCGTATAAAAGCGGCTTAGTATGTGACTTCATATATTATTAATAATCTTATCACATCCACTTCGTCAGCTTTAGCCTAATTTCTTTTCTCTACCAACCAAGCAATTCAGTAAAACGCTTCTGCATACTGACACATTCGCCTAATTCAATGCTCGTCACTGGTATGTCGATACCGTATGAAAGCAATAATTCTCGCATTTCGTCCTGCTTATCGCGAGGAACTTCTATGTGTGAAATATTTGCAAGGCCTATTCGTTTATCAGCGCGTACTTCGTAGTGACTCATTGGTTTTTCTAGTTTTAATTGCGAATCAAGACTCCTAACACCAATTAAAATTGGATAATTACCCAAAATATCACTACCCAGACAGAAGATATCCCACACATCGCGTGCCTGCTTATTCACTTTCTTTCCCCAAGTATTATCGCCATTTTCATCATGCGACAATGTACGCCAAGTTTTCCAACGGCGCAACATTTTGACCCCATTGACCGTAAATAGTCGCGCATAAAACAAGCTGTAGTAATACGATGTCCAAGTCAGAGCGTCGCCATAGCGATTTTTCTCTTTCCAACCAAGACCATGCATGTCAGCATATGATCGCGCCACCATCCGACTCCGGCATAACGAAACCGAATGTACGATATACCGATCACTGCCGCCAAAAACTGCATACACATCGCGGGATGGCTTGAGGCCAACAATATCGCAAAAACTTTTCATCACATCAATGATACCGTCCTTACCGTGCTGCCAACGACCAGTGCCATGCCAAAGTTGAGTATCTTTCGTTAGTTTTTGATATTCTCTTATCTCAGAACTATCAAATGAAAGTAAATCATTTACATTAATTATTTTCCTTTTAGCGATAGCATCTAAAGCCTTTTCAAAACGAAGCAACTTACTTTTGTAAATGATTAACGTTAGGATATGGTGCGGTAAATATCTTAGCGATCTTTGCACGAAAAGCTTTTGATAATTATTACCTTGTGATTTCATATCAAGTATATATGATTAACATTTCCTTTTGTATTAATAGCCGCCCTGGATATACCCAGCATTAACACTGTGCAATGATCTGAGAATAACCCCATTACTATTGACAATCATAGTTGGACCATTAGTCCCAGCGACAACAATAGACGTATATGCCTGAACAGCGCGCAAAGCAATATCTGCTGCATGAAACTGCTTCTGTAAATAACCATACGCTGCGTCATTGAGAGTTACATATGCAATATCGCTACCACGTAATCGTTCAACGATATCTGGATAGTGCAAATCATAACATATATAGGCGGTTACATGTCGGTTATAAAATACACTTATATTCCGCGACATTCGCGGCAAGCCAGTCCTCTCATCCGGCGCTAAGTGTTGTTTATAATTAGTAAGAATAATTTTGCCTGTTGTACCGTCAATAGCAACAACTTTTTTATATACCTTTTTACCAACACGCTCTGTTGTATGATATATAATTAAGCTACGCATTTGCGCCGCAAATTCTGCTACGCGATTATAAGAAGATTTAGGAACTGAGTTCTCTGGCCATACAATCGTTGTAGGTACATTGCGACGGCTACTTGCCGCCTGCTTTGTCATAGCTATCAGGTCCTCTATATCTTGCTTAGTTGCTGACATATCTATACCGCTGCGAGTCATCTTTTGTATAGCGACGACAGGATGAATTGGTTTTGCAGGCATATTCCAAACTATATTATTCAACCCAACAAACGCCACAACAATTAACACACTAGCTACCAACATCTTACGCCAACCGCAGCAAACAAATACACCAGCAATAATCATACCGCTAAGCAATAGCGCCAGCTCCATTACTATCTCGCCGCCGAATTTACCAAGCCAAACGACACCGCTGTTGTGCCAAATGCTATAGCCTAAATGCGGCAGCCACCAATCCTCAGTAATCGGCAATCGCAGCCGAAGCCGCGTTAATATCAGCCAAAAAAGAGTGAATAATATCCAGACCGCCAGTGTTCCAATTTTTTTCCTCAAGCCAACAAGCCAAAATAGATTAGAGACCAATGCCGCCCATCCGACGCTTGCCGCAAACGCAACGCCAGGCAGCATGAAAGTATAATACCAATATGTCGTCGGTATCAGCCAAGCGAGCGTAAAACACACGCCTACCGCATATGTATACTTTACGGACACATTTCGCAGCAGCCAAAATATTGGTGCTGTAGCTAATATAGCCGGTAACTGCAATATCCAATGGGGCGCAAAAGCAGTAGCTGCCAGTACGCTGCCTGACATTATAGCCAATAGACAATAATAAGCCAGGCTATTATCAGCACACTTCATAAACTATATTATACTTGGCGTTAATGTTAATATTAATGTGCAATACACTAATTCTCTACTTTAATAGCCCCTTCTAACGCATCAATTAGTGTCTGTTTTGACTTCATACCGATCAGCTCGGCAACTTCCTCGCCAGCAACAAAAATCTTCATATTTGGGATGCCCTGCACGCGGTAGTGCATAGCCAGTTCTTTATTATCACTACTGGCATCAATGTCAATTTTAACAACATCAAAGTCTGTCTCGTCAGCGATCTGCTGCAATATCGGCGCCATCGCTCGACACGGCGGACACCATGGCGCCCAAAAATCAACCAAGACCGGACGCCTGCTTTTTAGTACTTTTTCTTCAAACTCTTGTTTAGTTGTAATACTAATTAATGCCATAATTCCTCCTTCTATTTTTACATTGTTGACATACTCCAGTAATAGCTAAAGGACCATCGAAACAGCAGCCGTCAAGCTGGCGCTCGATCTGGCAGCGCACTGAATCAGGAACTTTGATATCCTGTAAACTATCGCACTCGCTGCATATAAAATGATCGTGTGATTCCGGTGAAAAGTCGTACCGCAAACAGCCCTGTTTTGACGCGGGTGCCAATCCAATAACGCCATCACTCTGCAGACGTTGCGTAATACGATGTACCGTAGTATCGCTAACATTTGAATAAGACTCTCGCAGCCGGCTAGCAATCTCGGCATTAGTAGCGTGCTGCAGCTGGCATAAAATCGATAGTATACTATCAGTATATTTCGTAATTCGTCGGCTAACTATTTGTTCCATATTTTTATTGTAAATCATTTACAATAAAAATACAATACTTTTTGACAGAACTTATCACGTCACACTTCATAGTCATGGCTCATGACAATCAAATTACCTTTCAGCTAAAGCTATTTTCGCCCGCCACCTAAATTAATTTTACTAGCGAGAACTCTGCTAAACTTCAAGCTACAAAATCGCGTCAAAAACACCAAAAGTTTATTCGGCCAACCAACTACATACACTGCTTTGTTATTCATAATAGCGCGATAGCTTTTCGCGGCAACGACTTCTGGTGTATAAACTCTGAGCCTAGTGAACATTGCCGAGTTTATCATATTAGCATTTCTTTCAAAGTTAGTCGCTACCGGACCCGGACAAATCGCCGTCACCGACACGCCAGAACTTTTCATTTCTTCATGTAAGGCTTCAGAAAACGAGCGGACAAAAGCTTTCGAGGCATAATACATCGCCATGTATGGCCCAGCTTGAAACGAGGCAATCGATGCAATATTAACAATCTTGCCCTTACCGCGACGATCCATATCTTTACCAAATAGATATGATAACTGCATCACGGCCAGCATATTAACGCTAGCGAGACCTTTCTGACGCTGCCAATCGACGTCAACATAGCGACCAAACGAACCAAACCCGGCATTGTTAATTAAGATATCTATATTAATGCCTTTATATTTAATCTCGTCATAAACTTCTTGAGCGCTATCCTCAGCACTCAAATCTTTAACTATGTAAACTATTTCAACGCCAAACTGGCGTTCTAACTCCTGTTTTTGCTGTTGCAATAGAACTTCGTTACGCGCAACAGCAACGATATTATAACCATTTTGCGCAAATATACGAGCAAATTCTCTACCCAAGCCACTAGTAGTGCCTGTTATTAAAACATACGAAACTGTTTGTTCTTGACTCATACCAAGATTATACCTTATAATTGGTTAATCTATGAACTCGAGCCAAAAGAGTTCCTCTAAATCTCGCGTTTGAATCACCTTATCAATGATCGAACTGCTCACGATATAAATTGCACAAGAGAGGAGATACTTTTGAAAAATAAAATTAACGATAAAGAAATTTTACGCCTGTTCTGGCAAGTATCTGTACCCTACAGGCGCCGCAGGAATCTAGCGATATTTTTTGCAATTACTACAATCGTTATCTCTATTTTTGTCGGCCCGCTTGTTATCGCAGAGCTGCTTAATATTATCCAGCACAACCAGCTGCAAACTGCTAACAATTTATGGACGCTAATTGTTCTATATGGTGTTAGCGAACTGTGTTCAACGGTGATTGGCTGGCGCTTAGTATTGTATCTCGTCTGGACGTTCGAAACTGCATTGCAACGCGATTTACACTCGCGCTGCTTTAGTAAATTGACCAATCAAACAATGTTTTTCCATGCTAATAAATTTGGCGGTTCGCTCGTCAGCCAAACCAACAAACTAAACGGTGCTGTTGAGCGCTTTTGGGATACAATTTTCTGGTCGATTTTGCCGTTAGTTATTTCCTTAGCTGGATCAATAATCATTTTATCGACATTAATTTGGCAGTATGCTTTATTCCTGTTTGTTTTTTCAATTATTTTTAGTATTGCCGTCTATTTTGGCTCTAGGCCAATGGCCAAATTGAGCGAAAAAGAGGCTAAAGCCAGCAATAAAGTTAGCGGCCAATTAGCCGACATGGTTTCAAATATTCTGGCGGTTAAATCATCTGGTGCTGAATCGCTAGAGCAAAAGCGCTTTTCAAAAACGGTCAGTTCATGGCGCAGCGCTAGCTTGGGTACGATGCGCGGTTTCCTGAAAGTTAGTACCGTTTATTCGACCATCAACACAATTATCAAAATTGGCGCAATTACTTTTGCAGTATACGCCGCTCAGCACAATTTAATATCAGTAGCATCAGTTTACTTAATCATAACGTATACAGGCAGCGTAGCGCACGAGTTGTGGAACATGAATGGCATCATGCGCAGTTACAATCGTATTATTGGCGATGCTCACGAAATGGTAGAAATCCTTAAAACACCAACGACGCTAGTTGATCGCAGCGACAAAAAACTAAAAATTAAACGCGGCGGCATTGTCATGCACAATGTGACCTTTACGCACGACGAAGGCCAAGGCGATACCTTGTTTCATGATTTCTCGCTCAGTATTCAGCCAGGTGAAAAAATTGGTTTAGTCGGATCGAGCGGGTCTGGCAAAACTACCCTCACTAAATTATTGTTACGGTTTTCTGATATTGACTCGGGCAAGATTACCATCGACTCACAAGATATTGCCGAAGTTACCCAAGCAAGCCTGCGCGAACAAATTGCCTATGTGCCGCAAGAGCCGCTGTTATTTCATCGCTCCGTCCGCGAAAATATCGCCTACAGCCGACCCGACGCGACCGATGCTGAAATTGAAAAAGCTGCCAAGAAGGCTGGCGCTTACGACTTCATCGTCAAACTGCAAGACGGTTTTGACACGCTAGTCGGTGAACGCGGCGTCAAACTTTCAGGCGGACAGCGGCAGCGCATCGCCATTGCCAGAGCGATTTTGAAAGATGCACCAATTTTAGTCCTTGACGAGGCAACATCGGCATTAGACTCAGAATCAGAAGCACTAATCCAAAAGTCGCTGGAAACATTGATGAAAAACCGAACGTCAATTGTCATCGCCCACCGTTTATCGACCATCGCTAAGCTCGATCGTATCATCGTCCTGGAAAACGGACGTATCGTCGAAGACGGTTCGCACGATCAATTGCTTGCCAAAAAACGCGGCGTTTACGCTAAGTTGTGGGCGCGGCAATCCGGCGGATTCATCGAGGAGTAATTTCTAGCATTTCCGGCTATAGCAAAAACACCGCCAAATCATGACGGTGTTTTTTGATAGTCTAAGACCAGACTATTCCGACGCTTCAGTCTTTTCAGTTTCTCCTGTAACTTCGACTTGCTCGGCATCGGCGGACTCAGCTTCGCCGGCCGCCGCATCGTTGGCAGCTGCTAGAGCGCTCGGCTCATAGACGTTTGCCACGACCAAATCTTTGACTGTAGTATCGTCATCAGCCGTGCCTTCGCGGCCGTCGTCGCTATCGACCAGCCCAACACCATCCGGCAAAACAATATCACCCACGGTCACGCGGTCGCCTTCTTTAACAAGACCATCCGTCGGCGCTTCCAATGCTTCTGGCAAATCCATCGGCAAGGCCTTGACCTTGATCTTCTCAAGCGCTTGCAGCACTACCAAGCCGGCACGCTCCGCCTCAGATTCTCCTGTACCACTCAGACGAATCGGCACTTCGGCAATTACTGGCTCATCAGCCCGAACTGCGTGAAAAGAAATATGACGAAGAGCATTTGACCTAGTCGGATATGATTCAACATCCTTAATCATCGCTATGCGCCGCTCGCTGCCTAGCAACTGGACGGGCGTATGCTTGCCAGCTAGCTTATAGACGCGCAGCACTTCGCCAGCTTCAGCCTGAATCGGCACCGCCTCCATGCCTGCACCGTAGACCACGCCTGGCGTAATCCCTTGGCGACGTAGCGTCTTAACTTTTTTGCCAAGCACTTCGCGCTTAGTAATCTTCAGAGTAATTTTTTCTCCCATTTCTCTCTTCCTTTCGTTAGATACCTTTTCGGAGGTTTACTATTACTTCTCTATTATAACATGTTTATGATAATGATTCTAACCAAGCTAGTAATTCACGATATCCCCGATCCGTTTCGACAATAAATTTTTAGACCCAAACCTATTCCATTAGCTGGTGCTAGAAATCTGTGCTATAATCATCTCTAGCATGGAAGCCTTTATTAATTTGATTATTCATCTCGGCGTGCCAATTATCTTATTGGTAGTTTTCGCTGAGTCAGGTTTATTAATCGGCTTCATATTTCCAGGCGACAGCTTGCTATTTACGGCAGCTTACATGGTACAACAGCATATTTTGCCAATTGATATTCATCTATTCGCTATCCTGGTATTTTTGGCAGCCGTGTTAGGCGATAGTGTTGGCTATAGTTTTGGGCATAAGGTCGGCCGCAAATTATTTGAAAAAGAAAATTCGCGTTTTTTCAAGAAAAAATATTTAGAGCAAACTGAAAAATTCTACGACAAGCACGGTTCAATTACTATCGTGTTGGCTCGTTTTGCGCCGATCGTCCGAACTTTTGCGCCAATCGTTGCTGGCGCCAGCAAAATGCATTACAGAACATTTTTGGTTTTTAACATTATCGGCGGATTCTTGTGGTCATCACTGTTCGTTTATCTAGGTTATTACGCCGGTGAATTACTTACCAAAGCAGGCGTTAACATCGAGGTTGCTGCGCTTATAATTGTATTCCTCTCTGTCTCGCCGATGATTATTCACGCGCTCAAGAAACCATCAAACCGCGCGGCTCTCAAAAAACAGCTCCAAGTTTTATTCTCAAAAACCAAGACGTCCAAACGGAAAAAATAACACAAATCCGCTCTCTTCGCCTAAGGCTGTACTTCAATCTTTACAAAAGACTATGAAAAAGTGTAGCTTACAACAGCTTCTGTAAGTACTTACCAGTTTGACTTTCTGGATTGTTTGCGACGTCTTCTGGCGTGCCAGCAGCAACCACTCTGCCACCACCCTGTCCACCCTCTGGACCCATATCAATAATCCAATCAGCGCATTTAATGACTTCCAGATTATGCTCAATGATTATCATACTGTTGCCACCATCGACTAATTTTTGTAAAATCTCGAGCAATTTGCGCACATCAGCAGTGTGTAAGCCAGTTGTTGGCTCATCGAGTATATAAAGTGTTTTACCAGTCGAACGACGTGATAGCTCTGCTGCCAATTTAATGCGCTGCGCCTCGCCGCCAGAGAACGTCGTCGCTGGCTGCCCAAGCTTCACATAACCCAGGCCAACTTCGTTAATAGTCTCGAGCTTGCGGGAGATAGCTGGAATATTAGTAAAAAACTCGCAGGCTTGCTCGACCGTCATTTCTAGGATATCGCTAATGGTTTTATCTTTATATTTAATCTCTAGCGCTTCGCGGTTGTAACGCTTGCCGTGGCATTCTGGACACTGTATATAAACGTCAGGCAAAAAGTGCATTTCAATCTTTATCACACCGTCGCCTTGGCAATTCTCGCAGCGACCACCCTTGACATTGAAACTAAAACGCCCTGCTTTGTAGCCGCGAATATTAGCCTCGGGAGTATTGGCAAACAATTCGCGAATCTGCGTGAAAACGCCCGTATAAGTTGCTGGATTAGAGCGCGGCGTGCGGCCTATCGCCGACTGATCAATGACGATAGCTTTATCTAATTGCTTGACACCGTCAATTCTATCATGATCGCCGGGCACAGTCTGCGCTCGATGCAGACGCGCCGTCAATTCGTTGGCTACAATGTCATTAACTAGTGTCGATTTGCCGCTACCGCTAACGCCAGTCACTAGTGTCATTACACCCAACGGAAACTCGACATCAATATTTTTAAGGTTATTCTCCTTAGCACCGCGAACGACAAGTTTGTGATCTTTCTCGACCGCACGACGTTTCTTAGGCACCGATATCTTTTCTGCTCCAGATAAATATCGTCCGGTAATACTGGCCGGATTCTGCGCCACCTCGGCTGGCGTGCCGGCAGCTACAATCTCGCCGCCATGTACGCCAGCACCTGGGCCCACATCCACCAAAAAATCAGCTGCAGCGATTGTCTCCTCGTCGTGCTCAACCACCAATACAGTATTGCCGAGGTCGCGCAAATGCTTGAGCGTTTTGATCAATCGATCGTTATCGCGCTGGTGCAAGCCGATTGACGGCTCGTCTAACACATATAGCACCCCTTGCAGCCCAGAGCCAATCTGTGTCGCTAGACGAATCCGCTGCGCCTCGCCGCCACTCAGAGTGTTAGCAGCTCGCCCCAGTTCTAGATAATTCAACCCTACGTTATTCATAAATCCCAGACGAGCGTTAATCTCTTTAACCACTAGCTTGACGATCTTCATTTCGTTATCATCAAATTTCAGCTGGCTAAAGACATCTAAGGCGTTCTCGACGTCTAGATTACAAATATCCATAATCGACAAGCCGCTAACCGTCACCGCTAAGACTACCGGTTTAAGGCGAGCGCCCTTGCAGGCTGTGCATTTGCGTTCACGCATAAATCGCTCAATATCTTTGCGCATGAAGTCGCTATCAGTTTCGCGGTGACGACGTTCGAGATTCGGAATAATCCCTTCAAAGGTTGAATCATAGTGCCGGCCATTACCCAGCTCAACGCGATATTTTTGCTCGCCTGTACCATACATCAATAATTTCTGCACATCGTCGCTTAGTTCGCGCACTGGTACGTGTAGACTAAAACCATGTTCAGCCGCTACCGCTTCAAGCCGTTTCATATACCAAGCATCAACACTGAAACGATTAAACGGACGAATTGCACCTTCGGCAATCGTCAAATTTTTGTTAAAAACCAAGCTAGGATCAATCTCCATTCGTGTGCCCAGCCCCGTACATACCGGACAAGCACCTTGCGGCGCGTTAAAACTGAATAACCGCGGCTCCAATTCAGGAATCTCCTCGCCCGGGTGATCTACACAGGCATAGCGCTGGCTATAAGTCAAAATCTCGCCGCTATCCACATCCAACACTTGGACTATGCCGCCAGCCAATTCTAACGATTGTTCGACCGATTGCGATACGCGCGAAATCATGTCTGGACGCATCACCAAACGATCAACGACCAGTTCAATGTCGTGCTTATAGTTTTTTTGTAATTCTGGAAACTCATCTAGTGCATAGATTACGCCGTCCACTCGCGCTCGAGCAAAGCCGCTACGCATATACTGTTCAGGAATATGCTGAAACTCGCCTTTTTTCTGGTTAACAATCGGCGCCAGGATCATTAATTTTGCGCCTTCAGGTAATTTCATGATTTCATCGATAATTGATTGTGCTGTTCGTCGTTGTACCGGCTTGCCACAGCGCTTACCATCTGGCAAAAGCGCCGGACAATGAGGTACGCCAACACGCGCGAACAACAAGCGTAAATAGTCGTAAATTTCTGTTACCGTGGCAACCGTTGAACGCGGATTACGACTGGTTGATTTTTGATCTATTGAAATTGCCGGGCTCAATCCATCAATTGAGTCAACATCTGGCTTGTCCATGATACCCAAGAATTGCCGCGCATAACTGCTCAAGCTTTCAACATAGCGCCGTTGCCCTTCGGCATAGATAGTATCGAAAACCAGGCTTGATTTACCGCTGCCGCTAAGCCCTGTCACCACCACAAACTTATCGCGTGGAATTTCCAAACTCACGTTTTTTAAGTTATTCTGGCGTGCACCGGTGATCTTGATACTATCTGACATGACTACCTATTTTAGCATTTTTCGGTAAAAAAATCCATTGCCGCAAAACATCTGTGCACGTATTACACTTTAAATATCATCCAAATAAACTAAAACTGTATCGTGCTTATCGTTGCACATACTATAGTATATTTGCTATAGTATAGTCAAATGAGAGCATTAATTGAACTATTCGCTGTCCTCAGCATCAAGATTCGTGTTGTATTGGCGTGTCTTATCGGTGTACCTCTATTTTTGCTGCGCCACGACATTTACGATTCGCTAATGAATTTCGTACTAGTCGGCGCCATACCTGGCACGCACATATCAGTACCATACTGGGTTATGTTATTGCTATACGCAATGATAGTCATAAACATATTCACCTACATAGAAAATACTATTCAACGTCCTTTACCTCCAAAAGAATAGCGGCTGGCACGCGAAAGATCTAATCGCTAGCTGGTAATGTAGACTCAGCCCACAATTGCAATTCTTGTAAAATAAACTGCTGCTCGTCAGTTGCTGTCGGCGCTAACCGCTGCAGAGACGCCATAAATTGCGGCAATTGTGCCTGCAAGCGCTGAGCACGCCAGGTTTCCCACTGCGCCAAATCGTCTTCACTGAGCGAACGCGGAAAGTTGCGTGCTTTGTAGTGCAGCAATAGTGGCGCTAACCGTTCGTCCTGAAATTCTGGATGAAAATCAGCCAGCTCACGCTCATCAACATTACGCACCGCTTCGACACGGATACGATCACGGTCGTTCAAAAAGCCGTCATATAATTGCGCTTCTGGATCAGGCAGTTTTTTGAACGCTGGCTTATTTTCAAAAATACTGCGTAATTTTTCGGCAAAACCTGGATGCTTCAGCAATATGTTTTGGTGCTTTTGGACAGTTTTAGCGTCCAGTGAAATCTTCTGCCAGCCATCGCCCTGCTCTAGTACACCCAGCGGCGCCACCGCCGGACAGCGGTTATATTGTAATTCTTTTACCGGTAATTTAACGAAATCCTCAGCTTGCCGCTCCTCCCACGAAGCAAATAGCTTTGCCGACAATTCCTCCACACTCAGCCCAACAAACGGCGTCGGATCATAGCGCAAGTCATAGACAACCACGCCGCCATTTCGGCTGGTCGTCAGTGGAAAGGCCACCGTAGTTTTAGCAAACTCTTTGTCGTAACGCCCACTGGCATAGACAAACGGTTTTTTATCGTCGACATTGACCAACTGCTGGACTACTTTTTTATCACGCATTTTTAGTAAATAGTCATACAGCTGCGGCTGCTTTTGCTTAATCAATTTCGTCACGGCAATCAACGCCGTCACGTCCGCCAAAGCATCGTGAGCGTTTTCATGTGCTATACCGTTGGCGCTGGTGATTAATTCCAAGCGGTTACTTGGCTCACCTTTGTCATCAAGCGGCCAATTGATTCCTTCCGGCCTGAGCGCCCGCGTCAATCGCACCACGTCCAGCAAATCCCAACGCGAGCGACCGTCTTTCCAGCTCCATTCGTAAGGATCATGGAAATTGCGCCACAACAAATGGCGGATAAATTCGTCATCAAAACGCACGTTATTAAAGCCAACCGCAATGGTGTCCGGCGTGAAAATCTCCTCACTCAACATCCGGGCAAACTGCGCTTCGGTGTAGCCCTCCTCGACCGTTTTTTGCGGCGTGATGCCAGTTACCATCAGCGCGTCAGGACTCGGCAAGGTATCATCATTTAATGTCACCAGCAGGTTATACGGCTCACCAATCGGTTCGAGATTCATATCTGTTCGCTGCCCCGCAAACTGCATGATGCGGTCTTGCCGCGGGTTTAGTCCGCTAGTTTCGAGGTCGTAGAAGAAGAATGTTTGCGCCATACCTATAGTATAGCAGAAAGGTTTTACCTACCTATCGTCATCACTCTAACTCCAGGTATTTCCTCATAATATTTTCTTGCATTGTGTAGTATTTTTTCGAACACCTCGTCTTCAGTTGATTGATGTTTGTATATTAGGAGTATCCCGTTTTTAGCATTAAACTGCAGCATGTATTTTTTCATTGAATCAAATGACTTAGTTTTCTTTAAGCTCTTTCGCCCGTACAGTTCTGAGTGTGTTGACAGCTTTAACTCAATAATCACTGGGCCAAAAAATCCATGATACACCTGAAAGTCAGTACGCGTTCCGTCCAGCTCTTGCGCCTCACGCTCAAATCTAGTATGTATATCAGACTTATTGTATTTTTCCAATAGTAAATTATGAAAGCGTATGGCAATGTTTCTTTGTGCATCCACTTCACTACTGCATAACAGAGGAGACCCCTCCTGCTTCACCCACCTATCCATCGATCTTATAATCTCTTCGATCTCAAACAAAAGCTCATCCTCAGAGCAAATTGTCCTATCATCAATTGAGTTTAATCGATTAACTAGTTGTATCGCCATTGGATACGAGTGTTCACCGCCCAACTGCTCCAAAAAGCTTGCCTTGATGCCCTCAAGTAGGCGTCGAAAGCCAGCAGTCGCATACTCTGGATACCTCTCCATCTCTTCTTCTATTAGCCGCACTATACCTATATCTTTTGTATGGCTAAGATTCTTGAAATAACTTTCGCACACCCTCCAAAGATAAAAAGCATACCGGCTCCATCCTTCGCCTCTCTCATTTATCTCAAACGATTCTCTCAGTAAGTCAATAAATAGATCAATCCATTTACTGTTCGTTAATCCCGCTAGAGGCTTGGCAATAACTTTGTCATCCAACTCTGCTTCATCATCACCTATAGAATAAAACACTCCGGAAGGACGCTTTGGGCAGTTAAAGGCTTTGTTCTTTAGTAGTTGAGCTCTCCGTATAATAGCATCCCCATCTTCGTAATTAGTAATCAATATACTATCAACCTCCTGAAGGATGAGTCTACTTGAATTATCGTGATTGTTTTGATAATAACGTAAAACTTTTAACAAGAATTCTTTGTCTGGTATAATGACTTCAGCAACACGCAAGGCTTTTACTTTGTAATGAACCATTATGTCACTTTTGAGTATAAAATCTCGCAATATCGGTATGGCTTCTTTTACTGAATATTTATCAGCAAACTCAATAAAGTTTTCAGGCAAATGTTGCGCTTTATCAGCATCTACATCTTTGTAAGATTCTATAATGTTGGCTCTGTCGGCATCATCAAGCTTTATATTATCAAAAATATCATGCCGCTGCTCTTCATACATATAGGGAAATAGGCTAAGAATCTTTTGCTTATAAACCCCCAGATCCGTCCTTTTTGTAAGATACCCAAATAAAACTGCCTTGATAGCTTGATATACACACGTAGAAATAGTATACTCTCCGCCACCCCCAGGATACTTCTTGGTATAAGCAAACTGTATCCGTGACTCATTAAAGTCATCAAGTATATGCTTTTTTAGCCCTTCCCATATACACGCAACTTGCTCTTCAGTATAATTCAACTCCTCTCGACGATTAGCGTCTTCTAAATAATCTACAATCATTTTTGCAGCATCATATAAAGACCCCAAACTACCATCTTTTAAATCACTGCAAATCTGCTTATAGATCGTATTAAATTTAACCGTTGGCTGGTTTAGTTTATCCTGCCTCTGCATTCGCCTCATTTCAGCATCAAACTGTTTAAACTCTTTTGGTAGTAGCGTGCGGGCACGCTTCTCAATAGCCACTTTATCAGGATTATCAGAACTAATAACTCCCTTTAATAAATGCCACAATAGCCACCTTTGGCTACCCTCCGCCATCAGCCTAACTATCTTATCAACCGCATCAATGGTCATCTCTTGTACAAGAGATGAACGCATGCGATACAAAAAAGTATCGCCATCTTTACCACCATGAAGCGAGTATTCAAGCATTTCATCGAAATATGATGAGTCTTTTTGAGAAATTAAATTAATAATCTTTTGTACAAACTCTGAGCGTTCGGCATAATAACCGTGTTCGGCTTTAAAGGACAAGTATATAAATTGTTTCAACATAGACAGCCAGTCATCACACCACAACTTATCAATACTCACTAGAAACTTACTATTACCGCTAAATATCAACTTATTGTGCTTGATTACAGACAACACAAGACTTTCATCGATCGCTAGCTTTTGCAAAAAGTAACCGATAGACTCTGGCTTATCTAATTCCTCAATACAAAGTCGCGAGCCGATAACCTCGCGCTTCATTCCTTCAATGTATATACCTATAGCCACTTCACTGTTCTTATCTATTTTGTAAGCAAAAGATTGTATGGCGTCAAATATAGTAGCACAACTCCGGCGTACAGATGACAATAAACTGTTTAACACCAATATATCATTAGTTGCCATCAGAGAACGTATGGCACTATACTGTAAATCATGATTATTGTTTTTAACTCTCCTACGGGCTATCACCAATAATTTTTTAATAAGCCGCTGGCGATCTTCTCCATCATATCTGTCCAGGAGCAGTGCATCACCACAAAATACAATGGTATTTAACAACATAGCATGGTTAGCTTTTGTATTACGCTTTGAGATAACAAACTGTAATACCGACTCTATTTGATCTGAGCTAGCGTAGCGAGCTAAGTTAAATAAAACCTCACGATCAATAAATGTAGACTGCCTCTTATGTTGACTCCATATGCGGTCAAATATGTACTCCTTATCAGAACTAGTCATATATACCGTATTTACCCCTGTGACTAGTAATTCCGTATCATCGTTTAAAGTTGCGCCTTCTGACTGCAGATCAATAATAAGACGTGCCATCTCTGGCATCTCATCGACTAGATATGACAGTGTGTTACGCCAAGACGGTATAAGTCGACGAGTTTGACTATCAAAGGCCAGCGTAAACGCTTTTCGAATTGGATTCGCCATCCGAGCTATATATTTTGCCGCAAGATATTCTTGAATTTCTACATTAGTAAAATATATCTTTCCTTCTACATTCTTAGTGAGTAAAGCATGCTCATATATATCTTCTATATCTGTATTTCCTAGTAATAATTTTACATCCGATGAAGCCCTGTCGATAAAAGTGATAAAATCATCAGTCGATATTTCAGTAACTTGGGCGATTTTCATAGTAAGCGCAACATGTTCTAAAAAACGCTGCTTTAGCTCTGCCAATTGACGTCCTGATTTCTCGTCCTCGTTAAGGAGCTCTTTATTTACAAGTGATGCAAACAGCATAGACCTATTAAGATCTTCCACATTAAAATTCTCATCCTCTAATTCCTTGGCGATAATTTCAAGATAGCGAGGGTTTTGTAGAATTGAACTGTCGCCTGTATGTCCATATGGCAAACTGTTAAATAGTGTCCTGACAACGCTTGTTTTAACCCCAATCTGCTCTAAAAATTTTTTTGCTTCATGAGATCCAAGTGGATTAATTAATAGGTAGTATACATCTGGAATTCCTCTAAAAATATTTTGGTATTTGCTAAAATAATGTATACGGCTTGATATTACATACGTACATTTTGGATGTCTCTTGATATGATAGACCAGTCCCCCGATTGTCTCTATAATATCCCGACTTGGCGACTCATCAAGGCCATCTAATAATATAATGTCAGTATCATCGTGTATATTATTAAATCGAAGCCAACTGTCTAGGTTTTGCCCTGGCAATTTAGTTCTAAAGTCTATTTTGCGTGCATTTTCATATAGCCCTTCAAGTTCTTCAATGAGGCGCGTCTTACCCTGGCCTGGTTCCGCTATAATAAAAGTTACTCTATTTTTCAAAATATCTGACAGTCCAGTTCTAGTAGTGTCGTCATCATAATCAAAAAGGTAGCTACCTTTAGATTTAAACTCCAGGAGTGACTCGTAGGAGCTCGCTAGATAGAGTCGTGGTTGAATATATTCCATCTTTACATACAATTATAGCCTAATTAATCCTAAGTTGTAGATTACAAGCATTTATATCAAAGAATCTTCATCAACAACGTACTTTACCCTACTGCTCAACCAGCGTAAACGGCATCGATTCGCCAATCTGCACCAAGCTATCACCAGTAGCACCTTGGCGCATTAGCTCGTGCGCGATACCATAACGACGCATGATATCGCGTAAACGATTGACGCTTTCAAACTGATCAAAATTGGTGCGACGAGCAAATTTTTCTATCTTGCCGCCAAACACGCGGTAGATTTGCTTATCAGCATCGTATGAAACTTCCCAACTGCTCGAGATCGTCTCGTTGCCACTGAGCGTAATTGTCTCAAGTTTATCGTTATTCAAATCGTCAGCCTGCTTCTGCTCATTCTCAGCTGCGCGCGTTGCTACAACTTGCACCTGCAGAGCTCTCAGTACATCAATTACGCCTTTATGCGATACCGAAGAAATAGCAAAAACCTGCGTGTCCTCGCTAGTGACAGCTCTTAAGGTATCAATTTGCATTTGAATGATATCCTGATCTAATCCTTCGCATTTAGTTAGGGCTACTATCTCGGGACGCGACGCCAGTTCAGTGCTGTACTTTTTGAGTTCGCGGCGAATCGCCAGGTAGCGTTCAGCTACGTCGTTACTATAAGCGTCCACTAAATGGAGCAGTACGGCAGTCCTCTCAACGTGCCGCAAAAAGGCATCCCCCAACCCTTTACCATCGCTAGCCCCTTCAATCAACCCTGGAATATCAGCAATTAAAAGCGAACTGTCATCGACATCAGCTACACCGAGATTCGGCGTCAACGTTGTGAACTCATAATCTGCAATTTCAGGGCGAGCATTTGACACCACGCTCAAAAAGGTTGACTTACCGGCATTAGGAAAACCCACCAAACCGACATCAGCCAATAATTTCAATTCTAGTTCTGCCTCGAACGATTCGCCGAGCTCGCCCACTTCTGCCATGCGCGGTGTTTGACGAACACTCGACTTAAAGTGAGCATTACCAAAACCGCCATCGCCACCTTTAGCAATAATAGTTTTTTGGTTTGGTTTAGATAAATCAGCGATGATTTTACCATCACGCTTGACTATGGTACCAACTGGCACTTTAATAACTAAATCCTTGCCAGCGCGGCCTGCCATTTTTTTCTTGGCGCCCGAGACACCATCTTCAGCCTTTAGCTCGGGTTTGTAACGAAATTTTAATAACGTGTTAAGCTGTTCCGTCGCCAAAAACACAACATTACCGCCGCGACCACCATCGCCGCCATCCGGACCGCCTTTATCAACGTAAATCTCGTGGCGAAAACTGACCGCGCCGTCGCCGCCGCGGCCCGCCTGGACTAAAACTTTAGCTGTATCAACAAACATACAGACACATTATACCAAAAACACCTCCGATTTGACAGAGGTGTTAATTAGTTTTGTAAAATACTTAGTGAATATACCTATAGTAACCGCTAGTGGCCTCGCCCCAGGAAATCTGGCCATGACCAACGCGATTGAAGCCGCCGCCAAAGCGATAACCGTTCATCTCGCTAATTGTGATTGATACGCCCGGGTTAACGCTCTCGACAATCGCCACATGGCCGTATCCGCCGCCGTTTTGCATTATTGCGCCAGGCGCCGGCGTACCATTAACTGCCAATCCAGCCGCTGCTGCCGCATAAGCCCAAGTACTAGCATTACCCCAGAAGCTACCGACTGGACGTCCTAGCTGCATTCGGCGCTCGTAAGCGTACCAAGTACAGTTCCCCCACGCATATTTGTTACCGGCAGAGATAACCCCATTGTAATTGCTTCCGTAACCGCCCAGGCCCGACCCATACCCATAAGCGCTGCGCCGATTACTAGCCGCAGCGCGAGGAGCCACGTATCCTGGACGTTCATTTTCTGGCAAAACACCGCCAGGAACAATAATATTCTTGCCTTCAGTCAGCGAGCCAGCGAGTTCCAGGTCATTATACGACACCACATCAGCCTTATTACCGCCATACTTGGCAACAATACTATCAACAGAGTCACCCGCCTTAACGGTATGCTGAACACCATCAACTGGCAGAATTGTTAAAGTAGTATTTGGCTCCAGCGCATCAGACGATAGATTATTAGCCCAAGCTATAGTCTCTTTCTTGAGTCCATATTTGCTGGCTACTGCATCGACTGTATCGCCAGCCTTGGTGGTATAAGTAGTAGCCGCCCGCGAATTAGCTGTCGGCTGGACAATCTGCGGCTTGCTAATTGCATTGCTGGAGGTCTGCGACATTACCGTTTCAATAGTCAGCGTCTGAGAAAGTGTCGCTACATTAGCGCTAACTGGCATGCTGGTAGTGTCTGCTAGCGACGAAGCTATGTTCGTAGCGACAACCGGGTCTACCGTACTAGCGGAAGTTGCAGCTGCTACAGTATTTTTAGTGCTTGAGGTAGAGGCATTAGCCAGCGGCGTATTATTACTACCTTCCTGAACGCCGACTGGACGTTGTCCGATAGCAATTAGCGTTGCTATGAATAGAAAAACGCCGACATACGATACTACGGAAGTCCAAGAAACACCACCGCGCCTTTTAGTTTTGCTAGAATGAGCCTTTGCGCTCGGTACAAAATTAGTTTTAACTCGATTTGGTTGCGTACTAATAATGGTTCTCCTAGAAAATCATATTATGAGCACGATAGAGCTGGCAATAATTCATAATTGTTCCTGCAAGTCCTCGTGTATGCTCTATATTATAGCAAATCACTAGCGTTAATGTCAATACTTTATACGATACTACACAACTTCTGGCAGTATTTGTCAATATTGTTTTTATGTTCCTCATCAGTTTTGGCAAAATATATTAAACCGTCATCGCCAGCTATGAAGAACAAGTTATCGCCAGGCGCCGGATCAGCGACCGCTTTAAGCGATAATTCGCCAGGTGTCGCAATTGGCGTCGGCGGCAAACCAGTATGCTTGCGAGTATTATACGGAGAATCAATGTCCACCTTAGGCTTAACACCAGCTTTGTCTGCAGCATAGATAAAGGTTACATCAGAACCAAGCTGCATGTTTTTCTTGTAGCGAGCTATAAACACCTGCGCAATACCCCGCTGGTATTGATAACAGCGATTTTTGCGCTCGACGGTCGGTTTATCTTCGCAGCCCAATTCCCGCTCAACAATCGAAGCCATAGTCAACCCCTGATAAAGCGTCAAACCTTGCGCCTTAAACTTATTAACTAAGTCATTTTTTTGCACAACCTTATACATGTGATCAAACACTGTCTGTAAAACATCTTTGGCTGTAGCATCACCCGTAAATTGATACGTCTCCCCAAAAACGTAGCCCTCCAAAGACGACCCGCTTGGACGATCAGCAAACAGAGGACTATCGTATTTCGCTTTGAAAGCATTTGAGATCTCACTATCAGAGTAGCCTGCTTGGCGCAAGATGTAACGGACGCTCGTTTTATCAACACCATCAGACGACTGCGAAGCCTTATACTTAGAACTCTCTAACGTACCACCAGGATAAAAAGTAATGGTTTTGAAGTCATGACATCCATTATTCATACGGTTAACAATATCAGCGACCGACTCAGACGGGGCAATCATACAGGTGCCAGCTTTGATGCTATTTTTATTATTAAGGCGCACATAAACTTCAAAAGCCAATCGGTTGCGAATAAGATTTTTGCTGGCCAGCGTATTGGCAACTGTTGAAACCGAGGAGCCGTCTTCAACAGCAACCGACACCTTATTGCTATCGCTTGAGACTGGTCTTAGCTGCATCTCGTACCACTTAAATAGTACTGCAAAAACTGCTGCTAAAAACATCATGATTGCTATCAAAATAATTATCCAGCGCCGAAGACGACGTTTCTTCTTTGATACTTTCTGGCTCGCAGCGTCATGGTCGGAGTTAAGCGAAATATTAGCCTTTTGCCCCATTGGCTGATTTGAGTCAACAGCACGAGGTGCAGGACGCGGAGCTGCGCCAAGCGGCGGTATTTGCCGATTATTATTCGGCCGAGAATTAAATTGTTGGCCATTCTGCCGTTTGAAACCATCCATTATTGAGCCTCCAAATAATCTTGTAAAATAATACTAGCTGCCATAGAATCAATCTCGCCCTTACTATACGGACGTTTTTGCGATGCTAAGATATTCTCTGCTTTGACGCTCGTCAACGATTCGTCCTGGAATACAACGTCAGATTCAATTTGGCCAAGACTATCAACGAAATCTTCGACATACCGAGTCTGCGCAGTCGGCTCGCCTCGTTGATTGCGCGGATAACCCACTACCAAAACATCTATTGATTCGTCAATCAGCATCTCGCGGATAATATCGAGTTCCTTGCCGTCGACATCAATCCAGTCGCCTGGTACGGCGATCTTAACATCGCTGCTTGCCGATGCCACGCCAATTCGCCGCTCGCCGACGTCAAGCGCCAAATACTGCTTAGCCATCTATCTGAAACTTTACGCTTATCTTCTTGGTGTCATCTGGAACTCTATAAACCCAAAATGGCGAAAGGTTCACATCTACTGATTTTATGCCTTCAACTGTCTTGACGCGCTCTTGAACCTCGCCGACCGATTGGCCTTTGACATATTCCTTGATGGCATCTTCGTCGATTTTCGGACCAACTTTACCGTTCGCCGAGACTGTCGCATTAATCGTATCGCCCGAAATAGCTATGTTAGTCAGAGAAACTGTTTTGCTGCCGGCATCATAGATTTTCTGGTTTGACTTGCCGTCAATGCGCTGCTGGCAGTAAGCTTTGAGAAACGCATCAAACTCGCTGCGAGCAATACCAGAAAGCGAAAACTTCATTGTACCAGTAATTGCCGCTTGGCCGTCGTTAGCCTCGCTATCAACAGCAGGCTTATTAATCCCAGCAACATCCGCCGCGAATGACTCATTGATAATTGTGTAATCCTTGCCAAACTCAGTTTGCAAAGCAGCTTTGTTTTGGTTCTTATCGTCCTCGGTGACGAGTTCGCGCATTGCTTTATTTATATCGCTTTGTTGAACGACGGTAATGGTTTTGTCAGTACCTCCCGTCGTCGAGCCGCTAATACTTGCTGAAATACCGCTAGGCGCCCCCTTGACTGTACCGCTAGCGCCATTATAGCTGGAGCCGCTGCGTGCGGCAGTAATTTTCACCTTGGCATTACGATAATTACTAAGCGAGATTTTAACAGTCTCGCTGGTCACATACTCGGCACCGGAATCTGTCGTCAAAGTTGTTCCTGCTGGAATTTCTGTACCAAGATTGTCAATATCGCGCGTCGAAAAGCTTACTATACCAGTCGCTTTTTCGCCGACATCCTTCTTGCCGGTAGCTGTAAATGTTTTAGAAATTGCTTTTTCTCTAGTTTTGGTCGTCAGCTTGACAGTACCATCTTGCAAGCTAGTGTTAACAGCAGCGCTTGATTTGATATGAGTGTTAACAGCCACGCTGCTAGTTTGCGCAGAAATGACAATCTGTGCTCGCGGCGCAAACACAAACGCCCACACCAAACCGGCGATCAACAAAATAACAGCCGCACCGATAATGAAGAACTTTTTACGAAAAGTATTAAAATCGGGAATTTTCGGACTTTTTTTCGACTTATCATTCGCCTGGTTGGCAGACTTCTTGTCGCTACCATCCTTGCCTTTAGAAGACGGTAGCTCATCCTCTCCTTCGTCTTCAATTTTGCTAAGCTCATCATTAAGAGATGACTGCCCTTTCTTATCGTCAAGAGTTTGCGCGTTGGGCTTAGCGCCACCGTTCAACGTTTCCGATCCATCAATCACGTCATCGTCACTGTTGACTTCAAGAGCCGGAATCTCAGCTAATTCTGGACGACTCTGCAAATTTTTGGCCACCGGAATACCCGCGCTGCCCGCAAGCGTCGACAAAGCATCATTATTGGTAATAATTACCAGTTTTTTATCGACCCGCTCAGCCGCGCGATGCACCAATTTAAGGTTTACTGCACTCTGAATCGCCCCAATTCGCTTTGGCGGCACCAAAGCAACAATGTTCGAATTAGCGGCTTTTATCTTGCCAATAATTGAAGTAACGTCGTCTTCTACATCTATATAAATGACATCTTTTTGCATATTATTTCTCTATTAAATTCGCAAAATCCTATTAATTTTACTGCGAACCGACTGAGTGTCGCCTGCTCCTATTATTGTATCATAACCAACACGCAGCAGACCCATCGCCGTAATAAAAGTATGATCATTGACTTCACCGGTTTTATCCGTAATACCAACAACTTGATCAGGACGAATACGCTGTACTGTCGGACGCTTAGTAAATGGCAACTCGCTGTACCAATCGCGCTTTTCGAGAGCTGCAACTAATTGAGACAAGCTAGCACCGCCACCGCACAACAAAAT
This sequence comes from uncultured Candidatus Saccharibacteria bacterium, assembly GCA_963456685.1. Classification (GTDB taxonomy): domain Bacteria; phylum Patescibacteriota; class Saccharimonadia; order Saccharimonadales; family Saccharimonadaceae; genus Saccharimonas. Next base: position 10,877 of record CAUOPB010000005.1, on the reverse strand, counting down.
ACGCGGCGGCAGCTGATCAACTGCATCAAACTCGCTCAATGCTAGCTCTACGCCAGCTAGCCAAACCTCGAGAGTTTTATCAACGGCAACTGCCACATCTTTTTTGACGGTAGCTTTAATTTTACTGTCCTCGATATTTACTTTGAGTTTTTCTGCCTGATCGTACGGAATTGACAACTCGTCAGCGATAGTTTTAGTAAAACTACGACCACCGATGCCAAACATCTTGGTGCCCTCAACGCCGCCGTCATTAACCACTGCAATATCTGTCGTGCCGCCACCTACATCTGCTAAAATTGCCGTAAAAGCACTACTGCTATCAGTGCCAAGTACGCTACGGCTAACCGCAAACGGCTCAGCAGCGACCGCTAACAACTCCAAATCAAGCTCTTGCGCCACTCTCTCTAACGCGCCAATATGCACCATCGGCGCAAACGCTGTATAAATCTGCACTGCTACATCCTTACCCTGAAAGCCAATCGGATTCGACACTTTATAGCCGTCAATATGAATACTAACCAGCGCCGAGTTGACCAGCTTGACCTCAACCTCGTCATTGCCCGTTTCTAAGGCAATCTGTTTTTGTGCCCGTTTAGCAGCGCGGTCTTGGACCTTCTCGATAATAAACTCAACTTCTTGTTCGTCAAGTGGACGGTCGGGCTGCGGACGACGATAACGAATCGTGCTAGTTGTACCTTTTACTAGTTCGCCAGCTATACCGATGACAGCATGCTTGGCCTGCAAGCCAGCTTCGTCTTCAGCCTGAGTCAGGGCGTCCTCGCAGTGTTGCACTACGCCAGCAATATCAGCAATCGCGCCCGAATGCATATCTGAAAATTCTTGATGAGCACGTCCAACACCAAGAATCTCAATATCGTCGCCGCTAACGCGAGCTAACAGCGCCTTAACGTTTTCGGTACCGATATCAAGTGCAACAATATAGTCATCGTGCTGATCGTCTGACTCGCCCTTTAGATTATTTAGCTTATTGCGTAATCGCTCTAAAACCATAACTACATCTATTATATACTATTTTTGCTTATGGTTGCTAGATTTTGCCAAATCATAGGAGCTTACAAGGATTAACTTAAAACCGCTTTAATCCGGCGAATTCCTGCCGAGCTGGACTCTTCCTTGGTGATTTTAAAGCGTTTGCCGCCCTCGGCCAAGACACCCGTGTATTCAACGTGCGGGCCGCCGCAAACTTCGAAACTAACGATATTGTCGCCTTCGCCGATAGAATAAACTTTCACCTCATCACCGTAGCGCTCGCCAAAGGCGCCGATTGCACCCATTTTTAGCGCCTCGTCAGTCGGATAGACGGCAAAGCTGACTGGCAAATCAGCGTCAATCCAAGCATTGACCTGATCTTCCACCGCCTGTTTTTCCTCTAGCGTCAATTTATCGTGGTTGAAATCAAAACGCAGGCGCTCAGACGTGATATTGCTACCATGCTGCTGCAAATCCGGCGCATTCAGCACCTTGCGCAATGCCGCACCCAACAGGTGTGTCGCCGTATGATATTTCAGATGAATCGGATCGTGGCCCTCCAAACCGCCGCTGAATTGTCCTTTACGCGCCGTCTTGGAACGTTGGCGCTGCTCGGCCATTCGCGCATCAAATTCGGCGCGCCAATTATCAGAAAGCTTGATGCCTTGTTTATACGCCTCCTCGGTACTCAGCTCCACCGGAAAACCAAACGTATCATACAGCATAAACAACTCTTCGCCAGTCAAGCCATCGTCGATATAATGCTGCATTTGCCTAAGACCTTTACGCAGCGTCTGACGGAAGGCTTTTTCTTCCTTGATCAACACAGCGATGATACTCTCGCGGTTTTCCTTAACCTCTGGAAAATCTGCTTCATATAAATCAGCGATTACCGGTACGACTTCCTGGAGGAAATTCTGCTCAATCCCCAGGTCAAAACTATAGCGAATCGCCCGGCGCAGCAAGCGGCGCATTACGTAGCCCTGTTCCTTATTACTCGGCACGCAGCCGTCAACCGCCAAAAATACCGCCGCCCGAAGGTGATCGGCGATCACTCGCATTGACGCGGTATGTGTATCGTATTCCTTGCCGCTTAAACTTTCCAACTTTTTAATAATTGGCCATAGTAGACTGATCTTAAAAACATCAGGACTGTCAATTGCTGCCGCGGCAATCCGCTCCAAGCCGCCGCCGAAATCAACATTCTTGCGTTTCAGCGGTTCAAAGCTACCGTCGTCCAGCCGGCGATACTGCATGAACACTTGGTTGCCAATTTCCATAAATCGGCCGCTATCGCTAGCTGGATGCGCCTGCCCAAAGCTGGCGTCATGATGCTGCTCGCCAAAATCATAAAACACCTCGCTATCCGGCCCGCATGGATCGCCGATCGGCGTACTATCAATCCCGCCGCCGCGGCTCCACCAGTTCTCTTTATCGTTGTAGAAGAAAATCCGGCCGCCCTGCATACCCAGCTTGTCGCCATTTTCAGCGCTATCCAGCTCAACGATTTTAGCTTCAATGCCTTTTTTAGCAAAAACTTCCTGCCAAATTTGCGCTGCTTCATCATCGCGCGGAATGTTGTTTTTATCATCGCCGATAAAACAGCTAACGTAGATTTTATGCGGATCCAGCCCAACTATTTCTGTCAAAAATTCGAAAAACCACTCAATCTGCTGACGTTTGAAATATTCGCCCATACTCCAATTGCCCAGCATCTCAAAGAACGTCGTGTGGCGATTATCGCCAACATCCTCGATATCCTGCGCCCGCAAACACGTCTGGCTATCAGCTAATTTCGTACCCTGCGGATGATCCTGACCCAGCAAATACGGCAGCAACGGCTGCATGCCCGAGCCGGTAAATAACGTCGTTGGGTCGTTGTGCAATATAAGCGGCGCCCGCTCAATAATAGCGTGGCCGTTCCTTTGGCAAAATTCGAGATATTTCTGGCGGATTTCTTGTGTGCTCATAGAGGTAATTATAGCACGAAAACCAACTTGAATATACGAAGAAGTAACGTAAGTTAGAGGCTCAAATCACCAAGCCGCCACCTAGACACTCTTCACCGCGATAAATTACCGCAGACTGGCCTGGTGCGACAGCACGTTCGGCAGACGCTAGATGTAGCGTGCTAGCGCTATATGTAGCGTTTATCAGCGCCCCGCGGTGGCGCAGACGGACTTGTATTTGCGCGCCATCAGCTAGCGGCTGATTGATCCAGTGAATGTCGGCTAGCTTAATCTCGGTTCGCCACATGTGCTCGTCATTGATATTACGGCTAATATATACTTCATTTTTATCCATGTTTTTGCCAACAACATAATACGGCAACCCACCGCCAACATCCAAGCCATGCCTCTGCCCGAGAGTGTAAAAAATTGCACCATCGTGCCGGCCAAGCACCCGGCCAGATTCTTTATCAATAATATCGCCCGGACGCGTCATAATATACTGGCTAAGAAATTCGCGCATACCGACATTGCCAACGAAGCACACGCCCATAGATTCTTTTTTGCGAGCTGTCCATAAGCCGCGATCTTTGGCAATTTGACGCACTTCAGGTTTGGTCAGATTTCCTAATGGGAACACGGTTTTCGCTAATGCTTCAGACGTCACGCGATATAAAAAATAAGTTTGATCTTTGTTGCCGTCGCGAGCACGAAGCAAGCGTGCAGTATCTACTAAACGTTCAACCCGCGCATAATGACCAGTTGCAATATAGTCCGCTCCTGCCGCCAACGAAGTCTCTAAAAATAGTTTAAACTTAACTTCTTGATTGCACATGATATCTGGATTCGGCGTTCTACCAGCACGATATTCGTCAAGCATGTAATCAACAACTTTTTGGCGATACTGTGTTTCGAAATCAAATACTTTAAAATCAATTCCTAATTGCACTGCCACCCGCTTGGCATCAGCCAGGTCCTCAGCCCATGGACACTGCATGCCGGGTAGATCTTGACTCCAGTTTTTCATATAGACGCCAGTAACATCATAATCTTGGTCAAGCAATAATGCTGCCGCGACGCTGCTATCGACGCCGCCACTCATACCAACGTAAACACGCGGTCTGGTCATTCCGCTGCAACTCCCATAATCTTTACCAACTCTTGCAACGCCAGCTGCCAGCCTATAACAGTTGTCCACCACATATTCGACCATTGATTATCTGTAGCTACTGGATGGCTACGCGTTAGTATATTTGGCGCCGCTTTAGTAAATTCAATTGAAACTCGCCGCGAGTGGTAAGCGCTTGTCACCAAAATTACCGATGATATCTGCTTTTGTTTGAGCAGGCTGACGGTTTGTTCGGCGTTCTCGGCAGTCGTTTCGCTGGTTTCCTCTATCAGAATATCACTAGCTGGTACGCCTGCAACGATAGCCTGTCTCTTCATTGCTCGAGCATTACTCGGGCCAGTTTTATCAGCTGCCGCACCAGAGAAAACTAATTTGTGCGCCCAGTTATTCTTGTACAATCGCACTGCTTCAGCAGTACGAGCACTGGTATCGCCGCCGCTCACCGCTACAATCGCATCGGCTGCTGCGCACTGTTGGCGTGCCGCATCTGGAATATCGCCGCAGCCTTGTAAATCGTTCTTTGATAAAAACAAAGTAATACCGATGATTATTGCAGCCGAAACAATGGCCAGCGTAACGATAGCTATTAAAAATCTTTTCACGCTAACCTGGCCTTTTCTGTATTAATCGCAGCGATAATTTCTCGGGCAGCCACCGTGCACGTTTCAGAATCGGATAAGCGGCCCAGTGTCAGGCGCAAACTGCCGTCCGCCGCCTCTGGCGCTAAGCCAATCGCTTCTAGCACGTGCGAACGCGTCCCGGAATTCGCAGCACACGCACTGCCAGTCGCTACCAGCACCCCTTTTCGCTCTAGCATAAAGACTAACCGTTCAGCGTCAATTCCAGGAAAGGATATATGCAAATGGCTTGCCAAGCGACGCTTTTGATCGCCTGAGACAATCGCCCACGGAAAAGCTTCTGCCAGCTGATTTTGCAGCTGGTCGCGCAACTGGCGCAAGCGCTTATTCTCAGAATTACGATGTTGCTGCGCTAACTCTAGCGCTACTGCAAACCCAATAGTGCCCGCAACATTTTCGGTCCCGCTGCGCAAGCCTCGCTCTTGCCCGCCGCCGCGAACTAGCGGCTGCAAGCGTATCATCCGATTGCACCAAAGCAAACCAACTTGTTTCGGGCCATAGATCTTACCAGCATTTAGCGTCAGCGCATCAACGCCTAGCCGCGCTACATTGATGTCAATTTGCCCAGCCCCTTGCGAAGCATCAGTGTGCAAATAAATTGGCGTCAGCTCGCCTGCTTCAAACCGGCGGCGACGCTCAGTACGGACAACTTCAGCAATGTCGCGCAGCGGTTGAATGGTGCCAAGCTCGTGATTGGCGATAGCGATAGTTACTAGCTGCGTATCTGGCCTAATAGCTGCTTGAATATCGCGCGGTGCGATATTGCCTTTTTTAGATGGAGCCACCAGTGTTACATTATCAGCAAGCGCTTTCAGTACTGCATCATGCTCAATGGCACTTGATACGATATGCCCGTCAATGCTATTTATCATCAAATTAATAGACTCGGTAGCGCCAGCCGTCACAACCAGCTCGCTAGACTGTCCGCCAAGACAAACCGCCAAACGATGCTTAGCTTCGTTATAAGCGCGCTTGACTTCCACCGCTGGAGCATACGGCGCCGAAGGATTATAAAACATCTCAGATAAATACGGCTGCATCGCCGTCAAAACGCGCTCGTCTAGAGGCGTGGCAGCAGCATGGTCGAGATAGATTATAGATGATTTCACGCTTTCTATTATACCAATTTTTCGCCGGTCTCGGGATCTCGCTTGTAAACTTGGCGGGCAACTTGCTCATAATACATTTGCGTAGCGATACTAAAATTACGCAATTCATCACCCTCGAGGTATGAATAACGCGGACCAGGTTGAGTTTTTAAGATACCTCGATCGGTTACTTCATATTTGATCGTGTGGGTTTTAAGTTTGTGCTTGGCATCAATCCATTCCTCATGCCACATCCATGTTTTTTCGTCCAGGCAAAAGAATTCGCGGCGATGGCCCTTCGGGATCTCTCCAAAAAGCTCCGAGCCAATTTCACTTTCTAGCACCAACAGCTCGCGCTCACTCAGTTTCTTGAGCGGACGTTTTTTGCGAAGTTTCGGCAAACCGAGCGATAAGTCATCGCCGACAAAAAGTTTGAGAGTTTTTGTGAGAACACGCTTGACCATAATTTATGCAGCTAGACCAAACTCGCCTCCTAGATATTCAGCTCGAAGATCAACTACTTTTTGACTAATGGCAGCAATTTTCTGCTCAGGAGTAAGCGGCTTTTCGGGTTTTGGATTGTTCAATTCTTCTATATAGTCAACCCGGGGCGATTCGGTTGTTTGATCGGCCAACTCAGCTTGTCTACGCGCTAGCTCGCCTAAGCGTTCTAACTCAGGACTACGATAAGAATTGCCATTAGCAGTTTGTTCATAATTAAAATGACCGGCATTTTCTACCGGTGCATAAGGTTTTACTTTATTATTAAAACTCTCATTCATAATTAATCCCAAAAATTTGCCGCGCGTTGCGAGTAGTTACGCTAGCGGCCTCTTCTACAGCAAGGTCACGAGCGCGCACATGATATTCTGCTACCTGCCTCACATACGCTGGTATATTCACTTTACCACGAAATGGCGCTGGCGTCAAGAAAGGTGCGTCAGTTTCAAGAACTAAGCGTTCAAGCGGAATTTGATTAAACATTTTCTGTTGATTTTTATTTTTAGTAAAAGTGCTTATGCCGTTAACACCAACGTATAAACCACGATCCAGCCCATGCTGCAAATTTTCCTCAGAATCGGTAAAGCTATGCAAAATGCCGCGCAAACCTTTGAATTCATCGAAAATCGGCCAAAAATCCGCCCAGACTGCGCCAACAGCGACTCTTTCGTCGCGTACATGAAAACTAATCGGCAATTTAAAATCTCGCGCTACCTCAAGCTGCCGCCGCAAAACGCTCTGTTGAATGTCACGCGGACTATTATCATAAAAATAATCTAAACCAATTTCACCAATGCCGACGATTTCATCGCGATTGCCTGTTACCAATTGGCGCAATTCCTCGACGTTATTTGTCGCTGCGTCGTGCGGGTGAATGCCGACAACCGGCCAAGCAAAATCATGCATCCTAGCAAACTCTAGAGCCTGACGCGAGCTGCGCAAATCCGTACCAACACAAATCATCGCTACACCGTTTTTAATAGATTCCCGATAAGCCTCCTCGCGCGCTTCCGCGTCATAAAACTCCCCATCGTGGATATGGCAATGCGTATCAATTAGATGAGGCAACGAATTCATTGAGCTTATTTATTTTTACTAGATGACGTTCGTGGATCAGGTGTATGAATATAGATTTTTGGGAAAAGCGGCGCTGCTTTCTCGGGCACGACTCCTGCCGAAAACATCTTGTGAATAGTGCTAGCGGTCACTGGCATAAACGGAGTTAGCAAATCAGCAATTTCCTCAAGCGCACCAACAGCGTAAGATAAAATTTCCGATAAATGCTCGGCGGCATCAGTGTCTTTTTGGCGCTTCTTGGCAACTTCCCACGGTTTAACGTCATCAATATATTGATTAAGCGCTCGCACCTGTTGCCATGCTTCATCTATTGCTCGATCAAAATCAAGCGCTTCCATCGCCTGGCGGCATGGCCCCATATCGTGTCCTGGGCGAGGAATCTCGCCAATTACACCCGACTGATAACGCTGAATCATAGCAATAACCCGCTGCACTAAATTACCGAGATCATTGCCGAGCTCTCCGTTATAAGCCTTCTCAAACTTCTCCCAGGTGAAGTCGCCGTCATCCTTGGTCGGAATATGCCGCGAAAAGTAATAGCGAAAAGCGTCAACGCCGTAATCCTTGATAATCTCCATCGGATCGATGACATTACCAACGGTTTTGCTCATCTTAGCACCGCCCACATTAACGAAACCGTGCACTAACAGCGTCTTCGGCAGCGGTAGACCAACCCCTAATAGCATCACTGGCCAAATACCGGCATGAAAACGCAGAATATCCTTGCCAATCACTTGCACGTCAGCTGGCCAAAAATCTTTCCACTCCGGCTGATCCGGGTAACCTAGCACCGTGATGTAATTAGCTAAGGCATCCAACCAGACGTACATCACCTGGCTGTCGTCTCCTGGTACCGGTACTCCCCAGGTCAGGCTCTTGCGCGGCCGGCTAATTGATACGTCGTGCAAACCGTCTTTCATTAATTCCAGAAACTCTTTTTTGCGAAACTCTGGTACAATTTTCATTCGGCCCGACTCGATTGCTTGGCGGACTTTATCAGTATAGGCGCTCGCTTTCAAATAATAGTTCTCTTCGCTAACTTGTTGATAAGGCGTTTGGTGGTCAGGACAAACCCCGCCAGTTTCTTGAACTTCTTTATCAGTAAAGAAAGCTTCATGACCCATACAGTACCAGCCGTTGTAAGTACTTTTATAAATCAGCCCCGCTTGGTCCAACTGTTTCCAAATATAGCGCACCGCCCCCATATGATGTGAATCAGACGTACGGACAAAATCAGTATATTCGGCGTGTTCAGCATCCATCAGTACCTTGAAATTTTGATGAGTCTGATCAACGTATGCTTGAGGCGTCAGGTTTTGTTCGGCAGCCTTGGCGGCGATTTTATTACCATGCTCATCAGTGCCAACCTGAAAGCGTACTTTTTTACCTTTCTGCTGCTGGTAGCGCGACCAGATATCTGCAAGCAAATAGTCTAGTGCATTACCGATATGCGGCTTGCCATTGACATATGGAATCGCCGTTGTGATATAAAGATTCTTTCCCATTGCTTCTAAGTATATCAGAGGCGACAGAAGTTTACTAGCACATTATCACCCCGCAATACAAGCCTGACCAGCAACAATTGAGCCTACACCTTGAACTAATTCTCGTCTTTGATATTTCCTGGTTCGATACTAGTTTTCTGGAAATAGTAGAGAAGCCATCTTTTCACTTTCCCTGCCTATATTACGGACGTTTCGCTTGCTTCTTGAACAAAACAATACCAGAAGCTACAAAGATAGACGCCGCCAAGACAAACAACACTGTATTTGATCCCGTTTCAGCCAGTCTGGCACCAGGCGATTTTGGTGACTCCGGAGACAGCGTAGAGGCAGGCGCAGGGTTCTTCGTCCACTTTGCATACAAGGTCAAGTCATTGTCTGGCATCGTATCGTTCGCAAAGTCCCAAGCAGTCGTAAAAGCAGTATCCGTATACCACCCAGCAAAAGTATAACCCTGCCGGTTTGGCACAGCTGGCGCGGTAATTTTATCAGTAAAAGCAACTTCTTGGCTGGCAATTGCCATTCCGCCCTGGGTATCAAAAACTACGGTATGCTTCGGACACTCCTTTGCATCGCCATTGATAGTCCAGCCATGCCCGCCGTCGGCGACTGGCTTGATTAGATTTTTTCTAGCCTCATCAGCAGTGCAATATTTCAACCCGGCGGCCCCTAGTATAAGCGGCGAGTTAGTTGATTGAATATTCCAAGATATCAAAGTAGCATCATAATTTTTCGTAGACAAGCCGCTATTATTCAACATTCTAGGAGCGCCAGACCAATAGCTGTTGGGCAAACCAGTTGTCGAAACTAACGAATCTAGCCGCCAGCCCGCCAAAGATTGATTAAAAGCGCGAGCACCATTAAGCATTTCACTCATCAACTCGGCTTTCGAAACATCCCACGACTCTATCGACTGATTAAACTTAACTGCATTCTGGAACATTGCATTCATTGCAGTCATTTTGCCAGTGTTCCAGTTTTTAATTGAATCGCTGCCGCCATTATTAAATGCTGTCGCGTTATTAAATAAACCGCCAGAAAAAACAACGTTAGAGACATCCCACGACCCGATGTTTTGATTGAAATTTTCAGTATCGCTAAACGCACTACCCATATTAGTAATGGTCGAGGTATTCCAATTCCAGTTAGCATTCTCGCCCTTGAGAGAAGTATTGCCTCTAAAGACGGAGTATATCGAGTCAGTCTGCGACAAATCCGGAGTGTCGATTGCCTTTACGTCCATATTTGCAGCACCGTAAAATGAAGCCACCAACGATCTCCATTTATTCTTCCCCCACTGATCAATAGAAATCATCTTCAATTTATCGCCGCTGTTATTGAGATAAAACTCTGGAAATACACCTCCGATACGAATTGTATATACGCCAGGCGTAGCGTAGCTGCAAATATAAGATCCGGTCTGAGCGGTTGCTTCGACCGTACCATCATTATTGCAATCAATAGTATAATTATATCCGCCTCCTCTTATCGGAATGACGAACTGGGTATCTGGCGACCCAGGTTTGCGCGTGTCTACAGTAAACACAAAATCTGTGTCATTGATGGCGTCGGCGGCAGCTTTTGGCGGGTAAAACATCGGACCAGAAAACGCTGCTAGCACACCTATTGTCACAACTAACGCCTTGATGGCCAATCCAAATTCCAGCCTTTTTGTTTTCCAACATCTATTCATTTGGTACCATTATACTTATACTTTATTTTTTTAGCAATATACTAATGCTAATAAAGATAACACACAACTTTGCCATGACGTTTTGGAGCTTATTTAGTAGATTTCATCTCTGCTAGCACTGCGAATCTTCCCCCTGTATCACCAGCTGAATGTGAGAAATAGTTCGGATCATCTGCCGTATCAATTGGCGAAATGAAGGTGTTATCACTAGGAACACCCGCCCGGATAGCCAACGAACGATTAAATCCTTGCATATCCAGATAAATTCCGTCAGCCGTTTGACGGCAGAAATTTTGCCAATTCGTATCAT
>CAUOPB010000004.1:0-43687 GCA_963456685.1 uncultured Candidatus Saccharibacteria bacterium | reverse complement strand
GCGATCTCCTCCGTGACAGGGAGGCGTGATAGACCAGCTTCACTACGAGCGCAAACTGTTCAGTGTGCATTATATATCATTACCTAGTTATGTGCAAGCGAAAAACGCCTACTGGTTAACTACCGCGCCGCCAGTTTGGCTGTTATCTGGAATGGTTATATATTCGCTAATCTTACCACTCTTTTTTAGCTGCTCAAATTGCGACTTAAAAGCCGTCAAAGGTATATGAATATATTCAAAGGTTATCTTCTTGTCAGTTTTCGCAACAACTTTTACTATATAATAACCATCGTCATTAGTGCTCCTTGTAATACCGGATAGGCTGCCGACTGGAGTTTTTGAAATATCCGAAACTCTAAGTCCATTAAATTTACTGCTAATATCAACCGATCCGCTATTGCCAGCTGATAACTTTCCCTCGGTCGATTGTTTATTGATAGTTTCAACCGTTTTGGCAAAGTCGCCATTAGACTTCAGTAAAGATAAGGCTTTATCAGCCTGATCTTTTGCAGTTGTATCCATAGCAAAGGCGACTTTATTTTTTAGCAGCCCGTTTTCGACAATTAGCCGATAGTCATCGGCGCTCTCTCCATAAAGCATACGAATCGACGCATCATATGTTTCTTGCGACACGCGGCCGTTAATTGTTGTGCGTTCCTGGTCAATAAAATCGTTAACATCTTTTCGCGAAATACTAACATTATAGCGCTTAGCTAGTTTGCGAGCGTAAGCTGCTTGTTGGGCTAGATTCATTGAACGATATCTAATGTCGTCAAGCTGAACATACCAGTCTTTGGAGTTGACCTTAACCTCACCATATTTATTTAAGTAATATTCAGAAGCTCGGTACTGCACCAAATAATCGCTATACCGGACTGGCTCGCCGTCAACACTGCCAACTGGTAACATTGCAATGCGAGAAATTCGATAAGCTATAGTGCTAGTATTCTGCATCGGATACATTACCGCCCAGCAACCAACTAATAGCAGAATGATACTGGCCATCGAAATAAGTACTGTATTAATAATCAGCTTATGCTTGGTATATTGAATCGGATATTTAAACCTGCGGCCGCCAGCTAAAATCTGTTCGCGATGCTCAGCGATAGTCTCATTAGTAATACGGCTCGCCGCTGGAGCCGGTTGTTTTTTACTTCGCTTCAACTTTATTTTCTTCATATATTTTCTGTCTCCTTAGTTCGGCTTCGTGAACTGCATCTTGCAACTCATTATATATCTTGCTAGGATGCTCGACTAGCCGAATAACCAGATCGCCAACGTAAGTACGCATGATGATGGTGCCAAACTTGAACACTTCACCGCTAAACCCAGGTATATTATAACTTATACTTTGGACCTTATCTAGATTTATTTCTACAACATCCCGGCCAAAGAAGCCGCGCTGAGTAATCTGGCGAATGCGCTCGTTAGTCACCGCGTACACAGTATAAAACCACATCAAGAAGTGATAAATAAACAAGATTAAGCCAAGCACAAAGCCGCCAAAAAATATCCATAGCAAATCAAGATTAGTCTGCCAGATCAAGAACGGTATTGCACCGACAGTCATCGGAATTAGCAGCGAATAAAAACCCTTCCGCATAGCAATAATGTGCCGTCGAAAAACTAGCAATACTTTCTCGCCGTCGTGTAATCCTTCAAATTCTGCTGCCATAGTAATATCCTGGTACCCCGGACAGGAGTCGAACCTACAACCATTTCCTTAGGACGGAACTGCTCTATCCAATTGAGCTACCGGGGCCCTGGGATTAGTGTAACATCGCAAGCACTAGCGAGTAAAGCGCTCGCTAGTTCGATGATAACTATATAACTCATCATCGCTAAACCAATGCGATATTTCTTCTGCAGCTTCCTCGATGTTACCGCTAGCATGAATTAGATTAGGTACCCCCTTGCCTTCGCTATCAGCATACTGGAAGCTCATGTGCGAAAAGTCACCGCGAATGGTACCAGGGGCAGCACTTTTTGGTTCTGTCGCACCGACAAGTTTGCGAACCAGATCAACCGCTTCAACGCCCTCAAGTACCATTGCGATAACCGGCCCCTGAACCATCATTTCTAACGTAACGTCAAACTTTTCTTTGCCGCGGCGAGTGATCATTTTGCCAATTTCTTCGTAGTGGCGGTAGTAGTGCTGCTTGTCGGGCGCAATCATTTTAGTAGCGACTATTTTCAGTCCAACCTGCTCGAAACGCGTCAGAATACGCCCAACTAAGCCCCGCTGCACCGAATCCGGCTTAAAGACAATTAGTGTTTTTTCTACATCACCCATCATTTATATCTCCTATTTATACAGTTGCTTTACCGCTATTATATCAGATATATCTAAGTTATTTACTATAAATATTTTGAATAACTTTTTTGTTCGATATATTGTTTATCTACCTTTAACGACGTACAATATTCTTATGGATATGTCAGAGCTGATTGAAGATTTCATGGAGTATCTCCAAATTGAACGCGGACGATCAATCAAGACTAGCGAGGCGTATCGCCACTATCTAGAGCGTTTTCTAGAATTCGCTGGGTTCGACTTAAAGGTTGATGATATCCGCCCAGAGCTGGTCAGAAAATATCGCTTATGGCTCAATCGCTATCAGACAGATCGCGGCGGCACTTTATCTCTTATTACTCAGAATTACCACCTCATTGCCCTGCGAGGTTTCCTGGATTACCTAAGTAAGCGCGATATCAAAAGTATGGCGCCGAACAAAATAGAATTGCCGAGAGTTCATCGCAAACAAGTCACTTTTTTGTATAGCGACGAGGTGCAGCGTATGCTTGATGTAGTACCTAATGATGATAGTTTGCCAGCACTTCGCGATAGAGCCATTCTCGAACTTCTCTTTTCTAGCGGACTGCGCGTCTCGGAACTCGTTGGACTTAATAAAGATCACGTCAACATGCAGCGCCGCGAATTTACTGTCCGCGGTAAAGGACAGAAGGACCGCCCGGTTTTTATCAGCAAACGAGCAGCTGAACGCGTCCAGGATTACTTATCGGCGCGAACCGATTCTTTACAACCTCTGTTCCTGAGCTATAGCCGCAATAGCGGCACGACTAGCACTTCTGGCGATTATCGGCGACTATCGCAGCGCAGCATTCAGCGAATCATCGAAAAATACGCCAAGCTAGCTGGCATCACCAAACACGTCAGTCCGCACACTATGCGGCATAGCTTTGCGACCGATTTGCTAATGAACGGCGCCGACATCAGAAGCGTACAAAGTATGCTCGGACACAGCAGTATCGCTACCACTCAAGTATATACCCATGTAACCGACCAGCATCTCAAAGACATTTACGAGCAATTTCACACCGACACTGAATAAATTTTTTATTCAATTATCTCTATTATTCTACGGTTTTACTGCTCTTCTGGAATAACTTTGCATGTTAATGCCGAAGGTACCCCTTGATTAGTTACCGAGAAATCTTTGCAAAGACTGCCTGTAATATCAACTGCATATTCAGGATAATTGATATTGCTAGACGAGCTAATCCGGCTAGATACGCGACGATATACATCACCGGCTCGGCCAGTTGAATCGACTTTTGGTTGCACGCCGTCAAATTTAATTGTACCATCGCCGATATTATCAAACGATAATCTAACATCAGTGTCGTTATAAATACTGGTGATTCGCAAAAAAGCCATTGGATTGCCAGCAACAAGATTGCGCGGCAATGTGACATAGGCCGAACAAGCATATTGATGATTATCAAAAGCTTCCGCTGAACACGTAATTGGCGAGACGCCTGCCGTCGCGTTTGTAGCGCTACCAGCAGCACGAACCGATTGCGGCGCCACTACATTAAACGTAGTACTATCTAACAAATTTCTAGGCGCGCGAATACCAGACGGACGCAAGAAGGCAGTCGAGACAATCGAGCTATCAAAACTTTGTTGCCCGTTAACTGTCGTGCTCTCTGGAACAACCGCCTGAATACGCAATAGCGCTGGCGCATCGGCCGGCCATTCCACGCGTTTTGGTAAAGTGTCGCCGCCATCAGCAGACGATATTGTCGACACCTTATCATTTTTCATCATCCATTGAAGCCTAATCATAGAGGTATCTTTGTTGACGCGCAGCGGCACAACGCGCGAGCTACCCTCCTTGAGGCTATACACCACATCGCTTGTTTGCGAGTCAATCAATACACAAGTATAAGCCTGTCCGCTAATGTATTGTAAGTTAGTACCACTCTTGATGGTGATAGCAGTATTACTTATGCTACTAATTATGCCAGCATCTTGTATTGTACTACAACGTTTAGCAGCAATCGCCTTACAAGCAGCGCTAGCCGAGCCGCCGCGCTGGCAAGCCATAATCGCCCGCTTACCATCCTCGACGCCCGCCACCGCAGATTCGTAGGCGGTACGCGACAAGTTATTATTGGAAGCGCGCGATTCTTCTTGAACCATGATGCGAATAAAGCCAGTTGATACTACCATTAATAATATGGCTGTAAACATTACAACAATAATTGAAACTAGGCCGGATTGCTTGGAATGCGTCATGATGCCCTCTCTGTAATTATAGTTTCCGCAAACTGATTAATCGCGCAAAAAGTATAGTTATTGGTTTCTTCAGACTGCGCCAAGCACTGCGCATCGCTAGAATTAATTATACCGTTACGATAAGTATCCTCTTCATAAGTACCAAGCGTATAACCAATCGTATAGCCAGCCCGGCTATTACTATCGACGAATAGATCGGTTAAAGAAATATTGTGAATTGCTAGACCGGTATCTTTGTCGCCTAGTACTTCTACGGCATTCATCGGAGCGCCCTTAGTAATCACTTTTGGGTATTGCCCTCTCGTCGCCTTGCATAGAGAACCGTCTGGGTCGGCTACACGGGCAAAAACGATTTTGCTGTGGCTAGGATCATCGTCGTAAACCACGCCAGCACTAGCGTCCCTTGACCTCAAGTTCTCTGGCGTATTCCAAACATAAGTATACGAGCCAAAACACAATCGACCCAAGCCACCGGTACCGCTATCGCTAGGAGCCACCTGAACGATATCTCGGCCCTTTGCCGACAAACCATCACGCTTTATCATATCGCCAACCTCGCGGCCAGCAGAATTAATCGTTTTAATCGTGATACCTTTGTGATACATGTTCATCAGCTGTATCGTAGTAGTTGCCACTGCCACCAAAAGTATCGCCACCCCAGTCATAGCTAAAAGCAATTCTACTAAAGTAAAACCCTGTATCTGATTTGCATTCTTATTACTTGTCATATATCCTCGTCACCGTTCCTATAGTTAACGGCGCTGCCGCACCAACACTATCCCAGCAAGCATTCACATACACATCGTAAGCTTTAGCAGTATTTACGCCTGAGTTCTGCTCGGCTCGAACAATTTGGGCAAAAACACCGTATGTTTTAGCGTTAATTAAATCAACGTTAGCGTAAACCGAAGGCGACGAATAGGTCGTGTTCAAAACGCGCACCGGCATAACTGTATCATTCTTTTGATCAACCGACATAAAAAAGGCATTTGTGCCAGTGGCTAAATCAACACGGCCGCCAGGTGCAGGGCAGCCATCTGAGCTGACACTCACAACATCAAGTGGATTATTGACCAAAAATTTGCTGCTAGTTAGCTCCGCCCACTGCACAGGATTAGTATCTTTAACATACCTAATAAGGGACACTTGAGCGTCAAGTTGCTGGCGGACAAGCGTAATTTCAAGCGAGCGCTGGGCAATCTGCGTACCGCGATTCATAACTATGTAAGTTCCTACGGTCAACAAGCTGAATACCACAAAACTAAACATTACCTCGATAATGGTATCGCCGCGACTATAACGCATCTAGCAGCCCTCCCCGACAACTTGTACTGAGCTTTCTAGTGCTGCATCGCGGTCAATCCGCACACCTAACCGCGCACCAGTTAGCCAGCCGCTAGGATCAACGCAAAGCCTCGCCTGATTTAACCCGCCTGCCGTTATCGTGTCGCTAACGCTTGTCTTGTTAGAAAAGTACGTGTGGATAACACCACTGACTGGCGACCGTACGATGGCGATCGAGATTATTCGATCAGTTTCACTCTCATCAATTCGAGTATCCCAGCCAAGCGCATAACTATCAACAGAGTGGCCAGTATTTGAGGTGGTTAACAGCGCCGACTTAGTAGCCGACAACGCGCTCCTATCGGCTGCCCTCTGCAAAAAATCGTAATCGCCTTGCGATAATAAAGCCTTGTTCATTTGGTCTTCGTTTTCTGTCGCTATATACAGCGGCCGTGCTGTAAAGTTAACACCATCAACCGACGATATAAAACGTCCAACAATCATGCACACGCGACTCGTACCTGCCAATACTGTACTGCTATCGCTAACGACTATCCGGTCTTTATCGGCATTAAGCCCGCATTCATTGTGATTTTCTGTATCATTTTGAACATTCACAGTTTTGTCATATTGGCCTTGGATAAAATCAGCAAACGAATCAACAGCATCGCGATAACGCTGAGCGCCAATAGTACCGCCGACTGTCGCCAATATACCAGCAGCCAACACCCCCGAAACAGCCAGGAACAACATTACCTCGATAATTGTGAAGCCCCCCGACAACTTATTCATATCACTATTTTAGCATAAGCATCATAACATTGATACTAGAAAAACGATGCAATCACTAGCCAGTCCATAATTCGCGCACCAACAAAAAACGAAATAAACGATCCTAAGGCCAACAATGGGCCAAAAGCAATCTCGCTATTAGCTTTGAGTTTCTTGCTAGCAAGTCCTGGAATCACCAAGACACAGCCAATTAAGTTAGCCAGAAACAGCCCGACAAAAGCCGTCTGCCACGAAGCCAATATCAACCCCAAGCCAACACCTAATTTCACGTCGCCTAGACCGATCCACTTACCTTTCGATATCAAGTAGAGCACGCCATAAACACCCGACATAATTATTAGCGCTATTGCCAAACTATATAATTTAACATCATTAACTATAAAATAACGCAACACCACAAAGACTAGCGAGACCAGGCCATACGAAACAGTAAGAAAGTCTGGCAGAATTCGCCACTTGATATCGTAAGCAACTAACATGATTAGAGCTACCAACGATATACACCAAACAGCAAATAATACCCACTGCAACCCCGCCAGGTGCCATGGCCAGGCCAAGAACGACACCATAAATGCCACGGCGAGAGATAATTCCATCAACGGCTCAAAGTAGCCGATGCGCTTACCGCAATATCGGCAACGACCGCGTGTCGATAGCCAGCTGATTAGCGGAATCAAATCGCGTAAACCGAGTTGGTGCCCGCAGCTCAAGCAGCGCGAGCGGTCTTGCTGCTTCTTGCCCTTCAGGAGCGGCGATAATTTCTTATATTCGGCCTTGTTGTACGATTCGCCAGCCTTTTTGTCGGCGACAAGTTGGCGAGCTCGCAGCCGCCAGACTTGCGCCCCGGCAAAACTACCGAGTACCAGCCCAAATACCCCGCAAACTATAGCAATTGATACAACTATCATACATCTAGTATAACAAAAAGGCTACGCTTTTGCGCAACCTTTTTGCTAATCTTAGCTAACTCTAAAGTTTTAGCTACGCATCTAAGCAGTATGCTGCATTATTACCACTTTCTAGCTTAGTAATCGTTACGTATTGGCGACGCGTACCTTTGCTAAGTTTTTGAACACCCTCAGGTTGTGAGGCGTCACATTTAGCCTCACTGATTACTATGATACTTGCGTCACCGACAGTCACTGTTTCAGTATACCGTCGTACTTCAATCTTTGTAATATCAGTATTATCAGAAACACCATTTACGAATCTCCGCAAAACACCAGAATCAACTGAAGTAGTGCCGCGATTACTACCAACTGCGCTATTGTAGGCAGCTGACACGATACTAACATCGCTCTTACGAGCTGTATCGCGCTGGCTAGCCTGCAGTGCCGGCAACGCAATAAACACCATCAAGAAAATCAGTGCAGCAATCGCCAGCACCAAAACGACCTCGATGATTGTAAAACCACGGTCTTTAATCTGTTGTTTTGTCATAATTTAGTTCCACCTTTCCCTTTGAACTTATGCTCAACTGTATTCAGTATAGCGTAGGCCCTTTCAGTTGTCTAGACCTTATCGTACACTGCCGACTAGACTGTAAATTGGGAATAATACCGCCCCAATCAACACGCCAGCGAATATAGCCAGAATTACCATCATAATCGGCTCAATCATTGTCGAAATCGCTTGAATTTCTTCGTCGAGTTCGTCCTCATAAGCTTGCGCCGTCTTACCCATCATTTCGTCAATCCTACCCGATTGTTCGCCGATTTTGATCATTTGCGGTACCATCGGCAAAATATAATCCTCTGTCTGCAAAGCAGCCGAAAGTGCTTTACCGCTCTGCACCTTACCGGCAGCTCTAGTAATCTCTTCGGCTACAACAGCGTTATTAACACCCTCAGCGGCAATAGCCAGCATATCCAGCATCGGTACGCCAGTAACTAGCAAGGTCTGTCCCATACGCGTAAACCGCGCCATATAAAGACGGCGGAACATACCTTTGAACGGCGGCATATTAAGCTTCAGATTGTCCAGCAAACGCGAACCCGCTTCGGTACGAACATATTGCCGCGCAAAAAAGATCGCTAGCGCTAATAGAATTAAGGTTAACCACCAAAAATTAATCACAAAATTAGATATTCCGATTAAAATTGATGTCAAAACTGGCAAGGTCTTCTTCATATCAGAGTACAACTTGGCAACCTGCGGCACGATTGTTACCATCATAAATACGCCAACCGCAACCATCACCGCTAGGACAATACCAGGATACACCATAGCGCCGCGAATTTTGCTGACCATTGCTGCATCTTTTTCTTGCTGGTCGGCAATCCGCTTTAACGCATCATCAAGCGTACCTGATGCTTCGCCAGCGGTAACTAGCGCAATGAAAATTTTGTTAAATACTTCTGGATGTTTGCCAAAGGCCGAAGATAATGTCTTACCGCCTTCAACGTCGGCAATGATTTCTTGGACGATCTCCTGCATTTTTTTGTTGGCAGTCTGCTCAAATACCGTATGCAGGCTTTGTGTCAACGGTAATCCGGCACCGATCAGCGTTGCCAGCTGGCGCGAGAAAACAATCTTATCCTTGCTAGAAATTCGGTTGGTAAAGCGCGCTAGCCAGCCGCCCTCGACTTCCTCCTTGATTGATAGCGGCATATAGCCCTGAGCGGTCAGCGCTTTAGCGGCTTCGCTCTCAGATTCAGCTTGAACCAGCGATTTGACAATGTTACCAGTCGCTTTATCGCGTGCTTCGTAGGTAAACTTTTTCATTAACTATCCCCTGATTAACCTTTCAAATTCGGTCAAGTCAACAGCGAATTCCCGCGCGCTATCATAAGTAATCGTGCCGCTTTGGACCAACTGCACCAATGTGCGGTCCATCGTCTGCATACCTTGGTCGGCACCAGTTTGGATAATCGCGTCAAGCTGATGAGTCTTGCCTTCGCGGATAACATTACGAACAGCCGGATTAGCAATCAAAATTTCAGCCGATACTACCCGACCGCCGCCGATCGCTGGCACTAACCGCTGCGAGCAAATTGCCATCAAAATATTACTGAGCTGCGCGCGGATTTGCGGCTGCTGATGCGGCGGGAAGACGTCAATCATACGATCGATCGATTGCGCCGCCGAGTTGGTGTGCAACGTCGCAAACACTAAGTGTCCAGTTTCGGCAATGGTAATCGCCGCCGAAATCGTCTCCAGGTCGCGCATCTCGCCGATCAGCACCACGTCTGGGTCTTGGCGCAGACTAGAGCGCAGCGCTGCTGAGAATGAATAAGTATCGTAATGAACTTCGCGCTGCACTACTACCGATTTTTTCGACTTGTGCGTAAACTCAATCGGGTCTTCGATAGTAATGATGTGCTGCGATTTTTCGGAGTTGATCTTATCAACCAGCGCCGCCAGAGTCGTCGATTTACCAGAGCCAGTCGGTCCAGTCACCAGCACCAAACCGCGCGGGTAATCGGCAAAATTCATCACTACCGGCGGCATACCGAGCTCAGTCACCGACTTGATCTCGTTTGGAATTAAGCGCAGCGCTGCTGCTAGGTTACCGCGCTCGTGGAAAGCATTAACCCGGAATCGTCCGAGCGTACCGAAAGCAAAGCTAAAGTCAAACTCTTTATCCTTGAGGAGGATCTGCTGCTGATCTTCGTCGAGGATTGCAAATACCAGCGACTCGACTTGCGCCTCATCGAGAGCATCAAAACCAGCAATAGCTATCAATGTGCCGTCAATTCGCAGCATCGGCGGCAAACCAACTTGAATATGCAAGTCGCTAGCTCGGCGCTTGATAACTTCCTCTAGTAAAACTTCAATCCGTAATTCTTGTTCTGGCATTGTCCCCTCCTTTTATGCTGTGTCTGCCGACGTTACGCGGTTTACTTCTTCTAGTGTAGTGATTCCTTGCAAGGCTTTCAAGTAGCCGTCTTGGCGCATTGTAATCATACCATCCTCGACTGCTTTGCGCTGGATCTCGTTGCTAGTGGCCCGGCGAACAATTAAGTCTTGGATGCCTTCATTTACATCCATTACCTCGTACAGCCCAGCCCGACCACTATAGCCATGCGGCGTAGCTGGCGTATCGCGACCTTTGACCAGCACGTAGGCTCGTTGATTGGCTAGCGGCAAGTCCTTGTAGCCCAAATCTTCGGACACGCGCGCTACGTCCTCTTTGGTCTTCGGCAATAAATGCCCCACCGTCTCGAGAATCATCTGCGTCTCAAGCGGGTTCGACCAGTAAGCATCGCGATGCGGCGACACGCGGCGCACTAGCCGCTGGCCAATTACTGTGTTGACCGTGCTAGCAATCAGGAACGGCTCGACATCCATATCTAGTAAGCGCGGCAACACTCCGGCCGCCGAATTGGTGTGCAGTGTCGAAAACACCAGATGTCCCGTTAGTGCTGCTTGCACGCCAAGGTTAGCCGTCTCGCTATCGCGCATCTCGCCAACCATCACTACGTCTGGATCTTGGCGCAAGATACTGCGCAGACCATTAGCAAACGTCAAACCAACGTCGTTATTAACCTGGATCTGGTTAACGCCGTCTATCTTATACTCAACCGGATCCTCAAGCGTCACAATGTTAATCGCGTCAGTTTTGATTTCTTTAATCAGCGCGTATAAGCTGGTTGATTTACCGCTACCAGTCGGGCCGCTTGTTAGAATCATGCCGTTAGGACGTTTGATGCCTTTGCGAATCATTCGTAAGGCTCGACCGACATAGCCCATTTGCTCGAGATCGAACGTGTTGCCAGTTTTGTCAAGCAGGCGAATCACTACCTGTTCGCCCCAAACAACCGGGCTAACAGCAATGCGCAGATCGACTTCCTTGCCAGCCACATTAACTGCAAATTGACCGTCCTGCGGAATGCGATGTTCGTCGATTTTCAAATTGGATAAAATTTTGATGCGGCTAACTAGCGCCGGCTCAATACTCTTCGGCAGCTGCATAACTTCGCGCAATACACCATCGACGCGGCAACGTATTTTCAGCGATTTTTCGAGCGGCTCAATATGCACATCGCTAGCGCGGCTCTTGACTGCATACTCTAGGATAGTGCTCAATGCGCGGCTAATCGGTGAATCCTGGACGATAGTTTTGATATCGCTTGACGATTGAATAGCCTCGGCCTGAGTAGCCTGCGCCGCTTCGTCAACGGTCGATAAGTCGGTTTTATACTGGTCGAGAACATGACGGACACCCGCTTCCGATGCCATAAAGACCTTGAGCGGCCGCTGAATACGGTTAGCTAAATAATCTACCGCCTGGACGTTATTAGCGTCAATCATCGCTACTGCCAGGCGGTTATTCACCTCGGCTAGCGGCACCGCCATGAAACGCTCGGCAATATCGCTCGGCAGCAGTGATAGGATACTCTGGTCAATGATACTAGCCGTCAAATTAACATACGGCACACCCGAAACGTGAGCAATAGCATGAGTCAACAGCTCGTCGTCTATCTCGCCGATATCTTCCAAAACCGTCAACAACGGCTTGTTCGTTTTAGCCGACTGCTCAGTGGCTCTATCAATAACCCCGCGAGAAACTAAGCCCTCGTCAACCAAGAGCTTGATGAGCTTCTCCTGAATGTCATCGGTCATCAGCGCCACTAGAAAGACTCCTACCTATTTTGATTCTGACTACGATCCCGGTTTTGGTTCTGGTTGGCTGCGGCATCGGGTGAATTAGGCGAACTAGATGAACCAATTATTGTTTCTACTGTCGGATTTATGGCATTAGAATTAAAAACTTCCGAGCTTGGCTCTTTGACATCACTGCTCATTTTCTCGATAGTGCTAACACTAGTACCAACCCGCGGCGCCTTAAGCGCAGGAATATTGTTACCAATAGTAAACGCTATTAGCATAGATAAACCGGCAATCAGTACAATCATCGCTATATCGCTCTTCTTCACGGCTTTATCCCCTTCTTGTTAAGTTGAACTGTTTTACCTGGCAAGTAATAAGCGTGTCCAGAAATTGACATCGTAAACTTAGAATCTGACGCTTCAATTGTTGATTCGTCAATATCAATCACGCGAATTGACTTCTCGAAATTACGCAAAACATTGCGCAGTATATCTGCATTGCTGGCTGATAATTCCATCGTAAAGGCTATCTGTTGAACACTTCTAGAATTATCGGCATTATTGTCGCTTGACGAGCTGTTATTTTTGTTACTGTCAGAGGAATTTTCGTTCGAAGAAACTGTTTGGAAAGACTCAAGCTTAGCGCCAGGTACTCGGCCAACTAAATTCTGTACAGAGGCGCCAAGTGCTAGCGAGTTGTCGTCAGCTGGCAAAGCATCCAAGATAACACGCAGCGGGTCTTCCTTGTCGTTAAGTTTTGCAGAGCCGAGCGCCGAATTGGTGTTTAACACGCGGATATTGTCGCGCAAACCATCATACGTCTTAATATTACTATCAAGCGTCGATGTCGTTTGATTCTTTTCGGCTAGAACTTTCGTCTCAAAAACTATACGCTGTACTAGAAAACCGCCAATAACCAGCGCAAAGCCAACCAAAACCGACGCGCCTGCCACCCAGCCGAACATTACGCGGCCGCTACGATCAATTTGCCGGCGCTTATTTAGCGAGGTATCTTTCTTTGCTTCCGCCATTATTTATCCTCCTTTTTGTTTGAAGTCTTTGCCTCAAACAGCGAATCTGGCACATGCTTTTTTGAATCAGTCACGTCTACCGAGCCAGTCGGCGAAACGATTACTAAGCTTTTAACGCTATTCGACAATAATTCTTCGGGATAAGAAAACGTCAGAGTAAACGTCAGTTTCTTCTCTCCGCCAGAATCTTCGGCATACGCCGTGTTGGTAATTCTCACAGAGCTAGATAGCGGTGTTTCTGCAGATTCCGAATCTTTCGTGTATTTCAATTTAGTATTAAGAATGGTTTTTTTAAGCGCGTCTACCGCATTAAAACCGCCAGCAGTTGAGCCTTCTATGGTAATCGTTTTTTCTGACGCATTATAACGTACCGTTGACATAGTCACGTTATTTGGCGCCTGCGGGTTAACCGCGCTCAATGTATCAAAGATGCGTGAATTAACGCCTCGATTACTACTGATCATATCAATCTGAGTTAGCTGATTCTGAATAGTCAAAAGATCATTAATATCTGGTTTATCGCTAAGTTCTTTATATTTGCTTTTAATAGCATTATCAGCTTGGCCGCTAGCAAACTGCAGCGACCCCAAAGCAAGCCCCAGCACAATCACAGTACCTGCCGCAGCTGCAGCCACTAACATTGATACCGATATCACCGTATTACGAACCCGCTGAGCGTGCAAATATTCCCGCTTAACGTCTGGTATTAGGTTTACTTCAATCATGACAAGTTTCTCCGTTTCGCCAGGCCAACCGCCGTAGCAAACTCGTTAGCAATCGGCGCTAGCTGCTGCTGCATGCTCTGCGAGACATTTATATTTTGCCAAGGGCTAGTTGCAACCGCTGATATATTAATCTTGCCCGCCAAATACGAATCAATTTGCGGCACAGTCGCGCCGTATCCAGACAACAAAGCTTGAGAAACGGCCACATCTTCATACCTATTCTGGAAGAATTTAATCGATTTTGACAATTCAGAAGCAAAATTATCAAGCGTCATCTCGACAGCACGGAAAACTTGCCCTTCGAGGCGACTTTGATCTAGACCAAATTTCAGGATAAACTGGCGAGCCTGATCCTCTTGGACGCTCAGATTCTGAGCCACAGCCTTAACTAGCGAGTTCAGCCCAGTCGGAATCGTTCTGATTAACCGCGGCGTATCGCCATAAGTCAAAGCGATATCTGTCGATAACTCGCCCATATCGACAAGCATATAAGCTGAATTGCTAGCAGTCGCTGGCACTAACGCTCGCACCATCGCTAACGGATCTGGCTCTTCGGCTATCACATTCAGGCCAAGCGATTCAATTAATTCCAAACGTTCTTCGCTATATTGCTTGGACACGCTAGTGATTAATACTTCGTTTTGGTTTTGCGACTTTAGCGAACCGCCTAGCAATGCCCAGTCAACTTTCGCCTCGTCACTGCTCATCGGAATATACTGATCAACTTGGTATTTCATAGTCGCCCGCAGTTCCGCTTCGCTCATCGCTGGTACGTCGATAACCGTAGTGAAAGTCTTACTCGACGGCAAGCCAATCGCTACATTTTTAGTACGAATACCAGACTGGCCTACTGCCGTCATCGTGGCCTCGCCGAGCCGGCGCCGTGCTTCTGGCGAGTCGCTCGCGGTAATTTTGTGATCGACAGGCACATATCCGTATGCAACTAGATTCCAACTGCCCTGGCCAGAAGCAGCTAGCTGCAATACTCGCACCGCGTTGGTACCGATGTCGAGTGCAAAGAAATCGCCCATCCCTTTTTGAATTTTCATATACCTTATATTATGCATAAGCAAAGTAAAAAACGCAAGCTTTTTAGATAATTACTTTTCAGACAATACCCTTTAAATGCTATAATGTAGGATTATGAGTTTATCTATCGGAATTGTCGGTTTGCCGAATGTCGGCAAATCCACGCTTTTTAATGCTTTAACTAATAATAATATTTTGGCGGCCAATTATCCTTTTGCCACTATCGAGCCAAACACTGGCATCGTGCCGGTACCCGATGAGCGCCTAAACGTCCTCGCCAAAATGTACCACGCCGAGAAAATTACTCCGGCTACCGTGACTTTTGTCGATATTGCCGGGCTAGTCGCTGGCGCTTCCAAAGGCGAAGGCTTGGGCAATAAATTCCTAGCTAACATCCGTCAATGCGATGCCATTGTCCACATCGTCCGCGCTTTTGAAAGCGACGATATCGTTCATGTCGAGAATGTTATTGATCCAAAACGCGATATCGATACTATCAATACCGAACTGATTCTGGCTGACTTGCAAACGCTAGAAACTCGCCTAGCTCACCTCGCCAAAGAGGCCAAAGCCAACCCCAAAGCTAGCACTATCAAAAATCGTTTAGAAGTGCTAGCTGAAAAACTGCGCGCTGGCACGCCAATTAACGAAATTTCCGGCGTTGATCCTGACGATATCGCTGATTTACACCTTTTGACCGCCAAGCCAGTAATTTATGTATTCAACGTCAATGAAGAAACCCTGGCTAGCGAAGACAAGAAGCAGAGCCTGCGCAATCTCGTGCCACACTCTCGCAGCCTATTCATCTGCGCCAAGCTTGAAGACGAGATTAAAGGCCTTAACCCCAGCGATACGCTTGAACTCTTACAAAGTTATGACGTACCAGAAGACGGACTAACGCAAATGATTCGCGCCGCCTACGATTTACTCGGATTACAAAGCTACTTAACCGCCGGACCGAAAGAGGTTCGCGCCTGGACAATCCACCAGGGCTGGACCGCTCCGCAAGCCGCTGGCGTCATTCACACCGATTTCGAAAAGGGCTTTATCGCCGCCCAAGTTGTTAATTACGACGATTTGGTCGCTGCCGGCTCGGAGGCTAACGCTCGTGCCGCTGGCAAAATCCGCACCGAGGGCAAAACTTATGTCATGCAGCCAGATGATGTGGTTGAATTTAGATTTAACGTTAGCAAATAATTTAGCATTTAATCGCTTAAATTTGATATAGCTCAGGCCAATTTGCCAGCGAATTACCGGCCAGCCGCTTAAGCCGCTAACAACTTCCAGCTTTTCTCAATATATAAAACCGCTCCAAGTTGCCGTGCGCGCCTTTCACTTCGCTGTCTGCTTTATCAATAATTATAAAATTAGCACGCGCCCACTGCTCGAATTCGCGCAAAATTACCCGCCGCACGCCGTCATTCTTGACGACACCGCCGCGAGTCAACTGTTGGCGTTGCGCCTCAAATTGTGGTTTGACCATTGCCGCTATTGTTGTGTTTTTATCAACGATTTTCGCAACGTGCAGCAAAATCTGCCGTAAGCTAATAAACGATACGTCAATCGCCACTATATCCGGAATTTCGCTTGGCACAAAATCACGAATGTCAGTTTTTTCATACAGCTCAATTCGTTTATTGCCGCGCAAGCTCGGATGCAGCTGATCGGTGCCAACATCCACGGCGTATACTTTTTTCGCGCCGTGCTGCAGCGCATAATCAGTAAAGCCGCCGGTACTACTACCTATATCCAGTACCGTCTTACCGCGAAAGTCCAAATTAAAAGCTTTCGCCGCACCCGCCAATTTTAATCCGGCCCGCGACACATAACGCTCTGACGCTGCTAATTCAATCGGCGCCGATTCATCAACGAACAACCCCGGCTTGGCTACTACCCGCCCGCCAACACGCACACGTCCCAAACGAATCCAATTCTCGGCTTCCGAACGCGAACTTACCAATCCGCGCATCAACATCAATTTATCTAATCGTTGTTTCACTTCTCAATTTTACTATGGATACATAATCCGCTCAATGTCGCGGGTCATCGCCGCAATTGCTGCATACGATTTACCCTGAGTCATGATTGTCATTACGTAAGTACCACGCGGATGCCGGACAATCGCTGTGTCGTGCACGTAGTTCCACAAAAAGCCAACCTTATCATAAACTTCACGTGCTTGGCTACCCGTCGGTATACCATAACGGTAAGGATGGTGCGACAAAGAATACAACAGCCGATCGCGCTGCGCTCCGCTAATTAGCGAGCTGGTTTCCAATCCGACCATGAACTTCGTCAGATCACCCGCCGACACATGAGTCGCCTGCGCGTGCGTGAAAGTCACTGCCCGCGAAAATCCCAGTCGATAAACAAAATCGTTCATACTTTGCCGGCCAAATTTATCCAGCCATGCCACCGCGCATGGATTAGTACTGGCAATAGTCATCCTATCAAAGCAGCCCGACACTGTCGTGTCAAGCATCGGGTCGCTCCAGCTAATTCCCCCGGCATTTATCTCATCAAACAAGCGTTTAGCAACGAACAGTTTATAAGTACTAGCACTAACGACGCTCTCCTCGGCATCGGCATCCGCCGACCAACCGCTGCCGCCCAACTGGCGAATCGAGAACCAAGCGCCATGACGCGCCTTATCACGCACATAAGCTCGCAAGCCATCTTCGGTAGGAGTATAGCGATTATTATAAATTACGCTCGGCTCTAAATCAGTCATCGCCGCCAAGATCACGCCACTACCTTGGCCTCTCAGCAGATAATCAGTGACTGGTTGCACTATTGAAGCCGCATCGATTTGGCTACCTTTCTCACCAGTGGTTCGCGAGACTTCTCGCCCGTTCTCAATATTGATATTTGTCTGGCCAGCCGGATGCCCAGCTGCTTTTGACCAATTATCAATTGAGCTTTGTAGTTTTTGCCTGTTAATCACCAGGGTCGTGCCACCTTCTGTTGTTTCGCCAAACTCTAGCCACGAAGCTTTCTCAGCATTGCCAACTGCAAACGTCTGATCGGCAGCGCGAATCGTCAAAGGACGAGCCAATGCTTGCTCGGCTTGATTACGGACAAAAGCGAACGCCGTACTGCGCCGCGACGCCTCTTGCAGCTTAGCATCAATCCGAAGTTCCGTCATGCCAGCAAATGAATACTTAGCCGTTTGCAGCACGTTTTTGATAGCTTGCGCACTCACCAAATGTCCCGGCACATCATTAACCGCCGTTAGCTGACCGTCTTTAAACGCCACGCCAGCGTTTATTGGCGGCCGCGACAGTTGCGAACTAGTTTTTTGTGCAAAAACCTCTAATGTCGGCAGCGCGAAAGCTAGATCTAGCGTTTGCACATTTGGCAGCTGCCAAAATATCGAAAACGGCACCAAACGTAGCCAAAAGGGATAGTTGGCTAATTGACTCGCCATCTCTTCAGCCTTGATATCAGCACCAGCTTCACTTAGCGTATAAATACCGCTCGGTTTGCCGCCAATAATAAATTTAATTTTCGATCGCTGGAATACTAACGTCGCTTGGTTAGCCAAATCTGTCTCACTCTGCCAACCAACCCAGCGTCCATTCATCCGCGCTAGCGGCAGCGCTCGATCAAGCGGATACAATATTTGCACAGCCAAAATCGCCACTACAACAAAAAACGCCGCCCAAACTAACATCCGGTGGCGTTTTTGCTCGGGCATTGCCGAACGATATGTCTGTTTAACTTTTTTGTGCAGGCGTTTAGCACTTGCAGCGGCACGCGCTCGCTTGTTAGTCATATTTACATTTTAACACGCTGCGAAACACTTATTTTAGTTTAATAAGCTATTTCTTGCGTTCGCGATACTCGCCTGTAGAGGTGTCAACCGAAATAATATCGCCAACCTTTATAAAAGCTGGCACCTTAACAATTGCACCCGTCTCAAGCGTAGCATCTTTCAAAACACTGCTAGTCGTATCACCTTTAACCACCGCCTCTGTATAGGTCACTTCCAAATAAACATTTTTTGGCATCTCGACGGTAATCACCTTACCGTCAAAGAATTGCAAAGCCAGCTCGTCGCCCTCTTTCATGAAGTTTTTAGCTTCGTCAACCAAATCGGCTGGCAGCTCAAACTGCTCAAAACTATTCGGATCCATGAAAAAGAAAACTGAACCATCGTTGTATAAATATTGGACAGTTTTGCTAGTCACCTCAGCCGGCTCTATCTTGTCTTGGCCCTTGAAAGTTTTGGGAATAACCGCACCTGTGATTAAATTCTTCAATTTGACATTAACAATAGAACCGCCGCGGCCCATAACTTTCTGATTGTAGTCAATCACTCGATACGGTTGACTGTCGATTTGGCATACTACGCCTTTTTTCAAATCAGTTGGTTGATACATTTCATCTCCTTTTGCGTCTTTAGAAATACCCTTCAGCGCACGACAAAGCATTTCGTACGCTGGAAAATTCCCTAATCTCGCGTCACAAACGGTAGCAGCGCCAGATGACGCGCCCGCTTTACCTCGCGAGCCAGCATCCGCTGCAATTTAGCACTCAAGCCCGTCTTGGAAATTGGCTCAATTTGGCCGCTCACTGGACTAATATAGCGCAACAGTGTCTTCACCTCTTTATACGAGAATACTACCGGAGCATCCTTGCGCATTTTTTTTGCCATATTTTATAATCCTTTCTAATCGTTAAAATGGGATCTCACTTAAGTCGATTGGTTTATCGTCGATATCCTCGACTACCACATCTTTGGTGCTAGTCGCTGGCGGCGGTGTCGATGCCGGTGCATTACTGTCGCTGCGACCGCCAACGAAGTTGAAATCTTCGACTACCACCTCGACAGCCGACCGCTTATTACCATCTTTATCTTCGTAGCTGCGCTGGTCGAGCCGGCCGCTCACCAAAAGCGGCGCGCCTTTTTTGACATATTGCGAGATAATCTCGCCTGGCTTGCCCCACGCTACGCAGTTAATGAAGCTGGTCTGGTCTTGCTGCTGGCCGTCTTGGTTGCGCCAGCTACGGCTAACCGCCAAACTAAAATTAGCTACGCTCTGGCCGCTCGTCGTCGTTCGCAATTCAACGTCGCGCGTCAAGTTTCCCATTAATATTACTTTGTTAAACCCCTTTGCCATGATAGATTTCCCTCCTATTTATGGCTTAATCTTCGCTGTTTTCAGCCTCGCGCTCAGCCGCGCGCTTCTTGGCCTCCGCCAGAGCGGCACGCGCTTTGTGATCTATCTTAACCAATAAATACCGGATAACTTCGTCGCTAATATTCAGCGCATTGTTAATCTTGAGCGGCGCGTCCGCTGGCAGCTCGACATCCATCGACACATACACCGCAAAATCTTCGCCTTTGATGCTGTAAGCGAGGCGATTTTTGCCCCAATTGTCCTCAGCCTTAACCGAACCGCCGTTATCGGCGATCAGCTGCTTGACTTTACCAAGCACCGCATCCAAATTCGCCTCCAAATCAGGCCGAATAAGAACCGTCAGCTCGTATTCTCTCATACATTACCTCCTTGGTATCCGTACGGATGGTTACGTTATCTCACGCAACCTTAGGTTTAATATCACTAGTATTATAACCTATCCGCCGCAAAAAAGCTAGCCGCCCGCAGCCCCCATCGCCTCTGCAGCAAAAAGCAGGCTCCGCATGCTATATATACTACCCAATTTACAAAAAAGAGACCTGCTATGGCTAATTGCTAAGTATGGTTAGCGGCATATTCGTCGCCATACATCATGCTACCCAGAATATTTCGATCGATAACCTCGACAAACTCCGCCGCTGTTTCTTTAATATTTTCTCTAACTTCTAAACTATCGCCAGCTTCTCGGCAGCTCTGTACGTTTTCCCACAATTCCTCAACAATATCAGATCGGATAGTCTTCATCACAGTATACGGATTATTTATCGCTAATATCGTATCAACATCCATCTGAGCAATATGTTCCGCCAATTTTATAATAGCAGCATTATCTGAATTCTGAAATGCTCGGCGAAAACGTTCCATACCGAGACCACCCGGCTCATCTTTATACTCTTCGGCAGCCTGGCAAATTCCATCTAAGTTCTCGTCTATGATACCAAACAAGCGCCGCGTGCTACCTTCCAAATCTGATTCCCTGTCGTCAACAGTCGAAACATATTTCGATAGCTCTCCTTTTGCCTGCACTAGAAAATCCCGGATTAGCATTCGGTTGCCAATTCCCTCAAGAACTACATTATGCGGCAGCTTTTCTGACGCATCCTTAATCCTTGCAGAATCTTTTTCATCTAGTCCAGCGCGAAAATCAGCAGACAAATGATTAACGGCTTTTTCAGCGATCCCTCCCATATCCTCATAGTATAGCATGGCTGCCCCCTTGCTTTGCTGCCAGACGCCCGCGCCGGTACTGGCGGGCTCTTTCGATATTGGTTAGATTAGCTCTTGTCACCCCGTCTTTGCGATACGGACGCACAATATTCGTTCCCGGAGGCATAGATACCTTTCCTTTTAGCTCAGGCCTATCCTCTCTATATTCAACTTCCCTAAGCATTCTTCGTATCAACGTCTCGAAATCATAGTCAACAGAAGAATGAAAACCAGTAATATAAGCTCCGTTCTCTGCCGTTTTAGCTTCATGCGCCGAGAAATATGCTCTAAGGGGGATTCTCTTTTCATTGCCCATCCACCGGTCAATCAAAAATCCTTTCTCTATCCTTTGTTTATTAGCCACAATCAATTGCACTTCGATTCGATCTTTTATTTCGGGATATTGCTCAACTAGCAAATTATAAACATTTTTAAGCTGCATGCCGCTAATAGT
Organism: uncultured Candidatus Saccharibacteria bacterium; assembly: GCA_963456685.1. Taxonomy (GTDB): domain Bacteria; phylum Patescibacteriota; class Saccharimonadia; order Saccharimonadales; family Saccharimonadaceae; genus Saccharimonas. The sequence continues at coordinate 21,927 of CAUOPB010000004.1, read as the reverse complement.
CCAATCATCCAAAAACACGACTCGCAGATTCTCTTTTTTCTGCTGCACCTGCGCAATATCATCTCTATCGACAATAATTCTACCACCGTACTTTTTCCAATCTTCTTCAGTGAAGTCAGCTAGTATATTATCAAGCAGATATTCACCACTCTTTATCTTTTCTCTACCAATCTCGCCAGCGATAGTGCAAATCTGCAAATCGGTATTCGCCTCGAGAGCCGCCTTCCAGCTGGCGGCAATACCAGCCGCCGCTTCTTTGTATTCTTTTTCGCCAATAAACGTCAAATTCTCGCGCATAGATTTAGCTTTAGCTGCACATTCACCGTTTAAGGATTCTATATAGTCAAGAAACTCTTCAAGCTGGCGCAGCGTTTCGTATTCCGTCAATTCTGCTCTATTGTCTCTGTATCGATCTTTCGATGTAACAGTTTTCAGAGAACTGTGCGTCTCAGCAATATACGTGATGAGATTGCTTCTAGTCTCTTCATCCGCCAATTGGTCGGTTAAACGCGGAGCAGTCCTAACAAATCTTCTCGACTCTAATAGCCGAGCGGCGTCTTCAGGGCTAACTTCGCCGGTTGGCGCAGCTTGGTCGATTTCTGGCTCATATTCAGATTCATCATTCGTTGATTGTGCTGGTATGAGTCGATAATTATCGGCATACAGACTACCTTCCTGTGGTACACCTGCGCCGATCTCTGACTCAGTATGTTCAACACCGACTGGCGCTAACTTTTCCTGCGACATGCCTGTATTTGCAGCAACAAGCCTATCACGCTCATCTGCCGAATATTCTGACATGATTTTAGGTCCTCCATTCTCAGGAATAATCAATACCGGCGTAATTTTTCTTTTAATACGTTTCATTGCCTCCCATATCAAACTAACCATTGAGAGTCCTTTGGCGACTTTCTCGGCATCATTAGCTGGAGGACGTTCAGTATCTCTGCGCATAAAATTTATCTATCGTCAAAGTTTCTGGATTCTGCTCGCCGCAATACTAGCTTACGCCAAATCCGCCCCAACGTGTTGCACGTATCAAGGTTCGCGTCTTGCGTAGTAAGCTCCTGAGGGTCGTCTTCGCCGGGGACAATTTTGTACACGCTACAGTCACCAATCCCACCGTTTGCGCTAGCCTGATATACGATACGATAAACGTCAGGTTCGTCTTCAGACGGATTACCATGTTTATCAAACCGGGAAAGGACAACATCTGTAGAAGCGTCACCAGGAGTCTCGCTACCGTCCGACGCAGTATAATATATCGCACTAGCTATAGCACTCAGATAATTCCGTGCGGATTCCTCGTTGTTATCAACAACTTCTCCAGTTTCTCGCACAAGTTTAATCAGTTCTCTTTTACTGCCATTATCGCCCATTTCTTTATTTACCATCCATCCGTTTCTTCATTATATGCTTTTGTTAATCCATATCTAGTTAGTGCTGCTGTTGGTGATCTGCGGCCTTTATCATCCTCAGTCTCAAAGCTGACAGCACCATCCTCATAAGTACAGCAACGAACTAGTCCGTCTAAACCGCTAAAAACTCGTTTGCCCGAAAACGCTATAGATAGCGCCGTTGCCGTACCTTGCCGCCTCTGTAAGTCTTCACTAATAGCAAGCTGCTCGACGTCTTCTCTTCGCTTAAATGGATGACATGATATCAGTATAATAGTGTCTGGGTCTAACGTTTGCATCAGCTTGCGCACGCCACCTTTATTATACCACTCATTGGGATCGGGTTTTATATGTTCTGTACACGACATATGAAATGCGTTTTCATCACCATGTCCAAACAAGATAACGGTATCAAACGTATCATCATTGACACCAGCATTTTTTAGATCTTCTGTTATTCCAGACAACGCGTCTGTATGGTTTACCTCAACAGCCAATATATCGCCAGACGTTATACTACGAATACTACGAAAAAAATCGTTGTAATCCCCGCTGTCTCCCCTGATGATAGCCGTTGCTGGATTGCCAGATTCAGTACGTCCAGTCTCTAATATATGCAGAGTACCCTCCAAGACTCTCGGGTTCCAGTCAGAAAAGTGTATTATACCAAGTCTCTCGTTCAACTTATTAGCATTATCTTGCCCAATCTCACGGACAGTTTGAATATAATCATTACATACATTAATCTGTTCGTACGTACTCTTAGAAGACGAAGCAACGATCACATCCGAAGTACCGACAAGCATCATCTCACGATTTAATTTTGGCAAGCGGCCCGCGAAATACTCTTGTATCAACCAACTACGTTTGTAGACATTAGGACGCATCTCACCGTTGTCGTCATACACCTCTGTCCTTTCTATACAATATCTAATTATCGCGCGATCAAGCTCCACTGCTTTTTCGCCTTCGCGTTCGTCAATCATTCGGCGCAGCGGTTCTGGAAAATCCTCCCGCTCTCTAGCGTCTTGCGGCCAGCGCTCTGGCGGAAAACCATGATCTGCCAGCCAGCCTACATACAAATCAAGCCCCTTCCAGCCCCTTGAACTTGAAACGTCTTCGAGCATCTCGGCCACCCGGCCGCTAATTGCGCATTCAAACTCACTAGCCACTTCCTCAGGTAAGGCTAATTCGGCACTCAGTAGTCTAGCCACATCTTCTTCACGTTTGTCATAGTCAACGTCACCATCATTAAGAGAATGCATTGAGTCAATCTGCTCCTGCATAGCATGACGCGCACTAGCTGTAAGTTTTGGCATGTGCTTATAATGTTTCCTGAAGAGCATCGTAACTATGTCTTGTACTAAAAGCGACAAAAATTCATCATAATCTCCAGATTCCAGATCAAGCCTATTATCGTTCGCTGTCAGTTCTCGTATATTAGGCATCAACTCCTCTATTGATTCGTAATTGCCACTGGCAATGGCACTTGCAAAATCAGGATAGCTATTCGGTACAAAATTGTTACCAGAACCGCTAGTATCAATGCGAAAAGTCCAATTATTCTCAATCTTTTCAATTATCTGCAGAGTTTTCTCATCAAGTTTTTCCTCGCTAGCATCAGGATAATCAACGCCAGCTCTGTCGCTGCTGCTCGGCTGCATAGTTTCGGCGCCGCGATTAGTACCGCGGTCAGCGCGTAAACCTTTAGTAACCAGCCTAGTCACAGCACTCCCGAATCTTCGCAGGGCACTTTCTTCTCTAGTAGTTTCAGGTCCCGGCGAGCGGAGCTTTTCGCCGTTGGTGGTAGTCGTTTCAGTCATGTTTATTTATCTTATTCCTCTTTTATCATAGCACAATATAGTAAAAATGTCAACAAAAGCAACCTTCCGCCTCGCGCGACCAAATCAAAACGCTCGCTTTTAAGCGGGCGTTTTGATTTGCCGGTTAACCTATATTTTTATTATTTTGTTTTATCCCAACCACGTTTTACATAATCAACCACTTTGTCTACTTCTTCCACTGCGTGTTCACCTGTAAAAACATTTCCTATCTCACCGCTATCTTCGTATCCCTTTGCACCAGATTTTGGTTTTACTCTAAAGCTCCATTTATCATCGCCGCCAGTAAGAGCATTATGCTTTAACGTTTCAGGCGTCAGCTCGCCGTCTTCATTAGCGTCGTAAAGCGACGAAATCTCGCTGATGCTAACATCAACTCTTTTCATGAACTCATCAACCTCGTCTCTGGTTAATTTGCCGTCAGCTACTAGATTATTGTAATCTTGAGGGTTATTAGATTTAAACGTAAATTTTGTCTCTGATGTTTTTCCTTTATCATACACACTTCTGTTGACATTATTCTCTACATTGATTGCGACATATGTACCTGGATTCTCAGTCTCACCAGTCATCGGATTTGGAATAGGTTCATTTATGTTATACGTAAAAAAAGTCCACAGAATTGTCTTGTCTATCGCTATAACTAGAATAGCTGCCGTCCCTGCTAGTATAGCGAGGATCTTCTCCTTCAAATTCACTAATTTTACCCGAAACAACCTCGGCTGCTATACTTGTTGCTTCGCGCATTTGCTCATCGCTCATCGCAGGCTTATGTGCTTCATGCCAAATACCAACGATTATCTAGCCATTACAATCCTTGAATACCCTGCTAGCAAAGTTTAATACTTTCACCCTCTAGTTTTGTGGTCAAAATCACAATTATGCTATGATACTAGAATGCATATCGCTATCCAGGGCCAAGCTGGCTCTTTCCACGACCAGGCCGCCCGCCAATGGTACGGAGCTAGTGCCAAACTCATCCCCTGTACAACGTTTAGCGAAGTTTTCGCCGCCTACGACGACGGTAGCGCCGACGCGATCGTTACAGCGGTCGAAAACACCCTATTTGGCAGCATCAACGAAGTCTACCGTTATATCGAGGAATGCAGCGCACCGATCATTGGCGAGATCAAGCTACCTGTCGAGCAAATGCTAATCGGTCTGCCAAACGCCAAAATCAGCGATATTACTGAGGTTTATTCTCACCCGGTAGCTCTTTCTCAATGCCGCTATTTCTTGCAGGAACACCTACCGCAAGCAACACCAATTGAATTTTTCGATACCGCTGGTGCCGTCGAATTTATCAAGCAAAACGGCTCCCGGCACTGCGCCGCTATCGCCAGCCAAACTGCCGCCGAATTATATAATTTGCCAATACTACAGCATTCCATCCACGATAATCCCGATAATATCACCCGCTTTTTGGTAATTGAACCGTCTAATGCGCCTGCTGATGCTAATCGTGCTTCTCTGGTCATCACCACCGACCATCAGCCTGGCGCCCTCGTCGAGGTATTACAGATATTCGCCAAGCGCCGTATCAATCTCGCCAAATTACAATCGCAGCCAATCGTCGGTCAGCCTTGGAAATACAAGTTTTTTATTGTCGTCGACTGTGCTGGACAACCGCTTTATCAAGCTATCCGCGACATTGAGCGCAGCAATCACGAGGTTAATGTCCTCGGCGAATATGTTGGCGCCTAGTAATCCTAGAAATCGCCGCCAGCGCTAATCTCGTCCACACTAGATATCAATACCTCGCGCGGCCGCGAACCATCCGCTGGCCCGATAATACCTTGCTCTTCCATTTCTTCAATAATCCGCGCTGCTCGCGAGTACCCAATTCGTAGCTTGCGCTGCAATAACGACGTTGAGGCTTTGCGCATTTCAACGACAACTCGCACCGCATCCTTGAACATATCATCGCTACCATTACTGCCGAAGTCCATCACCACGCCGCCTTTACCGTTCAATTGCACTGGCTGGCTAACGATTTCGTCATTATACTGCGGCGGCGCCTGCATCCGCAGCTGATCAGTAATTTTGTTCACCTCGCTATCCATTACCCAAGCGCCCTGAATACGCTTCGGTTTCGGCATACTAGCAGTTTTGATCAGCATGTCTCCCTGGCCCAGTAATTTCTCGGCACCAGCCTGGTCGAGAATTGTCTGGCTGTCAGTCTGGCTGGCTACCGTAAAGGCAATCCGCGCTGGTACGTTTGCCTTGATAAGGCCGGTAATCACATCAACGCTCGGACGCTGCGTCGCCAGCACCAAGTGAATGCCAACCGCCCGCGCCTTCTGTGCCAAACGAACAATTAAGCCCTCGACATCGCGCTTGGCTACCATCATCAGATCGGCCATCTCGTCAATCACAATCACTATATACGGCATTGTACCTTCATCGACTTGCTGTACATTGCCCTTTTCATCAGCAACGCCGATTTTCTTGCCTTTTGCTTTAGCCCGTTCATTGTAAGTCTTGATATCGCGTACCCGCTCTTCGGCTAGCAAGCTATAACGACGTTCCATTTCGTTAACCGCCCACTTTAGCGCGCTCATTGTCTTCTCCGGCTCGACAATCACCGGCGTCAACAGGTGCGGAATATCCTGATACGGCGCCATCTCGACTTGCTTCGGATCGACGAGAATTAATTTCATATCGCTCGGCGCGTTACGATACAGCAAACTACTTAGCAGCGTATTGATCATCACCGATTTACCTGATCCAGTTTGGCCAGCCACTAGCAAGTGCGGCATTTTGTTAAGCTCGCCGACAAACGGCAGTCCTGAAATATCTTTACCAATCGCAAAACTCAGCGGCTCTTTGCGGCGGCGCCATTCAGCGCTTTCTAAAATTGAACGGATACGTACGTCGGCCGCTTTCCTGTTTGGCACTTCGATACCGACAGCTTTTTTACCTGGAATCGGCGCCTCCATGCGCAGGCTCGACGCCGCCAGATTCAGCGCAATATTGGTTTCTAGCGCTGTAATCTTGCTCAACTTGATGCCCGCCGGCGGACGCAGCGTATACTGAGTCACTTTCGGGCCGATATTGGCGCCTTCCATATCGACATTAATGTTAAATTCACGCAAAGTGTCTTGGATAATGCGCGCGTTCTGCTTGATATCGCCCGCATCAGCTGGCGCTTCCTTCTTCTCTAGCAAATCAAGGCTCGGAAATTGCCAGTTCGGGTCGCTAACCGCCAGCATCGCCATTTTGTCGTCGCGATCGGCTTCGGCTTTTTTAGCCTGCGGTTTATTCTTAAGCTTGGCATTTTGCTTACTATCATCTTGCGACACCGTCGGCACGCCTTCATTAAGCTTGAAATCATCCATCTTGCCGTGATCATCTTCGGCAGCTTTGCGCATAACCTGGACATTAGCTTCGTTCTCTGCCTTTTCGTTGCTGGCTACTGCCGTCTTGAACATTGCTGCAATATCGCTAAACCGCAGTTGCAGCACAAACAATAGCGTAATCGCAATCAGCAAAATATAAATAAAAACACCGACTGGTATATTGACCAGCGACAAGACAACCGAGTTCAATCCATCACCAACAACACCGCCAGTCGACGGCGCACCCTTTTCGCGAAACAGCCCGAATAAGCCGCTGAACCAAATAACTATCAAAATCGAGGCAAATTTCATGACTGCTGGCAATCGGTTGTTTTCGGCGCCAAATATTCTAACAGCTACATATAAACCGACAACTGGCACTATATAAACCGCCCAGCCAATCGTTCGCTTAGACACCTCTAGCATTTGATTAAGTAATGGACCGCCCGCACCGAACCACGATACCACCAGCAATGCCGATAGCGCCATCAATAGCACCGCCGCAACTTGCGGCCAAAACCCAGAGGGTACTTCATGCTGCGGTGCTGGTGCTTTCGCTGCTTTGCTAGCGCGTGCTGTACGAGTTGTTTTAGTCGATTTTCGAGTTCGCGTCGTCTTTTTCTTTGCCATAACCGTTACCTATTGTACTCTGTTTATATCTAAAAGGGTATACTACTATTGTAGCATAAATTACTACAAAAAGCAATAGCGCTATCTGTTAGTACGAGTGGCTATCTGAGGAATCTAACTTTCTATAAACAGTCGCCCAATCTAGACCAAGAGTATAAACTTTACCTGTTCCTACGACCTGCGCGCCAACCAATACTGCTGCTGTCGAATCCGCACCATAAGTCTCTGATAAATAATCAAGTACACTCAAGCCGCTTGGATAGCGCAAATCTGGAAAATATTGGCGCAGTTCTGCGATACTTCCTTTGACAAGCTCAGCTTTCTCTCTGCTAGACTCAAGGTTTACCATTGAACTCAATACATAGCCATCTTGCCGCAATGATTCCGCACAAGATTCAAACCACTCAACAACCCTTTCTACATCACCTCCAGACATTCTCTCAATACCAGCTACCCTAGCAGCCTCTTTTTTACGTTTTTCTTCGTTCGCTTGATTTGTCTTAGCGTCATCAAGCAGACGTTTTAACTGCTCTCTCTGTTCTTCCTCTGTTGACCTAAAGAACCTATCACTTTCTTGAACTTTTCTGTCATATCTATGCTTACTTCCAAATACAATAGAACCTTTGATGTTTCCTTCATTAAAACCAAGAGCTTCCAATATGGCCAGCCTTTCTAAAGCCGAACTTCCTAGTTGAAGAGGTTTACACAGAAAGCTATCCCCAGGCAACTCACCACTAAGTACTTGTCTTTCTATCCCATATTTTACCCATCCGGATCGTTCTGTATATCTTGCTAGTTTACTTTCCCTATCTTCTGGAGGTATTTTTCCTAGTCTAATCCCTTTGTCTATTAGTTTTTCCGCTGCCTGCTTTTTACTATCTTTAATGTCTACTTCTACCCGTAAGCCTGCCAGCTCCAACACTTCTTCATATCCAGGTTCTGCCCGCAATTCGTCTGCCTTATCAAAGACAGCCAGCGCCTCCCGCGCTTGCGGATTGAGCTGATCTCTTGGCGGAAGTATAGGCCAGGCGTCCGGACGAGATTTTTCAAAATAAACTCTAACTTTTGGATTTGGCGTAGACCACGGTTCGATTGCGACTAGTCCCAGACGAGCACTAACGCCTGCTAACGGTATTAACAAAGATGGGGGGGTAGATTCAATATTTTTCATGTCTTGCTCATAAATAAAAATAGTTAATATATCAATTTTATGTTACAACATCTAATTTTATCCAGGAGGCCTCACACGCATATCTGTTAGTACGAGCGGCTGTCTGAGCGGTCGCGCGGCACTACTGTCTCGGTATCAGGGGTCTGTTTGCGCGGGAAACGCTTGCCTGACGGCTGCGGCATCAACGGCTGGCCAGCAGGTCTAGCTTGCGGGGCGCGGCCGTGCGCTTTCGCTGCACCGCCAACTTCATTAACTACTGGAATGACAATCGGTGTTCGCCGCGTCTGATCATACAAAATATGCGTTACTTCGTCTTTGATTTCTTTTTTGACCACCTCTATGTCATATTTACCAGAGAAACTGCGCGCCGCTTTCTGCTTGAGATATTGGCGAATCATTCCCATTAGCTCTTCATTATCGCGCATGTAAATAAACCCGCGGCTGATAATGTCTGGACTAGTCAAGAGCCGCCCCGTACCGCGCTGAACCGTCAATATGACTATAAATATACCTTCTTGACTCATGTGGATACGGTCTTTGAGCACCACTTCGCTGACTACCGCGCCGGCATCATCATACATCGTACCGCCAGAGTGAACAATGCGGCCAATTTTGTGCGCGCCATCGCTAGTAAACTCAATAATATCGCCTGGATCACAAACAAATATATTTTGCCGCGGAATGCCGCACTCTTTCTCGGCCAAGCGCGCATTATGCACTAGCATATGAAACTCACCGTGATTAGGCAGATAGTACTTCGGTTTGACCGCATTAATCACCCGCACGTGGTCATCGTAATAGCCGTGACCCGATAAGTGCAGCGGCCCGATACCAGTCAGGTGTGTTTTGCCGTTTTGGATGATCTCCCCGCCCTCGCGCATCAGGCCATCAACTGTCCGCACTACGTATTTTTCATTGCCAGGAATTGGATTCGAGCTCAGTACTACCACATCCGAACCCTTAATTTTAACGTATTTGTGCGCCCCCGTCGCCATCCGATTGAGCACCGCATTGAACTCGCCTTGGCTGCCAGTACAGACGATTGTTATCTTGTTATCAGGCAATTTAATTAAATCTTCCATCTTAACGACAGTATCTTTCGGCACTTTGATCACGCCCGAACGCAGTGCCACTTCTAGGTTCTGAATCATACTAAAGCCAGCGAACGCCACTTTGCGGTCATGCTTTTTCGCTTCCTCGAGAAGTAGCTGAATTCGATGCAACTGGCTAGAAAAGCTACTGACAATAATCCGGCTTTTCGACCATTTATCCATCACTTCGCCCATACTGTGCTGAATGTCGAATTCGCCGTGCGTATGCGTACCGTCGCTTTCACAGTTAGTCGACTCGTTCATAAACAGCAAGAAGCCTTCTTTCTCGGCGATTTCGCTAATCCGATTAAAATCGAATTTCTTGCCATCGACCGGATTTTCTTCAATACGCCAGTCGCCGCTCGAGAGGATATTACCAACTGGCGTCCGCACCACCACGGCAGCTGCATCTGGAATCGAGTGATTAACGCGTACCAGCTCAACACTAAATGAATCACAAAGTTGTACAGTATCATGATTTTCTGGATTTAATTCGTGATATTCTGGCGTGAAAGCGCCATCTGTCTCTTCCATCGTCCGCTGCAGCATGCCAAGCGTGAACTTCGTGCCATAAACTGGTGCTGGCAATTTCGGGATGATATGCCGAAATGCGCCAATGTGGTCGAGATGGCCGTGCGTAAAGACGTGCGCTCGAATCCGATGCTTATTTTCTTCCAGCCACTGAGTATCAGGAATTATATAATTTATACCCGGATAATCGCTGCCTGGAAACAAGAAACCCATATCAATGACGATGATATCGTTGTCGTATTCAATCGCCGTCATATTCTTGCCGATACCCATCTCGCCGACACCGCCAATCGGAATCACCTTCAGCGTTGGCCGTGGTGCCCGCGGACGTTTCGGCTGGTCTTTTAGACTGAATTGTTTGCCGCCATAGCCGTTGTATACCGATTTGTTGACCGGCACATTAATCAAATGTTGGCTAGCCTGCGCATTCACGCCTTCTGACATCCGCCGCTGCGCCCGAAAGACTTCGCCTTTGCGCGTAGTTGTCGCGTTCAGTACAGTATTGGTTGATTTTTGTTTAACCTGCAAAGGGCGTTTACTCGTATCGTCGCCTTTGGGGGTTGCCAGTCGCCGCTGACCCATATTGTTATACTCCTTTTTTATTACAATAATCTAAAAACCAGGTAGAGAGGTGCTTTTACTCGCTAGAAATCCCTCTCGTTAGTAGCTTTATTCTAGCAAACTGCCCGTATTTTGTCAAAAATGACCCTACGCCAACTAAAATGCCAGCGCCGTTTTCCCTTAAGACGCCGGCATTTCCTTAGAAATTTGAAAGAGGTTTAATCGTCGCCATCCACCGAAGTGTGAGCGAATTTACGCTTGCCGCGGTAGATAAAGAAACCGATCGTCAACAGGTTAGCCGCCAGCAAGAATCCCGCCAGCACCCACATACTATCGCTATAGAACGAACTGCCCAATCCTCCCGAAATAGCCTGGCGCAGCGCCCGTATAGAATAAGTCATCGGCACCAGCGGATTAACTGCTTGGAAAAAGCCATTGGCTGTTTGAATCGGGAATGTTCCCTCGCTTGACCCCAGCTGCAGCACCAATAGTACCATCGCCAAGAACCGGCCCGGGTTGTCCAGTACAATCACCAACAGCGACACAATCGACATATAGACAAACGACGTCAAATAAATCGCCCCGATGAAATGCCCCGGATGGTCTGGCACTAGACCCAGGCAGTAAACCATGATCAGCATCAAAATTGTTGCCTGAACGAAAGCCGCCATACCAGTAACCGAAGCTTTAGCCAACCACCAGCGAAAGGCGTTCTCTTGTTCGGCAAAAGTTTTGCGGATTGGATAAATAATATTCAGAGCAATCGCCCCGACAAACAAGCTCAGCGACAACACGTACGGCGCCAGCGCATAGCCGTAATTCGGCACGTCGCCCTGCTTGGTCGTTTCCGACTTCACCGGACTGGCCATCTGCTGCTGGGTAGCTGCGCCAGTTGGTTGTATTTTGAGTTGCCGGGAAGCATCTGCTAGCTTCGTAGCCAAAGTATCCGCGCCGTCCGCCAATTGCGAAGCGCCATTCGTTAGTACACCAGAGCGGCTATCTAACAGCCGCGCACCGTTCGCTAGTTGTTGGCTGCCAGTTTGCGCCTGCGCCAGACCGTTTGTTAGCGATGACGAGCCAGCCAGCAATTGATTGTTCGCCGTCCGCAGATTGTTATAGCCGTTAAGAGCAGTGGTTGCATTCGGCGCCAGCTGGTTAACGCCGTTGTTCAGCGTAGAGACGCCAGTTTGCAATTGTGCTTGCTGCGTTGACAGACTTTGAGTAAGTATCTGCAAATCTTTAAGCAGTGCAGCTGCTTGAACGCTAATCGTTTGTGTTTTATTAAGTGCCTGGGAAAGCTGGCCAATTTGCGGCAAAGTTATGGTTGTCGAACCGCCAGAAGCTACCGCCTGGCTGCCTAAATCTTTCAACACAACACCTGCCACCGACAAATCAGCTAAAGACGTTTGCATTGTTTGCGCCAGATCTCGTGCTTCACTCTGCACTTTGCTCTGCTGATTAACAAGCGCCGGCGATGGATTATAGACGCTGGTATTTAATTGATTAAGGCCTGCCTGCAACTGTTTCATACCGTTTGTTAACTGCGCAACTTGCGATTCACTTGGCAAACCGTTCGACAATTGCCCCAAGCCTGCTTGCAATTGGCGCGATCCATCGCCGAGCCGCGCTAAGCCATTAGCCATCGCCCGCTGATTTACCGCCAATTGCTTAACACCGCCAGTATACGTCTGCGCGCCCGCTTGCAGTTGCATCAAACCGCCATGCAGGGTGGACGCGCCACCCGCCGCCGTTTCCAGACCACCGCCGAGTTTATCTACATTTTCCAGCACACCCTTAGCATACGCTTGAGTAATTTGCTCGGCCACCGACGTTTTGACTTTTTCAGCCGCTTGATTACTGACCAGCGAACCGATATAGTTCTTGGCTGGCGTAGTCGTGTAGCGAATCACCGCTTGCTGCGGTTTGTTCTGAGTAATCGACGCCGCTTTTACCGAAAAATCCGTCGGAACAGTCACTACCGCATAGAAATGTCCGCTATCAACACCTCTATCAGCTTGCTGCTTGGCTACAAACTCCCAACCCAAATCGTGATTATTTTTAAGTTTTTGCTCGATTGACTGCCCGACATTTAACACCTGGCCATTCAAATGGGCGCCTTTATCTTCGTTGACAAACGCTACTGGCAGATTCTTCACTTGTCCGTATGGGTCCCAAATTGAACCCAAGAAAAATCCGCTATACATAATCGGAATAAAGGAAATAACCGCCATCGACAGCAGTAATATTTTGTTTTTACAGAGGTGCTGCCACTCAGCTCGCACCATATTAACGCGGCGTCTGCTTGACAACCTCTTTAATTTTTCAACCATGCATTACCTCCTTGACAACGTCTGCTAACGTTACCGTCTTTAGATACTCGCTCCACTTCTCTTGCGCCTCGGAAAAAACTTTTTCAATCATAGTCATGCCAATTTCCACCTGGCGAGGCCGCGACGCAAACACTCGTTCGACAATTCCTTGAGGCTGGAAAAACGGCGCTTCGCCCTCGATCGCCAGTACCACATCGTGTAGCGTTACTTGGCTCATTTCCCGCGCTAAAATGAAACCGCCGCCAGCGCCCTGCGTCGAGGTAATCAACCGTGCTACCACCAGCTTGCGGCTAATTTTCTTCAGGTACGTCGGCGAAACTGCCATCTTTTCCGCCAAAGCGTCATTGGTCATCGGCGCTTTTCGCTGCGGATCAGCCAAAATCGCCATAATACAACACGCTTGTTCGACAGCTCCCGATAGTTTCATAAAGTCCTTTCATGAATTAGATATAGTGGATATCGATTATCCACTATACTACACTAGGCTAGTTTTGGCAAGAGTTTAATAAACGGATCGGGAATAAGCCCCAGATTTTGAGCAGATATCTATAGGTTGCCAGCGTGCCAACCTTACGATTCAGAATTATTCTGCTGTACAAACACCGCCGCACGCATAAAATCATCAACCAGCGTCTGGCGCATGCCGCCATTGTATAGCGCCGCCGCCGGATGATACAGCGGAATTACCACAAACTCCAGCTCGTGCAGGCGTACCCGCCGCGGCCGTCCGTGGTCCTGGCTGATCCGCAGCCCAGGGATAAAACCACCGCCGCTGTGCCGCCCCAATGTCAGCACCGCTTTTGGCTGAATAATTTCTAATTGCCGCATCAAATACGGCCAAAATTGGCGCTTCTCTTCTGGCAGCGGATCGCGGTTATTCGGCGGCCGATACTTCACAATGTTGGTAATATAGACGTCTGGGCGCTGCAAACCAGCTGCCGCCAGCATCTCGTCGAGGAATTTCCCCGCCGCGCCGACGAACGGTTTACCTTGTAAATCTTCATTCTTGCCCGGCGCTTCGCCGATAAATACGATATCAGCATCAGCATTGCCATCGCCCATCACCAACTGCGTTGCTTGAGCTGCCAATTCCGAACAAATCCCAGCTTCGATAATTTCCGCCGCCAAGGCGTCTAATTCAGCTTGCTTATTCATAATTACATTTTACCAAAATAGTACCCTCTGCTGATACAGAGGGTACTACCGGCGCGGCGAATATTAACGCAGCGCAGTTAATTTTTGATTGACAACACTTGAAAAGTCGTTGTAGTACCGATCCATTCCGCTATCGGTAACCTTGCGGCTAGCGTTAGTAATTAACGTATAGCCAGTAGTCGACGGTTCTATTGGACGGCGCGGCCGAGCGCTGAAATTACCGCTGGTATAGGCTCTAGCGTATTCGACATAGTATTTCTTCAACGAAGCATAGTAATCGCTCCATTCTTTGCCGAAATTAGCCACATTGCTATTATTTGATTTGCTCAGTTTCTGCATCAAGGATGTGCAATCGCCGTATTTTTGACTAACTTCCTTATCAACTTCATCTGGTTTCTTGCTTATATGGCCAAGATAAAATACGTTATCGCATTTTTTTCTGACCTCGCTATAAACCTCTACGTACTGCGACAAGCCCTCCATTTCCGGTTTAGCGACGTCGTAAGCTTTCTTGTATTTGTCGTAAGCTTCTTTGACATCTTTATCGTGCATAATCTTAGATTTCGACAATTTGTCGTTTAACTCGTCGCGACTCTTGATAGCGCTATTAACCGTTTCTTTGTAGGCTTCTGGATTGCGCACAGATGAATACTGCAAACTGTTCAATTTCGAGCTTTCATCATTCATCCACGAAACGGCTTGACGGTAATCTTCCTTGCTCGGCCCCATATTGAGCAGCAAAACAACCACTATTACGATAATCAGCAGTAAAAATCCAACAGAACCGCCAATTATCCCCCACAAAGCCCCTTTACTAAGACCTTTTTTGACCGGCATTTGCGGCGGCATCCCCGGCTGTTGCATAGGCGGCGCGGACATTGGAGCTGGCTGCGGCGCAGGCGGCACTGGCTGCGGCGATTCAGGTGGTTGCGGTTGATTGTTCATAGACTTCCCCTCTTTTATAAGTGTATCTCTACTAAGTATAGCAAAATTTAAGCTGTTCCGTATAGCATTCGTTTACGTAGAGATATTATCGCTGTTCAATTCCCTTCATTGTCAAGCTTAGGCGCCCGCGGTTATCAATTTCTGTTAACTTAACACGTACCGTTTGGCCCTCTTTCAAAACATCAGTTACTTTGCCGACTCGTTTATCCGATAGTTGTGAAATGTGCAACATACCGTCAATCCCCGGCAAAATATTCACGAATGCTCCAAAGTCTTTAATACTGACGACCTTGCCTTGGTAGATTTTGCCAACTTCTGGCTCCTCGACCAGGCTTTTAATCCAGGCAAGCGCCTTCTCAATTGATTCACCGTTCGGACTGGCGATGGTAATCAAGCCGTCTTCCTTGATGTCAACCTCGGCACCAGTCTCGCTGGTAATCTTGTTAATCACCTCGCCGCCTTTGCCGATGACCGCGCCAATTTTATCTGGATCAATTTTTAGCTTTTCAATCCGCGGCGCGTACGGACTGAGTGCTTCGCGCGGCGCTGGCAAAATACTCAGCATATGATCAAGGATAAATGCCCGGCCAGCCTTACTCTGTTCAATCGCTTGGCGCAGCACTGCCACCGGCAAACCATGCACTTTCATGTCCATCTGCAGCGCCGTGATGCCCTTGGCTGTACCGGTCACCTTG
This sequence comes from uncultured Candidatus Saccharibacteria bacterium, assembly GCA_963456685.1. Taxonomy (GTDB): domain Bacteria; phylum Patescibacteriota; class Saccharimonadia; order Saccharimonadales; family Saccharimonadaceae; genus Saccharimonas. The sequence goes on along the minus strand of CAUOPB010000004.1, from coordinate 6,242 downwards.
AAATCCATATCGCCGGCAAAATCCTCAGCATCGGCAATATCGCTCAGTACGTACGGCGTATCACCGTCCATCATCAGACCCATGGCAATGCCGCTAACCGGCGCCGAGAGAGGCACGCCAGCATCCATCAGCGCCAGACAGCTTGAACAGGTCGCTGCCATCGACGTCGAACCGTTCTGGCTCATAATTTCAGTGACGCTACGAATAGCGTATGGGAAGTCTTCTTCACTCGGCAGCACTGGTGTCAAGGCTCGCTCCGCCAAGTAGCCATGGCCAATTTCGCGCCGGCCCGGGCTGCCCATCCGCTTAACCTCGCCAACCGTATAGCCCGGCGCATTGTAATGGTGCATGTAGCGCCGTTCACCGTCGTTAACCTCCATGGTATCAACCAGCTGCGCGTAACTCAGCGGTGCCAAAGTCACAATGTTCATACCCTGCGTCACGCCGCGAGTAAATAGGCTTGAGCCGTGCGCTCGCGGCAGCAAACCAACCTCTGAGCTTAACGGGCGAATTTCAGTTAGTTCGCGGCCGTCTGGACGCATATTATCCTCGACGATACCGCGGCGAACATCTTTATGCAACGCCAAGGTGAATGCTTCATCGTACTCATCGCGCACCTCGCTATATTCCTCAGCACTCAAACCCAGCTTTTCGGCCATCGCTTCGTGGAATGCCCAGCGGATTTCGTTAACTACCTCGTTGCGCTCCGGATACGGCCGGCGGATTTTCTCGCCTAATTTACCGTCAACCCATTCGTCAGCTGTCTGCTGAATTGTTTCGTCCGGCAAAACCAATTCGTATTCTTGTGGGGTTGGCGCTACTTTGGCAGCTAGTTCGCGTTGCAACTGAATCGCCGGCTGCATCATCTGGTGCGCCCAGGCCATGGCATCGACAATTACCTCTTCTGATACCTCCTTAGCGCCGGCTTCCACCATGGTAATACCGCTGGCAATACCGGCCACCACTAGGTCCAAATCAGATCGCTCACGCTCCTCCGGCGTCAAAAAAGCCTTAAATTCGCCATTCACTCGGCCCACCCGCAAGCCCGCCACCGGCCCGTCAAACGGCGTACCGGTCAGCATCAAGGCACTCGACGCCGCAATCATCGCCACCACATCCGGACGGAAATCCGGATCCATGCTCAGCACCGTCGCCACCACTTGCACTTCTTGGCGGTAGCCTTTCGGGAACAGCGGCCGAATCGGACGGTCAATCAACCGGCCGATCAGCACCGCCTCGTCGCTAGGACGGCCTTCGCGCTTGATAAAGCGGCTGCCAGAAATCTTGCCCGCTGCATAAAACTTTTCTTCATAATCAATCGACAGCGGGAAATAATCTAGCTGCACCGGCCGCGAACCTACCTGGGCGCTGCCCAAAACCACCGTGTCGCCGTAGCGCACCAATACACTACCGGTCGTCCGAAAACCAACACGATTAACTTCAATGCTCAGCGGCCGGCCGCACAGCTCAGTGGTAACGCTAAAAATCTCCTTGCCGCTCGGGTTAATAATACTCATAAAGAGCTCCTTTCTTCGCGGCAGTAACAGGGGTGAAAATTCGTCTTCGGCGAGGCTATAGCGCCCTAACACCGTAGGCGACAAATTCTCGTCTCTATCACTTCCGCGTTAACGATAACTGTCTTATTATAACAGACTGTAAGCATTATTTCATCTATATTTTATCATGCTATTGCTTTTTTATCATGTTTATGCTACAGTAAAAGTAGTAGCGTAATAATTTCATAATCCATTGCAGGAGAATCTAATTTTATGGCAAAAGAATCAGCACCAAAAGACGACAGCCCCTACAGACTATTAGATCTAGCCACAAAGTTTGAACCTATACTTAATCCAGACGATACTATGAAAGAATCTCGAAATGTTCCCCGTGCTATACCAGAGATCGAAACTACAATTGTCAATGATACTAATAGGGTAATCGCTATATTCAATGGCGAATTAACAAAATCACCTCATTTTATTGATGGTAAATCACGCTACCCTGGATCCGTAGACGCTTGTATTTATCTAGACAAATCAGCTCGCCCTGTTTGCGACATTGTCGCCCAGTTATGGAGCTCTCTCTCTGCAACCTCCAGCGATCATTTCCCTTCACCGTCATTTCTTAACATTGATAAAGAGTTTTTCGCTGCCAGCATGGGCAACATAAAAAATATTCAAAAACCAGACATTGAAAATATAGATATTGATCGGATAGACCCAAGATTACTTAACAAATTTGTCGCTTCCATACGCTCACAATATTTATCACCAGAAGGCCTTAAAGAAGTTAACGAAGACAACTTTGAGGAAGATGTTTGGAATTATCCAACAGTTCTAGACGGAAAACATGTTGCAATTCTCGATGAAGTCAAAAGTTCTGGAGCAACACTTATTATAGCCGAACAGTTAATTAACCGTGCTCTTCAGGGTAAAGCCAACCTTGAGCCAATTTATTGGTCTGTACCAACACTAAAGACATGGAAAAGCGAAAGCGGTTTACTGGTTCCTGATGAATTCGCTGCTCATTATGTTCCACCTTGGTATGATTCAGATACTTCGGATGGTCGCTACGGTATCGACGAGCGAAGCCCAGAAACCTTAGCGCAATCCCGCTCAAAACGAGAACGCCTCGGGCGCTATATACTCAGTGTGACAAGAGACGAAATGGATAAAAAATCATTAGATTTAATACACGACATAGAAAAAATCGCCAAACGCACCGACAATGATCGTATTGCCGTAATGCCAATAATAGGAATGGATATCGAAGAACAGAAACGACGTATATCTGAAAGATATAAAATGCCATTTAGCGATATCGTATCAGCTCTACAGATAGCAAGTTATCAAGATTTTGGCGAATCGCTTGATAGAATCCGCGCCAATAAAGATAAAACTAGCCGAAGACAAGGATAAAAAATACCACAAAGCTTTAGCTAATCTCGTTTACGTAAAACTAGGTGGATAACATTTGAGTTATCACAATCAGACGGATCAATAGTCTGAATTCCACTAATTATGTGGTACTTTATATCTTCAATAGCAGCAGACCCCATAAACACTACTACAGGCGCGACACCACCATCAAATGACTCCACGCTATTAGGAATAATTTTTATCGTCGTACTACCCGCAACAACATCAATAGCATCACTGCCAGTAATTATCGGTTGATCATACGCTGTAACTTCTCTATTTCTCGTAACACACAAAACTAGGGAATTGTACCAAATTTAGCGTAGCTGGTCAAGCGCGCCAAAGCTAACTATTAAGGTTTGAATAGTAACTCCAGGTATACTATACTCGATACTAACCCCTACCGAACATCAACCAATCACAAACTGCAGACTTAATCAACAAGGAGGCCTTATGCCACAAACCGAAAGTCTATATACTGGGCGGCGCATTAATGTACGCGCTATTATTTATCGCGAAGGAAAAATACTCGCCGTCAAACATCGCCGCGGCGACCAAGCGGCCCCTTATTACGCCGTACCAGGCGGCGGTCTCGACCCGCACGAGTCGCTAACTGAATGTTTAATCCGCGAATTACGCGAAGAAACTGGCGTGACCGCCAAACCTGGCAAACTGCTATTCATCCAGCAATTCCCATCATCGCGGGCTAGCTACGAAGAGGAATTAGAGTTCTTTTTCGCGGTCGATAATCCTGATGACTTTACCGATATTGATATTAGCCAAACAACACATGGCGCTCAAGAATTAGCCGTTTGCGAATACATCGACCCGTCGCGGCATGTTCTCTACCCCGAATTTCTACAGCACACCGATATCGCACAGTACATCAATAGCAGCCAGCCAGTTCTCGTCGTCGATAATTTCGACGAACAGCACCAACAACTACTCTAGCGTCACGTTTTGCCGCGCCCAATCAACTGCCGCTTGCGCCCGTTTGCGCGCCTCCAAGCTCTTTCGCGGCGGACGGTCGTCGCCCCACCACTGCCGCCAGGCCCAATCTGCCGGGTTGAGGCATTCCAGGCAATCCATGTGGCGTAATTTACCGTTCACGAACTCTTCATTGCGCTCGGTATAGACAAGTTCGTAGCCACACTTCTCAAGCGCCCGCCAGCTCGCCGCGTTGCCGTGAATAACCGCCGACTTAATTCGGTGCAGGCCTAGATTTTCGAAAGCATACCAGGTTCGTGCCCGATGGCAAGCACTGGCAATCCCCTGGCCCCAATATTTCTTATCGGCAATAACTATACCGCTTGTCGCATAATGAACGTGATCTTTGGTTATCTCGGTAAGCGCTGTGTTGCCGATCAGCTGGCGCTTGTCGCCATCTATAACCCAAATACCCCAGTTTAGGCTGGTTTTGTTCTTGATCATTTCATCATACCAGGCCTGCTCGGTCTCGATTGTCTGCGCTCGGTGCGCTGATAAGTACTGCGTTACCGTACCGCGCGCAAAACCCTCGACAAACACCGCTAGATTATCGCGCGTAAACGGTGCCAGTTCAACCGACAAGCCTCTATCGGTTATTAATTTCATCATCGGCCCAAACGCCATCGCGCACTCCTTTCGCTTAATTGTGTTTATATTATACACAATTGCGGAGGTTTAGTACACAACTAGTTATAAACTATAAACTTTCAATAATACTCTGTAGATCTCTGCGAGCTCTGCCAGCAAATTGCTGCAAAGCCGAGCCGCTGCCTGGTCTGGTTTGCCATATTGGCGACTGCGGGTTAGCTTTTCTCACTAAGTCAGACATTGCTCGAAGAGTTTTTGCATCAACATTTAGTCCGCCTTTAGCTTTTAACCTATCGGCTAACTCTGCCCTAACATCTTGGTCAAGAAATCCGCCATAAGCCCTCAAGAAGTCTCCCGCCCATTTGTTGGCTCTTTTTTGGCGCTCGCCAGGTTTTGTCGTATTTTGCTCTCCAGCGGCCTGTTTTCCGTCTGACTTTGATACGTCTGCTTCAGATTCTACCGTATTTTTTTGATTGCCATCTGGCTGCTCAACCTGTTCTGCCGGATTTTTCTCGGCGGTGCGATTACTTGTGGCAGGTTTAGTTTCTGCCTTTGGACTTTCGTTTCTGGCGGCTTCTAGCGGCACGCTTTCTTTCGGCGCTTTAGGTTCTGGTTCGCTAGACGGCTTGGCGGCGGCAGTTTCTGCTTTCGAAATCTCAGCACGTGGCGGCAACGGTGTCTCTTCTGCCTCGGGCATAGCAGCGCTAGCACTGGTCTCATGCGATACCAGCTCATTTGACTCCTCGCGTATCGCTGGCTGCTCATATGCTGCTTGCTCAATTGGCGGCCGCGAAGCGTATTGAACTAGATTATCGCCTCTGTCCTTGTTATGCTCACCCCTGACAATACCATCAACCAAATCCTCTGGAACGCCTTTTGCTAACAAATTAGCGCGCCGATTGAGCATTTCATCAACACTTTGCGGCCCTCTCTCGGCATCAGCATGCGACAGTTATTTTCTCGCCAGTCATGAAAACTCGGCGGATAGAGGCACGTTCGTTGGTCGGCGCTATTCCGCCGTCAGTAGCGGCTTTATAAGCCTCGCCGACCAGCAGCTGCCTGCCAGTATTCGACTCTTGGCGCGCCATAGCGGGCGGCTTATCGCCGAAAGCAATCGCCACCGCATCGCGAGCATCATTGACTTTCTCGGCCCGGCCAGCTGGCGTCCATTCGTGCGGCGTACTAAAATTATCACCATCAAGAGAGTTAGACTTAACTATCGGCTCAATACCGTACTTCTTATAGTCAAACGACTCGCCTTGCTCGCGGCTGTTAGTCACCTCATGAGAAGATGTTGGAAAGCGTTCTTTTGTGTTCATTTTTGTTTTGCCGTTTACTTACCTTTTTATGCTAACACAGCTTATGCTTTTTGTCAATATTATTACTTAGATTAGCAATTTTAGCAATACGGCAGCCGCGATCTACCTTTACAAACCAAAAACCGCCTCAATACGAGACGGTTTTTGGCCCAGGCTGCACGTTTATTTGCGCAGACCGAGCTTCTCTAGCGTTGCCTTGTAGGCCTCAAAGTTCGTCTTCTCAAGGTATTTCAGCAGGCGCTTGCGCTTACCTACCATCTGAATCAGTCCGCGGCGCGCCATACGGTCGTGCTTATTGGACTTGAGATGTTCAGTCACCTCTTTGATACGAGCCGTCAAGATCGAAATCTGCGCTTGCGGGCTGCCTACATCGTTCTCGTTGACCTGAGTCAAAGCAATAGCTTTCGCTTTGTTATCCTTTGATATCATA
>CAUOPB010000003.1:0-52314 GCA_963456685.1 uncultured Candidatus Saccharibacteria bacterium | reverse complement strand
CTATTTTCGTCTGCACTAAAATCCTTTAAAAATTGATTCCATTGACAAACCGAATTATCATACTTGGCATAATCTGATTTCCCATAATAAACTTTTAGCATATCTTGAATGGTAAAACTCAAATCTTTTTCTTTCTTTACTTTTCTCCAAGCAGTAGCCATATCAGCAGTAAATTTAAAAGGTGTAATACCTGTTACGGCAGAGAAATATTCTCTAAATTTTGTGTTAAAGGAAAAACCACATTCAAGTAATGGTGTCTCTAAAGTAATATTTTTAACTTGCTTCTTTTCATTTTTTACTGATGACTTTTTAATCAAATTACCATTAAAGTACTGCTCAATAATATCATTGAGTTCCTGTTTTGTACCTCTATATTCTAATCCTAATGACTTGCAAATCTGTGAAAGTTCTTCACGATACCAATAGTATTTATTAAACTCATCAAACGATGTAATTTTATCAAATTCAGGTCTACTTTTTGTCAATCTTTTATCTCCTCACAACCAATTTGCTTTTTCATATTTAGTATCTACAGCTCCTCAACCTTCACCCGTCGCTGCTCCGTCGTATCCCGCTCGCGCACGGTGACGGTGCCGTCCTCCAGCGTTTGGAAGTCGACGACTACGCAGTGCGGCGTACCGATTTCGTCTTGGCGGCGGTAGCGTTTGCCGATGTTGCCGTTGTCGTCCCACATCACCCGGCCAGGGTTCGCCTTGGCGAGCTCAGCGTAGACTTCACGGGCTTTTTCCACCAATTCTGGCTTGTTCTTGAGCAGCGGCGAAACGGCAAATTTGACTGGTGCCAAATGCTCTGGCAGCGCCAAATACACCCGCTTTTCACCGTTTTGCTCGTCCTCACGATATGCGCCCGATAACACCGCCATCAGCGCTCGCTCCACGCCAAAACTAGGTTCAATAACATGTGGTACAAATTTTGTGTTCGTCCCCTTGACGGTATATTCCATACTCTTATTACTGACGCGCTGAATATTCATTAAATCAAAATCAGTACGATAAGCAATGCCCATAAGTTCTTCACGACCAATTGGATAATCATATTCAATATCGATAGTTTTTTTGCTGTAATGTGCTCGATCTTCTGGCGGCACATCTAGCTCGTGAATATGTTCCGGCTTTAGTCCCAATTCCTCTAAAAATGCATGTGTTGCAGCTAATAGCTCATCAAAAGCTTCCTGCCATTTACTAGGATCAACGAAATATTCAATCTCCATCTGCTCAAACTCGCGGGAACGGAAGACGAAATCGCGCGGCGCAATCTCATTACGAAACGCCTTGCCCTGCTGAGCAATACCAAACGGTAAATTAGGGTAAAAACTATCGACGACGTTTTTGAAATTGGTGAAGATACCTTGAGCAGTTTCGGGTCGGAGGTATACAGTATTCCTCTCTTGCTCAACGAGATAGCCATATACATAATCTTTGACATAATCCATATACTCCCGAAGAATCGCCCCCTGTACAGCGGTTTTATTATCTAAATTGATTATATCGGTCGATGAGTCAACTTTTTTCGCAAGATTTCCACCCTCAAAAAACATTGACTGACGTGCAACATCTGCTGCGGCACCGATCTGCGTTTCAAACATCATATTAAACGTCCGCGATTTACTCAGCGGATTGCCATCGGGGCTTTTGATGTCTTTTTCCGCAATCACCGCATCCATCTGCTCCATGGTCATGCCGTCCGCGTCAACGCCATTATCCTTGAGGATATGATCGGTGCGATAGCGGCGGTGATTGACCGTGTCTTCACACAGTGGATCGACAAACGTATCGACATGCCCACTGGCCTGCCAGACTTTCTGATTCATCAAAATCGCCGCATCAACGCCGTACATATCGTCACGCTCGTCAACAAACCGGCGCCACCACAAATCCATGATATTACGCTTCAGCTGCACGCCCAGCGGACCGTAATCCCAAGTACCAGAAAGACCACCATACACATCCGACCCCTGATAAATAAAGCCGCGGCGCTTACACAGGCTAATAATTGCTTCCATTTTTGCTTGACTCACAAGAAGTCTCCTTTCTCCTCTCTACGTTGGTGAGCGCGAGTATTTAACTCTTTACGTTTTAGTATAACACGCTTTGGTTTTCAGTAGTTTCGCTATAAAGCGACCAATTCAACAACTAAACTCCAGCATGTTGGCGAGTCAATAACCAGCAGCCTGGCAGTATCTGCTCGACCCCGCCAATTTGCGCCACCAGACGCAACGATTTATTAGCTGCTAAGCGCAAAAACTTAATATGATCAGCGGTAAGCTCTCCTTGTTCGCTCAGTCGCAAGCCTCGTTCAATCGAATCGTACATGTAGCGCTTTTGGCGATCAAGCGGTTGGCCAGCAACATCGTTCACCAAACTCAGCTCATAGCCTGTTAGCTCAGCGTAGCGCAAATAAAACCATACTTGCACCAACTGCAAAGAAACTGCATCGCCCAAGCCTGCCAGCGTCTCGCTTAGCACTTCAAACCATTCTGGAATATCGACATCGCGGCTGGCGCGTTCAACCAGTTTGATACATTCATAACCAAATTGCAAGCGATCATAATCTTGCAAAATCTGGCGGTAAAAACGATCAAGCCGCGCCTGCGTAATCGTGTACAGACTACCTTTACCGCGGCGCAACACTACATCGCTAACCGCAAACAGCTCGATGCCGCCCGCCAAGCGGCTTTTCTCGCGCCGCACACCGCGCGCTATAGCACTACGTTGCCCTAGCGGCGTTAATAGTGTCAAAATGCGATCTGCCTCGCCGTAATTCGTCCGGCGCAGCACTATCGCTTTAGTACGTTCAATAGCAGTCATGCTACCGCCTCTCGCACCGCTTTGGCGATATCATCTGGATGCATTGATACTTTATCTAATAATAATCGCACGCCGTACGGCCGCAACTGCTCGAGAGTGATGTCATTTGCACTTGTTGTACACACGACAACAGGAATGCGGCCTAGGTCGTCATACGATTGCAACTCGTGCAGCAGCACTAAACCATTTGGGCCCGGCATGAATAAATCAAGAATAATCACCGCGGGTCGAAAACTATCTATCAAATCAAGCGCTTCTATGGCATTTGGAGCACTCTGTACTGCCATACCGTTGTGCTCGAGACGCCGCGTAAACAGCTTCGCTAGCCACTCGTCATCATCAATTACTAGCACGCGCGTCATAATAGCCTCAGCTGCGTCGACGCTGGTACATCAACATAAAAAGTTGCGCCATCGCGATGACGGATAACGCCAATTTGTGCGCCAATTGCTAAAGCAAACTCATTAGCAATAAACATACCTAGCCCGCTACTGCCTGGACGGTTATGTAGCGGCAATGGTTCGCGCAAGCCCTGACGCAACGCCCGCCAAGCTCGCGCTGGAATTGCTGGTCCAAAATCGCGTACTCCGATCCGTACCCGCTGATTGTTATCGGTAGCCCGCACCGAGATCGCTACCGACGAATCATCAGCGCTATAGTGTAGTGCGTTATCAGCAAAGTTAGCAACGATTCGCCGCAATAGATCACGATTTGCCACCATTAGTCGCTGACGAGATTTTACCTGGGTCTTTAGAGACTTATTATGAGCATGGTACAGCGGTTGAAGTTCGCTCATCACTTCGCTACAAAGACCAGCCGCATCAATCGCCTCTAGCGTAAATAAGGCGTTTTCTAGGCGGCGAGCTTTGGTTAAATCTGTCGTCAAGCGCAGCGCCCTTTCCGCTGTCAGTGTGATCCGCTGCGCCAAGACAGCCCGCTCAAGCGCCGTATACTCCCCTGCTTCTAGCTCAATCGCCAACTGGCGAATCAGAGCAAGCGGCGCTTTCAGCTCATGCGCCGCTGCCACAGACGACGGTGAATCTGCCCACAAACCAGCCTGCGCCTTACCCTCCTGCATACATCTAGTTTAGCATGCTGCAACAGGCTGTTCTAGCACAAGCAAAAATACTTATTCGTTGAATTTGAGAGTCTTCAGCAGCTTCTCGTAGTCAGCAGTGAAAACGTCGCCGTCAGTACGCATCGTCAGTGTACGATCGCGCATCTTCAACAGTACTGCTGTACCATAAGTGTCCTTGTCGAAATTACCGACCAGCTTGGTGCCCGTATGCTTGCCATCGTTGTAAACGCTCGACTTCAGGTCGCCTCTTTTAATTAACGGATCGTAAGTAGACACAGATTTGTCATAAGTCTTTTGCTCAATCGTTATCCTCAGGGCAATCTTCGACTCTCTGGTAATCGGCGGGATTGTCACTGGGTTCAGATAAGCTTCATAAGTCACGCCGCCGCCCTTGCTAATATCGGTTGCCTGATAAGCACTCCAAGTCTTGGGATATTCAAACGTCAAGGCGCCGTAATCCGACGGCCCGTTAAACTGCCGATTCGGTTCTTTCTCGCGCTTTTCGAAGTCGCTCTCTAGCTTCTCGCTATTCTCTTTGACGGCTTGAGCTTTAGCCGTCTCGATTTTCTCGTCGACGTTTTCTTTCTGGTCGAGATATTGCATATACGACCAAATACTAAAACCGCCGAACCCCAGCACCAACACTACCAATACCGCAATAGCGACAATACTGCCAGTGATAGCGCCTTTTTCTGTATGATGCCTACTCTTCATGCTTACGATTATACTTTGTCGAGGCTAAATATGCAAAGGTTTAACTTTGCGGCTGCAGCAAATAGAGATTATGCGCGCCCACGGTCTTGTGCAAAGCAAGTCCGGCCGCCTCAAAACCGTAGCTCAACAGCCAAATATCATGTCTAAGGCGGTTAGTCTCATGCTGTAAATATTGAACCATCTTGGCGATATCACGACCGTCGCCAAAAAGATAAACGACCGTCGTCTCGTCTGGCAGCGGCGTACGCCAAAAATTAGCTAACCGCACCGACACTTTCTCGTCGTGCCGCGATAACCAACGTGAAATCAGTACTAGCAGCGGTTGTAGTTCGTAACCAATCGCCCGCGCGCCGCGGCGGCTCGCTTCGCGCAGCACTACACCGTCGCCCGAGCCAATATCCACCAACACGTCGGTTTTTTTGAGCCGATATAGCTCATCAAAAGCTTTTTGCAAGTCGCGGCGCCGCGACGGCACGTACGGTGCGCCTGTGAAAGCCACAAAGCCAAACAGCAGCACTACAGCAGCGACAGCGGCAAAAATCACGCAAATTTTTCCTTGAGGACGGTAATTTTATTGCGCAAGCCGTTCAAATCTTTTTCGATATCGCTAGCTAGTTTCTCGGCTGCTTGGTAGCGCTCTATCGCCTGTTCAATATCGAAGTCATCGCTTTCGAACCATGCAACCATCTGGCGCAGCTCTTCAATTTTTTGGTTGATAGTTTTCTCATTTTTGCTTGACATTTTTAACCTCCGCTTTGATAATTATTTTTTCTTCCTCAATACTAATAACTTCGCCTATTTCGGTCGAACCGCGCACAATCGCGTAACCGCGCGCCAGCGCCAACTGCGGATTGTACGCCGCCAAAATCCGCTGGAATTGCTTAATTTCATTTGTTAAGACGTCAGTTCTGCTATCTAGATATAGCAATGCACGCTGCCGCAAGCTGTCAATTTCACTACCTAAATCGCTAATCGCCGACTCCGTCCGGTAGGCCATGCCGTCAACCAGCGCTTTTATTTCTCGCAGCAGTTCTCGCCGGTCTGGCACAATGATTTGCGCCGCGTTGCTCGGCGTAGAAGCTCGCACATCGGCAGCCAAATCCGCCAGCGTCATATCGACTTCGTGCCCAATACCGACCAATGTCGGCACACGGCTGGCAGTAATCGCTCTAACCAACAATTCATCGTTAAACGTATTCAAATCGTCAGCACTGCCGCCGCCGCGAATGATCACCAGCACTTCAGGCGGCGTTTGATTCTCGTTAAAACGATTAATTGCCGCAATAATCTGATCAGCCGCTGCCTCGCCCTGCACTTGAACATGCGCTACGTCAATTTGCAAACCGCCCCAGCGCTCATTTACGATTTTGATAAAGTCCGCGTAACCTGCCGCCTGAGTACTGCTTATCACGCCGATACGCGCTGGAATTTGTGGCAAAGAACGCTTGCGCTCGGTAGCAAATATTCCTTCCTTCTCGAGTTTAGCGTGTAACAGCTGGAAACTTTTGCGCAAGCTGCCCTCGCCTAGCAGACGATAATTTTGCACGGTCACGCTAAATTTGCCCCACTTCGTCACTTTGGGCTGCGCCCGCACCACTAGCTTCATGCCGTCTTCAATCGGTGTTCGCAGTTGATAAACTGGCATAAAGCAACCGACGCTCGCTTCCTCGTCTTTCAAGTCAAAAAACACCCATTTGCCCTGGTTTACTTTGAAGCTAGCGACCTCGCCCTCAATCTCAACAGCGCTGCACGAAAACTCCAGCACTTGATTAATCAGCTCAACGAAACCGCTAACGCCGAATCTTGGAATCGGATTTTCGTCCATATTTCACTATTGTTAACTGGTAAAATACATAGCCTAGCAGCAGCGCCGTCAGCAGTACAATTACCCGGTAAAGTACAATCGCTGCAATCGACTGGCCGCTACCTATGCCTGATAAAGCCAAAACACTAACCATGATTGCCTCGTAGGCGCCCGTTCCGCCCGGCGTTACCACAATGAATCCAGCAATCGTCGCTATGCCATAAGCAATCAAAATCGACGCCGGGTTGACACTCATTCCCAGCGCCTGGAAAGTAATCCAGATTGGCGCGATCTCGGTAGCGGTAAATAACATCGCCCACAAAAATGGCTTCAGCAGCACGCGCTTGTCACTCTTTAGCTCGTTAAAATCGTCGTGCATATCATAAAAAAACTTCTCTATCGACTCCCGCTTCAACACCACCTGCGGCCGCCGTGCAAAAAATGACGCCGTACCGTTAGTTATCGTCGTAATTCTCTTGGCTAATTTTTTCATCCGGTGGACGCTATTCAAAAAGTAGGCGCCCAGCAGCGTCGCCATCACCAGCAAAAATACCAGCGTTGAGCTCATCAAAATTATCCAGCGGTTAACACGGCCGTCAATCGTCACCATCAAAACAGAAACTACCAAAAAGACCACAATCGCCATAAACCCCACCACATAACGCACGAATTGCGCCATCGTCGCTCGTCCGATTGGCACACCGTACTTGCCTAAACGCCAGTTAGCATACGAAATACCACTGACACCGCCGCTAGGAAAAGCATGATTAACAAAATTTAGCTCTAGCGATATGCGTGCCAGAGTTGCTGGACTAATATTCTTCACGAAGCCTTTCTGACGCAAATACGAAAAAATCATCTCGCCAGTCGCCAAATATCCGGCCGCAATAATTGGCAACATCCACACAAGCTTGCCAATGTTAATTTTACCCAGCAAACCCCAAGCATATACCAGTTCGCTTCTAGCTAGAAAAAGTATCAAAGCAATCAACAGCAACGTGGCAATACTCAACCACAATCGAAAAGACAGTCTCCTTTTCATACAATCTAGTATACTATATTTATGCATATCACAATACTTGGCCGCCAGCCAGCACTTGGAGTAGCCGAGCTAGAACAGCTCTACGGCGCTGACAATGTCCGGTGGTTCTCGCAGCAAACAGCGCTTGTAGATTCGCCTGATTTTGACTTCGAGACCCTCGGCGGCAGCCAAAAAGCCGGCCGGGTCGTTCTCGAACTCGACCGCGGCAATTGGCTAACCGCCAGCCGCCAAATCGTTCAGTACTATACCGCCAAATGGCGCGCCAACGAGCATAAAATAACTCTTGGCATCAGCGCTTACGGCTTCAAAATCTCGCCGCGCGATGTCCAAAAAACCGGCTTGCTTATCAAGAAAAAATTACGCGACAGCGACACTAGCTTACGCCTTATCCCGAACCCAGAAATCGCCCTTAACACCGCTACTAGCCATCACAACAAGCTTGGGCTATCGCCGACGAAAGTTGAGCTGCTAGTCGTCCGAGCACCAAATAACCGTCTCATTATCGCTGAAAGTGTCGGCGCCCAGAACATTACTGCGCTGGCCGCCCGCGACCAAGCTCGCCCGCGCACCGATGCTTTCGTCGGTATGCTGCCGCCGAAATTAGCGCGGATGATGATAAATCTATCTGGCGAGACAAAAACTGGCCGCCTCTGGGACCCTTTTTGCGGTACTGGCACCGTTCTCCAAGAAGCGCGACTCAAGGGGATAGACGTCTACGGCAGCGACCTAAGCCAAAAAATGGTCGATTACGCCACAGAAAACATGCAGTGGCTTGATAATAAATACCAGATCAACCCCCAGTGGCAGGTCTTCCAAGCTGACGCTACCGCTGTCAAGCTCAACGCCGCTCAAAAATCTGAAATCACCCGCATCGTCTGCGAAGCTTACCTCGGCCAACCCTTCTCGGCCCCGCCAAAGCCTGCCAAGCTCACCGCAGTCCGCGGTAATTGCAATCATATCATCAGCCAATTTTTAGCAAACATCCGCCCGCAAATCAATCCGAGTACAACGCTAGTCGTCGCCGCGCCCGCCTGGCGCGACCATAGCGGTAAATTTACGCATTTACCGCTTATTGATCAGTTAGCAGATTTAGGCTACCAACGCCTACATCTAAACTTAGTCAGCGACGACCAGCTGCTCTACTACCGCGAAAACCAGGTGGTAGCACGAGAGATTTTGCTACTTAAACCTCTCGATGAAAATTAAAAGCATCTCGCCCGCCAAGCTCGCGCCTGCTACAGTAATTACTTTCGTAAAGCTTGACATTTCCGATAGCTTCGCGTACAATAGCATAGATTGTCTTATATTAAATTAAAGGAGTTTTATGTCACACGTTAAAGCTGGCGGTTCGAGCGATAATACCCACAAAAGTGCTGGTAGGCGCAATGGTGTCAAGCGTTTCGGCGGGCAAAAAGTCAACCAGGGCGAGGTGCTAGTTCGCCAGACTGGCAGTACCAAAGTTGCTGGTCCAGGCACTTATATCAGCCGCAACTACACAATTCACGCAGCCAAGAGTGGCACCGTAGTCTTCAAACATATCAAGAAGCCATCGTTCACCGGCAATACTCACCCGCGAACTCAAGTTTGCGTTGAATAAGCTAGGTTCATTAGGTGTACTACCTTGGCTAGCGAGATACCACTACTAGCCTTGTTCGTTGTTTTCTTGGCGCTTTACTGATACGTTCATAAATCTTTGCAGTTCTGCGATACTGTTGTTCAGCCGTAAAGCGTGCTGTGAATATTCTTCGTCACTGATATGTCTTGAAAAGCCTTGCTCAGCAACATTATTCATTACTGCCAAAGCGTACCTAACCTGGTCTATCGCATCACCCAGGCGGGGTGTTTCGCCCCGTGGCAAATCGCCTCCGACTTCTTCGACAGCGCCGTTGAACCTGTTGAGCATGGCTAAGATGCCTGACGTAGACTCTTGTATGCGCCCAAATAGCACAGGAGCTCGCAAAGTATTTGCCGTTTTCAGCACTCCAGCCAAACCCTTTGCCACGCCCGCCATATTTCGTATAGTAAGCTGCGTGGTGTCCGCTTCTGCCAGCCTTTTTAGCGCCTCGGAGCCACTAGGAGACTGCTTATCTGATACTTCTAGCGATTCATTTGGATCTTGCTCATCTGAGCTCCCCGGCTCCTCTTGATTTTCTGGCGCGACAGATTCACTTTCAGTATCGGCGACAGACGAATCGCCGTCTGCACGTTCAATCGACTCGTCTGCAGGTTCGCTGGAATCTGAACGTTCAGAATTAGATTCTGGCTCGCCAAGAGAATCGGCCGGCGGTTTACCAGTAGGATTTTCGAGCATATCAACCGCCCGAAACGCCGTACGGCCAATACCGAGAGCGAGTCTAGTTTCGGCGGCTTGGGTTTCTAAAGATGGTATTGGAGCTTCCGGCTTTGCGTCTTCTCTAGCTTTCAAAGCTCGGCGTAAAGCCGCCAATGGGTCTTCTGGCTGATTGCTAGCCGCTGGAGCTTCTGGCCTTGAATGCTGATCAGCGGTTTCCTGCTGACCGCTGCTCTCCGAATACTCCGACTCTGCATACTGATCAGCAGCTTCGGCCGGACTTTCTGGTTGGCTAGCCGCCAAATCTTCCGGTTTTGAACATCGATCAGCAGTTTTCTGCAAATCTTCTAAATTTGCGCCATGTATGTTTAGTTCGTTATTTGCCATGTGTATTTTTCTGTTTTAATCTTTATACTCTTTTTGTTATAGCAAAAAATACACAATTTGTCAATAAGCTAACGCTAATCCACTCCTTTGCAGATTATAAACTAGACAGAAATCCTGAGAGGCTCTGCATAACGCGGTCTCCGCCCAAAAATAGCAGCTATTTCTAAGCCGCCATACCCAAATGATACCGCACCCGCTCGACGACATCGCCGATAACTACTTGCGATTTCACTAAATAATCGTCAACACCGAGCTGCTCGGCGCGTTCTTTGTCTTTGGGCTGGCTAAGCGCGGTTAGCATAATCACCCGAATATTGGTAGTCTCCGGCGTATTACGCAAAATATCCAAAACGTCAAAACCGCTAATTTTCGGCATCATGACGTCCAGCAAAATCAAGTCAGGATGTTCAGACACCGCCAACGACAGCGCGTCCTCGCCATTATTTGCTTCACAGACGTCAAAACCCTCCAGTTCAAGGCGCGACCGATATACTGATGCTAGCGCAGTGTCATCCTCTACTAGCAAAATCTTACGTTTGCGTGTATCCATAGTTTATATAGTATACCAGCCTGGCAATAAGCACAAGGGCTATGACACTAATTCTTTAGCGCGCGCCATTTGCGGGTCACGCCCAGCGTTATTATCATCCGAGCTCATCTTGACCGTCTGGTTCGGCTGGATGCCTTCTTTGGTGATGTTTCTGTCTTGCGGTGTATACCAGCGGGCCACTGTCACCTTGAGGATACGATCGTCGGATAGGTTGATCACCTTTTGCACCGTACCCTTGCCAAAGGTTTTTTCACCGACCAAGGTGGCCGCTTGATAGTCTTTCAGCGCGCCAGCCACGATCTCACTAGCACTGGCTGAGCTGCCATTGACGAGGACAATGGTTTTCTTGCCTTTAAGTGTCGGATTACCCGAAGCTTTGACTGTCTCGGTCACCTGCCCGCGGCTTTTTTCGGTAACGACCGTTTTGCCGCTATCTAGCCATAGACTCGCTACTTCTTGCGCTGCTGTCAAATAGCCGCCGCCGTTGTTACGCAAATCAACAATAACGCTTTTAACACCTTTGTCAATGAACTCTTTAGCAGCTTTGCGAGCTAGCGAGCCGGTATTATCGTCAAATCGCGAGATCGTCAAGACACCAACGTCGTCGCTAACCGACCAACGGACGCTAGGATCGCTAATCTGAGCCCGCGTAATTGAAAAGTCTAGCGATTCGCTGCCGCGGCGCATAGTTAGCTTGACGGTCGTGCCCGCTTCGCCAGTAACCTTATCAGCCACGCCGCTAGCCGTCTCGCCCGCTACTGACGTACCGTTCACAGCCACAAAGATATCGCCTGTTTTAAGGCCGGCTTTCTTGGCTGGAGAGTCATCGAGAACTCGCAGTACTGTTGGCTGCAAATTACGCACGCCGATTTCGGCACCAATGCCAGAAACTTCGCCGTTTAGACTTTTGTTAAATTCTGCCGCTTCTTCCTTATCTAGAAATGTCGTGTAGTCGTCGCCGACCGCTTTAACCATGCCGCGAGCCGCCCCGTCCGATAGTTTATTAGCATCCAAATCACCGTCATAATTCGCCGCTAGTTGACGATAAGCTTCTTTCATCACCTCGGTGTCGAGCGGCTGCTTAGCCACCTTGATGCCAAAAATCGGCGCTGCTATCTGATAGATTTCTTCGCTGCGCGTACCAGCCGCAAACGATACGATTATCGCCAAGACCAACGACGCCAAGAAAACACCCTGTGAAACCTTCCGCTGCCGAGGCTTCCGCCCCCTATTCTCAACTCCCTGCTCGTTTGCCATAATCATAATTATAGCGCACTCTGGCTGAGTACGCTATAATTTACCGCTTATTATCTTGATCTCGCTAGAAATATATATAAGTTAGCCCAGCACTTGAACGTGTGTAGTAGTGATAGCGGCCCCAGCCTAAACCGTCGATATTATTGTTGTAGTCACTAACGGTAATCGTACCATCGCCATTAACTGCTTCGACATACATAGCGTGACCATAAGCACCAACATACTGAATAGCTACCGAGCCAGCTTTTGGCGTTGGGCCGTTTGCAATACCATAGCGAGACGTTGTGCTCGGCCACTGATTAGCGTTACCCGCCCCGCCAAAATGCGGCACATAACGGCCAGTGCTGGCTACCTTCCAGGCGGTGTAGCTGACGCATTCGCGGTTATAGAGGCCCCAGTTATCAACGATCGTATCTTGCTCGGCATTAGCCCAAACCGACGGATATCCGCCACCGCTAGCCGATCCCGTACCAATATTAGTAGAGCCTGAAGCACGGGCAGCTGCAGCCATAGCGGCAGCCTGTTGAGCGCGGACACTGCTGATTTCGCTGTTACGCTTGGCAACTAAGCTATTGTAAGCTGATTCTTCGCCGCGCGTGTCCGAAACTAATTTAGCCTGTTCAGCCTCTTTGGCAGCTAGCGCGGCTTTTTGCGACTTCTGGTCGCGTAGTACGTTCTCGACTTGCTTTTTCTGCTTTTCGAGCTGCGCTTTGAGCGATTTAATCTGTTTAATCTTGGTGCTCAGATTGTCCTGCATTGACGAGCGGTATTCTTGCTTGTCAACGTAATCGCCGATGTTTTTGCTGCTAGCCAGCATCTCGAGCGGCGAGATTGAGCTATCAACGTACATATCGGCAACAATTTCGCCAAGAGCTTCTTTGTTAATCTCGATTTTCTTTTCGGTAGCAGCGATATCTTTCTCAAGCTTATCGCGCTTAGCTTGGCTAGTATTAATTTGCGCTTGGATTTCATTTTTTTGCTTGGTTAATACATCAAGCTGCGCTTGCAGCGTTGACGCCAGCGCGCCAAGCGTCGCCGCCTGCTGCTGATATGAATCAGCTTCTGATTGAAGTTTTTTGACCT
Source organism: uncultured Candidatus Saccharibacteria bacterium (assembly GCA_963456685.1). Taxonomy (GTDB): domain Bacteria; phylum Patescibacteriota; class Saccharimonadia; order Saccharimonadales; family Saccharimonadaceae; genus Saccharimonas. The sequence continues at coordinate 39,281 of CAUOPB010000003.1, read as the reverse complement.
GTTCGTCGTACTGGTCGGCCAACACGTTTTGCGCGAAGGCAACCGGTATACTTGCGCTCATCAAAACAGCTGCTGCGACGATTGACGACTTCGCAACGTGCCGCCTTGACGAAACTGGTGTGGTGGACCTATGTTTCATACCTCTAGCGTAACAAAGCATTACCGCTTTGTCAATAAAGCTACGTCGAATAAGCACCCCCTTTCGTAAATTACTCTACAATTTGAGATAACGGCGAGTGGCCAGTGTCGAGGAAATAATCCCAATCAACGAGCCTAGCAACATCATACTTAGCAGGACCAGCAGCAAATTATTTATCAAAAAGTGCGATGTAGCTACAGCAGCAATTCCATAAGCCTGTAATTTGCCAGAAATCGTCGCGAAAACCCCTACCCCTATAGCGGTCGCTACAACGGCAGCAATACAACCATATACCATCGCTTCTACCAAAAACGGGCCGCGGATAAAGCTTTTGTCAGCACCGATAAGCTTCATCATCTCGATCTCGCTTTTACGATTGAATATTGCCATTCTAATGGTATTAAAAACAATCAACGAAGATATTACGACGAAGAGTACGCTCGCTGCCAAACCGGCCCGCTGCGCAAAATCTGTCCAGCGGCCGATATTTTCGATAGCATCGCGCCGGTCGCCAGCAAACGACGGTTCGCGCTTATCATCGATAATTTTTTTGAGCGGCTTATTAGTTTTGACAAAATCGCTAAGACTGTCGGTGTCATTGATATTCTCTAGATTAACGCGAATCACTGCTGGCATTTTATTGGCAGCTTGATTAAGGGCATCTAGTATATCTTGGTCGGCTTTGTTGTCTTCGGCGCTTTGTTGGCGCGCTTTTTCCGAGGAAACGAATTCAACGCGCTCGACATTATGCAGTTTGCGCAAATCGGCAATAATCGGTTTAGCCTGCTCTTCGGTGGTACCCGTTTTGAGATAAATTGACATATCGACTTTTTTACTCAGCTCTGTTACCGAATCTGCCAAAATGTTGCGTGCTACCACTGTAGTAAAGATAATCAGTAACGTAATCGTCATCACTGCGGTAGCCGCAATCGTTAGCCAAGCATTACGAGTGAAGTTATTGACGCCGTAGCGGCACATTCGCACGAAAGTCAGCCATTTGCGCTGGCGGCTGCGCCTTTGTCTGGTCAAGGCGCGCGCACCGGTATTTTTTTTGTCCTCGCGGCGGCTTTTCTTTTTGGCAGCCGCTGTCTTGACTTTGTCTCGTCTCATTGCCGATAACTCCCCTGCGCTTGGTCGCTAGTAATCTTGCCGTGGTCAACAGTGATAACGCGGCGCTTTAACCTATTGACAATCTCTACATTATGTGTTGTAAGTATAACTGTCGTGCCATACCGGTTAATCTTCTCGAGTAGGCGGACAATATCCCAACTGTGCTTCGGGTCGAGATTACCCGTTGGCTCGTCAGCGATTAGAATCTTTGGCTGGCGCACCACTGCCCGGGCAATCGCCACGCGCTGGCGCTCGCCACCTGATAATTGGTGCGGGAACTGCTTTTCCTTACCCTTTAGACCCACCAAGTCGATCACTTTTGGCACAGTATTTTTAATTTCGCGGTTAGTCATGCCGGCAATTTCTAGCGCAAAAGCCACATTTTCGAATACCGTCCGGTTCGGTAGTAACTTAAAATCCTGAAAAACTACGCCAATTTTGCGGCGCAGCAACGGGATATGCTTGTCCTTGAGTTGGTCGTAATCAATACCGCCAACGACAATCTTGCCGCTAGTCGGCTTTTCTTCGCGCGTCAATAATTTGAGCAAGGTCGATTTACCAGCTCCGCTCGTCCCAACGATAATTACAAACTCATTCGGCTCGACATGCAGATTAACACGGTCAAGCGCTGGCTTGCTGCCCTTACCGTACACCTTAGTCACTCTATCTAACAGAATCATCACTACCTATTGTAGCATAAGCTAGTTTATAGTGATAGCCAGCTACTCGGTCGCTGCTTGCTGCTCGAGATATGCTTCGATAAAACCGTCAATGTCGCCATCTAGCACACCGCGGGCGTTATGCGTCTCAAATTTGGTGCGCGTATCCTTGACTAATGTGTAAGGGTGAAGCACGTAATTACGAATCTGCGCGCCCCAACTAGCCGACTCGCCTGCCCGCAGATCAGCTAGCGTTTCGGCGCGTTGTTCTAGCTGCATTTGCGCTAAGCGGCTTTTGAGGATTTTTAGCGCGGTTTCTTTGTTTTGGAGCTGGCTGCGCTCGTTTTGGATCGCCACTACCGTACCTGTCGGCAAGTGGGTGATGCGCACTGCAGAATCAGTTGTATTGACTCCTTGCCCGCCGTTGCCGCCGCTGCGATAAATATCAATTCGCAAATCTTTGTCGTCGATTTCGACCTCGCCTGGCGCGTCCATTTCCGGCATGATTTCGACCAGTGCAAAGCTAGTCTGCCGCAAATTATCAGCGTTAAACGGACTGAGCCGCACCAGCCGGTGCACCCCATGCTCGCTGCGTAATTTGCCATAAGCGAAAGTACCGCGGATAATGTATGTCGCATTCTTGATACCGGCCTCTTCGCCTGTCGAGCGCTCGACTAGCTCGGTTTGCATATCATGCTTTTCAGCCCAGCGCAGATACATTCGCTCTAGCATCTCTGCCCAATCCTGCGCATCCGTACCGCCAGCGCCAGCGCTCAACTTGAGAATCGCCGCTCGATTATCGTATTCGCCTGAGAATAGCAAATCTTTGCGACGCTCCTGGTATTCTACCTCGAGAGCTGCCAACTGCTCGGTAAACTCTGCCAACATCGAGTCGTCGCCTAAATCCATTAGTTCAACAATATCCGAGATTTGCGAACGTAAAATCTGCCACGGCTCAATTTGCGAACGCAAGCTCGCCGCCTGCCGCGTCAGCATCTGCGCCCGCTCGACATTCGCCCAGACGTTCGAATCGGCCAGCTGTTCATCAAGCACTGCCAGCTCTTCGGCGCGAGCGTCAATATGCAAAGCCTGGCAAGCGCTAGCTACGCGGGCGCGGAGATCTTCAGCTTGTTTTCGTAACGGCTGCATAGAACCTAGGCAGCAGTCTCGTCTTGATTTTGGCTGGTGTCATCTGATTTGCGGCGAGTTGATTTCTTGGTAGAGGTTGGCTCTACGGTTGTCGGCTCGGTAGCAGGTTCGGATTCAGCAGGTTCAGAAACATTAGACTGAGCAGCTGGCGCAACACTCTGCAGCTGATTTTGCGGCTCAACCACGCCTTTCCAATAGTCAATCTGGCTCAACCGGCGTACCAAAAACGGATGATCGCTAAAGGTCTGTGCAAAATGATTCATCGGGCGTTCAGCCGTATACTGCATCCACTGGCGCGCCACCTCGTTCATGCTGTCTGCCGCATCGGGACCGACATGTACTTTGATTAGCGATTTTTTGACTAGTTCGCTGTCGCCTAGATACATCAAAGCTAAGCGGTCGGCAGTCAGCTCGGCACGGCGGTGCCAGAATCCAGAAATCCAACTACCCAATACGCTGATAATCGGAATCGACAAAAACGGCATCAAATACACGTTAGCGTTGGCATGGCGGTATTTGATGTGTGCCATTTCATGTACGACAATCACTTTTAGCTCATCCTTGGTCAAGTAGCGAATTGATCCAGAATGCAGCACGATAGAATATGGCCTAGCAAAACCAAAAGCATAAGCATTCATCACTGGATTCTGGGTGATAAAAATCTCGACTTGCGGCATCTCTAAATCAGCCGATACCTGGTTGGCCCAATCGCGTAACCACGCGTAAGCGCTATATTCAACCTGCAAGGCATTGCCTAGCATTTGCTGGCGCATCATCCGCACCATGAACATGCCAATACCTAGCAGCATACCCAATCCCATAATCATAAAAACTATCGCCAGCAATACAGCAATCACGCCATCGCTGAACGATAACTCAACGTGGTGCCCAGCATTGTCTGTTGACATTTCCTGGAATGTTGTATAGATAAAATAGCTAGCCGCAAAGAAACAAAAGATAATGATAGTTATTGCCAGAACGACATTATCTTGCGCATTGCGAGCCCGCACTACGGCAAGCTGGCCTTTGGTTTGCGCCTGCGATTGCGGCGGCTGCTGATACTGTTGGTATTGCTGGTACGGCTGTTGATCCATAAACCCTCCGATTAGATACTATCTCAAGACTCGCGCCTATTCCTGCTTATTATAGCAGTATTAACGGCAATAAGCAGCAATTTCGGCGTTTCAAATCTGCCAAAACTGCGAGCTCTGGCATTGTCGTAGATATCGTTACGGCGATTTTGCTATACTTTTTGTATGAAGATCGGCATATTTGATACGGGAACTGGCGGCAAATTAGTAGCAAAGAGGCTGAAAAAATTACTGCCGCAGCATTTGTACATCACGGCGATCGACCGCGAGCACGCGCCGTACGGCAATCGTTCACTGGAAGAGATTATCGCGCTAACCGATGCCGCCATTCAGCCGCTGCTATCATGCGACATTATTGTTATAGCATGCAATACCGCCACGACCAACGCGATTGGCTCGCTGCGGCAACGTTACCCAGATGTATGCTTTATCGGCTTTGAACCGATGATCAAATCAGCCGCCGCCCTGACCAAATCGCATCATATCACCCTGCTGGCGACAAACGCCACCAAACACAGCCAGCGTCTGCGCGCGCTTATCAGTGAATATGCTACTGGCGTTCGTATCGACACGCCAGACACTCACGCGTGGGCGCAGATGATCGATCAAGGTTTGGCCGACGATATTATACTTGATGAAGTATCGACCAGTGTTGCGGACGGTAGCGATGTTATTGTTCTAGGCTGCACGCATTATCTGGCGCTTAAGAGGCGGCTACAACGCCTTTTCCCGCGATGCCGCATTCTTGAACCTACTGCAATTATTGCCAAGCGGATTAGCGATTTTGCTAAGTGAGCTTAGCTATCTAGATCCCGCTAGCAATACTAGAATTTACCGTATATTGGCATATAACGGTACTAAAGCTTCTCCACCGCCGCCACGAACTGCTCGCCGCGGTCATTATAGCTCTTGAACATATCGAAGCTAGCGGCGGCCGGGCTGAGAATCACCACATCGCCAGATTGCGCCTGATTTTCTGCCGTTTCGACAACTGTTGGCATCACCGCCATTTCCAGATGGACAACCCGGCAAGATACCTCATTTTTATGCAAAATTTCGATAATTTCACTGGCATTAGCGCCGTTGACAATCACCGCTCGCATTTGCTGCCTGGCGATTTCCTGCGCTAATTCCGCGTAGTCCGCACCCTTGTCAGAGCCGCCCAAAATCAAAATTTTTGGCTCCGTGAAGGCTTTTAACGCGGCAATAGCGCTACCGGGCGTAGTTGAAATACTATCATCGTAATATTTAACGCCATTTTTCTCGGCAACGAATTTCAGACGGTGCGGCAATCCTGTAAAACTCTCCAGTCCAGCGGCAAATTGCTCATTAGCTACCGTAATCGGCAGTTCCGTCACCGCGCTCATCGCCGCGCAGGCATTCTCTAGGTTGTGTGCGCCCGGCAAGCGCAAATGGCTGGTACTACAAATACGCCGATTTTGCACGCAAAAGTAGCCATCTCGGACATACACTTGATCATCGTCGGGAATAGCATAGCGCTGCGCGAAGTCCAGCGTATCACCGTGATTATCGCCTGTATCTGGCGGCCTATCAAGTGGCGCGGCAGCCACTTCCCGCGAATATTTATTCGTCGGGTGATATAAACAGACATCGCCAAGATGCTGGTGGCAGCGAATGTTTTTCTTAGCATTGAGGTAGTCGGCAAAATCCGTATGGATATTCAGATGATCCGGCTCGATCATTAGCACCACCGCAATATGCGGCGACTTTTCTAGATCCCACAACTGAAAGCTCGACAATTCGTAAACGACGATGTCGGTTTTTTTGATCTTCGGCAAGACGTCCAGCGCCGGCACGCCGATGTTGCCGACCAAATACACCGTCCGACCAGCTTGTTGCAATATTGACACAATAAGACTGCACGTCGTCCCCTTGCCCTTCGTTCCCGTTACGCCGATAATCGGCGCTGGACACTCCTGGAAAAATTCGTTAGTCGCCGACCAAATCTTGCCGCTAGTCTTGATGTTACGCGGCGGCAAACTGGCCGTTCGCACCATCAAATCAGCGCCATCCAGCTGCTCGCTGAAGACATTTTTGCCAGAAATCAGCTTCACGCCATCCGGAATTGCCGGCAGTTTATTCGCCGGACTTTCATCAGCCACCACAAACTCCGCGTCAGGAAATTTCTGCTGGAAATATATCAGACTTGATATACCTTCCACGCCGTAGCCCGCTATGATTATTTTCATATTACCCATTATAGCACGAGCGATATCTGATGACATACCAAATTTAAGTTGACTACATATTCATTTAGTGATATATATATTAATCTTTTGCGCCGACCCGCGAGAGATAGAACGTTTCCGTCTATTGATTGAGAAGGAGGGGGTCGCCATGTGGTGGCTCATTACGGCGGTGGTCTGCACCATCATCGGGCTTGTGTCGGCGATGGGAATCGCCGCCACCGTTACTATCGACGACGACAGTAACGGTCCTCTTAGAAGTTTCGTAGGCATCACAGCCTTCATTGTAGTAGTGCTCTACGTACTGGCAAATTTGGCCGTGTATGGCGAGACCATGCCGTACGCTGAAAGGGAAAGAGCCGCGACCTTCGCAGAAGCCGCAGCATATTACGGACTCGACAGTGGGACTTCTTACCCACTGTCTGTCGGAGATAAGTCTATCTCGCTGTCGGGGAATATGACCATCAATGGAGGTCTGTTCCATGTCAGTGGACAGGCGCAATTCCAGGGGGGTACCGCCCTCCTGGTAGGCTTCCAACACAATGAGGTTTATGAGGTCATCGAAATTCCGTTGGCTAGCATAAACTTTGTTATCGTACCCGACGACGAAGCGTCAACCATGACGCTCAATCTCGATAACTCCTCGTGGTCCGCCACAGGCTACCAGGTGAACGAGAAATTTGATCGCAACTGCCACGCCTCATTTCGATTTGGATGGTGGCCTGCGAAGTGCACCACTAGTCTGCAGAGCTTCACCGTCACTCCCTCGGTGAACGAGGGGTTGGCAGGGGTTTTACAGAAGATACTCGCCAACGGCAACGCCAGCAAGTTCGCCGTGATGAGGGTCCACAGACCCGACTATGATCGGATTGTCGGCTCTGCTGGCACTGGAACAGAGACGGAAGCACCAGCTCCGTCGACCACCCAACGTTGAGCGTAAAATGCTCCGCTGGGTCGGCGGCGGAGCATTTTACTTTTCGAGAGCTAATTAGAATAACTTTTCGAGTTTATCATTGAGCTGAACAAGCATCGCTTTGTCGCTGGCACTCACCCCCGCCAGCACCCAGGTGTCCGCGCCGATAAATTCGCGCGCCGTCGCAATCATCCGTTCGCGGGTGATGTTGCGGATTGCCTCGGGCACGCGCTCATAATCCTTGACAAAACCATCGCCAAAATAGCGCCCGCTATAGAAATTGCTAATCTGCGCGACTGTCTGCGCCCCCATTTGATGACGGCCGAGCGCGTAGGACTGCGCCGCCGCCAGTTCTTTCTCGCTAATCTGGCCATCCAGCACTGCTTTCACTTCGCGGGCAATAATATCAAATAGCCGATCCGCCGTTTCGACATTGACCTGCCCGCCAAAATCCCAGCTGCTATCATAAAAGCCAGCACTCGCTTCGCTAAACATACCGTACGCCAAACCCTTTTTGCGGGCAGCACCGAAGATACGCGAGTGCATCGTGCCGGTCAAGATATGATTCAAACACGACATCGCCTCTAGTTCGGCATCATTGATTTCGCGCGGCAGCGACATGCTCCAACCAAAGGTCAGATTAGTCGCTTCTTTACGCTTGATAAGGGTCGGAGCGGCCTTTTTCAAAACATCACGCGGCACCACGAAACGCTCGCCGCGCGGCAGTTCCCAACCCTCGAGCATGCTCTTAATACGCTCGCGCCGGCCGTCGAGCTTGCCCGCAATCACAAAACGCATATTGTCGGAAGTGTGGGTTTTGCGATGATGACGCTGAATATCCTCGAGCTTGATATTATCAATCGTTCGCAAACGCTGCCAAAAGGTATAAACATCCTCGCCCAGCAGCTGCTGAACTTTCGGCCAAAGCACACGGCCGTGATTATTCAAATACCCCGTTAGTTCGCTGCGGACATTGCCCTTTTCAGCCTCTAGCGATTCCTGCTGAAAGTGCGGCTGGCAAATCGCCACTTGCTGCAATTCTAAAATCCGATCCCATTCAAAATCAGCGCAATCAGCCACATACACCATTGATAAGTCGCTTGTCCAAGCATTGTGGTACGCGCCATTTTTAGTGAATTCTGCTTCGTAAGCATGCTCGCTCGAGAACTTAGCATTAGTGCCAAATGACATATGCTCCATCACATGAGCGGTTTCATAAATATTTTTGCGTCCAACATAGCGGTTACCAGCACGGAATTGAAACTGGAAGCTCATCACCGTCGCGCCAGGCACATCAATAAGCAGCCCACGCGAACCATTGTCGAGCCGTACTTCTGTTACTGTGTGTTTCATCTAGCGGCTCTTTTTTCGATTCTGGCGTTTGGCCTTTTTCTTTTTGCGGGCAACGTTGCGCCTATGATTAGTTTCGGCGGTCGAGGCAGCTCTTTTTATTGAACCGCCGAAATCGTGATCGCGATTCTCTTCGCCGCCAGTGATTTCGTTGACTCCATGCTCGACCGAAGTCTCGGCAAGCTTCGTCAATTCCGTTTGGTGGTCATCGTCAATTGATTCGCGGCTAATAGCGTCGGTGGCGCGCACATGATAAATAGCACGCAAAACTTCCTCGCGCAATGTCGCTTGCAAGCTATCAAACAGCTTCTGCGACTCGCTGCGGTACTCAACCAGCGGGTCGCGCTGGCCGACACTGCGCCAGTGAATACCTTCGCGCAAATGCTGCATATTTTCGAGGTGCTGCATCCACAGCGTATCAAGTACTTGCAGATAAACTTCGCGCTCAACCCCGCGGATTAGATCGTCGCCGAGCTCTCTTTCTTTGGCTGTATACATTTTTTGTGCGGCGGCTAATGCTTTATCGCGGCGCTGACTATCTTTTTTGATCGCGCCAATTTTTTCAATTTCATCGACCTCCAGCGGGATAATCTCTGCAAATTCTTCGACAAATTTTGGATTATTCTTGGCCGGCACCTCTGTTAATTTATTAACCATCGCCCGCAGCAAACGCTGAATTTCTGGTTTGATATTATCGCCTTCAAGGATTTTGCGGCGCACCGTGTAAACAACTTTGCGATGGCGATTAATAACATTATCGTACTGAACAACATTTTTGCGCGTATCGAAGTTATAGCCTTCGACTCGCTTCTGCGCTGCTTCCAATGTCTTGCTGACGGCACGATTCTGAATCGCCGTTTCTTCATCGACACCTAGGCGTTCCAGCACGTTAGCAATCCGCTCGCCCTGAAAGATACGCATCAAATCATCCTCAGTCGAAACATAAAACTGAGTATCGCCTGGGTCTCCCTGCCGGCCGCCGCGGCCGCGCAGCTGATTATCAATTCGGCGCGATTCGTGGCGCTCTGAACCAATAACCACTAGACCGCCCAGCTCTTTGACGCCCGGCCCGAGTTTAATATCAGTGCCGCGCCCAGCAATATTAGTAGCTAGCGTAATCGCGCCCTTTTCGCCAGCATGCGAGATAATCTCTGCTTCGCGCTCGTTGTTCTTGGCATTTAGAATTTCGTACTTAATACCTTCGCTATCCAAATATTTGGCGATCATTTCATTTTTAGCGATTGAACCAGAGCCAACCAACACCGGACGGCCTTCATCGTGATATTCTTTAATCGCTTGGGCCACCGCCTTCAACTTACCTTTCTCAGTCTTGTAAATTAGGTCCTGGTGGTCCTGGCGAGTAATTGGCTTGTTCGGCGGCACCACTACTACGTCGAGCGAATAAATTTGTTGAAACTCTTCAGCCTCAGTGAAAGCAGTACCAGTCATACCGCTAAGTTTTTTGTACAGTCGGAAGTAATTCTGAAAGGAAATCGTCGCCAGCGTCATGCTTTCCTGCAGCACTGGTACGCCTTCTTTGGCTTCAATCGCCTGGTGCAAGCCTTCGCTATAACGGTTGCCTTGCTTGAGCCGACCAGTGTGCTCGTCAACGATTATCACCTCGCCATCGTTTGTCACCACATAGTCTTTGTCGCGATGAAACAGCGTTTGCGCCCGCAAAGCTTGATCCATATGGTAAACGCTGCGCACATACTCTGGAGTGTATAAGTTTTTTATACCCAGCATTTTTTGGACTTTCTCGACACCTTCGTCGGTCAGCGCGACCTGCTTGCGTTTTTCTTCTAGAGTGTAATCTTCTGGTGTTAGTTTCGCTGCAATCTTAGCAAATTGATAATAACTGTCCGGGTTTTCGGCTGCTGGCGCGCTAATAATCAGCGGCGTCCGCGCTTCGTCAATCAGAATCGAGTCCACCTCATCGACAATCGCAAAATTCAAATCGCGCTGGCGCACAAGCTCGATATCGTTAACCATGTTGTCGCGCAAATAATCAAAGCCGAATTCATTATTAGTACCATAAGTAATATCTGCCTGGTAAGCTTCTTTACGGGTGCACGGACGAAGCTTCTTCATGCGCGGATCAGTATGTACCTCATTGTCATAATTTTCGTCGTATAAGAATGAAGCCTCATTGATGATCACACCAGTCGATAAGCCTAACGCATTATAAATTTGCCCCATCCAGCCAGCATCACGCTGCGCTAGATAATCATTGACAGTTACAACATGCACGCCTTTGCCTTCGAGGGCATTCAGATAGGCCGCCAACGTCGACATCAAAGTTTTACCTTCGCCAGTCTTCAGCTCGGCCACGCTACCCTCATGCAACACCATCGAACCAATCAGCTGCACATCGTAATGGCGCTCGCCGATTGTCCGATCAGCCATCTCGCGTACCACCGCAAAAGCGTCTGGCAAAATCGTATCAAGTGTCACAGATTTCTTCTGCAAACGTTTGCGCAGAACATCGGTTTGGCCAGCCAATTCCTTGTCAGATAGTTTCTTGTATTTCGGGCCAAGCGCATTGATTTCGTCGACTTTCTTTTGTAAACGCCGCAAAATCCGCTTCTGCGGGTCACCGAAAACCTTCGTCAGCACCTTCTGTTGTGTTATCGCCATAACGTCAAATTTCCCTCACTTTCAGGTATTTTCCAAAAACTCCCCTAATTATAACTGTTTTCGGGGAGTTTTGGAAGAGGCTACTACTAAATCGCTACTGCGTTTCGCGGTCAAAACCGCGTTTGAACCGCGCCAGTATATCGCGCCGGCCGACGTGAGCTAACAAATTTTGCTTATACTTGCGAAGCTGCCCGGCTAGCTTGCGCTCGACGATGTCAGTTGCCGCCATAACGTTCATTGTCGAATCTTTGGCTTTGATAACCTGATCTGGCACGTTAATAATCACTTCGACTTCATATTTGTTGCCGTTATCGCGATTGACTTCCTCGATCTTCACCGAAGCACTCATAGTTTTACGAGCATGCCGCGTCACTAAGCGATCTAATCTGCCGATTTTCTTGCTAATATACTTTCTCGTCGGTTCATCCAAAACGTAGCCGCCTACGCCAGTTATATCAATATCTGCAATCACTTTGACCCCTTTCGTTAAACCGATAATGTATTTTAATTATAGCATTTAGCCGCGGTGAGCGCTACCAATCGCCTCAGTAATATTCTGAAAGCCATCGCGATTGAGCAACTTAACAAGGCCTTCGTTAATTTCGCCGACAACCTGCGGCCCCTCAAACATTAGCGCCGTCACCATAGCCACCAGGCTCGCACCAGCACAAATCTTCTCGTAAGCATCCTCGGCAGTAAACACGCCGCCGACACCGATAATCACAAAACGATCGCGGTATTTGGCATAAGTTTTGAAAATTAAGCCAGTAGTAAGCTCCCGCGCCGGCTGGCCGCTGAGATTTCCCCTGATCTCGTTATCCAGCAATTTTGAATTACGCAGCGCCGAGCGGTCCTTGACTAGATTGCCAATCGTTAAGCCAGCAACCTCATGCCGATCAATTACTGCTAGCAGCTTCATAAATTCCGGCCACTTTTTATCTGTCGGCATCTTAACGAAAATTGGCCGCGTTAAGCGCAAGTCATCTACCGCCGTCAATAATTTATCCAGCCGCGCTGGCGTCGTAAACGGCTCGCCGCCATAAGTATTCGGACAGCTAATATTAATTTCGTACAACGGCGCGCAACCAGCTGCCTCTAGCTGGCGCAAACTTTGGCAATAGTCGGCAATCGCTTCGCTATCGCTAACATTTTCGGGGTTATTGGTTTTAGCAACTGACACGCTCAACGGGAAATCGCGCCACAGCCGCCGCGGATACCGCTTAATCCGTTGTATATTGCGAGCGACTCCGTTATTTGCCAAGCCGACGTTAACTACAATCGACTTCTCGCTTGGTAAGCGGCGAAACCACGGCCGCGGATTACCAGCACAAACCTGTGCAGTAGTCGAACCGCCAATTTCGAAACCTAAGCCAATCCGCTTAGCCACCGGCGGCAGGTCGAAGTTCTTGTCCAGCCCAGCTGACATTCCTAGCGGATTTTTGAATTTTAGGCCTAAAATCTCCTGCTCGAGCCGCGAATTGCGATAATTCCAGACCCGCAAAATATTCTCGCCGCGCACTCGGTGCAGTGCTCGCGCCGCTTTGATCATACCCTCATGCGCTTTGTCTGGATGTTGTCGAAAAAGCAACGGTTTAGCAAGTTTCTGATAGCCGCTGCGCGAAACTTGGCGCACCACTCGCTTCATCACAATTCCTCGCGATTACCTAGATACGGCCGCAGTACCTCTGGTACGCGCAGTTTACCGTCATCGGTCTGGTAATTCTCGATGATTGCTACTAGCGAGCGCGCCAAGCTCACCGCTGTACCGTTAAGCGTGTGAAGTACCTGCAGCGAGCCGTCGCTGCGGCGCACGCGAATATTGAGATTACGCGCCTGAAAATCAGTACAATTCGAGCAGCTAGTCAACTCGCGATACTGGTTATCAACTGGCGACCAGTACTCGATATCATATTTTTTGGCTGCTGGCGCACCGAGGTCGCCAGCTGCGATATTCACCACATGGTACGGCACGCCTAAGTTTTGCCAAATTTCTTCCTCGATCGACAAGATTTTTTCGTGCATTTGGACTGATTGTTCTGGCGTACAAAAGATATACATTTCCAGCTTATTGAACTGGTGCACGCGGAATAGTCCGCGACTAAACTTGCCAGCTGCACCCGCTTCTTTGCGGTAGCAAGGGCTATAGCCAGCATAGAGCAGCGGCAGATCTTTCTCGTCGATTATTTCGTCAGCATGAAAGCCAGTCAGCGGCGCCTCGGCCGTGCCAATCAGCATGACGTCTTCGCCGTCGATGAAATACTCATTACTTTCCTTGTCGCTCTTTGGAGCAAAACCAGAACCGCGCGCCACCCGGCCCGACACCATGTGCGGCACTGTCATCGGCGTAAATCCTTTAGAAATTAACAAATTCAGCGCATACTGATAAATCGCATTCTCTAGCAGCATCAAATCGCCCTTGATGTAGTAGAATTTCGTGCCAGCCACCTTGGCACCGCGCTCAAAATCAAGCCAACCGCGGCCAGTTGCAAAATCTAAATGATCACTGGCAGATTGGCGCTTATCACCCCACGTTTTAATCTCCACACTATCCGACTCACCGCCAAGTGGCACGTCATCAAGCGTTATATTAGGCACTGCGTCCATTTGCGCTTGAAAATCTGCTTCGATATCGCGCAAATCGCTCTCTAGTTTCGCTAGCTCTTCTTTCAAGGCCCTGCCCTGCTCAATCAGCTCTGGCGCTGGTTTACCGCCCTTCATCTGGCCAGCGATTTCGTTCCGCCGCGTTCGCAGCTCATCGACCTGCTGCTGCAATTGCCGCCGCTGCTCATCAGTGTCTAGCAAACGAGCAATTGACACATCATAATAGCCTTTATTTTTTGCCGATTCCTGAACGCGATCGGCGTATTCTCGAATATAGCGAATATCTAGCATAATATTTAGTATATCATCTAGCGGTACCGTACACCATACGGGCCTACCCGATGTATCCGCAAAGAGCTATGTTATTATAATCTACTCCGTTCGCAGCGCCTCAATCGGGTCAAGTTTCGCCGCCTTGCGGCTCGGCAACCAACCAGCTACAATTGCCACCAACATCAGAGACAACACTACAACAACAGCGTCTAGCGGCTGGAAGATCAGCAAATCGTACTTGCCCAGACCCAATGCTTTAGAAATCGCCGGGTTCGCTAGCGTACCAATACCCCAAGCGCCTAGCACGCCGATCATACCGCCCAAAAAGCCAACCCAAGCTGCTTCGTAGCGGAACAACCGCCCGATATCACGTTTTGACGCACCCAAAGCTTTCATCAGACCAATCTGCTGCGTCCGCTCTAACACCGAAATATACATAGTGTTAATAATCCCGAATACACTCACCACCAAAGCCAAAATACCAAAACCCATCACAATAGTTTGCAAAATATTTACGAAAGTGAAAATCATACTCTGTACATCTTTCGAAGTCATCGACGAATAGCCAGCGTCCTTCAAGCTGTCGCGAACTTCCTCGGGAGTTTTACCGCCCGTGGCTGTCGCATTGGCAAAAATATACTTTTGATAAGCATCAGTTCCAGCAGTACTAAAGTCTGTTAACTCCTTAGCATCGCTCGAATCGATATACAGATTTGGCCGGCTAGCCATCTGGTCTGGCGATTTCTTGACAACCGCTACAATTTTGAATTGCTTATTTAACGTCTTACCGCCAAGAAGCTCTTTGACGCCTTCTTCGCCCTTATCAATGTACGCTTTTTGAATTGTCTCAGTATCAGCCTGCTGCGGCTGCTGGCTAACTGTAATTGTTAACATCGAGCCAACCATTTCTGACGCCGTTTTGCCTAGTTTCTCGGTGTAGCTCTCTGGTATAATTGCCTCGCCTGGCGCCAGCTTTGTTCCCGACTTAATCTCGCGGCCAGCTGCAGATTCTAACTGCAAAGTATTATCGCGCATCATAACTTGAGCTACATATTTCTTATCATTCTTCACGCTAAATGCTACATATTTTGGCCGCAGCTGATAGTTCGGCTCAACATTTTTAAGATCTTTGCGCTGGCGCAATTTTTCAATATCACTCTGAGTAAGCGTGTCATACTCTTGGCCGTAATACGACGCCGCATTAGGATTATATTCAGTTAATTCGCTTCTACCGCCTACCGCTGATCCAGCAGTAGTAACCCGCTTGTCCTTAGAAATGATTAAGCCGTTTGGATCAATATTACTGTTAATAATCCGGTCGACATATTGCCTAGCGCCTTCTCCCACCATCAGGCTAGCCATAATCGCGAAGCCGCCGACAGCAATAGCCACGCTTGTCAAGATTGTCCGCATTTTGGCGCGGCGCAAATTACGGCCGGCTCTAGCCACGATATCGGTAGTTTTCATTATTTTTCCTCCTCTGTAAGCTTGCTAGTCGACTTACTTTTAGCAGCCGATTTCTTGGCAGCAGAATCCGATTCGATTTTGCCATCTTTGATATGAATCACCCGCTGGCATTTTTGCGCTAAATCTTCATCGTGGGTCACGATAATTAGCGTAGCGTTGTTTTCTTTACAATAATTAAATAACAAATCCTCGATTACCTTTGAGGTTGCCGAGTCTAGGTTGCCCGTCGGCTCGTCAGCAAACAAAATCTGCGGCCGGCCGACAATCGCTCGAGCAATCGCCAAACGCTGCTTTTGCCCGCCTGAAAGGTCTTTGGCGCGCGACTTGATCTTATCGCCCAAGTCAACCGCTTCCAGAGCTTCAATGATCCGTTTCTTGCGGCCGATTCTCGCTACGCCCGCCGTCTCTAACGCCAAGCTGACATTGTCGTAACAATTCTCGCCGCCCTCGACGAAGAAACTCTGGAAGATAAAACCCATCTTCTGCGCCCGAAACCTATCAGTCGCCCGCGGTTTCAGCCGCAAAATGTCTTCGCCGTCAATTAGCACCTTACCCTTTTGCGGCTTGTCGAGGCCGGAAATTGCATGCATCAGCGTCGATTTACCACTACCGGACTTACCTAAAATAGCCACGCTCGAGCCCTCTTCAATATTCAAGCTAACATCATCCAGCGCCGTAAAAGCATTCTTCTTTTTGCCATATATTTTAGTAATGTTTTTGACTTCTATCATTCAGCTTTCCTCCTTATATCGCTGTTATTGCGCCAGTCGTTAGCAATAATATAATTATCACGCCCAAACCGATGCGGTACCGAATAAATAACGAAAAGTCATTGCGGGCGACAAATTTCAGCAGCCACGCAATCGACCAATAGCCAACCGCAAAAGCCACCGCTGTCGCCAAAATTGTTGACACCCAGCCGACGCCGCCGCCAATGTATTTGTAAGCGGTCATCGCCTCTAGCAAACCTGCCGCCACCAAGGCTGGAATACCTAAAAAGAAGCTTAATTTCGTCACCGTTACCCGATCAAAACCGCGGAATAGTCCCACTGAAATCGTTGCTCCTGAGCGCGACACGCCTGGAATCAGCGCTAAGCACTGACCCAAGCCAATCGCCAGCGTATCCCGCCAAGTCGTCTGCCGCTCGCCGCGCCGCACAGCACTGCATTTGTCGGCTAACCACATCACCAGGCTCCAACCAATCAACGCAAAGGCCACAAACCATAAACTGCGCAGCACTGTTTCGACCTCATTTTTGAGAGCATAACCGATAGCCGCAATCGGCAGCGATCCAATAATAATTGCCCAGCCATATTTGTAATCAAACTGCCGCCGCGCCCGTTTCCACCACAAACCGCGCCACCAAGCACTCAACACCCGCCAAATATCATCTCGGAAATAAATTATCGCTGCAGCGATAGCGCCAATTTGAATAATAGCCGTAAAAGCCGTCAAACTCGGGTCGTTGATCCGCATACCCATCAACTTCTCGACAATTGTCAAATGCCCAGTCGACGACACTGGCAAAAACTCCGTTACTCCCTCGACAATACCCAATATGATAGCCTGCCACCATTCCATAATATTTAATAGTATAGCATTTGCAGCCGTCTCGGCAAAAATCTCAGCTATTTTTGCCTATTTTACGCTAAAAATATTGACATAAGCGTGATTTTTTGCTATAAGTTGTATAGAAAGTCAGAAAAATAAAAAGGAATAACAAAATGCCCGTGGGATCATTCGAGAGAACTGGAAGTCCACCACCGCCAGTAGGAGAACAAAGTAAGGATTTTACATTAGATAACGGATCTGTCGTACATACTGATGAGAATGGTATACCAGATTACATAGAAGTGCCGCCTGAAGGCGATGAGACAACCCCTGAATCTGGTCAAGAAAGCGGTGCCGAATACGGAGACGTCGAACCCGGCCAAGAAAGCGCTGAAGACGCCGCCGAGGTACAGGCTAACGAGACACTGCGCACTGACGCTGAAATTCTAGGCAATCGCTACCCAGTTAGTCAAATGATAAAAGGCGCTGGTAATACACTACAATGGGGCAAGGAAAGAGCTGCAGCAGCTTGGAATAATGCCATGGAGCAGCCAGGCCTCTTGATGGATAAGTTTATGCATGGCCTAGCCCAAAGCTCGTATGACCGGCGCAAGGCAAAGCTTGACGAGGTTGCTCATCTCAGCGACAATCACCCGCTTAAAAAATTCCGTATGAGGAAGCTTCAAAAAGCTGAGGCTCGCCTAAACAAACGCAAAGCAAATCTCGAAATACGACAGAATCGGATGACTGGGCGCGTAGAAGCCGTCAAAAACGCCTATGAAGCACGCCGCGAAGCTACTATCGCCGAATTATCGGAACGTGCAGACAAAGCCCGCGCCCGCAAAGCTCTTCGTGAAGAAATGCGTAGTAAACGTAAAGAACAAAATGAAAATGTTGATGTTGGTTGGTTTGAGGCTTGGGTAGTAGCCAAAAAACACGTCGACTCTATGCCGAAATATCAACGCCGCCGCATCGCTAGCGCCGTCATGAATGCTGCCGAAGCTAGCAAAAACTCACAAGAGGCCAGCTGGCAAGCGCGATACGCCGAGCGAGCTTCTGCTGACGCACAAAATCGAGTTGAATCAATTGGCGGACAGCTTCAGCAGACCAGAACCGAGCTAAATAGTATGCGCCAGCAAGCTGGAGAAATCGCCAACATGGAGTCAGACCTGGTTTCGGTCAGAGAGAATGCGGCTAAGCTTCAAGAAAAAGCCGACTCGCTATCCGATGATAGCGCCAACAAATTTGCAGCAATGTACGAAGCCGTCAAGGCTCAGCAACAACAAGAAAATATGGAGAAAGCAATCGCCGACTACAATAAGCGTCTAGCTGAGCTGCAGCGACAGGAGACGCAACTTGTGCAGTCGCTGATTCAAGCTCAAAAAGACGTCGAAAATACCGGTAAAGCCCTTGAAGCCAGCGCGCAAAACGAGATTGCTGCAAAGAAGAAAGCCAAAGCAACCCAGCAAGCTAGAGACCGTAGCGTCGAAAATACCTTTGTCTAAGTTAAAACAGAAAAAGAAAGGATAACATCATGCCAATTTTAAGCCGTAGTCTCCTCGCAGATTTAGGAATCAATCTATCAGACGAAGATTTCCAATCGCTTGCCGACCATTTTGAATCGACACTAGAAGAACGCGTCATCAACGAAATCGTCCTCGAGCTATCACCAGAGCAAGCCGAAGAACTATCACACATGCAAGAAGCCAGTGACGACCAAATCGTCGATTGGGTACGCGCCAATGTACCAGACTTTGCAGACATTGTGTCTGATGAAATCGATATCTTGCTCGGCGAGCTAGCTGAGGATAGCGAGAAAATGGCCGCCTAAGCCAAGATACCTATAGTATTGACAACTCAATAGCTATAACTTCATTTCTGGATAAATCGCCCGCGTCGTCTCGTCAATCTCGCTTCTTAGCTGTGGGAACGGCACGCCCTCGCGGGCAGTTACGCCTTCAAAAATCCAAAATACCCGTTCAGAATAACCCCAGCCGCAAGCTGGCGGCATACCGTATTCCAACATTTCCACGAAGTCAATATCCAGCATCATCGCCTCGTCATCGCCTGCATCGCGCATCTGTTGCTGCTCAACAAAGCGATTCAACTGATCAATCGGGTCATTCAGCTCGGAAAAACCATTGCCCAGCTCTGACCCGGCAATAATTGGCTGGAAACGCTCCACCGTCTGCGGATTGTCGGGGTTGGACTTGGACAGCGGGCTGATGAACTTCGGTGTATTCACCAACCACACCGGCCCCGCCACATCTTTACGGATATTCTTCCACAATTTATCAATACTGCGCGGAATGGAATCGGTCTTCTCCACTTCCAAGCCATGTTCTTTCAGCTTGGCAGCTACCTCTTCAATCGTTGTATTATACACATCAATTCCATAGTGCTTGCGAATAACTTCAGCATAATCCCAAACTTCCCACTCGCCGCTCATATCCACCGTGAACTGGCCCAGCTGGAACTGCAGCGTACCAAACGTTTCCTGCAATACATATTTATACATATCCTCCATGAAGCGCATACCAGCTCGCCAATCCCAGTATGCGGCGTACCACTCCATAGCGACGTGTTCTGGCAAATGCTCGTCAGAATAATTCTCATTGCGAAAACGCGGCCCGAGGTCGTAGACCTTCTCGAACCCAGCACCAACCAATCGCTTCAGCGGCAACTCGTGAGAAATACGCAGGTAAAACTGCTGGTCGTCCAGCGCGTCCATATGCGTCACAAATGGGTTAGCATCAGCACCACCGGTGGTATGCTCCAATACCGGCACATTCACCTCAGTAAAGCCGTGCTGGTTCAGATAATCACGCGTCGCCTGCCAAAACTTGCTGCGGCGAACAAACCGCTGGCGCACTTCTGGATTGACGTTCATGTCAACGTAACGGCGGCGGAAACGCTCTTCTTTATTCTCGAGCTTTTCGGGCATCGGCCGTAGCGACTTAGTTAGCAACCTTAGCTCATGCACGCCAACCGACTTCTCGCCAGTCTGCGTCGTCGTCATCACTCCGCGCGCCTCGGCAAAATCGCCCGTATCAAGAAGCTTCAGTTGTTTCATGCCCAGCACGCCGCGGCTAGCGTCCAATTCTGCCACATCATCGCGCTGCAAATATAGCTGCACCTCACCAGACTGATCGCGCAGTTTGATGAACGCCAGCTTACCAAAACTGCGGATTGAAGTGATGCGACCCGCCACAACCACTTCCCGGCCCACCAGCTCATCATAATGCGCTAAAACCTCGCCGCAACCATGCGTCCGCTCCGACCGCGCCGGATACGGATCAACGCCTAATTCGAGCAGGGTTTCTAGTTTTCGCAAACGTTCATTTCGATAATCTTGCAGTGTAGCCATAATTATTTATTATAGCACACCCCTGTTAGTAGCTACGAAATTGCTTTGATTGCGTAGATAGTCTCGCCTTTAGGCGTGTTAATAGCGGCGGTATCGCCCACTACCTTATCAATTAGCGCCACGCCCAGCGGTGATTCATCGCTAATTTTGCCATTTAGCGGATCGGCTTCAACCGGGCCAACAACCGTATATTCAAATATTTTACCGCCAGATTCAAGCGTCACTCGACTACCCAAACTAACTTTGTGAGTAGTACCGCCCTTGATATCCTCGGCGTTCTGCAAAATATCCTCAATCTCGGCAATACGCGTCTCGACTAGACCTTGCTCTTCGCGCGCCTGATCGTACTCGGCATTCTCGCTCAGATCGCCATAACCGCGCGCTTCAGCGATTTTCTCGGCAATCTCGCCGCGGCGACCTTTCAATGCAGCTAGCTCTTCTTCAAGCTCTTTTCTTCCATCCTCGGTGATCTGATATGCTTTTTTCATGAGTTTTACTCCTTTCGTTATACCGCCCGAAACTTTCTCTGTCTAGAGAAACCCCAGCCCTCCAATACAAAATACTCAGATTAGTTCAGTGTAGCAAGCAACTCATCTGCCGTCAAGAGCCGTTGCTCGCCAGTCTGGCGCGTTGACACCTCCCACTTGCCTCTATCAAGCAAGCGATCGCTGACCGTCACCCGATACGGAATACCCAGCAGTTCGGCATCAGCAAATTTAACCCCTGGACGCTCGTCGCGATCGTCATAGATAGTTTCGATTCCGGCAGATTGCAACTTCTGGTAGAGTTCGTCAGCTGTAGCACGCGACTGGCTGCCAATTTGCACCAGATATACTTTAGCTGGTGCAATGTTTTCCGGCCAAATCAAACCCTTATCATCAGCAAATTTCTCAACAATCACACCCATCACCCGGGTGATACCGATACCGTAGCTACCCATGTAAGCGTACTGCTCTACGCCCTCAGCGTCAGTAAAGACCAGGCGCATTTCCTCGGACTTTTGCGTGCCAAAGTTAAAGATGTTGCCAACCTCGGCAGTTTTGACCCGTTCTAGTTCGCTACGGTCAATGCCCAGCTCCTTGACAGCCTCGTCCAAAACTTCCTCGTTAACAGCAATATTTTTGCCGCGGTGCAGATAAATATAATCCTCGCCAGCATCACAAATCGTCTGGAATTCGTGGCTAAATTTAGTGAAAGCTCCGCCCGAGGCAAACGTCACATACGTTTCATCGCCGATACCAAAGCGGTCGTAGCAGCGCTTGTAAGCCTCGATCGCGGCGTTGTAATAGTTATCCAAGTCTTCTTTGCTGGCGTGCACCGAGTACATATCTTTCATAACGAACTCGCGGCCGCGCATAATACCGCTTTTGGCGCGCAGCTCGTTGCGCAGCTTGTTCTGGAACTGGTAAACGCTAATCGGCAAATCCTTATAGCTCTTCAAATAATTACGCAACAAATCAACAATCGGCTCTTCGTGCGTCCAGCCGAAACCGACCTCGGTGCCGTCTTGCAGATGAGACTTAAACCAAACATCGACCAGATCATCGCTCCAGCGTCCAGTCTCCTGCCATAATTCCTTGCTCTGCAGCGTGCTCATCACCAATTCTTGGCTGCCAATTTTATTCATTTCTTCGCGGACAATTTGCTTGATATTCTCAACCACCTTTAGTCCCAGCGGCAAGTATGAATAAACGCCCGCCATCGTTTTATGCACGTAGCCAGCGCGAATCAGCAGCTGGGCATTACGCGCCACCTCGTCAGCTGGCGCCTGCTTGATAGTTCGAGTAAAATTCTTACTTAGTCTCATAATATCCTCATTTTACCGTGAATCACGCATATCAACAAATTACCAAAACGCCGCCGCAACATAAACCGCATAAAAAGCCACGCTATTTTTGATTGCGTGCAGCAAAAAGCCAGACCAAATCGATCCAGTATATTCGCGCAGCGTACAAAGCACCAAACTCAGCGCAAACGTATCAATACCAACATTCCACTGCCCATGCGCTACCCCAAAAAGCAAACTAACAAAAAATACATTAGCTGCTACTGGCAGTTTCGCCGAACGCAGTTTGCCATACAGTATACCGCGAAAAATTAACTCCTCGCATAATGGCACCACTATCACCAGCACCACAAAAGCTATCGCTAAATCTAGCGAAAACAGCCTATCTGACACCCCGACATCCTGAGCTTGGTTTGGGTTAAACCCTGGTATAATGGCTTGCGCAACAAACGACAAGCTCACTGTCAAAGCAATGTAAACCACCGCGCCAACGATTGCCATACCGATATCGCGCCACTCAATCAACCGCTGTACGCCAGCCTGTTTGGCTGATACCGCTTTTTTGATACGCCAAGCTACCGTGCAAACGGCGGCAATTGTCAAGACATGAACAAAACATTGCAAAATTAGATTAACCACCGATACATTAACTTGCGCCAACCATCCTGTCCGCAACAGCAATCGCCCAACGCCAGCTACCGCATAGGCAGCCGCTACCATCGATATCGCCACCAGCAGCGTCCAGCCGATCCACGATAGTACCTGCCGCCGGGAAAAACGAAGCTTTTTTAAATTACCCACCCGCCAGCGTTTCATTTGAATAGCTTCCCGACGTCAGAAATCGTTACTAGTATTATCAGTGTTATCAAAATCAAGAATCCGGTACCATGAATTTTCTCCTCGATATCTTTGCGAAGCGGTTTCTTTATTAAGCGGAACAAAGCCGTCACAAACCACCGCCCGCCATCAAGCGCTGGAATCGGTAATATATTCATCACTGCCAGCGACAAAGCGATTAGTCCAGCAATCATCAAGACATAGCGGCCGCCAGCCTCGCCAGCTGCCGGAAACAACATGCCAAATATCGTTACCGGACCGCCAACACTATTGCCAACTGTTGCTAATTTTTGATTAGCCTGCTGCTGCGCCTGATCGTTCGGCACGATTTTCATAGCCAGCCCCGTCAAACCGTCATAGACAACTTGCCCAAGCCCTTGAATAGTTATCCCGGTCAATTGAGTAGTTAGCCCTACGCCGACAATTGGCGCCGACCAAGTCGAACGCATCAAGACTTCTTGAGATAAACTGGCGCCCAGATAACCGCGCTTGTCATCATTGCTAGACCGCAATGCTACAGGCAGCACTGCCTCTCGGCCGTTTCGCGAGTAGCGGATCTTAACTGTTTTGCCTTTGTCGCGAGCTAATCTCTTGGTCAGCTCATCTGGAGTTTTAATCTTATCGCCGTCAACCGACAGAATATCGTCGCCAGTTTTTAATCCGCTTTTTTGCGCCGGCAAGTCGTTCTCAACACCAGCTATCTTGACTTCTTTGCCTGAAGTTGTCGTGTCGCTAGCCACGGTGAATTGATTAGCGACAAGCGGCGGCATACCCCACCACGCCAAAATCGTAAATATCAACACCGCACTCAGCCAATTCACTGCTACGCCAGCCAGCAAGATTTGTGTTTTTTGCCAAAATGTCGCTGCACCGTAGTCGCCAGGCTGCTTATCATCGTCATGCTCGCCTTGTAACTTAACGAAACCGCCTAGCGGCAGCCAGTTAATACTGTAATCGACATTTTTGCCCAAAAAGCTTTTCTTGACCTTCTTCTTATAAGCTGCCGGCGGGAAGCCAATACCAAACTCCTCAACACGCACTCCGTAACGCCGCGCCACCAAAGCATGGCCTAACTCGTGCGTCACCACTAAAATAGTCAACACAATTATACCGACAATGATACCAAAAACTAAACTCATTTTACCCTCCAAACCGCCGCGAACGTTTCGCGTACTCATTTAGTATAGCGGTTATGTCGCGTTTTGTCATATCTGGCCACGATTTTTTAACAAAAATTAGCTCGCTATAAGCACTGCGCCACAGCATAAAATTGCTTAGCCGCTGTTCGCCGCTAGTGCGCACTATCAAATCGCATGGCGGCACATCTGGCGTATACAAAAATTGCTCAAAGATTTGCGCTGTTACTTTTTTATGTGTTGAAAGCGTTTTGCGCAAGGTATTGACTGCATCTATAATTTCCTGGTGCCCGCCATAATTAAACGACAAAATTGCCGTGCCGTGCGTCAAATCTTTGGTGGCCGCTTCAGCTTCGTCAATCGCTTTTTTGACTCGGCGGCTGAGGCGCACGCGCGTCCCCGCCACCCTTAACCGTATACCGTGTTCAACGAAAATATGTAAATCGCGCGTCAACATTTGCACCACCAAATCCATCAAATGCTTAATCTCCGGGCCGCTACGATGCCAGTTCTCGGTACTAAAAATATACGCGCTAACATACGGCACGCCGCGATCGATAGTATCGATGATAATTTCGCGCAACTTTTCATAACCAGCGCTATGCCCTTCTTGCGCTGATAGACCCTGAGCTTTTGCCCAGCGGCGATTGCCGTCGACAATGAAGCCGACGTGTACTGGCAATATTTTCTCGCTCATTAGATGGTCAGAATATCCTTTTCTTTGTCCTTGAAAGCGGCCTCTAGCTTGTCTTGGAATTCATTCATCAAGCGATCAAATTCTTTTTCGATCATTTTGAGATCGTCCTCGCTCAGTTCTTTAGCTTCCTTCATTTTTTTGGCATCCTTGATGCCGTCTTGGCGAATATTGCGCAAAGCGATTCGCGCTTCTTCTAATTTCTCCGACGCTTGACGAACCAGCTGCTTACGGCGCTCCTCGGTCAAGGCTGGCACTGGTACGCGCACCACGCGACCGTCGTCGCTCGGATTAAAGCCAAGGCTCTGATCATTGCGAATCGCCGCCGCGATGTTTTGCAAATTACTCGGATCAAAAGGTGTCACCAGCAACATTTGCGCCTCGGGAGCCGTCACATTAGCCACTTGATTGAGCGGCATGCTAGCACCGTAAGCTTCAACCATCACGCCCGCTAGCATACCTGGGTGCGCCCGGCCAGTGCGAATCTTGCGCAGCTCCTCGCCAAAGTGCTCAAATGCGCCTGTCATTTTTGCTTCATATTCATCTGTACTAAACATATATTCTCCTTTACTTTATTGTACCATTAAACGCTAATTTATCTGCGCTACTCCTAGCAAACTAGCCCGCCGGTCAAATCCCCGGCGCAAACGATACGCCTGGCGAAAATCCGGCGAGCCATCGACTTCTTGATAGGCATTTTCATCGAAAATCAACCACACATCTAGCGGATAGTGCGGCCGTTCGGCTACCCGTGGCATCACTGTATGATACAAGCGGAAAAACGCATCAGTCGTATGGTATGGCATATATGGCACGAATGCTCGCCCCAAAACTTCCGGCTCACTGCCATCCTGGTTTAGCGGCAAGCCGCCAGTCTCGCGAATCCGTTTAATAAACGCCGCTCGCCCTGCCTCGTTAGTAGATTTGCGCGATTGCAGCCCGCAAACGATAATTTCTTGGTACATGAAACGATGCAAAAACACTATATCCACATAGCGCGAAATCTCGTAAGTCTTGGTGCGATTCGGCCCCATACCAACGAAAGGATTGTCGGCAAAATCATATCTATAAGCTGGAATATCAATATGAATAATTCCGTCTGTATCTTCGCTTAGCTGGTCTCGCAAAGCAATCAGCTGATCGTCAAGATCCTTGCTATCAATCCGCTCGTGGTCTTGAAAAACCTCGCTTTCTGGCCGCAAGTCAATATCATCCAGCTCACTCACACGCTCGCGCTCGCCGCCGCTTGGCTTTTCGCGATTGCTATAAAAGTCAAAACTACCAGATTCAAAATTCCGCATCTACATTCCGCCGTTGATTGCTCATGCTTTTATCATACCAAAATAACCGCCATATTTCAGCGGTTATATTGGTTGTATAAGACGTAGGCTTATTCGCCACCAAGCTCGATACGCTTGAATTGGCTAACACGCACATTCTCGCCGCGCAGCGCTACTTGCTCTTTGATCAGCTCGCCGACGGTTTTGCTGTCGTCAAGTACGAAAGCTTGTTCAGACAAGACTTGTTCGGCAAAATATTTTTTGAGTTGTCCTTCGACAATTTGCTCGCGCATATTCTCTGGCTTATCTTGCAAACTGTCGCTTGCCAAAAACTCCTGCTTTTTAGCTTCGTAAACATCGCTCGGAATATCCTCGACCGTTGCATATTTTGGTGCCATCGCTGCGATCTGCATAGCAATTTGGTGCGCAAACTCCTTGAATTCTGGCAAGCGCGCCACGAAATCAGTTTCACAGTTGACCTCGACAACCACGCCGATACGGCCCGAGTGCACGTAACTCTCAATCAGACCTTCGCGCGTCTCGCGGTCGCCTTTTTTCTCGGCCTTGGTCAAGCCTTTCTTACGCAGTGCCTCGAGAGCTTTGTCAAAGTCGCCCTCGGCTTCAACTAGCGCTTTTTTGGCATCGGTCAGGCCAATGCCGCTTAATTCTTTCAGCTTTTTAATGTCTTCAATTGATACGCCCATCCTATTTCTCCTCTTTTTTAGTCTTGCCTTCGTTCACCGCTGCTACAAAGTAGTCTAGCAACAATTGCAAACCTTTAATCGCGTCGTCGTTGCCTGGGATTGGATATTCAACTTTGCTCGGGTCGGCATTAGTATCAGCGATTGCCACCACTGGGATACCGAGATTTTCTGCTTCAGCGATTGCATTTTTATCAACCAGCATATCGAGCACGATTAAAGCGCCAGGCTTGCCATTCAATTCTTTGATACCGCCGTATTTGAAGTTCAAACTATCGATTTCTTCTTGGTAGCGCTGAACTTCTAGCTTATTGTAGCGCTTCTCGAGATCGCCGTTGTCCATGCGGCGCTCGAGGTCGCGCAGTTTCTTGATTTGTGCATTGGTAGTGGTGACATTGGTTAGCATACCGCCGATCCAGCGATTCACCACAAACGGCTGGCCAGCCGACTCGGCAGCCGCTTTAACGATATCTTTGGCCTGCTTTTTGGTGCCAACAAACAAAACTTTTTTGCCGCTTGCGACCGTCTTGGTAATAAACGGTAAGGCTTTGTCTAGCGCCTCAACTGTCTTCGCTAAATCAATAATATGGCTATCCTGGCGTTTTGAGTGAATATACGGCGCCATCTTCGGGTGCCAGCGGCTAGTTTTGTGTCCAAAATGAACACCAGCCTCAAACAAAGCTTTCATGTCTACTTCTACAGACATCAGTTTACTCCTTTTCCTCGCCCGCTGCTTTTGGAGCTGCAACGGGCTGTGTCGTTAAAATTATTACTATAGTAGCGTAACATTATTAGCTATTTTTTTCAACAGCAAAAGGATTTCTCGAAGGCCTATTTGTACCAGATGCCTGCGCCAGAGATCCTGCTAGTCGTTCTAGAGAATCACAATTAGAACAATCGGCAGATTGGTCAGGATTAATTTCAGAAGAAAACAATAAATAGACCTCCCTCTTGTCATCGTCGTCTTTGCTACCGATTAGTTCACCTACGACAGAAACATGATCTCCTCTAGTAATGATCAGCCACCCTTTTCTATCACCGCCCTCTTCGCGGACAACACTAACCGTACGACAATTCATCCCATCGTCATCGTCAGCCTCTTCTACATCGGTTCTTATAATTAAACTTTCTTTATTTTCAAAGAACGATTCACCAGACTGCAAGCTAATGATATAGCCTTCTATCTCTTTTATTCTTTCTCTGATCAATTCTGGGTCGCACTTATCGGTATCTGGTGATAAGTCAAGAAACATTTCTGTCATATCTCGCCTCCTAATGTCATATTAACATTTTCCCTTGACACTAGCGAACCCGCCACGCTAGTTACTAAGATATTCTTCGTTCTCTTCCAAAATACCTTCTCTAGCCAGCTAGCAATTCTATTATAACCAGGAATTTTCATCTCAATAAGTAAGTCCTCTATAGCGCGGTTCAAAGGTACCTTTGACCTCAAATTAGCCTCCCCGTCTTGTACGTCTATATACGCATCTTCTGGCGGAGCATATACGGCTAAACCTTTGTCCAAACAAGAGAGACATTCCGCCAGGCTTGCTTCTCCACCAAAACGACGAGCGCCAGAACACGACATCAGATTGATATTTCGCAAACCATCATCGTCTGCTTTTATCATATTGATGAGCAAAGTAATAGGGTCCTGCCTTAATACACTGGTATCTCTTGGCAGAGTATAACCAGAGGCTAATAACAATCCATTAGCACTGCCATGGCCAGCGATAGTCAACCGATCGATAGTATCAATGCCCATATTCTGCAACGTCGCAACTCTATCTTGAGTATCGTTAGCAGAACCTACTTCGATGGGTATAATATCCGAAGACTCTGTACGTCTGAAATTTTTAAAGGCGCCATTATGATCGCCCGATTTGCCAATTAGAACAACCGACCACGACTTTTCTTCACCCTTACCATTCACCAAATCAACCATGCTATCTAACGTTTGCAACGACCAGCGAGAAAAAATTGCTATCCCAAGTTTATCATGCAGTTTAAGCACATTATCGCGGCCCAAATGCTCCATAGCTCTTATATACTCCATATAATCTGTTTGACCTTCTTCCGTCATATAGGCCTCCCCTATATTAATCGTCCCATATTGTCCTATATATTCACCGTATTCATCTATGACAGATTTAGCCGATTCGTCATCGCCAAGCAGTACTCTATTACACATTTCATACCGCCATATCATCCGTTCGTAATCGCTATTTACAAAATGAATATCTTTCTTATCTACGATACGACCACCGCTATCATGAAACTCCTCTCTAGCAGCCTGGGCGCAACGATACACTGTACCATTACCCGATTCAAGCATCCATTTTACATACTCGCTACAGACATCCGGATACTCAAGCAAATCGTCTGGCCAATCGACTAATGGTACGTCGGCAATTTCTTCAAATAGTTTGATAGCTTTACTTATAGCGGAACGCTCTTCTCGCGACCGTTCGTCTCTAGCTAGGCAGACATTCCTAATGGTTCTATCGAGATATCCTTTATATTTTACCTTCAATTCTGCCAGGTCGCCTTTGCGTATTTCATCTATATTATCGCACAACCTTCTGAAGAAGTCGCGACGTCTACTATACTCGTCGTCCTCAGTGCTTACAGCTTCTATTTCTAGCGGCGTTTGTGCAGGGTAATATTCAGGTGTTTTGTCATTTGTCATTTTTGTTTCTGTTACGTATCAATCGTAATTATACACTATTTTTGCTAATATTCACCTTTTTTGTTATGCTTACATCATGAAAGAACGCTTTCGCAAGATTTCTTCGCGCGCCTCAACGCTGGCTGGGTCGGCTGGCGTGTTTATCCTAGCGGCCGCTTCAATAGCTGTTTGGTTTATCACCGGGCCAATTTTCAACTTCTCTGACACCTGGCAGTTAGTTATCAACACTGGTACGACGATTGTCACTTTTTTGATGGTGTTCTTGATCCAAAATACTCAAAACCGCGATAGTCGCGCTATTCAGCTTAAACTTGATGAACTAATCCGCTCCACCAAGGGCGCCCGCATGCGTTATGTTGGATTAGAAGACTTCAGCGACGAAGATTTAGCGGACATCGAGGAAGAAATTCGCGCTATTACCCAGCTGCCAGCTTCGCAGCGCGCGCTACGTAAACTTCACGACAAAATCAGCAGCGAAAAGGAACGTCGTAGCAACGAGAGACATCGTAAACTGCATCTTTGACAACTATACAGTTTTTTGCTAGAATACTACAGTTATGAAAAGCAGTATTCACCCACAGGACTATCGCCTGGTCGTATTTAGCGACGAACAAGCAGGCTTCGCGTTCTTGACTCGCTCAACAGCGCAATCTACCGAAACAATCAAGTGGAAAGACGGCCAGACTTACCCATTAGTCAAAGTCCACATTTCGAGTAAATCGCATCCATTCTTCACTGGCGAAGAAAAGATTATCGATACCGAAGGCCGCGTTGACCGCTTCAAGGCCCGCCAAGCCGCCGCGAAAGCCCGCCGCGAAGCTCTCGTCAACAAAGCAAAAAAAGCTAACGCCGCTGCTGCCGCCAAAGCTCAGCAAGCTGCCGATGACAAAACCAGCGACAACAACGCTAAGCCAGCCAAAACCTCCAAAAAAGCCAAGAAACAGGTCGACAAGAAAAGCTAGGCGCCATCAATCGCATAATAAAATATCGCCGATATCTGTCAGCGATGTTTTATTTTTCTTGCCTGATCCACAAAAACACCTTTACATCTGACCTATCTGCCACCCTTAACCCTAATATGTACCCCACCAACATCTAAAACTTGCCACGAATCTAGCGACGATATTATACCTTAAAACTCTTATTCCGCCAATATATGCTATAATTTTATAAGCTATGGCAAAGATTTCTCTCGATTTAGACGCTTTGAAAGCCGAACGCGCTCGCCTCGGCAATTTTCTGGCGCAGCCTAATGCCTACAACTCGCCAGATTTTACTGCCAACAACAAACGTTTCGCCGAGCTAGAAACCATTATTACTACCGCTAGCGAACGCGATACTATCGAGAAACAGCTAGCGGAGGCAAAAAATCTAGCCCAGGGCAACGATGAATTAGCCGAACTAGCCAAAGCAGAGATTCCCGAGGACGAAGCTAAAATCGCCGAACTCGACGATAAGTTATTCATATTACTAACGCCCAAAGACCCGAACGACGAGAAAAATATCATCATGGAAATCCGCGCTGGTGCTGGCGGCGACGAAGCGTCATTGTTCGCAGCGGAGTTATACCGCATGTACTTGCGCTGGTGCGAAGCCAACGGTTATAAAACCGAACTAATTAGCGAGTCCGCTAACGATTCTGGCGGCTACAAAGAAGTCATTTTCATGGTTAAGGGCGACGCGCCATATGCCAAATTGAAATTTGAAGGCGGCGTCCACCGCGTCCAGCGCGTCCCAGTCACCGAAAGCCAAGGCCGTATTCATACTAGCACTGCCACTGTCGCTGTCCTGCCTGAAGCCGAAGAAACTGATATTGATATCAACCCGAATGACCTGCGCGTCGATATTTACCGCTCCAGCGGCCACGGCGGCCAGAGCGTCAACACCACCGACTCAGCAGTGCGCATCACTCACCTGCCAACTGGCATAATGGTTACCAACCAAGACGAGAAGTCGCAGATCAAGAACCGCGAAAAAGCCATGAGCGTGCTGCGCTCGCGGCTGCTGCAGATGAAAATTGACGAAGAAAACGCCAAATTAAGCGCTGAACGGCGTTCGCTAGTCGGTACTGGCGACCGCTCCGAAAAAATCCGCACCTACAACTTCCCGCAGGACCGTATCACCGACCACCGCATTCATTATAGCCGCAGCAACATACCCACCGCCATGAACGGAGACATCAACGATTTAATTGAACAGCTGCAAGCTTACGAACGAGAACTGAAAGCGCAAAACGCCGACCAACAATAATCTATCGCCGCCTCGCCCCTGAGCGCATTAAGTTCGTTTGACCGCCGCAAACTTGCATTTTATACTATTCGTATGAATATATCGGCATGGCTTGATCACGCAATCAAACAATTACGAGAAATTGGCGTCGATTCTGCCAGGCTGGATGCAGAACTTATCTTGGCTAATACGCTGCGAAAAAATCGCACCTACCTACACGCTCACCCCGAAGACGACATCGACCCGCGGCGTGTTGATATTGCTAATGCTCGACTGCGTCTGCGGTTAGAACACGTACCGCTTGCTTATATTTTAGGCTACCGCGATTTTTACGGCCGAAGATTTACAGTGTCGCCGCAGGTTTTAGTACCTCGTCCAGAGTCAGAAGCCATCATAGAACTGCTAAAAGAACTTGGTGTTTCTGGCAAGCTGCTAGATATTGGCACTGGCAGCGGCTGCTTGGGTATCACCGCAAAATTAGAGATCCCGAAACTTAACGTAATTTTATCTGATATTAGCCAGCCAGCTTTACGCGTTGCCCATCAAAATGCTGAAAAATTTCAAGCCGACGTAGCTCTGATAAAAAGTAATTTGTTGCGCGCCATACCTGGCAAATTCGATATAATTATCGCTAATTTGCCATATGTCGACCGTTCGTGGCAGCGCTCGCCCGAGACTAATCATGAACCAGCATTAGCACTCTTCGCCAAAGACGAGGGATTGGCGCTAATCTACCAGCTGATAGACCAGCTACCAGCACACTTAAGTCCTAGCGCCCTAATCTTTTTAGAAGCCGACCCGCGGCAGCACGGCGCAATAATAGCCTACGCTGGTTCGCGCCAGCTGCAGCATAAACTAACACGCGGCTTTATCGTCGTACTGCAAGCATAATTTGCTTATTCTTGATAGGCCGCTAGCGTCGCTTTGATATTCATCGTTTTACCGCTGCGCATCACCGTCAAATCAATAGTATCGCCCGGCTGATACTGCCCAAGAACGCTTGATAAATTACCTCGCGCGCCCAATTCAGTACCATCGACCTTGGTAATTATATCTTTGTCTTGAATACCAGCTTTAGCGGCCGGGCTGTTAGCGGTAACGCCAACGTCCTCGCTGCGGCCGCCAGTCACGTACGCGCCATATTTTGATGGCAAACTATAATGCTTGGCTATTTCCGGCGTGATATCCGTGTAATTGACGCCCAGATACGCTCGCTGCACGCCTTTGCCAGCCAAAACTTGCTGGATTGTACCTTTTGCTGCGTTAATCGGGATCGAAAAGCCAATTCCTTCAGCATTCGAAGCTACCGCTGTATTAATACCGATAACCTGCCCGCTGTAGTTAATTAACGGCCCGCCAGAATTGCCAGAATTAATAGCCGTATCAGTTTGCAACATATCAGTCAGAGATTCCCGCGAGTTACCGCTGCTATCGCTCGCCGAGACCGCCCGGCCTTTACCAGAAATAATACCTTTAGAGACGGTGTTCTGATACTGCCCTAGCGCATTACCGATAGCAATAACGTTCTGTCCGACTCGGGCTGTCGACGAGTCACCTAGTGCTGCTGGTGTTAAATTATTAACGTCTTTGATCTTTAAGTAAGCCAAATCATTCAACGGATCGGTACCAACTAGCGATACCGCGTCGTAAGTCGACCCGTCCGAGGCTACAATCGTAACCGACTGCGCGCCTTCCACAACATGCTTATTAGTAAGAACGAGGCCGTCTTTACTGAGAATAATACCCGTACCGGCCGCCTGCACCTGGCGGGAACCGCCAAATAGCGATTGCGACTTAGTATTGGTGACTATCGACACCACGCTTGGCGAAACTTTGTCAATAATATCAGAAACAGAAGCTTCCTTACTATCAGCCGCCAGATTACCGTCAACGAAAGTATTCAGAGAATTGCGGCCTCCTCGCATTAGCAGCGTACACGTTATGCCGCCAGCCGCCAAAATAATCGCCGCAATCACGATAGAGATCGCTAGCCAAACCGTCTTCTTCTGGCAAGGTTTAGTAACCGCAACAACCCGAGGCGGCAGCGGCTGCGAGTCTGACGATCGCGGCGTAGCATTTTCCTGCTTATTATTCATCAGAAACCTCCTCTATTCGATAATTTGATCATATCCATTATACTTACTATGCGCATATAGTCTTAAAGAATCCTTAAAAATCTGCTTAACGCCCTACAAAGCATCACTGCCGCTCAAAACCGCAAAGATATACGCCACAACCATCGTCATTGCCGTTAATAATATCGGCATTGCAATATCAGCGAAGCGAACTTCGCCGTGTTTATGATAGCTACGCGCTGTCCGCTCAGCCACGAAACCCATCAATACTGCAAATATAGCGAACTGCGATACCTTGATAGCAGCCAAACCCGGAATAGTATAAGCAATCATCCAATAATACGAAATCCAGCCGAGTTCAGCGCACACTGTTGCTGCTGCTATCGAGTAAAGATTAGTGCTGATTCCCTCGTAGCGGCTAGCTACATGCCGCGCGGACGCATAAGTAATCACCCAAACAACTGCTAAGAAATAAAACGAATCCCATGAATAAGCTGTCAACGACAGTGTCACTAGCCCCAAGAACAGCGCAGTACCAGCCTGAATAACCGCGTACGTGTATTTTGAGCGCTGCTTGATAAATAGCAGCCAGACAATATGCAACGCTGTTAGCCCCAGCTGAAGTATCATGTACCCGCCCGATAGCCAAATTAACAGCGCAAAACTAACGCCAACTATAACATCCACCAAATTAGACAAAACATTAGCCGCCCAAAAACGCGGCCTTACCGACAAAATCCGCCATTTGCCAAGCGCCACCAACAGCAAAGCAAAAATTGGCGAATTAGTTACATAAATAGTTCCAAACACTGCCAGCGCCAGCAAAATATTAAGCGATGCATAAGCCAGCGAGCTTGCCTTAGAGCTATACTTATGCTTTTTTGTTGAACTCATACCGCTTAATTATACCACCTTAGTATTGTTTCTATAACCCGCCTACTCGCCGGCATTCGGCTTGACTGCTATGATAATAACGTAGTCTACCTCTGCATTATATTTGACGCCTGGCACGCTCTGTACCGCTTCTGGGGCAGCGCCGTAAAGCGACTGCAGTTTTACAGACGTAGCTGTCTTGGCGCGCGTTGAGACCTTATATATCTTATTACTGGAATATGAGCCATTTTGCGGCGCATTGCCGACGACACTGACCGTCATACCTAGTTCAGTTAATTTATCGGCTTGTTTTTGCGCCACGCCTGATACTCCAGTAGCATTAAGTACAACGACGTTAGCATTTTCTTTAGTGATATCTGTCGCATAGAGGTTTTTCTTAACGAAAGCCCGCAGCTGGCTGTAGTCATACGTTCCGACCGTCGGCACCACCGAACTAGCGCCGCCGTACGTGCCAGTTGTCAAGATGGCAGGCTCGGCATCAATCAAGCTGACGCTTTTAATGTTATCGCTTTTGATGTCGTGTACCAGCTCGACCAGCGTACGTACTTCGCTCTTTTCGAAATTAGTTCGTAAATTCTTGCCAATCGCGTCGATAATACCAGAAATTTTAGTAAAATCTGCTAGCGTGCCGGCACTTAAGGCCTTGTCGCGAATAGCAACCATAATCTTTTGCTGGTTTTTTTCGCGGTCGAAATTAGACTGTTCGAAACCGTACGTTGGCGCTCGGTCACCGCGCGCCATCGCCAGATACAGCGCGTGCTCGGCATCTAATTCTACCTCGCCGTTCGGATAGCTAATATAGTGGCCGCGCGGACAACGCTGAGACTTCTCGGCAGACGTCGTACCACACTTCCAATCAAAATTACTATCCATCACACCATTCGGATTGCGGCTGTCGATGGTAATCTTGATACCGCCAAGCGCCCCCACCAAATCACGCATCACACTATAATTCAGGTGAACCGAATATTGCACATCAATACCAAATATATTGCCAACAAAAGCTCTGGTTGCCGTCTGACGCTCTTCCTCGGCGCTGTCGCTCGACCAATTATCGTTGACGCAGTTAAAATAAGCGTTAATCTTACCAGAATAACCCGCTTGGCAACTCTTACCATATTTGACGTATAAGTCTCGAGGCACGCTAATCATATAAGCATTCTTTTTGTTCTGGTCAACGCTAAGGATCATCATCGAGTCGGTTAGATATCCCGCTTCGTGACCAGCGTCGTCTTCTGAGGTGCCAAGTATCAAAATATTGCTGCGGCCATGAGCATCTTGCTTGAGCGGTTTCTTCTGTACGAAACCGAATATATCGCCCTTAAAAACAGCATTGCCTGCCATCAAAGCCCGTACACCCAGGAAAATACCAATACCAAGTACAATAACAGTTATTGCGATTGCCGCACGCTTGGCGATTTTTTTCCAATCGCGCTTTTTTTGGCCATTTTTTGGCGCGCCTTTGCCAGAATGTTTGGATGGAGATAAATCAAGATTATTACTAATCTCGCGTAAAGACTCGTCAATATCGCTGCGAACACCTCTATTTGGCGCCGAAGTAATCGGCCGCGGCGGCAATTGCTGCTGGCGCCGTACAGACACAGCATGTCCCATATCGCCGAAATTAACCGCTGGTTTTTTCTGGCTATCAACAGGCGCTCTGCGCGCAGGAGTATTTCGCGGTACAAAACCGTCTATCGCTCGCTTCACCATATCTATGTACTATAAAGGATTTTAGCTAAAAAATAAATATCGCGCTTATTGTTTCGTTGGTTTTTACAGCGTATAATACGTGTAATGGAAGCCAGCTATCTCACCCGCCATCCGCGTCTTCGAGATTTTCTAAGTTTTAGCGGATTTGTTATTGCAGTGCTAATTGGCACTTTGCTATTAAATGCTTACGTTTTTCGCAGTTTTTCCGTCTCTGGACACAGCATGGATAATACTCTCGCCGACGGCGACCGGTTAATTATTAACCGAATACCTGTAACTATGGCGCAGATACAAAATAAACCGTATTTGCCAGAACGTGGAAAGATTGTTGTTTTTGTTAATCCCGTCTATAGGCCTGGAGCACCCGATCGCTATATCATCAAACGCGTAATTGCCTTCCCTGGCGAACGCGTCGTTGTCAAGGACGGCGTGCTAACAGTTTACAATAATAAATATCCCGAAGGCTTTCATCCAGACGACAGCACGCGCAAAAACAACGTCGGTCCAAAATCGCCAACTAGCCACAGCGGCGAATGGACAGTACCAGAAGGCTCTATTTTTGTAGCGGGCGATAATCGAGTCGGCGACAACTCATTCGACTCGCGTAGCGGACTGGGTTTCATCCCAACTTATGATATTGTCGGACCAGTAGCTTTGCGGATTTTTCCGTTAGGCAATATAGACTCGTTTTGAGTTTAAAATTAAGATTACAAGCTAGCAGCCTAAAAATTCAATTTGTAATTTTTACAACGTTGGATTAGTGCAATTCGGCTGTTATTCACCTAACAGCTTAGCAATTCGTTCGAAATCTGCTTGATCTTTGAATGAAATAATAATCCGTCCAGCGCCTTTCCGAGTCTCCTTGACAGTAACTGGCGTTCCGAAGCGCTTGGCAAAAGATTCCTCTTCGCGGATAAATCTCGAGCTGCGGACGGCTTTTCTACCTTTAGTCGATGCTGTACCATGCAACTTTTTATAATTCGAGACATAGCGCTCAATCGTCCGCGCGCTCCATTGTTCTTTTATAATTATCGGGACAACCCGCAAAATTTCTTCTTCTGGCAAGCTCGTCAGCGACCGCGCCTGGCCTTCGCTTAATTCGCCGCGCGCTACTATATCGCGCACCGCCCCCGGCAAGCGCAACAGGCGCATTGTGTTAGCAATTGCCGCCGATGTCTTACCAACACGCTTGCCAATATCATCTAAAGTCAGATTAAATTGATCGCGCAGCTTTAAATACGCCGTCGCTGTTTCTAGCGGATTAAGGTTGCGGCGCTGGATATTCTCGATCAACGACAGCTCTAACCGGTGCTGACCCGATAGCGTCCGCACCAGCGCTGGAATTCGATCAAGCTTCGCTAATTTAGAAGCCCGGAAACGGCGTTCGCCAGCTACAATCATATAGCCATCACCATGCGGCCGCACTACTATTGGCTGCAACACGCCATGTTCCTTGATCGATTTACCCAGTTCAACCAAGGCATCGTCGTCAAATTCACGGCGCGGCTGATCTGGATCGGGCATAATTGACGCTAATTTAATATAGCGCAAATCGCTAACGCGTTCGTCTTGCTCGGCTGTCGGATCGAACGATTCGTCTAGCAGCTCTGTCGGAATAAGCGAGTCAAAGCCTCGCCCTAGACCCTTTTTAGCCGGCACGCTCAATCACCTCCTTGGCTAGTGCTTTATAAGCGCGAGCGCCTTTACTAAACCTATCATACGCGCCAATTGGCAAGCCGTGGCTCGGTGCCTCGGCCAAGCGGACATTGCGCGGAATCTTCGTTTTGAACACTTTAGCTGGAAAATGCTTAGAAATCTCGTCTAACACTTGCGTCGACAGCGACGTGCGGTTATCAACCATTGTCGGCAACACACCTACCAAATCAAGCGTTGGATTGAGATTTTTGCGCACTAGTTTCATCGTTTCCAGTAACTGGCCCAAGCCCTCTAATGCATAGAATTCTGCTTGTACTGGCAGCAAAACATACTGAGCGGCAATTAATGCATTAACTGTCAATAAGCTCAAACTCGGCGGACAATCAATGATAATGTAATCGTACTCTATGGTGCAAGCCTTGATAGCATATTTCAGGCGGCTAAAACGATAATCAGTCTGAGCCAGCTCTACTTCGGTATTAGCTAGGGTTGGCACAGCAGGCACCAACGATAGGTTATCAAACTCGGTTGGGACCGTTACTTCTACTAATTTTTTACGGCCGAGAATAGCATCGGCAATAGTTACTTCTAAGCTCTGCTTATCAATACCTAAGCCGCTAGTTGCATTGCCCTGTGGATCGAAATCAATCAATAGAGTCCGCTTGCCCATCTTTGCCAGATAGTAAGCCAGATTGATTGACGTTGTTGTCTTGCCAACGCCGCCTTTTTGATTGGTAACCGTTATGATAGATGCCACTGTTTATCTGCCCTCTCTGCTTACGTTTAATTATACCACAAACATCTAGTAAATATGAAATTGCCCCGCTTCAGAGAACAGGGCAATTTATTAAGTTTGTGTCTACTATTTAATCGACGTAATCTCGATACGACTATATTTTTGACGATGGCCGTTTTCTTTGTGAACGCGTTTTTTAGCTTTGTAGCGAATGACGCGGATCTTGTCGCCTTTGGCTTCCGCCTCAACGACTTTCGCTTTTACCACCGCGCCTTTCACGGTCGGCGTGCCAACTTTTGTTTTATCACCATCAATCACTAAAAGTGCGTCGAGAGTGAGTT
>CAUOPB010000002.1:0-88772 GCA_963456685.1 uncultured Candidatus Saccharibacteria bacterium | reverse complement strand
ATATACAACCAGGCACGTTGTATAAATGACATAGATCTCCTTTCTTGGTTCTATGTCAGTGTAGCAGGGTGATGTGAAGGGAATGTGAAATGGATGAATTATTTGTAATAGATTTTTGGTACAATTATAAAATATGAATTTAGCATTAATAGGACTTGGCCCTCATGCCAAGAGAATATACTTACGTTTTCTACTAAAGCATAATATAGAGCCAGCGCTGATAGTAGATCTTGTCTCGCAAGAAAATGTAATACGCAAATATCTCGGTAAATATAATTTAGATAAGACTGTATGTGTTTTTTGTAGATGACCGTCATAGAGATGACTTGAGACTCTCAAAAGAAACGGAGTCTGTGCTTGCAAAGCACATTAAAGAAATGGGTATTACTCATGCTATAATTTCGACTGAGCCGAAAGCTCACTTTGCATATGCAATGTTTTTACTAAAAAACAACGTAAATATTTTAATGGACAAGCCAATTACAGCTCCAATAAATGTGATAAATAACCCAGTTCAGGCAAGTAAGATAAAGTCAGAATACGACTTATTATGTGCAAAGTATAAAATGCAAAAAGCCTATAACGATAAATTAATCTTTAGTATTCAATGCCAGCGAAGATTTCATAAGGGCTATACTTATGTAAAATCGTTGCTATCGGAAGTAGTTCGAAAGTATAATATTCCAATTAGCTACATAGATATATTTCATAGTGATGGCATGTGGAATATGCCAGACGAATTCATATATCGCGAGAATCATCCTTACAAATATGGTTACGGCAAGCTTTTTCATAGCGGTTATCACTTCATTGACTTATTAACATGGATAGTAGAGGTCAATGCTACTCTTAAAGACGACAAGAAGATCAACAGGTGTAGCGTATATTCAGAAAGTTATCGTCCATTGGATTTTGTTTATAATTTTAATAATCAAGATTATCAAAAAATATTGGAAACCAATAAATTCTCTAAGTTACTACTTAATAGGAAGCAGTATGAGTCTTATGGAGAGTTAGATATACATAGTATTATAAATTTCTATAACAACAAGAATTTAATAACGAACTGTTCTCTAAATTTAATGCAGTCTGGTGTTAGTAGGAGATCTTGGATAGAACTACCAGAAGATACATACAAATCTAACGGTAGAATAAGACACGAACGTCTGAATGTTTATGTCGGACCTTTGTTAAATATTCAGGTACATAGCTACCAAGCTTACGAGGCAAAAGAAAGAAAAGCTCATGGTGGACATGAGCCTGGCGATATTGAACATTTTGATATTTACATATTTCGCAATACAGACTTAATTGGCGGAAAACCATTTGAAAAAGTATCTATTGCAGATCTATATAATGTACAAGACAATAGCTTTATTGGATATAATGAAAAAGCAAGAGAAAAATGTCTCACCGACTTTATTGAAAATATTTCAAACGACTCCGACTTATTATTACATAAACAAAGTATAATGATAACAGAGATGATCTATAAATCAATTATACATGAAGGAAGAAAGATGAGCTCCAATTTTAACATAGAAGAGTCTGATGCCCTGAAGGAAATTGTTAAGGTAACCGATGAGGATTTTAATATCTCTCCTGTTTATCATAAAGAGAAAACTACGATACGGCTGGGGTCTAGAGGAATTGTTCTGAATGATAAAGGCGAAATAGCCGTCATATATAAAAAAGCTAAGAATGAATACAAATTACCTGGTGGCGGCCTTGATAGCGGCGAGAAAGCTCAAGATGCGTTTAGGCGTGAATGTGAAGAAGAGCTGGGGTGTGTTGTCGACATAACCAAAGAGCTAGGAACGGCTATTGAATATAAATCACAGGAAAATTTCAAACAACTGTCGTTCGTTTATGAAGCAAGAAAGGTTGACGAGCTGGAGTCAAATAACCTAACTGAAAAAGAAAAAGCTGAAGGCACTGAATATATTTGGCTACCAAAATTACAAGCACTAAAAAAGATGAGAGAGTCGCTAGAAAAACTTGAATCATCTGACTATGACTCGGTTTATCGAACACGTTTTATGGTACTAAGAGATGTTAGAATTTTAGAGTATTATATAAACAACGTATAATATTTCTTTTGTAGGGACTATATATGCTATCTACTCTACTACGCAAAAGATACAGGTTATTCCTATATTCCTGCGCTAAAAAGCATTAACTAAACTCTCAGCAAGATATAACTCATTATACTTTAGGGCAAAATGTCTTGATATATAATGACATATTTAGATTATCTACTTACTTCTTCTCCAGCGCCGCGACTCGTTTCTTTAGGTCGTCCAGCTCGGCGCGAAGCTCGTTGGTGCTTGCTGCGGGGCTGCTTGGTTCTGTCTTGTCAGTTTTAGTGTCTTTCCCCTGCTTAGCCTTTTGCCCTTTGCTGACTCTTGCGGCAGCATAAGCAGAGATGACGATGCTGGCTATTGCAATCATTGATACTATATCTAGCGGAGTAATTTTCATGTCGTCTTTCTTTGTTTATTGATTAGTAAGTTTATAGTATTTTATTATACACCCCAGACTACAAGAAGCCTACTCCATCTGCATCATGCTAATTTGATGAAGCAATTCTTTTCCTATAAGCCTTGCTCTGTCAGAAGGCACGGCAAGCCCGCGAATAACGTCGAGAGTACAGCTGGTTGCTTCTTCTATATCTCCACTATTGTCAATCCAAACTACATCACCCCTGCCTAGCGCCCACTTTAGATTGTGTCTTGCCTCTTTAATTCTTGCCTGCATGTCTGATTCGTCGTGCTGATCGCCGCGAGTAGTTACCCGAGAATGCCATACATCTGGCGAGGCAACAACTTCTATAATGCGAGAATTTCTAAAAGGAAGCTGCTCGATTGCCTCAACAGCCTTAGGGACAGCATCTAGCAAAACTGTAGTACCATTTCCATAATCAGCTAATTCAGAACCGTATACAAACCGAGTTGTCGGATGCACCATGCCTTGAACCAGTTCTCTATTGACCGCTTTTCGTATAATCGCTTGGAGGTTTTCTTCATTATGCGGTACGAACCGATAGTTTTCTTCCTCGGAAGAGCTCCGGCAAGGTCGCGTCGTAAAGCCTCTGATCCTTGAATAATCATCGCTGGCTTTCTCTACACTTTGCATGAGAGTTGTTTTTCCGACAGCGAAAGGCCCAGAGAACATAATTATAGTCCTTTTGCTAAGTTCTGCTCATATTTTCTCTGAGGGTTCGTACTCGCGCAATATTTCGTCTAGCCGTTCTACGAGTTGATTATCTATACTTGCCATATTACAATTTTATCATTATGAAGAATCAACTATAGCATACCATGACAGAAAAAGACACTCTAACATATTGCAAGAGTAAAATACATAGCCTGTTTAGAGATACTAACATAGAAAAAATCTGTATCGTCCCTGCCTATGATAGGGCTAAAACTATTTCTGATACCGAGAGAAACGATAAGCTGTTTAATTACAAAAGACCAACTGCCGAAATTATCGATGACACCGGATATCTCTATGTGTTTCCTGGAAAAGATTACGTACGCCACTATAAAAAGATTTATGAAAGGTGCGGATACAAAGTTACCTCAAAGACGCCAACTCAAGCGCAAACTACCAGAGCTTTGAGAAATATTTTTCCAGTTGATATACCAAACTGCGATGTTGCATTGCTGGGATATGTCGAAGCACTTGTCCCAGGTGCTGGAGAATGGCAAGGCAATGATGACATCAAGTGGAAGCTAGAAATGATTAACGGGCAAAAAGTTGTTTTTGTCGGAGTAGCGTTTAGCTACTGGGGAAATATCATTTATTCTGTCGTCGAAATGCTAGCAAAATACTGCTCCACGATTATTTATGCGGGTAAACTTGGTTCGCTTTCATCATCCGATATTCCTAACGCGACTATCGCGACAGGCGACTCATCATACGTAGACGGTTCGCTTATAACTTGGAATAATCTTTTCAAGAAATCCCCGCTTACTGTAGAGGGTGCGCATTATACGCTGCCATCTGTACTTGACGAAACTGCAAAATGGTATAACGAGTCTAAGGATAAATACCGCTTCGTAGATCCTGAAATAGGATGGGCGGCAAAAGCTGCAAATGACTTTGGCTTAGTATTTAGCTACCTTCACTTGGTAACCGACAATCTGTCTGGATTATTTAGCGAGAACTTAACAACAGAACGTGAGAGCGCTGTACTCAAAAAGCGCCTACAATACGTGAGTATCATGCGCGCGATATTGTGGCATAGAATAGGCGCAGAACAAAGTGTGTCTCTATTTTCGGAAGTGTTAAAAGCGCAACAGTCCCGAGTCGATAAGGGCTACATGGAACCTCTCGAGAGAAACTGGAAAGCCTGCCTGGCATTCGCTTATCACACCCAAGAGGAAGCTTGGGAAGTTGTCCGAGAACTGCCGCGCCGCCAATGGAAAGAACAAAAAGTCAATCCAGAAGCACTACTGTCTGAAATCGTCGATACGCAAATCCAATTGCTAACAACCCTGGCCTATGCAGGCTTCGACGAGCAAGACTTGACAGAAGGCGTCATCAAGAAGCTGCACGCCAACCGCCCTGATTGGAAGAAATAGAATAGTTAAGCCGCCCCGACAGAATACGGAGCGACCTGGCGTTTTATGATTATTTACGCCCCTGGCTTCGGCGCTGGGGTGTCTTTCTTTGGATCGGCGTCCTTTTCGAATTTGGCGTTTTTCAGTTCTTTTTTGAGGACACTGCCTGCGACGAAGCGGATTTTAGCCTCTTCAATGATACTAGGATTGACGTCTTTTTCTTCGGCGACGCCTTTGGATTTGAGTGTAACGTGAAAATCCGTTGATTAATCAACACATTGTAGTAGAGCTTTGAGACTACCACGGTACTTTTTCTAAACTACTACGGTACTTTTCGAAAAGTACCATGTTGGTTTTAATCTGGCGAAAGCCGCCTCTTAAAACAGCAGGCAATAATCCGTAGATTAGTACTTGGAGGCGGCTAAAACACCGCGCTGGCACACTAGCTTATCGCAAGCTATGTCATCGGACCACCTCCTTTCGGATTACAAACATCCCCTTGCTGATGGCAGCGCGCGGATGTTGGTTATGGTTTTATTTTAACATGGGCAGATGGGAAATTATCATAGGTTTGTTGCGATTTTTGTAAGATTGCTTGACTTCAGTTCTTATTATTGATATATATCAGCTTCTGCAATCACAGAGGCTGGCGTTTCGCCCGAGTCAATCGGGCTTGAGACGTCCCACTTCGCGGAGAATTGCGATTCTCTGCCCGGCTCCAGAAGGAGTTATCATGAGCGAGGGAGATATCAGGTGTGGCGACGACTGTATTCTCAGGCGATTGTCCAACGGACAGCACTATGTCACAACACCAAGTGAGGCTCCCACTGGATCCCAGGTGTATGAGTGTAATTTCGACTCAGACTTGAGGTATCAGATTCTGTCTCACAGTACGGTTGTGATTCACCGTAAGTCTCAGTGCCCGTCCTGCCAGGGGCGATCTAACAGCCCTACTGGAGAGCCTGGGCGATTTGACGGCAGAAGTGCAACAGTGTACCGCTCTCCTGGCACGACTAACGTGATCTACGGTGGCAGAAATGGCAATGTTCCCGGTGACGGACATGGTCATGTTAAAGCGACA
The DNA here is from genome assembly GCA_963456685.1 of uncultured Candidatus Saccharibacteria bacterium. Taxonomy (GTDB): domain Bacteria; phylum Patescibacteriota; class Saccharimonadia; order Saccharimonadales; family Saccharimonadaceae; genus Saccharimonas. The sequence goes on along the minus strand of CAUOPB010000002.1, from coordinate 83,123 downwards.
GGCGGTCCCACTGGAGAGAGCGTTGTTTTCTGGAGACTTCCCGAGGACGAAGGTGGTCAGACGATCGTCGACAACTCGTGGGATATCACTGGAGGCAACGACCTGCGATGACAGAGCTTAAACTCTGGAGTCATTGACCTGGACAAGTCATAGAACTGTCCACATTTCCTAAATTCAAGTTATAATTTAATACTATGAAAAATAACATCAAATTATCCTTGCCAAAGTTTATAATCGAGGCTTTCCCCGTTCTCAAAGACGCAGAATATATACGATCATTTGCAACGCTTTTCATATTGTATCCGGACACCCAATTCTATTTATTCCAAAGCGCAGGTCACGATTCACTACGTTCATTCATCCTTGTTGCCACAGACTATTCTGACCCTCTTGACCAAAGCTACGAATTAAAGGAAATAACAGGCAGATACGAGTTTGAGTTTACGCGTATTGTCGCCCCATATAGAAATGATAAGTTTATAGAAATTCGCCAGCATGATGATATGGAGGCAGGTTACGACATACGAGATCCTCATGGACGTTGTTGTTATTTAGCAGAAGCAGCATACAAACCAGACTGGGCAGAGTGAAGAGTGATTTATATGAAAAAAGAAGTAAGAAGCTTTCATTCGTCCTAGACGTATCTTACGCAATACTTTATTTGCCATTAGTAGACTCCCGATACGCCCCTAAAATCGTCCTCAAACTCACGCTATGCCGGAAGTTTATGTCGTCAATCTTATCCAGATCAACCCACTCCGGCGTGCCGTTGGTGTAGGTCTTCTCGCTGTCGGTTATGTTGTCATTATTAATTTGCCCATGCAGCTGGCTGTGGGTGAAGTACAGCTGGATTGACTGGTTAGCTTGCGCCTCGGCGTTGCGCTTAAAAAAAGTAGTTGCCTGGTGAATGATTTTATCTGGCATGATGGTTAGTCCAGTCTCTTCCTTGACTTCGCGGACAATTGATTCCTCAACCGTTTCACCTTTCTCGACACCGCCGCCAATCAAGCTATAACCGTCCCATTGCCTAGTCAAAAGAATCTTATTATCCTCAATAATCACCGCGTACACACCGACGCGAATATTTAGTTCGTCAACGGGAACGGTGTATTGATTACCGAAGACGTCTTTACAGATGATGGATTTGGTCATCTTTGGTCCTTATTGCAGTAACTTTCTAAAATTGCATCAATCAACCCGCTCGACAAGCGACATCACCTGATAGCCGTATTGATCAATGTCTTCTTGTTTCCAAAAATCAACTTCTTTCGTGCGTAAAACTTCGCCGACTACGTGACGAACTGTGCGTCCGGTTGGTGTCCCGTTATAATTTACCTCAATCTGCTCCAGGATATCACCGGGTTGGACATCAAAATCAGCTACCCTCATATCAAATGTCTTCTCGCCCGCTAGGACTTTTTCGAATAAATCAGGGTAGGATTTTTTGGTGATGATTTTCATACGTTTTATTATCTATCCCTCCGCGCCGCCACCGCAAACCACATAAAGTAATCCTCCAACGATTCGTCTTCCATGCCGGCGAATAGTTCGCGGGCGCGCAGGACTTCGCGGAGTTTTGGCGATTTTTGGCGGGCAAGCTGCTCGGCGGTGGCGTCTAACAAGTCCAAGCCGCGCCGCCAGGCGCTAGTCATCGCAGCTGTATCGCCACGGCGCCGGGCGGCAAACGCTCGCCCGACCTCTGAGCCGATGTTGCCCATTTGCTCAAATATTGTTAAACTCTGCCACTTCTCTCGATCAAAGACATGTTCACTCACGGACGACTCCGGCGATAATATCAATAATTTGCTGTCGCACTACTGGGTCAAGCACATCACGCGACGGATTGTTTTGTCGCGGACGAATGTTTATCATGCTATCAAACTCGATAAATTCATCTGTACCAAACTTGTCCGGATGTAGGTTAATCCCCCATAGATCGGCTTGCTGCGATCCGTGCTCTAACAAATACGCCTCGCCATCAGCATGCATATCCATGTCGATCACCACGAGCTTCTTAGCAACATCGACATCCGCCTTGACCATCGTCCCGTACATTCTCTCGGCCATCGGACGAAGCTCGGTGAGGGTTATGGTATCAACAATCTTCATAATTCAATTGTAGCATGAATAGGCGGGATGGGTGCGTGTCTGCTGTGTCGCGGCTAATCCCACTCAGTAATTGTAGTGTAAATATTCTTACTAATAAGCCGTCAAGTTTAACTTCCTATCCTCATACTCTCCCAAAAATACATCGCTATACGCCTTCAACCCCTGCTTTTTCATCTCTTTCAGCAGCCATTTCTCGTCCTTGCCAATTACATGCAAAATATCAGTCTGCAGCTGCCCGTCTGTTATCAATGGGAATTTCGGATTTTCCTCCCCTTCATGAGTGATAATCAATTCGCCGTCTTGTTCCACCACGGCTCTTTTCACTTTTCTCGTTGAATAAATATGATGGGTTCGCAGCTTGAACGATACATCATGAGCGCTCAGACCAACTTTCTTGCAATTTTCAATGTTGATTTTTCCATTATCAATGATTATCAACGCCTTGCCGTCTATCAGCTGCTTTGCTCTCACGTTATACTGTTTTATCCATTTCGATGTCAGCACCAGCACGCACCATATACACAAAATGCCGATATAATCCAAAATCTGAATGCTATTGTTATAAATGACGCCTCCGATGATACCGCCCAGCACATAGTTCTGCACTTGATCGCTGGCAGATGATGGCGACAAGTTACCTTTTCCGGAAACGTTGATGATTATCGTCAGCGCGAAAAAGCCAATCAACAATTTTATTGCCACTAAAATGAATTCATTCATGGTTTAATTTTAGCACAGACAGCCACGCCGCCAACTTTCTCCAAGCTTCTGCAGTCAATTCTGCCTTTTCTTCATCAGTCATTTCAGCGAGCGTTTTATTTTTATCGTCTGGCAAGAAATATTTGTCGTAATTGCGGCCGTTGTTGCCGCGCGGTTCTTTTAATAACGTGCCGTGCAGTTTTAAGGTAAAGGTTTGCGGTTCGTTGCCGTCAAAGTAAGTAATCGTGCGCTGCGTGTACGCCCGAGCGGCGCCGCCGAGCAGCTGAATCATCCTGTCAATACCGATAGTGTCGAGCGCGTATTTGGTATAAACACCAGGAAAGCCGTTCAGTTCGTCGATGAACAGACCTGAGTCCATCACCACCAGCGGACGCTTAAGTAGATCGTAATATTTTAGCGCTTTATCGACAGAGACAGCTTGTTGATCGTCGGACTGGATTTCTGGCACGTCAGGCAAGGTTTCGTCTGGCGCGATCAAGTTGATGTCCGTTCCTGCCAGCGCCTGCTTAGCTCCAGCAAATTTGTGTTTATTAGTCGTCGCGTAGATTAATTCCATGGACTAATAATACATTTTGCTGCAATTTTCGTAAAATTGCTTGACAGCGGGTTCTATTATTGATATATATCAGCTTTTGCAACCAGCAGAGGCCAGCGTCTCGCCTGGAGCCACCAGGCTTGAGACGCTCCACTTCGCGGAGAATGGATTTCTCCGCCCGACTCCAGAAGGAGTTATCATGGTCAACCCGCAGACTAGCCCTGACTTCGGCAACGGAGAGACCGGGGGCGACAACAGCTGGACGCCGCCGGTCTACGGTGCCACGGGAGACGGGAGACCGGTGACGGTCTCCTTCGGACAGGGAGGCCGTACCGGTCGCACCCTGATCGCCGATGGTCACGTCAGCGGTAGTGAGTTCTACCACCGCGACGCGGACGCCGACGAGAAGGGACACGACCACTACGGTCCGCACGGCGAGTCCTTCGGGGACTATGGCAAGCACAGCGACTGACCACACATCGTCCTGAACAAGACATAAAACTGCTCACTTATCCTGATATAATTTTATTTAATAGAGGGGTATACGCTATGAGAGATAAATTATTAGCTCTAACCGATTTTCTAGTAAAGAAAAAAGAAGCTGAAGGTCTGAGACTGTTGCGAGAGGTTACGTTTGATTTGTTTTGTTCTGAGTTTGAAGTTGAGAATCTTAGTTTGATTGAATTAAATGATTATATTAGCGATGCGCTAACTGAGATAAATAGAGGAACAAGTTCAGAAGAGATCTTGGTGCTACCGATACACAAGCTTATTGATGATTTCTAGATTTTTGCCCTACTTCTCTCTGCACACCGTCCCACCGCAAATCACATAAAATAACCCTATGACATACTCTCACTCCTCCGGTACATAAACCAGGCCGTCTTCGTCAGCGGAACCAGTAGCCCAACTGCTTACAATTTCATCATAATGGTCTGCAAGTATTTGCTTATTTTCCTCCCCAGATAGTATAAACGAGAGGTTCCCACTTCACGGACGGATGAGAGACAATATAGTTAACTATCTCAAGTGCCTCTTCGGGAGTATTGCAAGCATTCCAATATTTCATTATATCTTCTTCAAGGTTTTTCATTTGAACTCCTTTCTTTTCAAGATATGATTATATTCGGCGTGCTCTCCATTACTGTTATTTTAGCAAAAGGTACAGATAAGCTCTAGTTCCCCAGGTATAATCAAGACGTAAAAAATATCTCTTCTACTCTGTTATATTTTATAGATACGATACTCTATTTGAGCTGACATCAGACATAGATAGCCTTTTAATCATTAGGGTTGTTGCGTAGCACGGCAAACTAATTTATTCTTTATTTATGAACACTATTACCCACCGTATCGCCGCCGCCATTCGCGCTAACGACCTGCCAGCTTACCAGCGTGAGCGTTACCCCGTCATCCCAGACGGCGAGATTGTTCAGTTTGTTGATGAGGATTTTTCTGATGTTGATTTTGATCAGTTTGTCATGGGATTTTTTATGTTTGAGAACTGTAATCTGAACGGTACAAAGCATATTTACGGACAGCCGATTTATTTTACCGATTCGTCGGTTCGGAATGTGGATTTTTGCGGCGTGAAAGCTATTATTGAAGTCAAGGATTGCGACTTTCGCGGCATAAAATACGACGAGGAAACGCAATTTGTTTATGGTAGCGGCGAGTTAGCAGCGCGATCACGTTTTGTGAACTGCCAGTTGGATGATGAGGTGCGTGAATTTTTGATGCGGCAGGGCGTGGAGATTATAAGTTACGATAAACATCTAAAATTATAGCCTCACCACAAACCGCATGCCCCGCCCGTGCGGTGTGAAGTCATAATCCAAACCTTTGGCGTCAAGTAGCATTTTCACAGTGTAGAGGCCGATACCGCTGCTGTCGGCGTGCTGTTTCGTGGCGGAATTGCTCCTATAAAACGGATCGAAAACGTGCTGGAGTTGTTGCTTGGTGAGCGGCTGGCAGGCGTTTTCGATGGCTAGCTCATGCTGGTTGCAAGTAAGTTTTATCTCACTCCCCGCATCGCCGTGGCGCACCGCGTTTGACACCAGGTTTGAGATGACGTGGCGTATCATGTCTCGGTTAGCGCGAATGGTCGTCGGACGCGCGTCAACCGTGAAAGTCATGCTGCGCGTTTTTGCTAGCAACATATAATCGTCAACCACCTCAGCGGCCAGCTTATCGATCCTCAGCCGTTTCTCCTGGTGCAAAGCCTGCTCGGCGATACTGCCAGAGCGCAAAACGTCATTCACCATCGCCGCCAAGCGATCAACCTGCGCCACCGATTCCGCCAGGTACTGATCGCGATTTTTGTACTCGCCGATGTTGAGCTGCGTGTTTTCAAGCATGATTCGGAGGGCTGCCAGCGGCGTTTTTAGCTCGTGCGAGGCCGCGCGGAGGAATGCGATTTTTTCTTTCTCCAGCTGCGTGATCCGCTTATTTTCATGCTCCAGCGAGCGAATCGTTTGCCACAGATTTTGATAGAGCTCATTAATATTTCGCCCCAGCACGCCGATTTCATCACGGCTATTCACTGGATAATGCGCACCCTTTTCCAGCTGCTGCATGGTCGTCGTCACCGCCGCCATCTGGCGAATCGGCCGCGTCACAAAACGACTATAGATGTAGGAAAATATCAACGCCACCAATAGCGAGCCGATCATGGTATATGGCAATACCTGCAGCGTAGCGAGTTTGGCCTGAGTGACGGGTACCACATCGGCCAGTAGCTTGACGGCAATCGCTCGCCCCTGTTTATCCGCCACACTCCCCTGCTGCAAAATCACCGAGCGCGGATCGACCGTTTGCCCGTCAGCAATTTTCACTACGCTCGTGTCGACCGATTTGCCGCTATCTGTCACAATATTGATCGACTGAAAACCTTGAAAATACTGGTCGTGCCCGTCGATTGTCAGCGTGATGTTCACATTTTTCATCTGAGCGAACTCTTGGCTGATCCGGCGCATTTCCTCGGCCGATTTGCCGCGTAGCTCAGTGGTTAGCGTTATCAGGTTATCCGCCGCCTCACGCTCTTTTTGCTGCAAATAAAATTGCGGCATCAAGGTGTAGACCAGCGCATGCACCAGGATGATCAACGCCGCGAACAAGCCAATTGACACCAAAAACGTCTTGGGGAATAACTTAAGATTCTTCATAGCGATAACCCACTCCCTTCACCGTGACAATGCAGTCTAGGTGCAATTTTTTGCGTAAGTTTTTGATGTAAACGTCAATCACTCGGTCAAACGGCACCTCATCATCGCGCCACAACTTGTCAATGATAGCCTGCCGGCTCCAGACCATGTTTGGATTGTCGACCAGCAGTTTGAGCAGCTGCACTTCCTTAGGCTTGAGATGCGCGTCAGCATTATCATAAAATCCCTGATAGGCAGCAAAATCCACCGAGACCAGGCCGCGCTGCCACAAGGTTTTTTTGACAGACTGTTGGCGGCGAAGTAGCGCTCTGATTCGCTTTTCTAAAATAACCAGCGAAAACGGCTTACTCATATAATCATCCGCCAGCTCGTCAAAACTCGCAACTTGCGTCGGCTCATCATGCAATGCCGTCAGCATCAACACCGGCACATCGCTGGTCTGACGAATTTGGTGCAGTGTCTCGATGCCGCTCATCCCCGGCAGCATAATGTCGAGGATAATCACATCCGCCCCAGCAAACCTCTGCAGCGCTTCCTCACCACTGGTCGCCGTCACCACCGTAAAACTACGCTGGCGGAGGAATTGTTCGGTGCCAGTCCGCAGGGCGGGTTCGTCTTCTACTAGAAGGATTCGTGATTTTATTGCGTTACCCATTTCGGTTAATCTTGGATACTGTCCTCCTATGTTTTGAATTGGCTTGCGCTCGATATTCAGACAACAGTACTTGGTAATTCTGTGGTTAGTCAAGCTGCCAACGCGATAATTAGTTAATTACAATTATACCTTACCAAAGTAATTTGTCTACTTAAGCCTGGTCTAGCGCCCCGTGGCATAACTAGAAGAAAGATTTGAGCGTAAGCTGACATCTTCGCTTAAGTGTCTATTGAACTCACTGCACAATAGGATCGGCCGAGACAGATTATTGATTTATTTTAGCCACTCTGCTACCATTCATAATGTACTATAAAGCGTCCGAGTTCCAGTCACGCCGGAACGAGCTGGGTGTCAAAATACACCACGGGAGTGAAGCCGTAAAGTCACACAACCGAAATCGCGATCCATCGTAGAGCCGGTAATGAGCGCTATAATTCAGTAATGAACTATAGAACAAGGATGGGACCGCGGGAGGTCTCTTTTTTGATCTCTCGTTCCTTGGGTAAATAATATAAATTTATTGTGCCTGAGGAGGTTTTATCGTGGATAAGAAATTAAACAAAGAAAACTTAAAAATTGCTATCCAAAAAGATGGGCGACTTACCGAAGATTCTCTGAGAACGCTGCGGATGATGGGTCTTGAGTTCGAGGTGTATGGCCGTAGACTTTTTGCCGCATGCCGCAATTATCCAGTTGAAATCTTGTTTTGCCGCGACGATGATATACCTGGCTATATAGAGCGCGGTGTTGTAGATATTGGCATTGTTGGCCAAAACGTTTTACGTGAAACTGGAGTTACTGCTACGCGTGAAGTTCTGCGTCCGGGATTTGGCTATTGTAAGCTTGTTGCCGCTGTTCCTAAAGAATCAAATATTACTACGATTAAAGATTTGCAAGGAAAAATAATTGCTACGACTTTCCCAAACACGACTAGAAAATATTTTGTGAAACGCGGTATTGACATTGAAACTACTGTGATTGCTGGATCGGTTGAAATTGCACCTGCGCTTGGAGTGGCAGATGCGATTGTTGACATAATGGCTAGCGGTAGCACTCTTTTATTAAATGACCTACGCCCTATAGAAACAATTCTAGAAACCGAAGCCGTTCTTATTAGAAACGAAAAGACGCTTTCAAAAGATAAGGAAGATCTAATTGCTCAGATGCTAGTTCGTCTTGAGTCGGCACTTGCTGCAAAGAATTTGAAATATATTATGATGAACGCACCCAGAGAGAACATCGATAAAATTAAAAATATCGCCCCTGGACTTGACGCTCCAACTGTAGTGGAATTAACAAAGCCTGGTTGGCTGGCTGTACATGCCGTCATGAATGAAGATGAGTTTTGGAAGGTAGCTAACAAATTGAAAAATCTTGGCGCGCGCGGGATTCTCGTGTCGCCGATTGAAAAAATCATAGCATAAGGAGGATGTATGACAATTAGAGAATTATACGAAATCATAGAGAGCAGACGCAATAGCGATGAAAGCACGTCCTACACAAGACAATTATTCGACAGAGGCTTAGATAGGATTATCCAAAAAGTTGGCGAAGAATCAGTTGAGGTTGTGATCGCTGCAAAGAATAATGAAAACGATAAATTTATTGGCGAGGTTGCCGATTTGGTTTATCACCTCCTAGTTTTGTTGGTTGCCAAAGATGTTAAAATTACCGATATAGAGCGGCGCCTTCAAGAACGTCACGATAACGATAATAAGTTAATAAAGTAAATGAGATAAGAAAATATGGCAAGAAAATTTCAAATCGGTGTAATGGGTTCGGCAGCCGACTTAAAATATAGCAAGGAAGTTGAAAGAGCGGCATACGAAGTCGGCAGGTTAATAGCCGAAGAAGACGGGATCTTGTTTTTTGGAGCCGAAAAAGATAGCGATTCTCTGTCAACGGCGGCATGTCGCGGTGCAAAAGATACTGGCGGATTAACAGTTGGCATTACATATGGCAAAGGAAAAGACGTTTGGGAAAAAGATGCCGACATTATCATCCCCTGCGGACTGGAACGCGGCGGCGGTCGAGAAACCGTACTGGTAACTGGTTGCGATGCGGTGATTGCGATAAGCGGCGGCTCGGGGACGCTCACCGAATTAGCTGTCGCTTATCAGGCCGATATCCCAATGGTAGCGCTAACAGGCTACGGGGGCTGGGCTGATAAACTCGCTGATGAATATCTCGACACTCGTAATCGAATATTGACGATTGGTGCAGTGTCGCCAGAAGAAGCAGTCAAAAAAGCCTTTGCGGCAGCTGCTGAATATAGGAGGCGATATGCGTAAGATTCTATTTATCGCTGCTACTCATGGTAATGAACGAGACGGCGTCAAGGTTATGCGGCAGCTTGAGAAAGAATTACCTAAAGAAAAATATGGCTATGATTGGATTATAGGAAACGAAAAAGCTTTTGCGGCCAACGCGCGCTTCGTCGAACAGGATCTTAATCGCAGTGCCCCAGGCGATATCAATAGCTCCATATATGAAGTCCGCCGCGCAGCAGAGCTAATTGAATACGGCAAAAATTTCGATGTTGTCATTGATCTTCACGGGACAAAAACAGACAGCGGTATTGTTACAATCATACCTTACCCTACAGAAGAAAATATTAGATTAGCAAAATCGGCGGGATTGAACCGTAATGTTGTGTGGTATTCGGAAAAGTCAAAAATTGCCGGACCGTTAGCTCAGCATATGCCCGTGCCGGCTATAGAATTTGAATGCGGGCCGAAAGGTACTAAAAAGGCATTTGATTTAACATACGCTGCGGTGCGTCGATTTATAGAGGCGAATCGGAGCGGTCAGGAAGTTTGCGGCGAAAAAAATGTTGAGTTTTACAATGTCTATGGCAAATTGTATGGCGAACATGATCCAACTCTTAGAGATTTTGTATTAGCAGAAAAAGGCGGCGAATCGTTTTATCCGTTCCTGTCTAACGAATATAGCGGTATTGTTTGTTATAAGATGGAGAAGACCAAGAACGATAAAATGTTTATATAGCAAAAAAAGCCGCCTTTTTCGGTGCTATATTCAACAAACTTCCAACCTACGAACAAATAAACTTTGGAACCCACAAAAATAGCCCGCCACCAGAGGTAAACGAGCTGACTTGGATCCGAACGGAATATAAATCCTTTGATGGTGACTCTACCGGGAATCGAACCCGGGTTGCCGGGATGAGAACCCGGTGTCCTAACCGCTAGACGATAGAGCCAGACTGCTGATATTATAGCAGCAGAGCTGTGTATTGTCTAGCTACCGAGCTGCTGAATGATTTCGATTAGGCGGCGCGGCGTAATTTCAGCCTTAATCAGGTAGGCGTCGGCGTCGTTTTCTAAAGCGGCGCGGCTTTTCTCGTCTTGATCGAAATTTGTCATGACGACGATACGCGACTTCTCGGCGCTGTTTTCTTCGAATTTGCGGATGGCGGTCATGATTTCGGTACCGCGCATCTCTGGCAGCATGATATCGAGCAAAATTAAATCGTAATGCTGATTGGTAGCCATGACCAAGCCGTCGTGGCCGTCCACTGCCCACTCGACGTTGTAGCCAGCCATTTTGAGGCTGCGAACGTACATCTCTCCGATGAAACGGTCGTCTTCGATGACTAAGATTGTGGAAATTGCCATAATACTCTCCTGATTATCCTGTGTATTTAGTATGATTTTTAATCCAGCTGTTACCTGCCGAGATGATTTCGGTGTTGGAATTGTCGGCGTCATGCAGTTTGTTAGAAACGGCGGCGTAGATTGGTAGAGTGAAGGTAAAAGTTGCCCCCTGCCCTTCAATGCTTGATACGCCGATGGTACCGCCATGGCTTTCAATGATGGCTTTGCTGAGATATAAGCCGATGCCCGTGCCAGCGACTGTCTCGCGGCTGCGGTGGCTGCGGTAGAACTTGTGAAAGAGGTTGTTGATGACGCTAGCTGGAATACCGATACCATTGTCGGCGACCGAAACTTCAATATGTTTATCCTTGGCTTTAGCAGTGACGCGCACAGCGCCGCCCTCGTCGGAGTATTTGATAGCATTGTCGATAAGGTTGGATAGCACTTCGGAAATGCTAGAGCGGTCGGCAGCAACGGTCGGCAAATCGCTTGGAATGTCAACGGATAGCGAACGATGCTGCGAGCGGGCGCGCAGCTCCATATCGTCGCGGATAGTCTCGTAGATTGTCGCCAACGAATCTTCGTGTAGTTGGAGTTTGAGGTGGCGGCGGTCGTAACGACTGGTGTTGAGGATATTGTTGATGTAGCCAGACAAGCGGTTGCCGCTAACGATTAATCTCTGGAAAAGCTCTTTTTGATCGGGCTCGAGTTTACTATCGAGTTCGAGCGCTAGCACGTCGAGGTAACCGCGGATAACGGTGATTGGCCCGCGCAGCTCGTGGGCGGCGAACGAGATGAAGTCAAGGTCGTCGTCTTCTGGTTGGTAGATTTCAGTCTCGTCGTAGGCGGTAATGATAGCGTCCGCGGTGTTGCCTTGCTCAAAATCAACTGTGATATTGAAAATGCGGCGTCCCTCTTGCCCGATGACCTTGTTGGGAACTCGCAGCCAAATTTTGCGGGCGCGAACATTGTCGGTACGGTGTTGATTGAGCCATTCAATCAGGTCGGTGCCGTCGTCAAATAGCAAGTCAAAATGATAAGCGCCTTTGGCGTCGAGCGAGATTGGCGCGGCGCGATTAGCGAAAATTACGCCATTGTTCTTGTCAAGGATAATTATGCCGGTGCTTGTCAGATTGAGGGCGCTGGCTAGTTCGTCAGTTGCGCTAGTTTTGTCTGGGCTGGTCTCGGTATGTTCTTTGTAGATAGATAGTAGCATATCGCTAAAGCCAGTAGCCTTGTACTCTTTATTGCTAGGGTTTGGCAACTTTTGGTCAATTTTTTGTCCGGCAGCATTAACTAGAGCAGTCGAGAGGTCGCGCAACGGAATCATCGCAAAAGATAACACTGCGAAATTTGTTGCAGTAGAAATAATTAGCAGCGAAATGACAATTGTTGCAATAAGAAAGATATCCAGGCGAACTTGCAAAATGATCATTATTGCAATAACCGATAAAGCGACTAATAGTTGAACGAGAATAGATATTATTGCAACTTTGTTGCGATGAATACGCCAAAAATCACGCATTTCTGGTGTACGTTTGACTATTGGCTTGGCGTCGCTTACTGCCACGAAACACCTCCTCCGCCGCTGTTTGGTACGGCAGCGATCCAGGTTTGTCCGCGATTTAGTGCGACTGGTTTGCCAGCAGCGTCGATGAGTTCAAGCGGGCTAAAGCGGTCATTCTTGCGCCAAGTGCATTCAGCGGCCGTGCCGTTCTGAAATACTGTTGCAGTACCGGTACCATTAGTAACGATACTTTGCCGCCAGCCGTCTTCCATGACGGTAGTCTCGTTGACATGCAGCGCGATGACGACGCTCGGCGCTAGCCTGCCCTCTTCGCGGTCGTTGCTAGCCTGCCCGCCGATACTGCGCAGATAGGTATTGCTAGCCTTGTCGTAGTCGTAATGGGTGTTGTACCAGCTGCTAGAGAAATTGATGTCGATACTGACGGCGTTTGGTTTGTCGCTGGCCTTGCCGTCAGCGCGAGCGAAGCTGGTGAATTGCGATGATTTATAACCTTTGCCAGCGTTGAGCGCGTCTAACTTCTCGAAGCTGGTATAGACATTATGCGGCGGCCGTCGATCATTAGCGCGCCAGTACGAACCGCCGTTGAAGAACTGATCGATGTCGCGGTAGTTACCGCCACGAATCTCTTGCAGTGAAGCGTGGCTGCCGCCGACATGGGCGACGCTAGCCTGATATGGCGCTAGCCAATCGACATAGTACATACGCAGGCTGCGGACTGGGCCGATGAGCTGCGGCTTGTGCTGCTGGAATAGTGTCAGAAAGCGTGTGATGCCGCCTTCGGCGATGGCTTCGTAGACGACTTCGGCCTGCTTGAGTCCGGAATGCGGCCGGGCATCAGGCGAATTTTCGATCATGATGGCAGTGACCGGTTTGGACAGATCATCCTTAGAGGTGACTTCAATGCCATTGAGGTGAGAATAGTATTTTTCGGCAGGTTTAGGAGCTTTTTTGGCAGGAGCATGATACGCAGTGTCGGCAACTGGCGCGCGATATGTCAATACGAAGGCCACCGCCCCGCCGATAGCGATCAGGATTACACCGCAAATGCACATTGTTGCAATACGATGACGATTAATGAAATCGCGCAGTCGTTGCAGGCGCGACTGCTTACCGTCAACCGCGTAGTGTTGCGCCACGAGCGGGCTTGGTTGTCTGTTTCGTCTGCTTATTTTTTGCTTTTGCATCTCGGTAAAATTATAGCATAATTGGCATGAATTGGTTATGGTTTGCGCAGTTCGCTACAGATGCTAAAATTTAACAGACGATGGTATCTGGGGCGGCATGACTCCAAGCGAGCGTCGGGAACTAAAAGGTCAAATAACCTACCGTAGTATTTTTGTCTAAAAAATTTTAGCACTAAATCCTTAGAGATAGATGTTTAAACTTGGAAGATTCTGTATTATATCCCAGATTGAGTAATTTTGTAATTTAAACATAGGAAATGGAGTTTATGTGAGAAAAGTTGATGATGATTTTGGTCGTATACGAAGAGAGCTCAGTGAGTTAGCAGCGACAGGGCGAGAGGCTTTGGGTGATGTTAATCTTACAGAAAAGCTAGGAGACCTTGCGCATAGAGCGGCTAGATTGTGTCACGATCAAGAAATGGCTGCTGCCGATCTAAAGAGGCAGAAGTCTGGAGAAATATACGATGAATTCGGTAACGCAATTATTGTATTTCTGAAAGCCTATAAAGGCAATCCTGTGATTTGGTCGGTAATTGATAGTTATATGGAGCGCAACCCAGAAGTGTTTGGTTTGCGCTATAGAGCGGGATTTAATCGGTGGATCGAGCAAGCAGAGAATGATCCGAACGTTGTCTATTATTACGATCCTGACACGCGAGTTGAGTCTTGGGCGTGGCGGCCAGCTAGCGAAAATGGTGCAACTAGCGATGCGATAATGGGATCTGATCTGTCAAAAGTATCCTCGGTTGATTTGACAGAATCCACCGAGTCATCTACAGAGCCAGAGCCGCCGAAGAAACTGAAAAAACCAGAAGAGTCAGAAAAACCGAAAAGGCCAAAGAAACCGGAGAAGCTTACCCCGTTACCTCGCAGACAGGTAGCTGATAGTAATCATACGTTGTATAGTGGTGATCCAGGTTGCAGTCATGTGACTACAGATATGCCAACTTCGGTTCTTCAATGTGGGCGACCCTCCTATTCAGAAAAAGAAGGCTTAATAAAAGGCTTATGTTCGCCTGTTGAAGAGTCTGCAGATCCAGTAGTAGCGCAGCTGACTGATTGGGGATTGCAAATTATTGAATATGCAGATGGTGGAGCGGCATTTTCAATCGAGTCAGATCCTGAAGGATGTAGCGAGAAAGCTTTGTATCCAGTAATAATTGGTATTTTAGGACGGAGCAAAAAACCAATGACCATCGAAGATATGTGTCGGGCGTTTGCAGAAAAAGAGGGGCTAGAATACAGTTTATTTATCGCTGGAAACGATGAAAGGACAGCAGATGCGAAGCTTGTACAAGAAGCTATAAGGTCGGTAGTTCATAAGGCTATTAGGATATTAAAGACTAAACTTTCTGAGAATTATTTATCCGAAAAACTGTACGAAGATGTAACTTATGTTGATGGTAATATGAGAAAAAAGCGAGTGACGTATCAGTTAGATGGTGTGCTGGGGGTAGAAAATTAAGAATTATTGCAATTCTTATACTACTAGTTGATACTCAGAAAGCTCTGTAATCGCGCCAGTGTGCGCTCACGTCCAATCAGTGCCAGCGTATCGTTCAGCTGTGGGCTGAATGGCGCCCAGGTGGTGGCGATGCGGATCAGGCTGAAGAGAATGCCAGGCTTTTGGCCGGTGGTTTCCAGTAGTTCGTTTAGGCAATTTTGGATTGATTCTGGCGTCCAGCCGGCGAGTTTGGCGAGCTCAGCGCGGGCGGTTTCTAACAATTCGCGCCGCTCGCTGTCAGACAGCTTCTTTAGCTGCTTATTGCCGTCAATAAGTTCCATATTAATTTCAGGCTCCGCGAAAAAGTAGCTAAATCCGCGTAAATCTTCAAACATTTTCAGGCGGTCTTGTGCTAAAGCCAGCACTTTCATGCGGTATTCCTTAGTTATATCTGGAGCGTAGGCGGATTCCGGCCAGAAACCAGTCTGTCCCTCGTCTTTTTGCGGGTTATCGTCCCATGGCGACACGTACTCGTAAAGCTTATCGACAGGAATATTGCGTATATGAGCGCCATTAAGCCATAGCAAGCGTTTTTCGTCAAACCGCGCGCCTGATTTTTGGACGCGTTTCAGACTGAACTTTTCGATCAATTCGTCTCTGGTGAAAACTTCCTGTTCGGTGCCGTCGTTCCATCCCAGGCTGGCGAGGAAATTGAGCATGGCGTCTGGCAGATAGCCTTCTTCTCTATAGGCTAGGATATCTTTGGCGCCGTCGCGTTTGGATAACTTCTTATTGCCCTGCTCGTTCATGATTGGCGGTACCGAAGCGAATATCGGCCAAGGTATATCCAGCGCATCGTAGAGATTAAGGTATTTGGGCGTACTGGCAAGGAACTCTTGCCCGCGGATAACGTGGGTGATTTCCATTTCGGCGTCATCGACAATGTGCGCAAAGTTGTACGTCGGAAAGCCGTCGGATTTGACTAATATAAAATCGTCAATTACCTCTGGGCCGGCGTGCATTTCGCCCATAACTTCGTCGTGCCAGGTGTAAGCTTTCGGCTCTGAACGAAAGCGCAGCGGCTGGCTGCCATCCCAGATCGGCGGGTTTTCCGGACGGTAATCACGGTACAAAAAAGGCTCTTTATGGGCTTTGGCTTCTTCGCGAAAAGCATCTAGCTGCTCTGGTGTATATGGATCGGCATAAGCGCGGCCAGCGTCAATGAGTTTTTGCGCATATTTACGGTAAATATCAAGCCTCTCTGATTGCTTGTACGGTCCAAATTCACCGCCAAAATTGCCGGGACCTTCGTCTGGTATAAGGTCGAGCCACCTTAGGCATTTATAAATATGTTCTACGCTGCCAGATACTTCCCTTTTTTGGTCGGTATCTTCTATGCGCAGGATGAATTTTCCATTTGACTGCCGAGCGATGAGCCAAGCAAACAGCGCGGTACGCATACCGCCGACGTGCATATAGCCGGTTGGGCTAGGTGCGAAGCGAGTACGCGTGGTCATGAGGCACTCTCTTCTAATTCGGTGACGCGCCGGTCAAGTAATTCTAGCTCGTGCTGAGTGGTTTTGTCGTTATCAACGACAGCTAGTTTGATTGTTCTTACGTCGGTCTTGAGACTATCGAATTCCTCGCGTAAATTATTGAATTCCTCGCGTGTTGGCTGGTTTGACACAATCTCTAATACTGCGCTCATCTGCGAACGGATTTCTTCAAGAATGACGTTGGTGTAATTTTTGTCGTCGCCCATGGTCTAATTATAGCAAAAAGCACCCGGCAGGTGCAAAAGTTAAGAGTTATCCCCATATCGCCAAAAACAAGGACTATCCTTATATTATACCACAAATATGCATAAATTACAAACTGGCGGCTATCTTTTGGATTTGTTCTGGTGCTAGCTCGGCGTTGCCATCGACAGTGTAAAGAATACCAGCGTTAACCCAAGCGGCATGAGTACCATATGAATAGATGGTTAGGCCATTGGCGGCGGTCGTGGTGTACTTATCATGAGATTTCGGCTTGATGTAATTTTCGAGCACGGCCGATGAATCCCACTCGGAGCGGGTTTGCGCTAAAGTGAAATTCTCGTTGCTGCCGTTAGCGGCAAACTTCATGATTACGCTGCCCTGCTGGTAAGCAACTGGACCGTTGAGGCTATAGCCAGACGGCTGATAATTCGGATAAGAAGCGTTAATACCAGCCTGCGAGGCGGCTATACGGGTGCTCAAAGCGGGCATATTGATATATGTGAAGTAGGCGCCTAGCAGTAGGACAGCTATAGCTGTGCTGCCGATACTAACTAAGCGGCGCCAAAGCGAAAAGTTTTTTGTCGGCTTGACTTCTTTGCGCTGTTGGCGCGTCAACATCTTGTCGGTAGCTTCCTGAATGGCTTGCTGCTTGATAACTTGTGATGGCAAGACGCTGCGCGTTTGCTGCTGCTTGATGATTGCTTGCCGCTGGCGAGCAGTCTGTTCAAGCTGATTGGTGGTAGGCGCTATGTCTGGTGTTTCTGGGGTGGCTGGATGCTTGACGGACGGCTTGGTAGTAGTTGTAGCTTTGGCAAAATGCGCAATATTAGACGATCGGCGAATATCTTGGACGCGGCGAGTTCTCTTGCTGCGGCGAATGATTTGCGGCGTACTGCGCTCGGCCGCTAAGCGCTGCGAACTGCGAGCGGCAGAATTTTCTTTAATACCCGCTGGGGTGGCGGCTCGCACTGGCGCTACTGAATCAATGACGCGCGGTTGTTTCTTGATGTATTTGCGCTGCAAGGTGTGGGATTTTTGGATACCGCTATGAAAGTCGCTGGCAGCGGCCGCTGGTGTGCGTTCCGATCGCTGGGCGTCGAGAATATTGCCAGTTTCGGCGTCGTAGACATTACCCTTGATGGTTATGTTGTTGTTTGTCATTTCCCTTACCTATGTTTGCGATACTACTCGTGCTTAACTATTATCATAGCCTAATTTGCTATTACACGCAATAGCAAGTGGTATAATACGTACTATGAATCAGCAAAAAAATCGGCGCAAGCAGCGTATTAAATTAACCTTTACTTATGCTGTGATGACCCTGGCAGTTCTAGCGTTGGCAGTGGTTTGTTTGATGCTAGTACAAGGCTATCGTTTAGACTTTGATCGAGGCACGGTTAGACAAGGCGGCATGATGCAGTTTGACTCGCGGCCTGATGGCGCAACGATTCAGATAGATGCCGCCACCCTTGCTAACCGGACGGCGACGCGTATTGTAGCGACTGCCGGGCAGCACACGGTGACAGTATCGAAAGACGGCTTTGTGCCTTGGCAAAAACAAGTTAACGTCAAGGCCGGCTCAATCCTTTGGTTAAATTACGTCAAGCTAGTGCCGACGAGCATTGAGGCTAAAGACGCGATGGAACTCGCTAGCCTCGACAGCGCAGCGGCAGCGCCTGATAAATCGCGCTTTGCGGTCATCCAAAATAAGCAGCAGCCAGCGGTTGATTTTCTCAAAGTTGATAACGACCGGATCGAACATAAGCAGCGTGTTCTACCTACTGATATTTACACGGCCGACGGCGCTAATCACAGTTTTGCAATTGAATCGTGGAGCAAGGACAGCAAACGAGTGTTAATCAGCCATTCTTTTGATGATTCAAAAGAATATCTAATCGTTGACCTCGATGGCAAGGCGCAAAACATCACCCGCGATATCGGCGTGCAAATCAGCAAATTAGCTTTCGATAAAAGCGACTCGCAGAATGTGTATGTGTTAACGGCCGATAGCGATGTTCGCCGGATTAGACTGTCGGATAAAACGTTGTCGGGTCCGCTAATTAGCGATGCTAGTGATTTTTATGTTTCTAGAAACGGTTGGATTAGCTATACCACCAAGCCGAATAATAGCGGCGAGCGGACGATTGGTTATTTGTCGAAAGGCGCTTCGAAACCGCGAGCCTTGCAAACTTTCAAGGATATGTCCGGGCGCAGTCTTAATCTAGCGATTGAGGAGTATTATTATGATAATTTTGCGCTCATTACTCACGGCAAAATGGTTGCTGTCAAGAAAGTAAAATTGCCAGCAAGCGATTCAACAGACGAACTGCAGCAAGAGTTGCTGACGACGCTGCCGTTAGCCACTGACGTTTCGTATGCAGGCTTCTCGCCCAACGAGCATCTGTATGTTTATGCGCAGGCTGGGGCTAGCTTGGTAACTTATAATTTAGAGCTGCGGTCGATTGCTAACGTCTCGATGAAGACTACCGCTACGAGCGAAATTGCTTGGCTAGATAATTCACATATTATGCGGGTGTCTGGTGGCACCTTTGAGTTCGGCGATTATGACGGTACTAATATGCACACTATGGCGACCGATGCAGTTGGCTCGGCAGCAATGCAATCGTCGAATAACCGTTTTCTGTATTATTTCCGCAAACACGCTTCGGGCAAAATTACTGCTTCTTACATTAAGATGTACGACTAAGCTAAGTTCGTTAATTACCGATGCCAAATATTCGTTGCAAGAATGTCGGCGAGTTGGCTGGCATTTTCTTGGTCGAGGTGGCGGTATTGCTGTTTTGCTCGGCGGTTTTGGCTTCGTTCGGATTCGGGCTGATTTGCTCGCCAAAAACTAGCAGGCGGTTTTGTGCTGTGCCTAGCGGCGTACAAGTAACTAGCGTGATGTACGGCTTATCGTTGCCGATTTGCAGCGACGCGACGTCGGTTGGCTTAACCACCTTGGTGCCGGTAATTTTGTAAGTATAGCGCGTGCCGTTGTAGTTGGCGTAAACCACATCGCCGGCGGCCATCTTCTCTAGCCGAGCAAAAATAAATTTATAATCGCCGCTGTCAGTCCAGTCGTTAGAAGAATGGCCAGAAACGACGAAATTGCCTTTTTCGCCAGGCTTAGCGTTGGCGCCTTGGATGTTGAACCAAACGAGGCCTTTGTCCATGGCCTTATTGAGCGAGTTGGTGTCGGCAGCATTAGCATCCCAAATAATCGGCACATCGACGGCGATCTTCGGGATAAGCAGCCGCGACTCGTTGGTGGCGACTTTGGTGGTATTTGGCGAGACGATAATTGATTCGGGGTCAGCGGCGCCTGGCGAGACATACGCCTCGACGTAGGCGAACAGAACGCGGTTATACTGCAAAAATAGAAAAACAATCATCACCGTGCAAGCTGCCATGATTGGCATAAAATGGCGGCTGCCGCGGACCTTCTTGGCTTTGTCGTTGATTTTGCGGCGAATGGAACTGCGCAAGTCGTTGACGGCCTCCTCTTGCGATACGGTGCCGTTGTTTGGCGTTGAGTTTTGGTTTTTTTGCGCTTGCTGAGCGGCTTGCTTTTTGAGCGACTTGCGAGTGGCGTCAATCTGCGAGACATAGTAGCGCTCGTAATACTGCTGATAATATGTTTGCCAGGCGGTGTGGTATTTTTGCCAAGAAGCATCGTGTGTAGCAGGAGTGGAGCTCTGGCTCATGGTGCGGGTATACGGGTTTTTGTCTGGGTCGACGGCGCCAGGGCCGGCCGTAACGCTGTTAGACTGCGCACTATCAGCGATGGTGCCAGATGGCTGCGGGTAGGCGTTTGTTTGTAGCGAGTGCGAGTTCTTTTGGGGTTCCTCGGCCTGTTTAGGCTTTTTTGCGTTAGAATTTGGCTGCTGGCCAGCTGCAGCAGTAGCGTGCGGATCGTTTTGAATAATCGAACTGATCTGTTGGCGGACAATATCAGCCGCTGCCGACCGGTGCTGGTCGGTTAGTGCGCTGTGATGAGGCGCTCCGTCTCTGGGCGGAACGGTTAATGATGAACGATCGTCTGGCTTCATACTTTCTATGCTAATTATAGCGTAATTAGCGGTTATTTACTAGTTAGCGCTGGTCTGTTACAATGAAAATGTACCTTTTCTGCCGCGGTGATGGAATTGGTAGACATGAGAGACTCAAAATCTCTTGAGCATTAGCTCGTGCCGGTTCAAGTCCGGCCCGCGGTACCATAAGATAGACGTATGTGGGCGTCTTTTTTTGATGCGCTTACCCCTGTTATGGTAGCGGCGTAAAGCATAAGTAACAATATTATGCAAAAGTGTTGACATAATTAAAAGTTTATGCTACAATGACATCATAAGCGTGGAATAATGCACGCAGGGAGGAAATCAATGAAACTATCAATTAAGAATCTGGCGATTGTCGGCGCGGTTATAGCTGCTATCGCTGGTGGAATCTGGTTGGCCAAGCCAT
This sequence comes from uncultured Candidatus Saccharibacteria bacterium, assembly GCA_963456685.1. GTDB lineage: Bacteria > Patescibacteriota > Saccharimonadia > Saccharimonadales > Saccharimonadaceae > Saccharimonas. The sequence goes on along the minus strand of CAUOPB010000002.1, from coordinate 61,946 downwards.
CAGAAGCATCTGTATGTGACGGATGGATTAACGTGATTACTTGCGGTACGCCAAGTCATCAAGACCTTAAAAATGTTTACTACGGACGCAACGACATCAAAGCGCTGTATCAGTGGAACAACATAAATGATGCCATGATTGAAGGCAAAGGCATGAAGAACGGTACCGTTTATAAGGATGGCCGGATCGTTGTCGACGGCCAAGTCGTGGCAACTAACGCCAAGACCGTTCAGCGTAATACGCGCTACCCAGGTTCGTCATACGGCCGCGAGACGGTTGGCGGACATTCATTCTACAAGTTTACGACTCAGAACAGCTTTGTCTACAATCAGTTTGACGCTTTCGTCTGGTTCGATGAAAACGGCAAGTTTATCGCAGCCATTATCAAAGATTGCGGTAACCCAGTCTGGGGCGATGCAACCTGGAAACCGAAAGACATCCAAGTCTGTGATCTTACCAGCAAGAAAATCATCACCATCAAAGAGACTGAGTTCAACAGCAGCAAACATTCCAAAGATATCAACGATTGTAAAGAAATCAAGGTCTGTGACCTGACTAGCAAGCAAATCGTAACTATCAAGGAAAAAGAGTTTAACAGCAGCAAACACTCGAAAGATATCAACGACTGTAAAGAGATCCAAGTCTGTGACCTTTCAACTGATACTATCATTACTATCAAAGAGAAAGAATTTGACAGCAAGAAGCACTCTAAGAATTTCGCTGACTGTAATAAGGTAAAGGTTTGCGAACTCGAGACTGGCAACATCATCACTATCAAAGAGACCGAGTTTGACAGCAAGAAGCATTCCAAGAATGAAGCAGACTGCGACAAGGTGAAAGTTTGCCGCATCGCTGACAAGAAAATCGTCGAAGTTACCCGTAAAGAGTCAAGCGACAGCCAGTACACCACTGACATGAGCAAATGTGAAGAAACTCCAACGACTCCACCGGAAACTCCAAAGACGCCAACCCCATCAAATCCAGTTGAATTGCCAAAGACTGGTACCGGCGAAGTAGTCGCCTCGGTGGTCGGCCTCGGCGGTTTAACCGCAGCAGCCAGCGCTTACATCGCTAGCCGCAAACGCCTCTAGTTAATCCCCCCAGCTAGAAACAATCCGCTCTGAAATATCAGGGCGGATTTGTTTTGTTGGATTATTTAGAGAGAAGACTGGCGGTGATGGCCTCAAGCGGCCGCGACGGATTCCAAATATAATAGACGCTAGCACGCGCCGCTACCGTGCCGCGCCAGATGCGCATTGGGTCGTTCCATGGCATGGTCGCAACTTTCCCGCTGCTAGCAGTAACGAGTGTGTCTTGGTGCAAGGTGGTAATGGTAATTGGGTATGTCACGGTGAATTTGTGCAAAGCTTCGACTAACTGCAGCAGCTGCATGCTGAAAGTTAAAATTTTGGGATAATAAAGCGTGCGAAAGAGTTTTTGTAATTGCGCAAAGCTCAAGATTAACACGGTATTCTGGCGTGCTGCTAGTGTAGCGGAGTCGTTGCGTACTAGATCTATGGCGTCGCGGGTGATAACTGCTGGGCCTTGATAGTCGCGCAGCAGCTGGCCGTAGACAATCGCTGTTTGGCTGTTGCGCCCAGCATCGCCTATTAGTAGCAAGCCGTCGCTCCACGCGCTAAGCGCTCGTAGTTCACTGATAGACTCTTGAGCTAAACCGCCGCTAGGATTGCTAGGCGCGTAAGTGATGCCAGCCATGGTGCGCGGCAAGGTGTTTTTAAGAACATCTGGCAGCAAAGCGCGGGCTTCCCCTATCCCGCTAGCCAGCGCTGTCGAATAGGCCTCGGCGACACCAGCAAAACCTAGCTTGTTGCCGCCAATGATGCCGAGTTTTCCTGCGCGTGAGCGCTGCTCGGGCTTACTCCACTCGATATCGGGAAAGAGCGGCTGCTCGGGCGTTTGGCGCTGCCAATATGGTAAATTCATATGCTCATTGTAGCGTGTATGATACCGCTAGCTCAAGTATCTTGCTACTGCGCTAGGGCTGACGTACAATCTAAACATGGATAAGCAAATTACTGAACATTACCAAATCGTCATAAAACGTTTGGAGACGGCGAAATCGCAAACTGATCTGACGGAATTGGCGCACTATCACCGCACGCGCGTGCAAGAATTTCAGCACGAGCGGCTGATTCACTTGCTGGTGACATTTTTCTTCGCTGGGCTATTTTTGGCGTCCCTGGCGGCATTTTTGGTGACCGCAGCAATGGGTGTGGCGATGAACTGTTTGCTGGGATTATTGTCGCTAATTTTGTTTGTGCTAGAATCGGCTTACATTCGGCATTATTATCAGCTAGAGAATGGCGTGCAGCGGCTGTACGAGTTAACGGTAGCGATCGAAGAAAAACGTTTTGCCAAAGACCGGATTTGATCAAGCTGGCGAGTCAGTTGCATTTGCTTGCTGGACTATTTTCTCGATGACATATCTATCTTTCGGTTTGAAATCGTATTCTTTTACAGTTGCAATGCCGTTTTTGATGGCGATATCTGGCAGTGTAACGCGTCCTTCTGGGTAGCCGCGAGCTTTATCTTGATCAATTCTAAATATACCTTGATTATTCTTTGCAATCATTAATTTAACGGCTTGAGCAAAAATGTCAATGTGCGACGGCTCGAATCTACTGAACAAGTTGTTGAACGTAACTCTGCCTAGGATTTCGTCTGATTCTTCATCAATGCCGAATCCTAGTTCTCCAATCTCGAATAAGATAGGTTCGAATATGTCGATGTTTTCCATCAAGTAGCGGTTATTGCTGAGTATTCTGCCATCGGCATAGACTTTAGTTGTATCTCCGCCGCTTCTGGTTATATTCCAAGTATAGACAAGCTTGTCGTACGAGCCGATAGACGTGTTGCTTGGCAACGATGATTTGATTTCGTTAAGATTGGCGGCATTCATCTCAACTTTGCAGTCAAGGTAATGATAATATTGAGTACGCTGTCCGTTCGTTGTTTTGTTTTTCTCTGATTTTTCTAGCACTCTAGCTGAAATCTTGGCTTTGAAATTAGATTCTTTAAGTTTGTCGAATAGCGCCGGGAGTTTTTCGGGAATTTTGTAGAACACGTTAGCTTCCGAGTCGGTGTTGATTGCGTCGTCGCCCTGCTTCTGAGTTATTGCAATGAAGTTTTGTTGCGGCCATTCTCGGATCGGCGAGATAACGTCGGCGATTCTCTTTACTGCGATGACAGTTTGATCTTTAGGGTAATCCGGCTGAAGCGTTATTTTGTAAGTACCTTTTTTGTTGCCAAAAAAGTCCTCTACGATGTCTGATAATTTGAGGTCGACTTTCTCTACGCCCGGTATTTGGCGTATTTGTTCAGCGCAATCATTTAGCTGTCCGAAAGAGCTTACTGGATTTTGCGAAAATGTTTCGGATAGCCCGTAAATGACGCCAATAGATATTAGTATTACGAATAGTATTGCGAGTGGCGAAACGATCAAAGCAATCGTCAGGAGTATTTTGTTTGGTTTCTGCGAAGAATACTGCTGATATTGCGGCTGTGGTGAAGCGTATTGGGGTTGGTTTTGCGGCGGATACTGCTGCGGGTATTGTTGATATTGCGGTTGCTGCGGGTATTGCGTTTGTTGAAGTGGTTGCTGCGAGTTATTTTCTGGAGGCATAAGACTACCTTACTATTTATATTATTTCAATACTTACTGGGCAGTGGTCGCTGCCCATTTGTTCGGCGTGGATTTGCGGATTTTTGACACGCTTAGCGATTTCGCGCGACGCCAGCCAATAGTCAATCCGCCAGCCGACATTGCGCGCCCGGGCGTTGGCCCAGTGCGTCCACCAGGTGTAAGCCTCGGTCTTTTCAGGAAAAGCCGCCCGGAAGGTATCAGTAAATCCAGCGTCTAGGTAATTCTGAAAGCCTTCTCGCTCCTCGTCAGTGAAGCCGTGCTTGCCGACATTAGACTTAGGATTTGCCAGATCGATTTCTTGATGCGCCACGTTCATGTCGCCGCAGTATAGCACTGGCTTGACTAGCTCCAATTCTTCCAGATAGGCCAGCACTGCCGGATCCCAGTGTTCATGGCGCAGACTCAGCCGGCTCAAATCCCCTTTCGAATTTGGCGTGTAGCAGGTCACCACCCAAAAATCGTCAAACTCGGCAGTGATGATACGCCCTTCGTCCGCCGGATTGCCATACTTATCGCCGGTCAAATTTAACCGCTCAATGATGTGTGGCGGCAGCCCGTCGCGCCAGTGCAGCGGCCGGATTTTCGACAAAATTGCCGTGCCGGAATAGCCTTTTTTGGCGGCTGAATAGAAATGCTCGTGGTACTCTGGCAAATCAATTTCTACCTGGTTGCGGGCGGCCTTGGTCTCTTGCAGGCATAAGATATCCGGATCGTAGGTTTGCATAAAGCGGGCAAACTCGCCCTTGTTGATGACGGCGCGGATGCCATTGACGTTCCAAGAGAATAGCTTCATATAGCTATTATAACGTAAAATCGCCGCGGTGCTAGCGGCGAGATCTCTCGTCTCGCTGCTAGCACCACTCACTCATTTAACTCTGGAAAGATGCAGCCAGTCGGCGGATGTGCTAATATTTATAAGTATGAAGGTCCTGATAGTAAGCGAAGTATATCGGCCTGGTGTCGGCGGTGTACAGACAGCGCTGGATACACTGATTACTGGCTTGAAGGCAGCTGGCGACGAGGTGACGGTGTTAACTGGCTCGCCAGACGGTTTATTTAGCCATTTCACAGAGGTAGATGAAATAAACGGTGCCAAAGTATTGCGGTTGCCAGCGGTAAAATGGATTGCTAATCGCGACAACAACCGGGTGGCATTCTTACCAAAAAGATTCGTGCGGCGGTACTTTCGACAGAATCAGCCGGATATTATTCATCTGATGACGCCAATTTCGTGGCTGCACCAGGCAGTCATTCGCCAGGCTAGGCGGCGGCAGATTCCGATCGTCACGACTAATCACACCATGGCGCTGAATCTCGTGATGAATGCCAAAAACAAAACTATTGCCCGCTGGTTTGTTCGAGTGGTTGAAGGTAAAATGTGCAAGCTGGTTAATCAAACCGCCTATATGACGGCGCCGACGCGCGCGGCATTAGCGACTACGCCAGCGATTCATATACCAACGAAAGCAGTTTCTAACGGTGTCAATGCGGCATTCTATGCACCGGGTAAAGCTGACGAGAAGCTCTTGCAGCGTTTTGCGATTGATGCGCTGCGACCAGTGGTGGTCTATGTTGGGCGGCTTGACGGCGAGAAGCGGATTGATTTGCTGATTGCCGCGATGGAACGCTTGAAAACTGATGCGCAGTTGGTGATTATTGGTAAAGGTTTAATAGAAAAGCAACTGCGAAGTCAAGCAGCCAGACTGGGTGATCGCTGTATTTTTACCGGTTTTGTTAGCGACGAGGAAAAGCGTGCTTTATTGCGGCGAGCAGATATACTCGCGATGGCTAGTCCTGCCGAGCTGCAATGTATTGCGGCGCTAGAAGCGCTGGCTTGCGGTACGCCAGTGGTGGTGTCTGATCAGGTTGCTCTGCCCGAGCTATTGGACGGCGGCAAGAATGGAGTCAGCTTCCATTATCCAGACGTCAGCAATCTAGCGCATAAAATCGATGAGCTGCTGAATGATGAGCCGCGCCGGCACCAGATGGGCCGGGCCGCTCGCCAGTGGATTATCGATAACCATACTTATGAGCGTACCGTCGACCAATACCGCGAGTTGTATGCCCGTCTTTTAGCTAGCGGGCATTAATTTGTCGAGTTTTTCAGAATGATAACTCTATAAATAAATGCAAGAGATTATTTACACCGCTAATATTTGGTTATAGCTTGTTGGTAGAGTTTTACGTAAGCAGTAGCGGTAGCTTCGGGCGAAAGCTCTTTGAAGACGCTTTTGGTACCAGCAGACAGTTTCTTGCGGTAAGTGGAACTGGCTAATTTTTTCATACCTTGCGCCAAACTCTCTTCATCTGGTCGTACCAATAAGCTATTTATGCCGTTATGGAGCCCAACGTCCAATCGATCGTCGCAATATAGAACCGGCAATCCCATCACTAACGATTCAGGAATAACGATTGGCTGGTTATCAAAACGGTAAGATGCTAGTACAAAAACATCGGAATCTCGAAGCAATTGAACAATTTGTTTGCGATCGCCAACATGCCCGGCAAAAGTAATATTGGGCGTATCAGCAGCCAGGCGAATGAGATTCTTGCGTTCTGCACCATCGCCAACAACCAGCAGTTCGCTATTCGGTATGGCAGCACGCTGGAAGGCTTTGATGACGCAATCTAGGCGCTTTTCTTTGACTAGGCGGCTAATGCTGATGAATCGCACAGTCTTGTTGCTGCGCTGCCGCTGCGCGGCACGAGCGTACTCCTCAAAGGTACGGTTATAGCCAGTAGGTATAATGGCGCTGAGTGATACTTCTCCGCTAGCGGCCGCGTGAATGTAATTGGTCATATAGTGCGACGGTGTGGTTGACGCATCGACAACATTAGCAATAATAGCTTGAGTACGCCAGTCAAAGCGACCAATACGGCTTTCGGCAGCTAGCAGCGCAGTAGATTTAGGTTTAGCGTGTTTTTGCGGTCGCCGCTTATGGATTGCTGCTACATTTAACGCGTATAACCTAAAGCCAATGCTAGCAAAAAATGTCGGTATCGGTACGGTGTGCGATCCGGCGATATTGGTATGAAAAGTGTGAATGTGCGGTATATGTTGCTGGCGAGCGATTTTGGCGGCTAGCAGCAAGGCTCCAGTGTCTGTTTGGCTATGAATAAGGTCGAAGCGGTGTTGCTGGCTGATAATTTTTGCTGCACGATTGGTTGCACATAATATCCGCGTGTGTATTGGCAGGCCTGGCAGACGGAAAGATTTGATGGGAATGGTTTTTGCTTGCTTTGGCGCCTCTAGGCTGGCGTGCGGCGCGAGAAGCGTGACCTTATGGCCCAGACACGTTAGTTCCTCGATTTGCGTTTGGACAGACCGGCTGACGCCGCTTGACGATGGAAACTTGTCGTCAATAATTAGCGCTACAGAAAGAGATTTCATAAATGTATTATAGCAAGAGACTATAAAGTAGTATAATTGTTATCATGGATGAAATTCCAACATTAAAGCAAATTTACGAAAAACTCGGCTGCCAAGAAAAGACGGCTGGCGGAGTTTGCTGGTTTGAGTGTAATACTAGCGCTGATAAAGCGGTAATACTTTTTCACGGCGTGACTGGCGGCAAGATCGATATGGTGCCGTTAGCCGAGCGGTACGTCAATTTTGGCTATGCGGTGTACGCGATAGATTTACCAGGGCATGGCGGGTCGGTGCAACCGCCGCTGAACACTTACGATGATTTAGCTGATTGGCTTGTGGAAGACTTGGCGCGGCTCGGCCGGACGCCGGATTTGATTGTCAGCAACTCGTATTCTTCATCAATAGTTTATCATGCGCTGCGTACCGAAAAAATCCCGAAAAATACCAAAGTCATTATGGCTTGCCCGACGCCAGATCAATCGCTGTTAGCTGATACCTTGCAGGTGCTTTCTAGCTATTTGCCCGAAAAGATTACCTGGGAAGCCTACAACTGCATGCTTGGACAGAAGATTCGGATGGCATGCGTTCTGAAGACCAAGCGCCAGCATGCCTGGCAATGGCTTGGCGAGTCTGAAAAATACAAAAAGTCCACTACGACGCTTAAAAAATCTAATGCATTGACGACGCTGCTATATCAGAAAAATCCTTATATTGAGGGCGTACCTAGTGATTATGATGTAACTATTATAATTGGCGGCGAAGACAATATTATTACTCCAAAAACGCAGGGTATTATGAAGGATTTGCTGCCGACAGCGAAGTTTATAATTGATCCGGCTGCCGGCCATATCTTGCAGTTTGAAGCGGTAGACTCTTATCCTGACGTTTAGCGTAGTTAGCGCGCCATGGTATAATAGGAATTAGTTATGAGAATCGCTTTTTTTATTGATGATTACCTGCCATCGGTGCATGGCGTGGCAACATCGACCTTGAACTATAAACAGGCTTTGGAGGCGCTCGGGCATGAGGTTTTCGTGGTAGCGCCAAAATGCGAAGGCTACGAAGACCACGATGATCACGTCATTCGCTTGCCATCAGCCAAAAATTATGTTTTTGATAAGCGTGAAATGGCGGTTATTTACCCTGGCCTAGCCAGGAAACTCGATGAATACCAGTTTGATATCGTGCATAGCCAAATGCAATTTTATATGGGCGTACTGGCGCACAGCGTGGCTAAGCGGCAGAATATACCGCATGTGACGACTATTCACACACTTTATGTTGAATTAGTTAATGATTATCCGTTTATGGTGACTTCCGGCTTGATTGCGGCGACAGCGGCGTTTCCAGTAGTGCTGAGAACAAGGCCGATTTTGCCGAAAGCCTCGCGCGAGCAGCTGCGCTCAATGAGTAAAAGCACTATCAAAGATATCATGTCGCGCCAGGGCTGGCGGCTGATGGCGGCGTTTGCTAATAAGTGCGATGCTTGTATTGCGCCGTCGAGACACCTTGAACGGATGCTGATCGAAGATGGCGGCTTGACGGTGCCATGCTACGTTTTCCCGAACGGTATCGACACCAAACGCTATAAAAAAGCGTCGGTGGCTGATTCGCCAATTGAAAAGCGTCCGGGTGAAAAGTTCATCATTTCAGTGGCGCGGCTGAGTCCAGAGAAGCGCCAGCGGACTTTGATTGAGGCTATGCCGCATATCCGCGATAAAAAAGTCAAGCTGGTCTTGGTTGGCGGCGGCCCGTATGAAGAGGAGCTTAGGCAGCGCGTTGAGGAGTTGGGCGTCGGCGATCGAGTAATTTTCGCTGGTATGCGTTCGGGCGACGAGGTAGCGGCGATGCTCAAGCAGGCTGATGTATTCTCGCTGGCGTCGTATCATTTTGACAACCAGCCAATGACTTTCTTGGAGGCGGCGGCTAGCGGTTTGCCGATTGTTTACTGCGACGAACGGATGACCGAGGCTTTGACTGAGCGCAACGCTGTCTTGACTGATGGTATTGAAGGTGAAGATTTCGCAAAAGTATTTAATGATTTATTCGCGCACCCAGAGAAAATCGAGGAGTTGTCGCGCGGCGCGTTGAGCGTTGCCAAGAAGTTTGATTCGACGGCGATGGCTAAAAAGATGGTTGAATTATACGAAAGTTTAATTTCATCACATCAAGTACTTGAAGAAGAATAGTGGCGGTTCAGGGCGCGAGACTCGGTGTATTCGGCGCAGCTAAAATTTGCGCAAAATGCGGCTGTGTTCGCGTTCTAGATCGCGCTGTTTGATAGCTTGGCGTTTGTCGTAGCGTTTCTTGCCCTTGCCTAGAGCAATGACTAATTTGATATAGCGTCCGCTAGTAAGCAGTTTGGTTGGAACGATAGTAAAGCCTTCTTTTTTGCGAGCAGCTAATTGGTCGATTTGGCGGCGGCTGGCTAGCAATTTGCGTGCACTGGTGTCGACAGTTCGCGCATTTGGTTGGCCGCGCTCGTTTTGCCGCAGCGAAAAACTGGCGTTGTTAAGCCACAGCTCGCCGCCGCGAATAGTGACGTAAGCACCTTTGAGCTGGACGTGGCCTTCCCTGGCTGCTCGCACTTCGAGTCCGGTTAAACTTAGGCCCGCTACGATTTCATCACCAAGCTCATAATCAAACCGCGCTCGACGGTTAACGATTGTTTGCGTAGCTAGCTCTTTTGTCTTAGCGCTAGATTTCTTAGACATATGTTAATTATAACAGGTTTAAGACTTATATTATACAACATTTATGATTAAAATACAATAGTGCTCGGGGTTGCTCTCTGTTACAATAGAGTGAATGATAGCTGATATCCGCATTACCGAGAAGAGTTTTGGCGATAAGCAGTTGATGAGCGACGTTAAATTCAGCGTCAACGACGGCGAGAAAGTCGGGCTGGTTGGCCGCAATGGCGTTGGCAAATCGACGCTATTTGGCATGTTGGCGGGGACGGATAGCGACTACAGAGGATCGGCTGTTTTTCGGCGCGGCAGCACGATTGTAGCGACGGCGCAGGAACATCATAGCTTGGGTGATATTACAGTGTTGGAATATATCTTGCGCGGGCTGCCGGAATATGCGCGGCTGCGGCATATTTTGACGACTTATCCAGCGACGATGGGTAGCGATATGCGCAAGATCGAGGAGTACAGCCAGGCGTTGGAGCACTTTGGACAGAAGGATTTTTATCGCGTTGAAGAACTGGCGGCTGAGGAATTAAAAAATTTCCAGATGGAAGGTTTTGGCGAGCGCCAATTGGCTGCTTTGAGCGGCGGGCAGAAACGCTTGGTCGAAGTTGTGAAAATCATGCATGCGCAAGCGGATCTAGCATTGATTGATGAGCCGACTAATCATATGGATTATGTTGCCAAGAAGCAGTTTATCGATTGGATGAAGAGCGCCCGCCAAGCGATGTTGATCATCACCCATGACCGCGATGTGCTGGCAGAGGTTGATCGAATTGTTGAGCTGCGCGATGGCGCATCGGCGAGTTATCGCGGCAATTATGATGATTATTTGCGCCAAAATGCTTCAGCGACAGGCAATGCCATGCAGGATTATGAGCAAACCGAACGGCGGATTGCTAATTTGCGCGACAAAGTTCTGCAATTTCGCCGCCTGAAAGAAAAAGCCCGCGATCCTGGCACGATTGCGCAATTCAAGCGGCGCGAGAACCAAGCGGCGGCCGAGCTAGAGAAACTGGAGAAAATCGACAAGCCGACTTTTTGGATTGACAGAGAGAATGTGGCGCAATTGGATTATAAAGTAGCTGATCGCTATCAAAAATTCAAAGCTCGCAACATTCGTTTGAATATGCGAGACAGCGCTATGCGTTCGCAGCGCAAGCTTGTCGAAGCTCGCGATTTGGCGCTAGGTTTCGATGAGCGGATTTTGTTTGAAGGTGTTAATATCGATTTGCGCGAGGGCGAAGCTATTGAACTGCGCGGCCGCAATGGTGCTGGCAAGACGACGTTGATTCGAGCGTTGATGGCAAACGCGTCTTCTAGCGCCGCTTCCTCTGGCCGGCTTCGTAAAACGGCTCAAGTCCCGCCCCAGTTAGCTCAGGCTTTGATTGAGGATACTGTTCAATCTGCCCCAATCGTTTACGCTGGCTCTCTCTATCTCGATCCGCACATTCGCGTTGGCATTTACGAGCAAGAGATAGCGGCGACTTATCTGAACTTGCCGCTGGCGCGAGCGATTGAGCAGATGTATCTCGATCGCGGGCTGAAAATTAATGATACCAAAATCCGCCAGCTGATGGGCGATTACCTTTTTGTTGAGAGCGACGGCGCGGTGCCCTTGGCTAGCTTGAGCGGCGGGCAAAAAGCTCGGTTTCAGCTCATTAGTATGCTAGCAAATGAGCCGCAATTGCTCATTCTGGACGAGCCGACCAACCACCTGGATTTGCCTTCAATTGAGGAGCTGGAAGCGGCGCTCGAGCGCTACGCTGGCGCAATTTTGTATGTTAGCCACGACGATTATTTTCGGCGCAAAATTGGCGGTTCGGTTGTTCAGATTGGCAGCTAACGGACTACTTTTTCTGAACGCGCTCTTGTTTTGGTGTATATCAGGGCTAGGGTGTGTTTACGTAAAATTAATTTGAATAATCGCCGCCTGTAACATTGAAGTATTCTTCGAGAGTTTTGATCTCGCGCTTTTTCATGTCTTGAGCGGTTTCGCGGCCGACGTAACGCCAGTGCCAAGTTTCGACGACATAGCCGGTGATATTTTTGGCGTTGTCGGGATAGCGCTGGATGAAACCGTACTCGGCGGCGTGCTCGGCCAGCCACTTGTATGTTGGTGTAGTGGCGAAGCACTGCAGGACGCAATTGTCAGCCTTGAGATCGACGGCTAAACCAGTTTGATGCTCGCTGCAGCCTGGCCTAGCACTAGCGGAATCAGCTTCTTTTTGATTGCTATGTTTGACCCAATAATTATAAGTTTCGACTTGGTCGTTGTAAGATCGGTAGCCGCTAGTCGAGGCTAACGGCATTTTTGCTTGCGCTGCAGCGGCTTTCATGGCATTGTATTGGGCAGCGGCCTCTTTGCGCAAGGATATCCCCTTTTCGATAGGCGCCAAATCATTCGGCTGCCAAGTTTTCGGCTCGAAGCAGTGCTTTTTGTTAATAACAATGATCGTGCTGTTGTAGTCTTTTAAGACTTTCTTGCGGAGGGCGGCTTTTTCGGCCCAAGCTTTTTGCTGGGCGGCAGCGAGCTTGTCGGCGGTTTCCTGCTCTTTGGCTCTGATGTCTTTAGCAGTTTTGTAATAATCTAGCCCAGTGAAGGTAGCTAGACCTAATATCGCTGAAAAAGCTAGCGTAATCACAAGCACGCTAAACTTATGCCTATTCAAAAATTCACCCTTCATAATTTATAATTCTATTCTACCACAACTAAGCGCCAGCGGTATAGAAATCTTTGTGAGTTGATTAGCTAAAGTTGCGATGATGGTCGAGTAGTATCAATGATGCTGCGTCTATGATTTCCTATAGCAACACCGCCGCCAGCAAAAGCTAAAGCGACGAGCGTATATACGACTTTGATGATAAACGTGGCGCTATAGTAGTTGCCACAGTAGTTGCGTAACGTAAAATACCATCCTAATCCAGCAAGTATAAGGCAAACAAAAACCCGCGCCACGGGTTCACCATGACGCGGGTTTGAGTACGGGCTCAATGGTCGGGGTGACTGGATTTGAACCAGCGACCTCACCGTCCCGAACGGTGCGCGCTACCAAGCTGCGCCACACCCCGACACTTAGCCTATTATATCCTAGGCGCCGGAGTGTGTAAACTATTTAGTTAGTCAACAACTTCTACGCCCATGCTGCGAGCGGTACCAGCAACTACCTTGACGGCGCCATCTAAGTCAATAGCGTTGAGTTGATTCATCTTGGTTTTGGCGATTTCTTCTAGCTGGGCGCGAGTGATTTTGCCGACTTTATCGACGTGCGGCTTGCCGCTGCCCTTTTGGATGCCGATAGCACTGCGGATCATGTCGTCGACCGGCTGGCCCAAGCAGTTCCAGGTGAAAGTGCGGTCTTCGTAGACTTGAATGTGCACGATGACATCTTTGCCCATCATGCCTTTGGTGGCTTCGTTGAATGGATTAATAAAGTCCATCATGTTCAAGCCCCACTGGCCGAGCGTCGAGCCAACTGGAGGTCCGGCAGTCGCGCGGCCGGCCGGAATACGTAACTTCAAGTTACCGATAATTTTCTTTGCCATAATTTTCCTTTACTAAATATATTGAGAAGCTGATATTTAGTGCGTAACTGCTATAGTATAGCGTGTTTTACGAGATTACGCAAGCTAAAGCTCTGCGAGTTGTACGGTTTTGCAGGGCGGCAACTCTCTTTCTGTGATAAGAATTTTGCTTGGCGGCCTAGACTTTTTTGACCTGCAAAGCATCGAGCTCAACTGGCGTGTCGCGGCCGAACATGCTGACCATGACTTTAAGAGTGCCTTTGGCAGCGTCAATCTCGCTAACGGCGCCGTCGAAACCTTTGAAGGGCCCGTCGATGATATTAACTACTTCTCCTTCTGTGAAGTCGATTTGGTGTTTTGGATCCTCAACGTTCATGCGCTTTTTAATTTTGGTAATTTCTGCTTCGGAAACTGGAGTTGGCGATGTGCCGCTGCCGACAAAGCCGGTAACGCCTGGCGTGTTGCGGACGATATACCAAGTTTCGTCGGTTAATTTCATCTCGACCAAGACGTAACCCTGAAAGATGATGGCGTTGATGATTTTGCGCTTGCCATTCTTGATTTGGACTTGCTTTTCTTTCGGCACAATGGCGTCAAAAATTTTATCAGCCATGTCGATAGTTTGAGCGCGCTGGCGGATGCTTTCAGCGACTTTTTCCTCGTAGCCGCTGTAAGTATGGATAGCATACCATTGCCGCGAGCTGTCATAACGATTTGATTTTGCCATAAGATCCTTTCTACTTTGTTCCCATGATTAGTTTGAATAGCCAAGCGAAGCCGTAATCTAGCAAGATAATAACCAGAAACAGCGCTGCAGTGAAAACAATCAGCGCGCCAACCATGCCCCAGGTCGAACGGCGGTCTGGCCAGCGGACTTGCTTGATTTCCTGCCAGGCGCCGCGGAAATAACCAGTGATGGCACTGAGCGGATTGCGGCGGCTTTTTGAGTTCTTCGGCTTGCTGGCGGCAGTTTTAGTTTTGGCGCTAGTCTTAGCAGTTTTGGCGCTAGGTTTTTCGGCTTGCGCGCGGCCAGCTAGTTCTTTGGCGGTCGCCAGAATGCCCAGCTTTTTTGGCTTTGCAGCTTTATCGCCGGCAGTAATGCGAGTGATGCGGTTTTGTGATTTTTGCTTTGACTTACCTTTTGCGGATTTTGCCACGATAGTGTTTCCTCCCAAATTAAATAGCCTGGTATGTCCCAGACTGTCAAGCTAATTATACGACTGCCGAGCGAAAATAGCAAGCGATTTCGCGTATTTCCTGAAGCGCTAAGACTTATTTTTTTTCACGGCGGGCAATGAAAAGCTGAAAGTCGAGCCATGATTGAGACGGCTTTTGAGTTTGATCTCGGTTTTGAGCTTGAGGGCCAGTTTGGCGACAACGTAAAGACCAAGCCCAGTGCCGCTAGTTTCGCGGGTGCGATAATCTTCGCTGCGCCAGAATTTTTGGTATAAGTGTGCTTGGTCGCTGCGGCTGATGCCGATGCCAGTGTCTTTGACGGCAAAATTGATGGTGTCGTTTTCGCCTGGCTTGACGATGATGGTGACGCCGCCCTTTTCGGTGTAGCGGATGGCGTTGGTGATGAAGTTTTGCAGGATTTCTTTGAGGTAGAGGCGGCTTTGGCTAACTTGGCCGATTTGCGGCGCGATATCAATGTCGAAGGTTAGTGATTTATCGGCGGCTTGCGGTGCGTATTCGGCGTACAGTTCGTCGATTAGCGATTGGACATCGATATTCTCTGGCTCGTCAGCGACACCGCGTTCAGCACGGCTCAAGGTTGAAAGGTCGTTGACCATTCGCGCCAAAAATATAATTTGCTCGTGAGCAGTGCTGATGCCATTGATTAATCTTTCTTTTGGAATGTCGGGGCGTTTAATCATCAGCGAGACATTGCTCAGCGATCCTTCGGCGATAGTTATCGGAGTGCGCAGTTCGTGGCTGACAACCGAAATAAACTCGTCGCGCTCGTCGTCGAGAGATTTCTGCTTGGTGATGTCGCGCAAGATGATTACATAGCCATCGTCACTGACGCTGTTGGTGCTGCGAATTGGCGAGTATGTTGCGCCGAGGCGAATGCTTTCGTTGGATATTCTGGCAGTTAGATCATCGCGGTATTGCGTAGTTTTGGCGGAATGCAGCTTATCAGCGAACTTGAATGGTTCTTTATTCTTATCGACGATCGAAATAAAATCGTCAATACATTTGCCAGCGAGATCGGTATTAGTATCAAATAAGTTTAGCGCCGAGGCGTTGTATAGCGAAATGATGCCGTTTCTATCGGTGCTAATAATAGCGTCAGAGAGGTTGTTGACGATAGTAACGATGCGATCGCGCTGCAGGCGCTCGGCGGTTTGGCTGCGCAAGAGTTCGGCTTGATCAATCGCCTGGGCTGAAATGACCATCTTGACCATGTAGCTGATGATGAGCGTACCCAAAAAGTGGATGACGATAGACACAACTTGTTTGTCGTCGCTAGCATGAATAATGACACTGCCCGAGGCAGCCGCAAATAATGTCGCGATACTGATATTGATGCCCGACTGGCCCAGGTAAACAGAGCTGGCTAGCAATAGCGCCGACCATGTATAAATTAGCGGCATATCAAAACCAGAAACCGTTAATACGTAAGTTAACGCTAAAATATGATAACCGATGAGCCCGGCAATATGGCCAATAGGTTGCCGCGGTGCTGCGAAAAATTGCCAAAAGCCGATGATGACCCAACAGACGTTAACCGCGTAAAAAGCGTACATATTCACTGCTGTCGGCTTGCCGAGCGGCGAGAATTGCGTGAAGACGCTGTACGCCACTAATAGCAGCGGAATCAAAAGCGCTATCCAGCGAATAATTTTCATGCGATGCGTCGATGGATCGATGTTTATATAGTCTTTGACTTGGCCACCCATAGCTATTATTAGTATAACCGTAAAGGCAATTTATGAAAAGACTTAGACGATTGGAGTTTGGCGCTTGAGCTGCTGCCGGTGGAGGCGGTAGTGCGGATCGTAGCGTTCAACTTCGCGCCAAAAGGCTGCGGAGTGATTCATATGGCGAGTGTGGCAGAGCTCGTGAATCAATACATACCGAATCAATTCATCGGGTAGTTTCATCAAAGCAATATTGAGGCTAATAGTTCCGTTGGAGCTGCAGCTGCCCCATCGGCTGCCAGCGTGGCTGAAGCGAACGCGCTGGTAAGCGAAACCATGAGCGCCAGCTAATTCTTCTAGTAGCGGCGGTAGGTATTTTTTGGCATCGCGGCGCAGGATCTTGATTGCTTCGTCGCGGATTTGCTGTTGAACATCTTGATCTTTGAGTGAAAATTCGGGCGGCAGCTTGACTAGCAGCTTGCTGCGCATAGTGCGAATTTCCGGCCGTTTGACCATCCGTGTTGGCACGATAGCTAATTGATGGGTTTTGCCGATGAGCTGCCCGTCGCGATACGGCTGGGCGATGGACGAATCTTTGGCTATTTTGCGCAAGTCTTCGCGCGATCGTTCAATAAACGAGCGAATAAACGCTAGCGGTACTAGCCGGCCGCTAGTAACAACGAAACGCCCATCGGTGCCGAGCTTGATGCGGGTGTAGCGAGTAGCGCGGCGCATGATAACAATCTCGCCGAACTCCGGATCGTCGATAGTTTGGGGTTTAGTAGGCATATTATTATTGGATACTGATGCCGCGGCGGCGAACTTCTGGTCGCTGTCTGGCTAAGCTAGTCATTGGCCGGCTAGGACGATTACTATCGCCGAGACGAGCTAGTACGGTGCGCGCTTGGGTTTTGTATGTATGCTTGCCGCTGATAACGACTGGTTTCTCGATGGCGTTTGGTTCGGTGAAACTCTTGACGGCGGCATCAAAGTTTATAGTATCTAGCGAGTGGCCTTTTTGAATACGGCGCCGGCAAGTTGCTTCATCAGTCTGCACCCAAATAATAAGCGGCTTATAACCATGCCCTTTGGCCCAGCGCGCAAACTCGGCGCGGCGGACGCGGCTTAAATTGCTGTCTTCATAAATAAAAGTTTGCTTGGTGCGTGCTATCTCGGCCAAAAATCGCTGGCAAACCTCCTCGCTGGCATTGCTATCTAGACTGTGCTCGCTAATAAATTGCGAATCAACAAACGGCGCATTAAACATCTCAGAAAATTGCTGCGCGAAAAATGTTTTGCCGCTGCCTGGCAAGCCAACCATCATGATAGCGTGCGGATGAGAGATAGAACTAGGATTCATAAAATTATTATAGGTAATGGAACTTAAAACTGCAATTATGCACTTATGTGGTTTGTGGCAGGGGCATGAGGAATCGAACCTCAATCTACGGTTTTGGAGACCGTTATACTAGCCGTTGTACTATGCCCCTTTACGCTTTCCTATTATAGCATAGCGAAATGCTTTTTAGATATCATCAATGGCGATATCTTTAGGTTGATCTTTTTTGACACGGACGGCACGCTTGAAGCGGCGGTTGGCGGTTTCATCAGCAGTGTGCGGAATCGGCGGCAGCGACAGTAGGCGTTCGGATTTTTCTTTGTCGTCATCGAGGCTAGAGACAGCTTCCACGAAAAATTTATCAATTAGCCATTCGCGCCCTGGCGGAGTTTGCCCGGTGACAGTAATACGCCAGCGCTCGTCGCCCCATTTATCGATATTGGTAATCCGCAGCGGGTGGGCTAGCATCATCGTGCCCTTTGGAATGGCGGCGATAATTCGGCGGATAGCAGCGACGCCTGCTCGCTTGTCGCGAACGAAAATATCAACAGCAATCGTGCGTACACCATGCGGCGTGACGCGGGCGCCAGTGATGTTTTGGTTGTGAACGGTGATAACTTCGCCATTGAGAGCGCGGATACGCGTCGAGGTCAGCGTGAAGCGCTCGACAACGCCGCTCAAGTCCGTGAATGGATCGAGCTTGACGAAATCGCCTATCTTGTACCAGTTTTCTGAAATCATAATCGCGCTAGCGGTCAGGTCGCGCAACACGATACCGATAGTTTGTCCGGCCACCAAAGCAAACATAGCACCAGCACCAATAGCGGCTAGCCCGCCGGAGGTGCTAGAGTTAGCGGCGGTTGGGCTGAGGATTCGCCAAGCGATATAACCAACCGATACTACCACTAGTGTGCGAATGATGGCAATAGACACGCTCAGGTATGTTTCGGTTTGCCGCAACCGAGTGACGCGCGCTTCGTCTGATTCATTGTCGCTGCGGCGGCCGATACGTTGTGCTATGAAAATCAAGCCGCGCGCTAGGAACTTACTCAACCAATAAGCAGCAATCATCGACAAAACTAGCACTAGCAGCGAGCGAAAAGCATTCGGCGATACTAGCAGGCTCTTTAGATCGTTAATTACCGAAGTTGATATTGCGCTATCCATGCTTACTATCATGCACTGTTTGCTGTAAAAAATCTATATGTTTTCACGATAATTTTTCACAAAATTTTACAAAATGCTTATTTTTGTTGCAATCATAAGCAAAAAAGCGCTATACTGTTAAATGAACAACATAAGGGAATGGTTAGGCTACGGCATGACCGAGTAGAATTTTTATGAAGATATTAATGTTAGGGTGGGAACTCCCGCCGCACAACAGCGGAGGTCTCGGTGTCGCGTGTTATCACTTATCTAAGGCGCTTGCTCAGCGGGGCGCGTCAATTGATTTCGTGCTCCCCTACACCGCAAAATACGATGATATTGATTTCTTGAATATTTACTCGGCGACCGAGCTGCCGCCGTTCCATGGCGATAAGGCGTTGAATTCTTATGGCGGCGGCGCAGTAACGGCGCGTAATCTCGATGATGTTCCAGCTGGCGATTTGACGACCATGCGGGGCGTACAAAAGCAATATGTCGGCTATGTCGAGCAGCTAGTCGATCGGATTGATAAGCCGGATGCTATCCATGTCCACGATTGGCTAACGATGGAGGCTGGTATGCGGGCTAAGCAATTAACCGATGCGCCGCTAATAGTTCACGTTCACGCTACGGAATTTGACCGCGCTGGCGCCAGCGAGTTTGGCAATCCTGTTATTCACGAGATTGAATATAACGGTCTGATGATGGCTGACCGAATCATTGCTGTTAGCAATATTACTAAGGGAATTATCGTTCATAAATACCATATTCCAGCTGACAAAATTGAGGTCGTACACAACGCAATCGATGCTAGCTCGCTGATCAACTACGACTATGATCGGCGGACTTACAAGTACTTAGAATTGCTTAAGGATGAAGGCTATACGGTGGTATCGACAGTGACGCGCTTTACGGCGCAGAAGGGCCTGGTGCAGCTGATGCGCGGTTTTGCCAAGGCTTGCCAGCAGCACGACCGCTTTGCCTTTTTGCTAGCTGGCGACGGCGAGCAGCGCGACGAGCTGATTCGGATTGCTGCTGACCATGGGGTTGCTGATAAAGTATATTTCACAGGTTTTGTCCGCGGCAAGCAGTGGCGCGACGCTTATCGTGTGTCGGATGTCTTCGTGATGAGTTCGGTTAGCGAGCCGTTTGGCTTGGCTGCGCTCGAGGCGGCACATTATGATACAGCGCTAATCGTGACTAATCAGTCTGGTGTTGGCGAAGTTCTCGATACAGTTTTTCGTTATGATTTTTGGGATACGCATAAGTTGGCTGATCAGCTAGTGGCCTTGGCTAAGTCGCCGCAACTGCTAAACGATATGAAGCGCGGCATCAAATCGGAATATGCTCGTATCAGTTGGGACGACGTCGCTAGCAAGTGCTTATCAATTTATAGCCGCACTCAGAAAGGAGCCAAATGATGAGCAAAAAACGCGGAGTGGTTTTGTATCTGCACATGCATCAGCCGTGGCGGGTTCGCGAATATTCGGTGTTCGATATTGCACTCAAGCATGATTATTTTGACAATTTCGCTGATAAGTATCGCAGTAATCGCTTTATTTTTGAGAAGGTTGCTGATAAGTCGTACCGACCGATGCTGGCATTGCTGCGCAAATTACTGGCTGCGTATCCAGATTTTTGCGTGTCGCTATCGGTGACTGGCACATTGCTAGACCAGGCCGAGCGCTGGGCGCCAGACGTGATCGATTTGCTGCGCGATATTATCGCAACTGGCCGCGTCGAGATCGTCGGCGAAACTTATTACCATAGCTTGGCGTTTTTCTATAGCCGCGATGAATTTCAGCGGCAAGTTGATATTCATCGCCAGAAGATTCGCGACTTGTTTGGCGTCGAAATCACCGCTTTTCGCAACACCGAGCTGAGTTACAATAACGAGCTAGCCGAATGGGCCGACCAGCAAGGCTATAAAGGTATCATCGCCGAGGGCTGGGATAAGGTTCTCGGTTGGCGCAACGCTAATTATATGTACCGGCCAGCTGGCACGAAAAATGTCAAACTATTGTTGAAAAATTACCGTTTGAGCGATGATATCGCTTTTCGCTTTAGCAATCGCGACTGGGAATCGTATCCGCTGACTTCCCCGACCTATGTCGATTGGGTTGACGCAAGCATGGGCCACGACGGCGAAATAATTAACTTGTTTATGGATTTCGAGACTTTTGGTGAAAATATTTGGGCGGACACAGGCATTTTCGAGTTCTTTGCTGACTTTGTTGAGCGTTGGCTGGGGCGTTACAACCATACTTTCTACACGATTAGCGGCGCCTGTCAAGCGCTAGAAGCGCACGACGAGATTGACTGCCCGCAGACGACTACTTGGGCTGATACCGAGCGCGACTTGTCAGCGTGGCTAGGCAATAGTATGCAGCACGAAGCAATGCGCGATCTCTACGCTATGGAAAAGGATGTGCTTGGTTCGGGTGATCTTGGCTTGATTGCTGACTGGCGGCAGTTGACGACCAGCGACCATCCGTACTACATGTGTACTAAGTACTTTAATGACGGCGACGTACATGCGTATTTTAGTCCGTATGATTCGCCGTACGACGCGTTCTTGTATTTCATGAATGCGCTGCGCGATGTGCGCTATCGATTGCATGAACATAATATTGCGGGGTATTGATGGCGCGACCGATAATTCTTAGCAATAACGAATTGCAAGTTGGGCTGAGTCGTCATGGCGAGGTTAGCGATGTTTATTTCCCTTACGTTGGTTTAGAAAACCATACGATTGGCGGTAATACTCGGCATCGTGTCGGTGTTTGGGCGGATGGCCGCGTATCGTGGCTGAGCGACGATGGCTGGTCATGCAAATTTAGTTATCACCACGAGGCGCTGATCGGCCATATCGTGGCTGTGAATGAACAAATTGGCATTATGTTAGAGTTCGACGACGCGGTCGATACAGATTTTAACGTGCTTCTGCGGACGATTCATGTGGTTAATTTGCGGCCTGAAACGCGCGATGTTCGGTTATTTATGCATCAAGCTTTCATCATTGGCGATTCTGGTAGCAGCACTGATACCGTTCAAGTGTTGCCAGACGATAACGCTGTCATTCATTACCGTGGACGCCGAGTCTTTGCAGCGTCGGGCCAAGTTGACGGCGGTAAGTTCTTTGACCAGTATGCAGTTGGTGTATTTGGCCGCGAGGGCCGCGAAGGTACTTATCGCGATGCTGATGATGGCGAGCTATCGAATTCGACTGCCGAGCATGGTCGCGTCGACTCGACGATCCGCTTCAAATTAGAGTTGTCCGGCCACGGTTCGGCGCGGGTAAACTATTGGCTGGCCACTGGTACTTCCTTGCGCGAAGTACTTTACATACACAAAAATATTATTTCGCAAACAATCCATAAGCGCTTTGAAGCTACTGCTAAATGGTGGCGGCTGTGGCTGCGTCCGGCGAAGAAAGTAGCGCAGCGTGTCAAACCAGAGTATCGCCAGGCGTTTATCAATAGTACGATGCTTCTCAAGGCGCATATTGATAAGCGCGGTGCTGTTATTGCTAGCAGCGATGGCGAGGCGCTTAATTATCAGCGCGATGCTTACGCGTACTGTTGGCCGCGTGATAGCGTGTATGTTCTCTGGCCGTTAATTCGCATGGGCTATACCGAGGAAGCCTACAATTTCTTTGATTTTTGCCGCCGGGCGTTAAGTCCGAAAGGTTATCTATCACATAAATACCGTGCCGACGGAGCTCTGGGTAGTAGCTGGCATTCGTACGTACACCCAGATGGCACTGTCTCGGCGCCAATTCAAGAGGACGAGACGGCTTCGGTGCTGTTCTTATTCTGTCAATTTTATAATAAGACTGGCGACGACACGCTGCTGCAGCGGTTCTATACGTCGATGGTAGTACCGATGGCGAATTTTCTGGCTAGCTATGTTGATAATCGGACGCACTTGCCAAAACCAAGTTATGATCTCTGGGAAGAACATTTCATGGTGACGACGTACACGACAGCGATCGTTCAGGCGGCACTGTTCGCGGCGGCTAATCTGGCTGATCAGCGTCGAGACGAGGTTGGAGCTGTCGCTTGGCGGACGGTTGCCGAGGACATCAAGCAGTCCGCGCAAAAACGCTTGTACGATCCCCATCAGAAAGCTTTCCGCAAAGGTTTGCGCCGCAACAAAAACGGCACTTACACGCCCGATGATACGCTTGATATGTCGGCTGTTTATGGTGCTTTTATTTATGGCCTATACGATAATCAAGAAGATTTGCATCAAGCCATACAAACAGCTCTCGACCGCTTTCATTTCAAGCTGGAAGCGCCAGGTCTGCCGCGCTACGAGGATGACGCCTATTACCGCAGCGCTCCAGATGCTCCGAGTAACTGGTGGTTTATTGTTTCGTTGTGGCTAGCTCAGTATTATTTGGAGTGCGGCGACGAAAATTCGGCGCAGCGGATAATATCGTGGGTATCTAGTCAAGCTTGGCCGACTGGTGTTTTATCCGAGCAGATTGACCCGGTCTCGGGGAGCGAGCGCTCAGTCGCGCCGCTTTGTTGGAGCCAGGCTGAATTTATATCGACGATTCTTGACACAATAAAAAGATGAGGATAACAGGGTGGGAGTCAGTTCGAGAACAAAATTGAAAGCATCTAGAGCTCTTCGCCGGCTTACGCCGCGGCATATTGCTAAGACTCGCGCTACGCGCCAAGCAATGCGCCGCTTCGCAGATCGCGCCGGCTTGGTGTATTTTGGTTACGCTAATCAGCATGACGACGACCATCGCTTGGTGCGCGGCCATACGGTTTCGCACACGCATATTGATGATTATCTTTGCATAGGTACAATTCGCGGTTACGATACGACAGTTCTGCAGCGGCGGGACACTATTCGCGTTCGCCAGGGCCAGTCGCACAAGTACAAGGATCAACGCTGCCACTGGCTAATCGCTACTGTCGATTTACACACTGAACGTCCGCTGCCACACATTTATATTGGCATGAAACGGACAGATCCGATTTATCAAGCGTCGTACAGTGCTCTACAGCCGCTAATTTTGGGGGCTACGGCGCGCTACCTGCAGGCTTTTCTTAATAAATATAATATTTATGGTGCTGCTACTCGGGCCATAGAGATTGAGTCAATCATATCGCCGCAGGCTGCCGAAGTGATAGTTTCGCATTTCGACAAAATTAATATTGAAATCGAGCGCAACACAGTGTATCTATATACCGAAAACGAGCGTCCAACCGAGGCGCAAATTGAGAAGCTAGTCTCGAACGCATTGTGGCTAGCCGAGGTAATTGACACCGCCGTACAGCAAAACAACCCTCGTTAGAGAGAGCTGTTTTCACTATTGATTGCTAAGTTCGCTAGATTTTAACCTTTACGCGGCTTGACTTCGTTGCGGCCGAGCGATTTCTTGGTCTCGGTGTAAATAGCATGCTTGCGCGCCTTCGGATCGTATTTGCGCAGAACTAATTTGCCTGGCGTATTCGCTGTGTTTTTGCGCGTTACATAAGTACGATGACCCGTCAGATTGCTAACGAGTGCAATAATCTTGCGCTTGATGTTATTCTTCTTTGCCATAACTTCCCTTTAATGTTGTTGTAAAACTTCAGTAATCAAGTATAACAGATTGGTGCAGCAATTTCAAGCTAGATATGTTATTATCGCCGACTCATAATTTTCTAGCGTAAATTTGCAGAAAGAGTTGTTTTAGCGTGGCTTGGATACTGTGCTGCTCATCTCAAAATATGCTGTTGCAGCCAGCAATACATCGCCACAGTTGCTGCCGTACCGACATTGATGGAGCGAGTCGAGCCGAATTGCTCAATGGCCACAATTTTATCTGCCGCCTGTGCCATCTCCTCGGAAATTCCTGGGCCCTCTTGACCAAACACTAGCACCGCGCGCTTTGGCAAAGTCGTCTCTGACATATTAACACTGCCCGGGATATTATCAATCGCAATGATTTCTCTATTCTCTGCCCGCATCAACTCGACAAACTCCGCCGTCGAACCGACATAATGTACGTGCAGATATTTATCCGTCATCATGGCGCCGCGCTTGTTCCATTGCCGCCTGCCGATGACGTAAATCTGCCGCACGCCAAAAGCGTTGGCGCTGCGGACAATCGTCCCCATATTAAAATCCCGCTCGGTGTTCTCCAGAGCAATCACCAAGCCATGATCCTTGGCGTCCAGCTCTTTCACGATCTCCGCCTCGCTCCGGCCTTTGAATTTATCGATTACATTCCGCGTGTCTTCCATGTATGTTATTTTAGCAAATATTAAGCTAGCGGGACCGGCTGGCATAAGTCTGCTCGTCGTTGGTTTAATAATACCTGAAAAAGTAAGCGCAGCATTATCGCCAACGCACAATTTCGTCGAGCTGTCGGCGAGTTTTGGCTGGTACCTCGCGCTGGCTACGGTAACCTAGCGCCAGCATTACTACTGGCTTTTCTAGATTTGGATCTATTAGCTGGTGCTGCGACAAGACCTGGCTGAGCTTGCTAATCGAAAAGCCTTCAATCGGGCACGAATCAATCCTGCGCCCAGCGGCGGCCAGCAGCACAAAGCCTAGCGCAATGTAAGCCTGCCGCGCCGCCCACTGGTGAATCATTGCTGGTTGATTGAGTATCTCAAAATCCTTTTTGGCCCAATATCGCCAAAAAGTCTTGAAGCCGGCGGCCTTGATGGAATTTTGTTTCTTGACATCGTGCAGTATGTGGTCGATATGTCCGCCTTTTTGCAACAAGCCTTCGCTGGTTTTGGCAGTAAATATCAAAATGTGACTGGCGTCAAAACGAGCAGCGTTGGCACCTGCGCAGCGTTTGACATCGGCGCGTAGCTGTTCGTCTTCCTGCGCGACGATAATATTCCACGGCTCAAAACCGTACGAACTTGGCGCTAGGCGGGCGGCCTCTAGGAGCAGTTCAATATTCTCTTGCGAGATTTTCTTGCTAGAGTCGAAAGCTTTGGTGGCGTAGCGGAATTCGAGCGCTTGCTTGATGTCGTCTATCGATATGATTGGCTTATTCATTTCATCGTCCCCTCTTTAGCCGCCAAAATCTTGTTGGCGTAGATTAGCTTATATATACGATTTTAGCACTTCCCTAACTATCTTGAAAACTTGATAGTGTCCTAATGGCGAAAAATGCAAGCCGTCTGATAGCGGTAATTTAGGCAGCTCGATGTAATTGCCAAGTTCGTTTTTGTGCTGCAGCATTTTTTGGCGAAGCTGTTCGGACGCGTCGGTAAACTCATACCCCGAATTGTCGCTAGTGTCAAAACACGGCGGCAAAATGTAGATAATTGGAGTCTTGCCAGCGAGATTGCGATATTCTAATAAGTCACGAACTATTTCCTCAGGTGTTCGCGTGAAACGCTGTTGCAGGTCGTTGGTGCCGAGGGCGATAATGATTAAGTCGAAGTTATCGGCCTTTTGTAGAGCTGTCGTAAATGTTGACAAGCCATTCTTATGCGGCTTATCGGTGCGGAAATCGCCAGCAACTCTGCCGCGGACGCCGTCGGCAGTGACCTGTGCTCTACCGCGCAAAGCTCGGTCGAGGCGGTTAACCCAGCGATTGCTGTAGTGAATACGTTTGCTGGCGAAATTAGCGCCCCAGACGTTTGAATCGCCGTAGATTAGAATGCGTTTTGCTATTGTCGTCTGTTTTTTACTCAAGTTTGCGTCCTTTCTTCTTTGAAATAACCGCTTGCTGCTCGGGTGTGAATCGCCGCGATTCGCGCATTTTTTGGTAAGATTTGTTGCGCGTCCAAGCGTCGATATGCTCGTTTTCTAATTCCGCCAGCGTCAGATCAAAAAAGTGTACTGCCGTCGTAGCATATAGCCAGGCCAGCGCCATTTTGACGTAATAACCGTCGTGTTTAACGTTTCGCAGCACTGCGAAAACCTGATCGATATGTGCTTCGTCTAGGAAATTAGTCATCAGCGAAATCACGCCGTAGCGCACCGTGAACTCGTCTTCATTCTGTAAGCATTCTAGTGCAAAATCCCACCACACTTCGCCAGCAAAGCGCCGCTTTTTCTCGACAAACACATCAATGTGCGCCCACGAATCAACGTGCGGCAGATATTGCTTGGTTAGGTTAATCGCCGTTTGATCATCAAGCCGAGCGTGCGTGATCAATAGCCCGCATAGCAGCACGTAGTCAAATGATTCATTTTGTGCCGTTAATAATTCGCTAATGTCCGCCGCGCTCATATCAGGCGCCAATTTCCTCGCCAACCGCCGCGAATCCGGCACGCGCACACCGATGACCGGCATCTTGGTGTTGACGATACGTTTGTTGAAGGCGGCGTAGGTTTCGTTGCCTTGGGATAGTGCATTCAACTGAGTGATAATTTGGTCATGCATACTTACATCTCTCATAATTTATAACAGAGCGATTCTTTCGAATTCTCTGACTTTTATTCTAGCAAACCTCTAGGTATAAAACCAATCGGCTCGTTATCATAAGCAAGCCTGCCGCTACGCAAATTTTACGGCGACTTCGCGAATATAAAATGATATAATACCAGCATAAATGGAAATATTACTAATTGTATTAGTACTGCTTGCCCTGCTCGCAATCGCTAGCAGACGTCAACCCGCGGAATCTGCGCGCATTATCAACGACCAGGACGAACAGAAAAAACAAGAAGAAACCGACGAGCTGATTACGGTGATTTTGCCGACGATAAACAATGACAAATAAACAAAAAAGACGGCAACACCGTCAAATTTTGGGGTCTAATTTGGAGCCACGATCGGGGCTTGAACCCGAGACCTCATCCTTACCATGGATGCGCTCTACCAACTGAGCTATCGCGGCATGAAAGCCTACTAATTTTAGCATATTTGCCGCGGTCGAGGCAAGCTACTTCTGGCGTCGGGTCTTCTTGTTGGTCGTCGATTCGGGTTTCGGCAGGTTCGGCGCTACGAACGCTTCTAGTAGCGCCCAGGCGATGCCGTTTACCAAGTAAACTACTGCGAATCCGGCAGCAATCATCGCGGCCAAGCGGCTTTGCGGTACATTTAGGAGCGTCAGTAATCCGGCTAGAACCAGCCCAATGAAAACTACTGTTAGATAAGCTTGCTGTAATTTGCGGCGCTGATCTTTTTGGTGGCTCCAACTGCTCAGCGACTGCTTAATAAACTCGTACATACTATATATTATAGCATATACATTGTATAAAGTCAATAAAAACCGCCCGCGAGTAGCGGACGGCCTAAAAATCTACGCATGGTACCGGAGGTAGGACTCGAACCTACGAAGCTAAAAAGCGGGAGATTTACAGTCTCCTGTCATTGCCACTAGACGACTCCGGCATGAATTATGGAGCCGACTCTCGGACTCGAACCGAGGACCTGCTGTTTACAAAACAGCTGCTCTAGCCAGCTGAGCTAAGTCGGCATAAATTGAAAGGTACGACCCGAAAGCACACCTAACAGTGTAGCGTATTTGCGTAACCTTGGCAAGTGTTTTATTGCGGAGAGATGGCTCCAGCCGGCTGTTTGACGCGGCGGTCAACATGCTGTCCGCGCGACATGGCGCGATTGATTTTGTCGCGAATAGCAGCGGCTTTCTCTTTCTGGCCGTTGCGATCGTACGAATCGGCTAAAATGTTAATACTCTGGATGCTTGGCTCTAGAGTGACGGCGCGTTCAAGGTGCTGCAAGACAAGCTTGGCATTGCCGAGTTTTTCTTGTACTTTGGCGTAGGCGATGTGGCGCGAAGCGACTTCTTCTTCCATCTCTAGGGCTTGCTCGAATGCCAGGGCGGCCTTTTCGTAGCTTTCGGTTTCGTAGTAAATCAAGCCGACGTTATGCAGGCTAGAGGCGCTTGGCTCTAAACTTTGGGCAATTTCGAAGCACTCAATTGCGTCGTCGTAAGCATGCTGCTTGGCGTACAGAATGCCTAGCCGGTTGTAAGCGTTGGCGTTTTTGGCGTCGATACGCAGAATGGTCAGCAAGGCTTTTTCGGCGCGCAGATATTTTTGCGCCTTGAGCGATTCTTGAGCGATTTCCCAGAGCTTATCAAGCTTTGATGATAATTTCGCTGGTAAGTCGCCTGCGATGTCTTCGGGCGACTGGCGGTACGCGACTGCTGCGGCGCCTAGTCCCAGAACCAGTAAAAATCCAAACATACTATGCATTATTATAGCACATAATCACGCGATCAAAGCGGCAAGCTGAAGCTTGATGTTGCCATTGGCGGCGATGCGCTCGTAGGTTTCGCTGAGACGAGCTAGTTTGTCGATGGTAGCTGGCGTGTTGTTTTTGGCGGCGGCATTTTGGACGAGTAGAATGCTATAGCGTAGCAGCTCTAGAGTAGCTTTGCGGTCGGTATATCGAGCAGCAACAGTTAGTTTATCATTCATCGGACCAGCAATTAATGCTTGCGAGTCTTTGATGACGGCGCCGATATCGGCGAGCTCGCTGGGTTTGCCAGCCAAGCGCGAGATTAATGCCGGCCGGCCGCTTGCTAGAAACATAATTTGAGCAATCGCTGTAGTGTCAAGCTGCCGATATTTAGCGAGGAGCAGCCGGCTGGCCTCCTCAGAAATCGGACGGATAGTAAGCCGCTCGACGCGCGACATGATAGTCGGCAGCAGCAAATTTGGCTGGTGCGATGTTAATATGAAATGAATGTTGCGGGCTGGTTCTTCTAATAATTTCAAGAAAGCATTTTGCGCCTGATGGTTCATGGCGCTGGCATCGTCGATAGCATAAACTGCCTTACTATTAGCGACACCGCGGGTGTATTGGCGCAGGTCGCGGATTTGGTTGATACGAATGACGCCGTTCGCGTCGGCTTGTCCGTCTTTGTTGGTAGGCTGAATAATTCCAGCGAGTGCTGGGCCAGCTAAGTATTTGGCTGTAGTTAGCAGACCAGCGCCATCAGCGCCTGTCAAAAGTAAAGCTTGCGGTAGACTGCGGGCTAGCATTTGAATTTGTTGCTTGGTCGACGGCTCAAAGATTAGGCTCATCATCTAGCTCCGGAAAAAGTTCGGTAAATTCGCCAGGCAGCGGTGCGATGAATGTCTGGCGCTTACCAGGCTGTGTAGTAATTTCTAATTTGTAGGCATGCAAGTAGAGGCGATCGGCAGGCTTGCCGTAGACGCGGTCGCCGTGAATCGGCGTGTGTAAATGACGCAGGTGAACGCGCAGCTGATGGGTACGCCCAGTTTGCGGGCAGAGTTTAATAGCGCTGAGATTATGGTGCGTAGCGAGCGTTTGGTAAATGGTTTGCGCTGGCTTGCCATTTGGGTCGGGGCGAAAGGTGCTGGGTGCCGATGGGTTGCGACCAATCGGGATATCAATTTTGGCGGTTAGTGGTTGTAGTATACCGTCGACGATGGCTAGATATGTTTTCTTGGCGAGATGTTGCGAGAATTGTTTTTTGAGCAATTCAAAAGCTTCGGGAGTACGCGCCCCGATGATAACGCCGCTGGTGTCGCGGTCTAGCCGATGGACGATGCCTGGGCGATTAGTTTCCAGCCCGATGGTGGTATAACGGCGGAAAAAGTCGGCAACCGTAAATTCGTCATTCAGCGCTCCCTTGCTGTGAGTCAGAACGCCGGCTGGTTTGTTGACGACGATGACGTTATCGTCTAGATAAAGTATCGGTAGCTCCTCATCACTGTAATCGGTAGCTTCGGGCAGATTGACGGCGATTTCGTCAGCTTCGGTGACTAGCTGGCTGGCGCTTTTGGCTGGCGTACCGTTGACAGATATATTGCCAGATTTGATATATTTTTGCCAGGTTGAACGGCTGGTCTCTGGATAGCGTTTGGCTAGCAAACTATCCAGCCGCTGGTTGTCGCTCACCTGTTGAAACAGATAGATATCTTTACCTTTGAATGGTAAGCCGTAGGTAGTTAGCTCGCTGGTTGGGTTTTCGAAAATCACGCCGCGAGCATCGCTTTTGGCGGTAAATATTTGCTCCATGATGTAATTTTCGCGGTCTTCGGCGGTGTCGTCAATCAGCACGAAATAATGCTGGCGGTTAAAGCGAAAGCGCACCAGCTGATTGATTGGGTTAGGATTACTGTTTTTGATCTGGTCGATATGGCGCGGCAAGTTATCTGCGTTTGCTACGTTGAAGCGGCGCAAGATCGCCAGTAAGTCATTGGCGGTGATTTTCATACGATTACGCTGCTTCCCTGTTCAGACGGTTGGTTGCTCGAGGATTGGTGCATGTTGGCGCTATCTCCTGAGTCCCACGGCTTTTTGGACGCGGAGCAAGGTTTCGTTGGCGACGATGGTCATGGCGTGCTCGGACCGCTCGAGGACTTTCAATAAATCATCGTCGGTGATGGCGCCCAGGCGCGCTTGGAAGTTGCTCAAAAAGCTGGCTACTGCTTCGGCTACGGCCTTTTTTAATGGCCCGTACTGCGTTTGGCCGATCCACTCAGTGTTGACTTCTTCTTGCGGCCGATCAGTTAAAATCGCCAAAAGCTGTAATAAGTTGGTGATACCTGGCTGATTTTCCCAGTCAAAATTGATAACGCCAAGTGAATCGGTTGTTGCCGACATGATTTTCTTGTGAGCTTGTTCTGGCGTGTCGTTCAAATTAATTTTTGATTTTTGATCGTCCGAGCTCTTGCTCATTTTCTTGTGCGGATTGGTTAAGCTGCGAATGCGCAAACCTTTGTCGCGCTTGATAAACTCAGTTTGCTTGGCTGTAGAGTCAGGCACGGTGAATAATTCGCCGAACTTATTATTCATGCGAATGGCGATGTCGCGGGTAATTTCTAGATGCTGGAATTGGTCCTCGCCAACGGGTACATAGCGGGCATTATAGAGTAAAATATCGGCAGCCATCAACACCGGATAATTAAACAACCCGACACTGACGTTGCCGCTGTGTTCGGCGGACTTTTCTTTGAACTGTGTCATGCGGCTCATCTCGCCGAAACTAGTAAAGCAGTCTAAAATCCAAGTTAATTCGCTGTGCGCCGGGATAAAACTCTGGCGGTAAATAAAAGTATTTTCGTCTCTAGTGTCGAGCCCAGCGGCGATGAAATATTTAAGGTTTTTGAGGGTGTTGGCGTACAACGCAGAATGGTCGATTGGCGTCGTAAAACTGTGTAAATCTGGCACAAACATGTTGATTTGGTACTCTCCTGCGTATTCTTTCTGCATTTGCACCATTGGCACGAATGCACCGAGATAATTGCCAAGCGTTGGCTCCTCGTTGGCACGCACGCCGGTGAGAATTGTTTCTTTAGACATAGTATAATTATAACAGAGTACGCTTGTGCTGTCATATTGAGCGCGATGATTGAGATAATTGCTGTTTGACGCTAGTGTTGGCTGCGTATACAATAGCGTTATGAATAAAACTCAGTGTCGGATTGCATATTACGTTTTCTTGTTTGCGTCGGCGCTAGTTTCGTATATTTCAATTGAGACATCTATGGATACGATGAGTGCTAAGCAGCCGCCAAACGTACCGCTTCATCTGTTTGAATTCGCGTTGGCTATCGTGCTGGTGTGCGCGGCGTTGTATTTTCAATATAAGGCTTATCGTGATGATGCTAAGAAATAGCTTTTAATCGCGTATATCCTGGACTGGATTGCGACGTACGTTGCGTAGCAGCGGTTGAATGCTGGCAATTAAGCTGACTATGAATATCGAGCCAATAACAATTATAAGCGTAGGCGATTCTAGGCTAAAAATGCTAAATTGCGGCGCGCTGCCAATCACCCCGAAAGCTGTTGCGGCAGTGCCGGTTAGATTTTTGCCGTAGGTATTTGCTACGGCGAATGCGGCTGCAATTCCTAAAATTAGCGAGACAATGGCGATTCTTAACGCTACGATTGCAACATATATGATATAAATGCAAGCGATATCGCGCCGTTTCGCGCCCATCGCGCGGTAAATGGCGGTTTCTTTGCGGTTCTCTGCGATGATACGCGAAATAGTGAACCAAATTATAATTATCGCTAATCCTAGTACTGCAGGTAGAGCGACACTAGCGATTTGATTAAACAACTTCCCTATTTCATCCAGAATCAGGTAGTTTGACCCGTATGGGTTGGCGGCAAACTGCTTATTGCATTTATCATTAAGCTCTGGACAAGCCTCGTTGTCGAGAAACGCTCGCGCTTTTGCAACGCTAGAAAATTCTAAAACGCGGGGAGTGAATTCATCTCTCATTAGCCGTACAGCTGTAGAGCTTGCTTCTTGTTGCTGGACGTCGCTGAACTTTAGCTTTTCTGGCAGAGAATCGTATAGTTGGATAGGAATGTCTAGCGCCGATGAAGAATCTTGCGAAGCTAGTAGATTCTTGATATATTCGCTGGCGTTTTTCTTGTAATCAGTTTGCGGTTGCGCGTACTTAATGCCGACAATTTGAAAAGTGAGCAATTTGTGCTTAGGCTCTATATATGTTCCGAGTTTTTTCTGATTGGCTTCGTTAGAATCGTCGCTCTTCTTTTCGGCGGCGGTCCGCGTGTCGGATTTGACTGCGATATCGCCGCAGGCTTGCTTCGGGTAATCATAAATCAAGCTGGGCTTTTGGTAGTTTTTGTTGGCTTCGTTGGTTTTTGCTTCGATGTAGTCTTGCTGTATTTTCTTGAGCAGCGTTTGTTCGGCTGAATTACGGTAGCAAACCTGATAAGTATGGCCGTTTAATTTTTCTTGGACGTTTTTAAGCCATGTAGATTTTTGGTTAGTGTCGGCTGGCTCGGCTTCAAGATTAAGCTTCTTGCCAAATAATGAGACTGCTTCTTGAGCGGAGACTATTACGGGGATGCCATTTAAGCGCGACGTATCAGTTGTTAGTAGATAGCGGCGTAGAAGCTGCTGGTCGGTAAAAGCATAGCTGCTATTGTATATGGCGTTAGTGTAATAGCCATAAGTCGTCATGTCGCCTGCTTTGGGGTTGGAATTGCCGAAGTCTTCTTTGTCGTTTTGGATTAGGCGTAGCGCGGGAATTTGCGGTAAGCCGCTTATTTTGCCGGCGATATAATAGCCAGCGGCGTCGTATTTGCTGCCGATTTCTTTGAGGTTGGTTAGCTTGTTGTTGGCAGTTTTAGCGTATTTTTCAAATTGCTGGTCATTGAAATCACTTATGACTGGCGAAGAAAAATTAACAGTCACTCGTTGTTCTTCTGGAAGTGAGTCGGGCATCCAAGAAGCTGGTAGCAGGGCTGGAGCTTCGGTGCTCTTGTCGTAAGCTAATCCCAGCGATTTATATTTGTCTTGCAAATTCTGATAGTATTTTTTCTCGAACGCTTTGAGTTCTCTAATCTCTTCTAAGGATAGGTTGTTGGTGATTCCTAAAGCTTTGTTTGGTATATTTGGTGATGCTTTGACAAGGTAGCGGTCGTTGCCAACTTTCTTTATAAACATTTCTGCGCTCTTTTCGGCGCCAGTAAAGACAATAATTATGGCGATTAACGCCGCGAATAACAAGCTTGCCACGATAGTGGAAGCGAAAAGCATGCCGTATTTTGAATGAAGCTTGGTGCGGGCTAGTTTTACAGCGTACGATGGGCGAATCATGTGATAGCTCCGTCTTTTAATTCTATGACGCGGTCGGCTTGGCGGGCAATGCTCGCATCGTGAGTAACTATAACAATTGTCGAACCGAGAGTTGAGCGGATCTCGCGGAACAGATCGATAATTGATTGACTGTTGGTCGAATCCAAGTTGCCAGTTGGCTCGTCGGCCAGAATGATACGCGGATTGTTTATTAGCGCTCGAGCAATTGCGGCACGTTGAATTTGCCCGCCTGAAAGTTCTTTGGGTAGGCGGTTTGCGTACTCTTCTAGACCGACTTTTTGGAGTAGCCAAGTTACTTTGGCGTCAATAAGATTTTTCTTTTTAGCGGTAAACATGGCTGGTACAGCAATATTGTCGCTAAGCTGCAAAAAAGGCTGTAGATAAAACGATTGAAAAACAAAGCCGATAGTATTTTGACGAAGCTGGCTGAGCTGGCTGTCGCGCAAGTTAGTCGTCTCCTTGGACTCGATGACAACAGATCCTGAGGTTGGCTGATCAAGGCAGCCGATAATTTGCAGTAGCGTACTTTTGCCGCTACCACTAGCGCCAGTAATGGTGATAAGCTCGCCTTGTTTGATTGCCAGGTTTATTCCGCGAAGCGCTTTAACGGTTTGCTTGCCGAGTTTGTAGTCTTTCGAGACGTTATTGAGGAAGATTGCTGTTTGGCTAGAATTCGTCGCGATTGCGCTTTCTGATATTTTGACCCCTGTTAAAGTTGTTTTCATACTATAATCCTTATGTATAAGTATAGCACGGATCGGCTAGCGTTATTATGCTGAGTGCTTTGTTATACAGAGGCGGAAGCTTTAATCGTAGGTGGCTATTTGCTAGTGGGCGATGTGCCTGTAGGCGAGGCTGGCGCTGCTGGCGGCAGTGGATCAACGTTGCTTGGCGGCGTTCCTTCTTTCCAACAATCCTCCGTGTGGAGGCTATATCGCTGGGAATGTCTTTGTAGTTCTTCAGGATCTACTGCTCTGATACGTTCTCTATCTTGGTCGCAGACTACGACAAGCCGGGACGTGTCATGACTCGGATGTTCAGGCGGCATCGGTTTTTGTTGCTGATTGCGTGCTGGCTTTGGGTCGTCGTTGCTGCAGGCCGCGGTTACCGCCGCTAAGCCGGTGAGTCCTAATGTTAATAGTGCTTCGCGGCGGCTAAGAACATTTACTTCTCCTGCTCCTGTTGGGCTTTCTGGACGCTTTGGAACTATTGCCATGATACTTCAATCCCCTCCTTCGGGATTAGCGGCTTGTAGCCTATATGCAACCCACCTAGCATTTATAATAATAATTATTACTATATACTTTTATAGCAAAATAATCAAATGGTGCTCAAGCAAAAAAACAAATACCCCGCCCTAACAAGCGGAGTATTTGAGCCTGCTCTAAACTACGAAGAGTTAGCGCTTTGAGTATTGCTCGCGTTTGCGGGCGCTGCGCAGACCGTATTTCTTGCGCTCTTTCTCGCGCGGGTCGCGCTTCATGAAGCCGGCCTTCTTGAGCGGAGCACGCAAGTCGGCAGCACCAGCAGTAATCGCTTTGGCAATCGCTTGCTTGATAGCGTCAACTTGGCCGCTAAGCCCGCCGCCGCGCACTAGCACGCTGACGTCAAACTCTTTTTGCTTGTTGACGGTTGCTAGCGGGTCGGTAATCTCAGCCAGCAAGGTCTTGTTGCCTGATAAGTATTCATCGGCAGTCTTGCCGTTGATGGTGATCGCGCCTTTACCGGCGGTCAGGCGAGCGCGGGCAGTAGCGCTTTTGCGCCGGCCCAAGCCGTAATCGTATTTGTCGGTAGCCATTTACTTAACCTCTACTTTCTCTGGTTTCTGGGCTGCGTGGTCGTGCTCAGCACCCGGGAAGACACGCAGGCGAGCCATGCGATCGGCTGCGAGTTTATTCTTGGGCAGCATACCTTTGACGGCGTGCTCAATGATACTTGCCGGGCTTTTGGCGCGGAGATCTTTGAGCTGAGCTTCTTTCAAACCGCCTGGGAAACCGCTGTAGCTGTAGTATATTTTGTCAGTTTCTTTATCACCAGTCACGACAAGTTCGCTAGCGTTAACGACGACAACATAATCGCCGTTGTCAACGTGCGGCGTGTAAGTTGGCTTGTATTTACCAGTGAGGTAGCTAGCGATCACGGTCGATAATCGGCCCAGGCTAGCGTCGCGGGCGTCAATCAGTATCCAGCGGCGAGCAATGTCGGCAGGCTTCTGTGAAAAGGTTTTTCCAGCCATTACTTAGCCTCCTTTACTGCTTTTGGCATTGGTTTGAGTTCGTCGACGAATTCAACGATTGCCATTTGAGCGCCATCGCCAACGCGCAGTCGAGTGCGCTCGACGCGAACGTGCCCGCTAGTGCGGCCAGTTAGCTGCGGCGCGATTTGGTCGACGAGCTTGACGGCGGCAACTTGCGTACTGAGTCCAGCGATGACCGCTCGGCGGTTGGCCAGATTGCTTTTTTTGGCTTTGGTGATTAGTTTTTCGATATAACGTACGAGCTCTTTGGCTTTGGGCAAAGTCGTCTCAATGCTTTCTTCCATCACCAAGCTCGTCGCTAGACCTTTCAGGAGCGCTCGTCGTTGGTCGCGTTGGCGGCCGAGCTTGCGTCCTCTGTATCCATGTCGATGCATTTAGAGCTCCAATTCTGCTAGTTTATCTTTAACTTCGTCGAGTGCCTTGCTGCCGAAACCTTTAAGTTCGCGCAAGTCTTGCTCGTTGAGCGTGACTAAATCGTGAACGGTGCGAATTTCGTTATTGACTAAGGCATTGGCGGTGCGAGCGCTCAGACCTAAGTCTTCGATTGAGGCGTTCAAGCCGTCATTATCGTCCTCGACCTCTGTACCAAGTGCTGGTGCAGATTCGACAGTAGTACTGCCAGCCAGAGCTGTGTACTGATTGACGAGGATAGCGGCAGCTTCTTCGAAAGCTTCGCGCGGTGTCAGGCTACCGTCGGTTTCGATGGTCATCTCGAGCTTATCGAGGTTAGTCTCTTGACCGATGCGAGTCGGGTCGACCTTGAAGCGAACACGAGTAACCGGGCTAAACATAGCATCGATTGCAATCATGTCGCTATGCAAACGCTTTTCGCTAGACTCTTCGATAGGCTGGTAGCCGCGGCCTGATTCAACTACTAGATCGATGATAACCGTCTTGTTTGGATCATCAACGTGGCAAATCACGTGGTCAGGATTCATCACCTCGACATCAGCATTGGTTGCGATATCGCCAGCAGTAATGACGTCGGCGCCAGTTTTTTCTAGGCGCAGCTCGACTGGCTCGTCGGTAGCGATACGGAAGTTGACGCCTTTGAGATTCAAAGTGATATCGACGACGTCCTCTTGAATGCCAGGAACAGTTGTGAATTCGTGCGTGGCACCTTCGATTCGGAAAGCGACAATTGCGCCGCCGCGGATGCTGGAGAGCAATACGCGGCGCAGGCTGTTGCCGAGCGTGTTGCCGTAATTAAAGTGCAGCGGCTCAATAACAAACGTACTTGAGTTCTCGCTGTTATCGATAATCTTGGCGAGCGCTGGGTTGTGAATAACTTTAGACATTTTAATCTTTCCTCCCTTTTTAACGTGAGTAGTACTCAACAATTAGCTGCTCGTTGATGCCCGCTTCGGCCTCTTCGCGCTTTGGTTCACTAGTAATTTCGATCTTTAGCTTTTTGATATCTCCCTTTAGCCAGCTAAGCGGCGCCTGAGTGGTATTGCCAAAGATATCGTTGATCGCTGTAAAGTAGCCAGATTTGGTGCTCTTCGGGCGAACAGTAATTACGTCGCCGGCCTTGACGCGAATCGACGGAATGTCGACGCGGCGGCCATTGAGCTCGAAATGTCCGTGGCTAACCAGCTGGCGAGCCTGGCGGCGGCTAGTAGCAAAACCAGCGCGGTAAACGACGTTGTCGAGACGCAACTCTAGGAAGCGCAGCAAGTTCTCGCCGCTAAGACCCGGTTTGCGAGTCGCTTCGTTCATCAGCTTAGCAAATTGCTTTTCCAACAAACCGTACATGCGCCGGACTTTCTGCTTTTCGCGCAGCTGCTGAGAGTACATACTCTGCTTGCCCTGGCGGCCATGAGCGTGCTCGCCTGGGATACCACTTTTGCGCGCAAGGATTTTGTGCGCTTTAGGATGCAGCGCAACCCCTTCGCGGCGGCTCTGTTTGACGATTGGGCTAGTGTCTCGTGCCATTACGCTCTCCTTGCCTTTCGCGGACGAACACCGCCGTGCGGTACGCCCGTTACGTCCTTAATACTGTTAATCGAAATGTCAAAGCTGCTTATGGCGCGGATTGCCGCGTCGCGGCCTAGGCCGACGCCTTTGACAAAGACGTCAACTGTGCGCAAACCGTAGGTCGATTTAGCAGCTTCGGCGGCCTTTTCAGCAGCAATTTGCGCTGCGTAGGCGGTGCCTTTTTTGCTGCCGCGAAAACCGCAAGCGCCAGCACTGGCGGCGGTCAACGCATTGCCTTTGCTGTCGGCAAAGGTGATAATCGTGTTATTAAATGTCGCTTGGACATGCAGCTGACCGGTCGGGACTGATCGGCGCTGCTTCTTTTTTGATTTAGCTTCTGCCATTATTTAAGTCCTTCCTTATCAAGTCTTGCTTGCTGCTTTTGGCTGCGTGCCGCCGACGGCGATTGCTTTGCCTTTGCGGGTTCGCGCATTGGTGCGAGTCCGCTGGCCGCGTGTCGGCAAACCGTTTTTGTGCCTTAGGCCGCGGTAAGAACCGATGTCCTTTAAGCGTTTGATATTGTTGGTCACCAGGCGCTGCAGATCGCCTTCGGTGACATAATCCTTGTCGATAATGTCGCGAAGCTTCTGCTCTTCAGCCTCGGTGAGATCTTTCACCCGAGTGGTCGGCTTGATTTTAGCCGCCGCAAGGATGTCTCGAGAGTACTTCGGCCCAATACCATAGATATAGGTAAGGGCGATTTGTACCTGCTTGTCACTTGGGATAACTACCCCAGCAATTCGAGCCATGCTTAACCCTGCCTTTGCTTGTGCTTAGGGTTTTTCTTGTTGATAACGTAGATACGGCCTTTGCGGCGAACAAACTGATCACCCGGACCTATCTTCTTGACACTCGGTTTAACTTTCATGAGCGTACAACTTTCTACAGGAAAAACCTGTTTTTAATGAGAGATGCTTGATATCAGGAGCAACTCTGCGTTATTAATCGCGTGCGCGGAAGACGATTCTGCCCTTCGTGAGATCGTAAGGGCTCAACTCGACTTCTACGTTATCGCCTGGGACCAAGCGGATGTAATGCTTGCGCATTTTGCCGCTGATATAAGCGATAATTGTTAGGCTGTTCTCTAGTTCGACAACAAATTGAGTATTAGGCAGTGCTTCCACTACCTTGCCGCGCAATTTGATGACTTCCTTTTGACTCGCCATAGATATACAGCTAGCCATTATAGCGGATTTTACATCATTTGTAAATGCATTTTGGCGATTTTGTAAAATATAATTTCAAAAAAGATAGGGCCCAGTCCCGGCCGGGAACTATAGTTCAACCAACCGGGACCGGGGCTTTAAAATCCTCTCTATTTTCAGGAAAGAGAGGATTATACGGATATATTATGATGCAGGTGTCTTCAAAATGCAAATTGCAGACTATGCTGCTCGGCGCAGGCGCAGGAGTTTGCGCCGATTTTTCTTTGTTTGGCCGTCGTCGAGGTCATCAATACTGAAGTCGTCGTAGGTCACCATCAGAGCGCGCGAATTGATTTGCCGCAGCGTCTCGAGGCCGACAGTCACTACAATCAGCAGTCCGGTACCGCCAATCGACAAGTTCGAAACGTTAAGTCCGAGTTGCGCAAAGATATAGTCAATGGCGAACGGCATGATAGCAATAATGCCAAGAGCGATTGAGCCAAACAAAATCAAGCGGTTAACAGTGCGCGTTAAATATTCTTCGGTTTGAGCGCCTGGCCGAATGCCGGCGATGAAGCCGCCTTGCTTTTGCAGATTTTCGGAAATTTCGTTAGCGTTAAAGACGATACCTGTGTAGAAATAAGTGAAGGCGATAACCAGCACAAAGTACAAAATTGGATAAATCGCTACCGTCCAGTCGCCGTTGCTGAAGCTAGCTGCCGTTGGCGTTTGGAACCACTTGATTAGGTTGTTGGCGATAGTGTGGTTGGCGCCAGGCATAGCGCGCATAACTTGGCCGACAAATGCTGGCAAGCTGAGGAAAGCCACCGCGAAAATCACTGGAATAACACCAGCAGCGATCAGCTTAATTGGCAAAATGCTTTTGACGCCGCCATAGCTAGTGTTGCCAGCGACGCGCTTAGCGTAATTGATGGTAATGACTCGCTGCGCTTCGTTGATCTTGACCAAGAAGTATAGCAATACCAAGCCGACCGTACCGAGAATTAGCAGCAGCCAGAACGTTGTTGGATCGACTGGTACATCAAACCAGCCAAAGATGCTAAGTTTGCCCTTGGTAGTGCTTAATAGCGAGTTAATTAGCGTACCAAAAGTATTTGGCAGCTGGCTAACAATACCAGCGAAGATGATAAGCGAAATGCCATTGCCGATTCCCTGTTCAGTGATCAGCTCGCCGATCCACATCAGCAAGATCGAGCCGGCAGTCATAGCGGTTACCGAAATTGCCCACTGCCAAATCGAGGTGCCAGTGGTACCGGTTGACGAATTCGCCAGGACGGATTGCTGTAGGATGTAAACAAAAGCGATAGATTGAACGATAGCTAGCGGCACGGTAACGACGCGTGTCCACTGGTTGATTTTGCGGCGGCCTGATTCGCCGTCATTATGCAACTCTTCTAGCTTCGGGATTGCTTTGGTGAGCAGCTGCGTGATGATACTGGCAGTGATAAATGGACTCATGCCGACCAGAACAATACTGATCTGGCTGAGCGCGCCGCCGCTCATGAGGTTAAGAAATCCGCCAAAGTCGCTGCTGCCAATAACGCTTTGGATGACGGTGCGCAGCTCGGTTGGATTAGCCAGCGGCACCGGTACGTGCGCCATGAAGCGAAACGCTACAATTAGTCCGAAGACGATTAGCAAGCGCTTTTGCATATCTTTATTTTTCAGTGAGCGGAAAATTATTCTCCAATTCATTATCTAGCCCCTCTAGCTACTAACAATTCATTAACTTATCACAGTATACAGTATTGAGCTAATAATAGCAAAACGCCCTCCAGAGAGAGCGTTTCGTCGTGAGAGTGCGAACCGTTATGAACTATTCTTGTTCTTGCTCGGCAGACTGAGTAGCTTTGTCGTCTGCTTCGGCTTGCTTGGTGGATTTTGGCCATGGTGTAGCGGTTTTCTCGAACTTGCCGCCTGATTTTTCTAGCATAGCGACCACGCTCTTGGAAGCGCCTTGTGTTTGCAGAGTAATCTTAGCGGTCAAGTCGCCGCGGGCAATCACCTTGACGTTGTGAAACGGCGTAGTTATTAGGCCGGCTTCGTATAGCGTAAAGTTGTCGACGTTGCCTTTCAAATCATTCAAGCGGTCGCTATACACCACCTGAGCTGGTATGCGCAAGCTTTTGAAGCCGCGTGCTTTCGGAATAGCGGTAACAATGCCGTTCTGGCCGCCCTGGAATGTGCTGCGAAGCTTTTTGCCAGTGCGAGCATTTTGACCTTTGGTACCACGGCCAGCGGTCTTGCCGCCGCCAGCAGCGATACCGCGGCCAACACGCTTGCGGTCTTTATTTGCCGAAACTTGGAGTTGATTGTACTTCATATTAATTCTCCTCCTTGGCGGCTACCTTTGCTTTTTCGACTTTTTTCTCAGCGCCAACCCACTGTTCGCGTGGAACTAAGCCAGCCAGCGCTTCGACAGTTGCGTAAGCAATATTGACTTTGTTGGTGCTGCCTAGACTCTTGGAGAGCAGGTTGCGGATGCCAGTCAC
Source organism: uncultured Candidatus Saccharibacteria bacterium (assembly GCA_963456685.1). Taxonomy (GTDB): domain Bacteria; phylum Patescibacteriota; class Saccharimonadia; order Saccharimonadales; family Saccharimonadaceae; genus Saccharimonas. The sequence goes on along the minus strand of CAUOPB010000002.1, from coordinate 19,953 downwards.
GCCTATAACTGCGCGCACCACGCCGCCAGCAATAATACCGGTACCTGGCGCTGCTGGCTTGATGAGGACGCGGGCGCCGCTAAGCTTGACCTCCATATCGTGCGGAATGGTTTCGTTGACTACCGGGATAGTAACTAGGTGTTTCTTGGCGATGGCCGTAGCTTTGGCGATGGCTGCCTGGACATCAGCTCCTTTGGCTACGCCGACGCCGACCTTGTTCTTGCGATTACCGACGACGACTAGCGCTTTGAAACGGAAGCGGCGGCCGCCCTTGACGACACGCGCCACGCGGTCGATATTGATTACTACTTCTTCGAATTCTTTAGGCGCGTCATCGCGCTGGTTGCGCCGGTCATCGCGGCGACCGCCTCGACCTTGACGGCGGCTGCGCGGGGCGCGTTTGTCGTCTCGGGGCGTGGTTTGTTCTTTGGCTTCGGCCATTTTAGAACTCCAATCCTTCCTTGCGAGCTGCGTCGGCCAGAGCTTTCAGGCGGCCAGCGTACTGGCGGCCGTTGCGGTCGAATACAACTGCGTTAATCTTTGCTTTCTTGGCTTTTTTGGCTATTTCAGTACCGATTAAGGCGCACTTTTCAGTCATCGTACCCTTAGTCTTGCTGCCGACAGTAGTGGCCGCTGCTAGGGTGTTACCAGCGGTATCGTCGATTAGCTGAGCGCTAACGTGCATATTGCTGATAACGACGCTGAGGCGCGGGCGCTCTGGCGTACCGTTAACTTTGGCGCGAACGCGATTCTTGCGCAAGTTGCGGTTCAATAGCTTGTGCGAAAGTGAATTAGACATTATTTCTTACCTGCCTTTCCTGCTTTACGCAAAATTTGTTCATCGACGTAAGCGATACCCTTGCCCTTGTATGGCTCCGGCTTCTTGAGCGCGCGGATTTCGGCGGCTGCTTGGCCGACTTTTTGCTTGTCTATACCAGAGACGACGATAATCATCTTCTCGTTGCTCACGTTGACGCCTTCGGGCGCTTTGTACTTGACTTCATGGCTGAAACCTAAGCTCATCGTCAACTCGTTGTTGCTTGACGACACGCGAAAGCCGACGCCTTTAACCTCGAGACGCTTCTCGTAGCCCTTGGTAACGCCGATTACCATGTTGTTGATCAGCGCGCGCATCAGACCGTGCTGGGCGCGAGCAGTTTTGGACTCATCCTTCGGATGAACCGTGACTTGTCCGTCTTCGACTTTCACCTCAACCGCTGGCGTGATGAATTGTGTCAATTCACCTTTCGGGCCCTTTACGACCACATCACCAGAGTCAACCGTGATTGTCACACCGGCCGGAATAACCACCGGCAGTTTTCCGATTCGACTCAGACTCATTACTCACCTTTCGTGTGATTTGATATTAACCCTAGTATTTTAGCATGGATTAGGGGTGAAGTGCAAGGGCGATTACTACAGCTATGATAACAGCCGTTTAGATATGCAGATACAGATGCTAAGTAAAGGTTGTGAGATTTATGTGCGCTAAAGTATAGTAATAATATGGCTAAGATAGTTGCAAAGGCGCTGGTGCGGAATTCTAAAGGATTATATTTGGTACTGTATAGAAGCAATACACATCCGCTGTTTCCCGAGCATATTGATTTTCCCGGCGGAGAGGTTGAGCCAGAAGAAACACCGGAAGCAGCAGTAGCGCGCGAAATACAGGAAGAGACAGGACTATCCGTTAATCCAAATAAATTGAAGAAGCTATTTACCAAACAATACCGGCAAACAACGCATATATTATTTGAGGCAAAGCTCGCCGAACCGGACGCGAAAGTCGCTTTAAGCTGGGAGCATAAAGGCTAACGCTGGATAGCACCGGAGGAACTGAAGTCCCTGCCTAAATTCCCAGGTGCCGACCCGTACTATACAGACGTAGTAGATTATCTATCTAACCAATAAGCCCTTTCTCCTTGAGTGCAGCGTCAATTTTGGTTCGGTTGAAGCCGCGAATGATTACGCCATCGATGTCGGTGACAGGTATGCTGCTAGATTTGTCGCCAACTTTAGCGAGAAGTTCATCCATTGCACCCTCATCTTCGTCGATATCGCGAACGGTATACTTCACGCCTAATTTGTCTAAGTATTCTTTTTCGGTTTTACAGTACGCGCACCACGCGGCGCTGTAAATGATTACTTGATTGTCTTGATCGTTTTGGTCGTCTCGATGGCTCGTCTGGTCGTCCATAATTATCCCCCTTCGTTAATTACAATCATTATATACACAACATCTAGCGTATGCAAGCTATTTATCGGCGCTAGATGTACGGCTAGTCAAATACCACCCACCGTCGGCTGGCGATTGATAAATGTCAAGCTCGAGGTCGAGGTGGTATTTTTGCAGCTCTTTGATAGCGTTTAGGGCGGCTTGCCGGCTAGCGAAACGTTTCTTTTGCGGCGCGCGAGCGCTTTTGTTTTGGTACGGTGTATGTTTAGGGGTGCGGTTTCGTCTAGGCATAATGTCTTAAATTATACACTTTACATATAGCGGCTCATACTGCTACAATAGCGCTATGACCAGTGGGGCTGACAATACCGCCGAGACGCGGACTTCTGATAATACTGTATCTCGAGAAACTTTTACATCGTTAGGGCTGGCTATGGTCGGCGTGACGTGGAGGATGTATGTACCGATGCTTGGCTTGTTTTTTGCTGGCTTGTGGCTGGATAGTTTATTTAATAGTAAGCCGTGGTTGATGTTCAGCGGGTTCGCGGTAGGCGCGGTCGCCGCAGTGATTTTGGTGCGGCAACAGATAAAAAAGGTCAATAAGAAATGATGTTCGCGGCGCTACCCCATATATCGGTCAAGGCTGACGAAGTGTTTTCAATCGCCGGTTTGCCAATAACTAATGCTAATCTGGTTGGCATTCTAGGATTGGTGCTTCTGGTGTGGCTGATGTTTCGTACGCGGGCAGCGGTGCTTGTCCGCAAAAAATCGAACTTCGCAACGCGCTTAACTCTTTGGTGCATAGAAGGATTGTATAAGACGGTCGGACAAGTGATTCCTAACCAAAAGTGGGCTCGCCGGGTGGCGCCGCTGGTAATGACGATGTTTTTCTTTATAGCCGGACAATATTGGCTCGGTTTGCTACCGATTGTCGGGCCGATAACTGTCGGCCATACGCCGCTGTTCCGCGGTCAGGATGCCGATTTGAATATGACGTTTGCGCTGGCGACGGTGACTATCGTGATGGCGCAGGTGTATGCTGCGCGCGAGCTGGGTTTTGTTGGTAATCTGAAGCGTTACTTCGTTAATCCGTTGCGCGATCCGATTATGTCGTTTGTTGGTATTCTGGAGCTTGTAGCGGAGTTTTCTCGCTTGCTTAGTTTGTCGTTCCGCTTGTTTGGCAACGTTCTGGCGGGCGAAATATTGATTGCTATGATTGCTTATCTAGCGCAAGTTGCGATGCCTGCGGTTCTGCAGCCATTTTATATTTTTGAGCTGTTTATCGGTGGTATTCAGGCTTATATTTTCTTTATGCTTTCGACAGTGTTTATATCGCTCGGTTTGGCGCATCACGGCGGTGATGAGGAAAAACAAACGCATGATGATTCTTCGACTTCTTCCGGCATGAAATTAACGGCCGAGGGAGTAAAATAAATTTAGGTAATAACTAAACCATAAGGAGAAAAATATTATGGAAACTATAGCATTTACGCTAGCTTATATCGTCCCTGCATCGTTTGCAGCTATCGGCTGTAGCTGGATTGGCGCTTCGGCGATGAAAGCTGCTGGCCGCAACCCAGAAAAAATCAACGATTTGCGCACGATGATGATTCTCGGTATCTCGTTTATCGACGCTCTGGCGATTATCGGTTTCGTGGCGGCTATTGTCGGCAAGGTGATGTAAGGATTCGCGCGCGTGAATAACTTGCACTACTTTGCATCGGCTGGAGCTGGAAGCGATAGCCTATTGGGGCCACTAGGAATTGATTGGCGGTTGTTCGTGCTGCAAACGGTTGCTTTTGCGGTCTTACTGCTAGTGCTGAAAAAATGGGTTTATCCGCCTATTCTGGCTATGCTTGATAAGCGCGACGAGTCTATCAAAGAAGGTTTAGAGGCTGCCGAGCAAGCTAAAAAAGCGGCAAGCGAAAGCGAAAAGCGCACAGCCGCTATGCTGAAAAAGGCCCAGCAAGAGTCGCGAACTATTGTTGCTACTGCCAAGAATGAAGCGGCTGAAATGGTTGCTGAAGCCGAACAAAAGGCCAAGAACCAAGCCGATTCTATTCTCGAATCGGCTCGCAACGACGTCAGGGCAGAAGTTGCCCAGGCCAAGAAAGATTTGCGCAACCAGATGGTAGACCTAGTGGTTGATACAACCAGGAAAGTTACGCTGGATACGGTCGATCCAAGCAAAGACACTAGCTTGATCAAAAAACAGCTAGAGGAGATCAAATAGCGTGGCGGCCAGTACTATATCGCAGCGAAGATTAGCAGCGTATGTGGCTGGCCAATTGCTTGCAAGCGGCGATAAGAAGCGTCTTATCAAAGAGTTAGCAGCCTATTTGATCGAAACTGGCCGCGTGCGCGATCTCAATCAAGTGGTGGCGGCTATTGAAGAGGCGCTAGCGTCGCGCGGCGCTGTTGTAGCGACGGTTACGACTGCTCGCCCGCTCTCGCCAGAAAATAAGCAAGCAATTGTTAAGCAATTTACGCCGACTGGCGCTAAACTATATATTCGTGAACAGATTGACCCGAGCGTTATCGGCGGTTTCAAGATTGAATTGCCTGGCAGCCAGTTTGACGGCACAGTGATACATAAACTAACAACCCTCAAGGGTATAAAGTAAAGGAAAAGAATGGCTGATATTACAGTGACAGAGTTGTCGGACGAACTGCGCCAGGCGATTGCCCAGCTCGAGGTGTCTGAAGGTTTAGAAAAAGTTGGTATTGTAACTCGCGTGGGCGACGGCGTGGCGTGGGTGCATGGATTGCGCGAGGCTGGTTATAGCGAAGTTTTGGAGATTCAAACAGCCGAGGGTATGGTTGAAGCCTTTGCTTTGAACTTGATGGAAGACGAAATCGGCGCGGTGCTGTTAGGTAGCGACCAAGGTGTTTCCGCTGGCGATAAAGTCAAACTAAAAGGTGAAGTGCTGAGTGTACCAGTTGGCGAAGAACTGCTGGGGCGCGTAGTTAATCCGCTGGGCGAACCGCTTGACGGCGGTCCAGCGATCAAATCAAAGCAGCGCGGTCTGGTCGAGCGCGAAGCTATCGGCGTAATGGGCCGCAAGTCAGTTCACGAGCCGCTGATGACGGGCATTATGAGTGTCGATGCGATGTTCCCGATCGGCCGCGGCCAGCGCGAGCTGATTATCGGCGACCGCCAGACTGGCAAAACCGCCATTGCGCTTGACACGATGATTAATCAAGCCCGCCAGAAAACCGGCGTAGTTAATATCTACGTAGCGGTCGGCCAGAAGCTCAGCAAGATTGCTCGCCTAGTTGAACGCCTGAAGTCCGAAGGCGTGATGGATCAGACTATCGTGGTGGCGACTAGTCCGAGCGACCCAGCTTCCCTGCTCTATCTGGCACCGTATGCTGGCACTGCTATGGGCGAATATTTCCGGGATAACAGCAAGCATGCCTTGATGATTTATGATGATTTAACTAAGCACGCAGTCGCTTATCGCCAGATGTCGCTGCTGTTGCGCCGCCCGCCGGGCCGCGAGGCTTACCCTGGTGACGTGTTCTATTTGCACTCGCGCCTGTTGGAGCGATCGGCTAAGTTATCGGACGAACTAGGTGCTGGCAGCTTGACTGCTCTGCCGATTATCGAGACGCAGGCTGGTGATATTTCTGCTTATATTCCGACTAATGTTATTTCCATCACCGACGGTCAGATATTTATGGAGACTGACCTGTTCTACCAAGGTATTCGCCCAGCGATTAGCGCGGGCTTGTCGGTGTCGCGCGTCGGCGGCGCGGCGCAGACCAAAGCGCTGAAGAGTGTTAGCGGCAACCTTAAACTTGGCCTCAGCCAGTTTCGCGAATTAGCCAGTTTCGCACAGTTTGGCAGCGACCTTGACGCCGAGACTAAGGCGCAAATTGAACGCGGCCAGCGCCTAACTGAATTGCTTAAACAGCCGCAGTATCAGCCGATGAGTGTCTGGGAGCAAGTTGTTAGCATTGTTGCGGTTAGCGAGGGCTATTTTGATGAAGTTCCAGCCGCCAAGATTAAAGACGCGCAGGCCGACTTGCTGGCTAGGTTGTGGACGAACCACAAAGCTGAAATGAAAGCGCTAAACCGAGGCGATAAAAAATTTGGCGAGGACAAATCTACCGCCAAGATTGTCAAGGACGCGGCGTTAGCAGTTGCTAAAGGATTTGAGGACTAACTAGATGCCGTCGACTCAGCAGCTTAAATCGCGTATTCGTTCGGTCAAGAACACTCGGCAAATCACCAAAGCTATGCAGATGGTGGCAGCTAGCAAGATGCGCCGCGCTCAAGAGGCGACCAAAAGCTCTCAAGCCTATACAGCGGCAGCACGCGAGCTGCTGGCGTACTTGGCACAGCAAGGTGCGACCGATAATCACCGTTGGTTCGTGCAGCGGCCGGTCAAAGCGCGCCTGCTGATTGTGGTAGCGAGCGATAAGGGGTTGGCTGGTGCTTATAACGCTAATATCATCAAGACCTATCTGCATGAACTGCATCAAGATGACCAATCGGGTATCGCTAACAAAACTATCGCTATCGGCCGCAAAATCGCTCAAGCAGCAACGCGCATCAAGGATACTGAAATCGTCGGCACCTACGAAGATTTGCCCGACCGCGTGCCAGGTGCGCAGTTTCATGCTATTCTCAACACTGCCAAAGACATGTTCGAGGCTGGTACTGTCGATGCTGTCGACGTGATTTTCACGCGTTTTGTTAGTAGTATGACGCAGAAAGCTGATATCGTTCGCTTGTTCCCTGCCGGTTTTGTGCCCGACGATGAAATTAGCGATGATATCCGCGAAGCTAAGTTTGAGCCAAGTCCTAAATATATCATAGATGATATAGCTTACCGGCTGATTAGTGCTCGTTTGTATCAAGCACTGCTTGACTCGCGTGCTAGCGAACATAGCATGCGAATGCTGGCGATGAAGAACGCCACTGATAACGCTAGCGATTTAGTAGCCGACTTGACGCTAGAAATGAATAAGGAACGCCAGAGTGCAATCACTCAAGAACTGACCGAGATCAGCGCTGGCGTGGAGGCGATGAAATGATAAAAAAAGGAGTTACTATGAGTAAAAACCAAGGAAAAATCATCCAAATCATGGGCGTGGTGGTCGATGTTGAGTTTGATGATGATTCGTTGCCAGAAATATACGAAGCGTTGACGGTCAAGCGCGGCCAGCAGACGATTACGCTCGAGGTGGCACAGCATCTTGACCAACAGACAGTACGAACGATTAGTTTGCAAAACACCGACGGATTGCGCCGCGGCCAAGTTGTTACGGCGACTGGCACGCCGATTAGTGTGCCTGTTGGCGAAGACACGCAAGGCCGCATGTTCAACGTAGTTGGCGAACCAATCGACGGCCGCGAAATCGCCAAAAGCGCCAAGCGGGCGCCGATTCACCGCCAACCGCCGGCGTTGACCGAACAGTCCAACAAAACTGAGATCCTCGAAACTGGTATCAAGGTTATCGACTTGATCGCGCCGCTAGCCAAGGGCGGTAAAGCTGGCTTGTTCGCTGGCGCCGGTGTCGGCAAGACCGTTCTTATCCAAGAGCTGATTAACAATATCGCTAAGTTTCACTCAGGCAACTCGGTTTTTGCGGGTGTTGGCGAGCGAACCCGCGAAGGTAACGACCTCTATTACGAGATGAAAGACGCGGGCGTGCTGGACAAAACCTCGCTAGTATTCGGCCAGATGAACGAACCGCCTGGAGCTCGTTTGCGCGTGGCGTTATCGGGCTTAGCGATTGCCGAGTCCTTCCGCGATGAAGGTAAAGACGTGCTGCTATTCATCGACAATATCTTTCGCTTCACTCAAGCAGGCGCCGAAGTATCAGCGCTATTGGGCCGCTTGCCGAGCGCGGTTGGCTACCAGCCAAATTTGCAGCAAGAAATGGGCGCCCTGCAGGAGCGTATCACTAGCACCAAAAAAGGTTCAATCACCTCTGTCCAGGCCGTCTACGTACCGGCTGACGACTTGACTGACCCAGCGCCAGCGACCACTTTTGCTCACCTGGATGCCACTATCGTGATGAACCGTGCTCTGACGGAAATTGGTATTTATCCGGCGGTTGACGTGTTGGATTCCAGTTCTAACTCGCTTGATCCAGAGATTGTCGGCGAGGAGCATTATGCGGTGGCGCGCGAAGTCCAGCGCGTGCTGCAGCAATATAAAGAGCTGCAGGATATCATCGCTATTCTCGGTATGGAGGAGTTATCAGACGATCAAAAGCAAACTGTGGCGCGGGCTCGCCGCTTGCAGCGCTTCTTGGCACAGCCGTTCCATGTCGCTGAGCAGTTCACTGGCAATCCAGGTAGCTACTTCAAGTTAGAAGATACCATCAAGGACGCTAAAGACATTCTCGACGGCAAATACGACAACAAGCCAGAAAGCTGGTTCTATATGTCGCCAGTGCCGCTCAGCGAGAAGAAGGACTAAGCTCGAGATGATGCAGTTTCAGCTAATCACGCTAGCTGGCGTTAAGCTCGACGAGCCAGTCTACGAGGTAATGATACCAACTACCGAAGGGCAAATCGCAGTCTTCCCGAGCCACGAACCGCTAGTGGCAGTGGCGCAGCCTGGCGCGGTAGCGGTCCGCCGCCAGAAAACCGACAGCGATGACCAACTGGAATACTTTGCGATTAGCGGCGGCGTGGTTGAAATCAACCAGCAGCGCGTGCGGATTTTAGTCGACGAAGCCGAACACGGTGACGATATTGTTGAAGCCGAGACTCAGGCCGCTCTCGAGCGCGCTCTCAAAATGCGCGATGAAGCTCAGGATCAGGTTGAGCTCGAAAAGGCTCACCAGCTGGTCGATCGCCACCGCGTACGTTTGCACGTGGCTGGCTTGCGCCGCCGCCATCGCCGGCGATAATTATAGCTAATGCAAAATCATATTATTGAGCACGGTTTGTTTTGGCTGTCGTTTTCCGCTAAGTAAATGTGATCGGCGGTATTATCGCGATGGCAGCTTATAGATGGCGGCTTATATTAGTCTATCTGTATGATGTTAAGTTTAGTACACAGAATGTCATTGTCGCCGCGGCGTTTGGCTGCGCATAGACGGTGTGCGCCATCGCCGTATAGAACAGCGAAAATCGACCCGTCTTCGCGCGTATATACCGTGACGCCGTGAATTGGCGGAGCAGTTTTTGCAGAAAGATGCGAATACTCACGAATAATACTAGAGCTGCGTCTACCGTTTTTTGGAGATCTGCGACCTCTTCGCCAGTCGGAAATTTCTGGCGCAGCTACGAATAAGTCTACCGGTATGGGAACGCTATATTCAGTTGGCTCTAAGCTTTGTGTGCTTGCATTAGCGTAATGGCCGTCGATCCTAAGTCCGTTGATGTTCTTCTGAAACTGCAGTAAGTTTCGAGTGGACACTGGCTGCATAGAAATTCGGGGGCAGTTTGTTCTGTTCTGTCCAGGGTGGCAGTTGATACTGGGATCACGCCCCTCTTTTTTAGACGTCTTTGCTCCCCTAGAGATTTTTGCTTTATTGACACTTGTATGTCCCATTCTTCTCCTGCTAAGCAAGTTGCTTGTATATCTGTCTTTTTTGCATAGTCAAGCTCGGCGTTGCTTTTTGTTCCCCATCCAGCTTCTTCTAATTCTGTAATAACTCTACGCTCGGCGTTTCGCCCTATTCTTTGCGCCTGTCGCCCAATCTCTGGTCTCCTTAAACTAGCCATTTTAGTATTGTAAAATAACTTTTCAATCTAGTCAACTTTTGCAATATATAATTGCCGCTGTTGGACTGTCGCGAATGCTCGGTAAGCGATCTACAATTCTTTGCGATGTGCTATAAAAGTTGTTAGTTAATTAGAATTGATGAGCTGGCGGACTTCGTCGGTGTTTTTGGTGTTCATTAATTGGTCGCGCAGTTCCTTGGCGCCGTCGAAGTCGCGGATGTAGATTTTGAAGAAGCGTTTCAGGGTTTCGAAGGGGCGGCCGAGGGTTGGCTGGTAGCGGTCAAAGAGGTCGAGGTGGTAGTTGAGGAGTTTAATTAGTTCTTGTTTATGATCGACGACGGCGATTTTCGTTTCCTCGGTTGGAGCACTCTTTCTGTTTGTCTCTCGGGTACCGTCAGAAAATAATTCGGGGCCCACGTAAAGTTGCCCAAATTTTTTCTGAGGTACCACTCGAGACGCTCGAAAGCAAAACGGATCGCTAAAAACTCCCCGTCCGATCATGATGCCGTTTAGGCCTGGGTGGGCTCTAAATAGTTCTTCGCCGTGGGCGCGGTCGCGGATGTCGCCGTTGATAGTCAAGAGAGTTTGCGGAGCGATTTCATTGCGTAGTTTGACGATGTCGTCGATGAGCTCGTAGTGCGCTGGGACTTTGCTCATTTCTTTTTTGGTACGGAGGTGGATAGTCAGGTTGGCGAGGTTTTGCGCGAGTAAGGTGCTAAGCCATTCGCGCCATTCGTCGATATAAGTATAGCCCAGCCGTGTTTTCACACTGACCGGTAGCCCGGCGGTTTTAGCGGCGGTGATGGCGGCGACTGCTATGTCGGGCTGGCGAATGAGTGCTGCTCCCCCGCTTTTGATGGCGGATTTGGCGGGACAGCCCATGTTAATGTCGATGCCGTCAAAGCCGAGCTTCGCGCAGTGAGCGGCAAATTGCTCCATGTCGCCCGGCTTGCCGCCCCAGATTTGGGCGACTAATGGATGTTCGTCGTCAGTTTTGATGAGCCGCCCAGCGATGGCTTTATCGCCAGCATGCACCCAGCCAGTGGCGTTGGCAAACTCTGTGAAAAAGACATCGGGCGCGGCAGCCTTTTTCACGACATGGCGAAACACCACGTCAGTGACGGCTTCCATGGGCGCCAAGATAAAGAATGGCTGCGGTAGGTTGTCCCAAAATGATGTCATCTCTGTTATTTTATCACAAAAAGGAAAACCCCTCACTGGCGTCATTGACAGTGAGGGGTGGCGGGCTCGAGCGGTTCTGCTCGGAGCGGCCCGGAGGGGCTGCTGCCACGAGTGAATCTCGCGAACCCGTTAAGTTGTGCCCCGCGGCTTCGTGTAGAGAAGCAGTGAAAAAGCCGAAGCCACGAGGCGGAGGTTGCATAGGCGCCTCCTTCCCCCCTGACGGGGGAGTTTATCCCGGGACTCTCCCGGGAAGATGAGGGGGCGGGAGCACCCCATTGTGCTCCCGGACGCGCTACACGTAATTATGATGTTCCCTTGGTGTAGCCGCCTATGCATCCGCCTCCCACAGCGCGATGCATACCCCAGTGGATGTGACGGGAATCGAACCCGCTACGGCCTGCTTGCAAAGCCCTGGCCTGTCGACCTTCGACCACACCCTACGATTCTTTTTCCCGGACTACCGGCTGGGGAATCTGACCCAGGGGTGGGCGGACGGACGCCCTTTTGCCAGTTTATGACTGGCGGATTCCGGGGTCGCACAACCCTCGACCGTCTTATAGGTAGACTTACTTCTTAGGAAGCAGTCTACCCTCCTGTGCCGCTCGGGCGTCGTCACCCAGGCGGCCCGCCTGGCGAGCAGCGCGATCGTTCATGTCGCGCTGCCCGCGCTTGGCGTCGCCACGCTGAACCGCCTCGGCGGCGCGCCGGTAGGCGGCAGCCGAACGGTCCTCGAAAAAACCCAAGGGTTTTCACCCCCTCTCCACCGCGGTTGCGGCATAGAAAGAGTTAATTCCCTATCAGGTCATGCTTTTGTGCGAAGCATGACCAGGACTCAACGTCGTTCGCGACGTCTCGCTAGGAATTAACTCCGTTGGACAAAAGCTAATATATATATATCAATAATAGAAAACAATGTCAAGAAAATTTGTCAAGATTGTGGTATAAAACTATTAACTTGGCAGAAATTAAGCTTATTCATCGCCTGTTTTTGGCTGTTTGCAAGCCGGATATTTGCCCGCTAGCAAGTCTTCTTCGAACTGTAAAACTCCCCGGTAATTCGCCTCGTAATGGCTGGTGTCTGGCAATTCTAAGGAGGTGATGCAGCGCCAAACGGCGGCAATTAAGCGCTGGAAGTCGGCGAGCTTGTCGTTGGAGAAGCGGTCGTCAAGTGCCATGATATCACCTGTTGCCTGGTCTGGTTCGACAAATTGTAGCCGGGCGCCGGCGAATTTGTAGTGGGCGTAGTCGCGCGAATTGGCGCAGAGCAGCTCGTAAAACATCAGCTGCTGGCGGTATTTGTGGAGCTTGATTTTTTCGTAATCGGATTTGCCAGTCCATGAAGTTGACGGCTTGCCAGTTTTGTAATCGGTGACGGTGATGGTTTGATTGTCGATATCAACTAGGTCGAGCGAGCCAGTCAGGCGGGCTTGGCCGAGAACGACGCCCTGCCCGGCAAAACTAAGCTCGGGTTTTTGCGACGGTGTGAAAGTACCGTATTTGGCGCTCAGGAAGGCTTCGAGCGCTTCGATGCCGCGCTTGCTATACAATGCCAGATCAGCGTCGCTTAAATTTTGCTGGTGTAGTAGGCGGATAAATTCGCCGGTAATATCCTCGATTGGTTTGCGAGTGCCGCTGGCCGCCAAATGGCTGTGCGCGTGCTGCAGAACGGCGTGAATCAGAGTGCCGTAAATGGCATTAGCGCTTTTGGCCTGCGGGAAGCGCAGCAAATTATTTAGTAAAAAGTTCTGCGGCCCGCCGCGCGTAACGTCGATAAAATTATTGAGGTGCGTGACAGATAGTTTGTAGTTTTCGAGCGTTGGCGCTAACAGCTCTTTCATAGTGTGGCTAATCGGCGCGGTTAAGCGGTCGTGCCAGGCGATTTCACTCTGGGCGGCGAGTGTGGTGGTACTATTCGGCCGGCGGTCGATTTCTTGCAAATTGGTGCCAGCCAGAAAACTAGCTTTGAGTGTGTCTTTGGCGGTATCGTCGTTGCGGGCATAGCTCAGGTAAAGCTGGCGTTTGGCGCGCGTCATGGCCACGAAGTACAGGCGAATGCGTTCGTCATAGCTATCGGCGTTTGGCGAGATAGCCAAGTTCTCTGGATAGCCAATCAAGCGGCTGCGGCTGCGCACGCGTTCGCCCCACATTAAATCGATAGAGTTGATGACGTAAACGGTGTCGAACTCTAGGCCTTTGGATTTGTGGGCGCTCATTAGGTTGATAGCATTTTGAGCAGTTTCGCTGGCGCGCCGGATGCTAACGACGGGAATATCAAGCTGGCGGTAGGTGTCGATTAGCGTCAAGAAGTCGCTGGCTAGCAGTGTGCTGTCTGGCGCGCCCTCGCGCAATTTACTGCGCAAGGTTTGCAGCGCTTCCAGGGCAGTTAGGTAAGTGTCGGGTGAGCTGCCAAGAATATCGCTGTTAAAATAATATCGGTAGAACGGCGAGATAAAGGCGTTGCGGTGCGATTTGGTCGGTTTGCGCGCGGTGTCGTTATCATCATTATCGTCGTCGGTGTCGTCGTTGGCTGTGTAGTTTTGCGGTACGCCGATGAGTGTATCTAGGAAAGTCTCGAGCGGCTCGGTCAGGCTAGCTTTGGCGCGGTCGAGCAGCCACTTGGCTAGCGGTTGAAAAGTCGGCGACGCCAGCATCGCTTCAAGCCAGTTGGTGCGGTTGCGGTAGGCTTGCAAACTTAGCCGCCAGATAGCTTCGCTGTCAAAGTCGAACATTGGCTGAGCTATCAGCTCGGGCAGCAGGCTGTTGGCTTCGTCGTGCTCGCCTGCTGCAATATCGACGCAAATGCGCGTCATTAGCTCTAGTAGCTGGACGCGCTCGTCGTCGAGAACATTATCGCGGCGCTCATAATTAACGGCAATACCAGCGTGGTTCAGATACGGTAGCAGCGCAATCAAATCGCTGTGACGCCGAGCGATGACGGCAATTTCTGATGGTTTTATACCTTTTGTGATATTTTCTTGGATTGATTCGGCGATCCAAGCGAACTCCTCTTGGCGGCTTGGCAGTGCGGATAGTGTAACTTGGCTGTTGGCGTCGTTAGTATGTGCTTGCAACTGCTTGTCGATATCCATAGATGTTTCTAAGCGGCCGCTAGCCTGAGTAATAATTTCACGGGCGCGGTCGAGAATGGTTTGCGACGAGCGGTAGTTGTCGGTCAAAACGACGCTAGCGTGATCTGGGTAGCGCTTGCGGAAACGATGGATGTTGCCGACATCGGCGCCTTGAAAACTGTAGATTGCTTGATCATCGTCGCCTACCGCCATGATGTTTGGCGCATCGCCATGCGGCGTGTCTGTCAGGTTGAAGAGAATACGCAGTTGCGCTAGGTTGGTGTCTTGAAACTCATCGACCATAATGTATTGGTAGCGTTCTTGCAGATTGAAGCGTAGGTCTGGATACTGCTCAATCGCTTGCACGACGTTCAGAATCATGTCGTCGTAGTCGAATAGCTCGGCTTGGCGCATTTCGGCGAGATAACGGTCGTAGATCGGCGCGGTAGCGCGTAATTTCGCGTGGCGTTTGCGGTCTTTGAAGACGAACTCGCCGCGAGCGTCCTTTTCGAGCCAGGTATTGCGCCAGGCTGTGATCGGCGTTGTCTTGTCGCTAGCGACTGCTTCGTCGAAAGCGCGCGCGAGGCTTAGTGCTAACGCGTCGGCTAGCGGCGCGATAGCTGGCGGCAATTGCGGCGCTGGCAATTCGGCAATTTTGTTGGCAATTGGCGGTAGTAGAGCGATAGTGGTTTTGCTGATACGATTAGCGAAAATAGCTGCGAGCTCTGGCTCAACAGCGTCAAGCAGCTTTTCGTTGCTATCGATGATTTGCAGCAGCTCGCTGCTAGATAGGCCGGCCTGCTTTAACTCGCTGATTACTTGCGCCGTGTCGCGCAGGTGTGTGAAATCGCCGTTCATTTTGCTGGCTAGCGGATTATTGTAATCGAGCTCCTCGAAAATATCAGTTAGAATCGAGTAGGTCGCTACTTCGTCGGCTGGCGAAAAATCAGCGCCGCGATAGAAATACTCACTATGATGATTGATTATTTCGGTGCCGAAACTGTGAAAAGTTTGGATTGCTACTTTGTAAGCATCGGTACCAATGATTGACGCTAGACGCGCCCGCATGGCGTTAGCGCCGCTATCGGTAAAGGTCAGGCAGAGAATATTTTCGGGCAGCGTGTCGGTGGCGCGCAGAATATTGGCAGCGCGCATGCTGAGTAGCTCGGTCTTGCCAGTACCAGGGCCGGCGACAACCAATAGCGGGCCGTCAATGGTGTCGACGGCTTGTTTTTGAGCAGAATTAAGATTATTGTAGCGAGTTTTGAACTTTTCCATCTATCTCATTGTAGCGCAAAAGCTCGGTAAATGCCCTAATGTTTTATGGTATAATTTGATTGTGAATAATGATTTCTTTGACGATGCTGCAATCGAGCAAATAGCCAAAGACCGCTTTGGCGTGTCCTTAGAGGTGAGTACGGTGGTGGCGCGGCGGATTGATTGCGGACAAGCTGCTTCGGCAACTTTTTTTCTCTCGGCCAAGAAGCAGTTATATTGCTACATCGAAGGCTCGTCGCAGCTGACGCTGGGCGATATTCGCAAGATGGCGGTGCGTATGGGTGTGCGGCCCGAGATATTTTTTCCGCCGAAAGGCCAGCCGCAATATTTCGAGGAAATTGCGCGCGATATGTTCGTTAAGGTATATCCAGGCCGACGCGATATCAGCGAGGACGACTTGCGTTTCTATCGAACTCTGGTGCCGTATTGTCCGGCGCTTTTCTTGGTTGAGGAAGTCAAAAACGGCACCATTTATTGCGCTGACCATGATGCAAGCTCTGGCTGGCGGCCAGCGGCGAAGTTTGTCTATCGGAGGCTCCGAACGAGTTAAATGCGGGATTATTTAGATATTATTCGCCGTAATTTGATGTCGCCAATTGTCATTGCGATTTTTTTGTTGGCGCTAGCGCTATTGTACGCTGGCGAGCGGCGCGATGCTTGGTTTATATCGGTAGTGATTGCTGTCAATACAATAATTGGTATTGTTCAGGAAGTTCGCGCCAAGTATGCTCTCAAACAGCTGGAGTTAATGAGCGCGCCGCGAGCACGATTAGTCCGCGGCGATGAAGTTGTAGAAGTGATATACGATGCCTTGCAGGTTGGAGACGAGATTCTACTCGAGACTGGCGATGAACTGCCAGCGGACGGCGTAGTTCTGTCGGCGCGCGGATTAGAGGTCAACGAGAGCATGCTGACTGGCGAATCAGCCTCAATTGATAAGAAGAAACATGATGAAGTTTACGCAGCAACCACGGTGATAGCGGGCAGTGCGCGAGTGCGAGTAACGGCAGTCGGCGATGCCACCAAGGCGGGTGCAATCAGTGCTACACTTAAGCAGTATACACCGCGCTTGACGCCGCTGCAGCAGGCGATTCAGAACGCGATTACTTTCTTGACATACTGTGCGATTGTGCTGTCGCTTCTGGTTTTCGCACGCTATCGTATTGCTGGCTTCGAGTCGGTGCGGATTCTCAAAACGATTATCACCAGTGCTATCACTATCGTGCCAGAGGGGTTGCTGCTGGCCAGCTCGCTGCTGCTGGCGTTTGGCTCGCTAAAGTTGGCTCAGGCCAAGGTCCTGCCGCAGAAATTGTCGGCGATTGAGGCGATGGCGCTGCTTAATATATTATGCACTGACAAAACGGGCACGCTGACCAGTGATGAGATTACTTTAGAGCGCATCGAACCCTTTGGCAGTGGTAATGAGCCAGTCAAGCAGTTGGCGGCGATGGTAGCGCACGAGACTAGCGGCGGTAACGCTACTGGACAAGCAATCATTACTGCACTTGATTTACCTTATGAATATACCGTAGATGATATATTAGCATTTTCTTCGGCGCGTAAATTTGCTGGCGTTAGAGCGCGAGTCGATGGCCGAGTTCGGACGCTTATCATGGGCGCGCCGGAATATGTGGCGCGGATGGCGCCGCTATCGACAGCCGAGCAGCAACAGATCGAGAAGTGGACTGACGATGGTCTGCGAGTGCTGCTGTTGGCGGAGTTTGATGATAATAATACACCATTGAAATCTTTAAAGTCGGGCAGCGGCCGGCCGTTGGCGGTAGTTTTGCTGCGTAATTTGCTGCGCGATGGCGTCGTCGATACGGTAGCGTTTTTGCAGCGCCAGGGTGTGAATATTCGCGTTATCAGCGGCGATAATCCGCGGACGGTTCAGTATGTGGCGCGAGCTGCTGGAATTAACAATCCTGACACGGCAATTACTGGCGCCGAACTGGCAGAGCTTGACGAGCCGGCATTTGCTACAGCTGCCGACCAGCATACGATTTTTGCGCGCGTTTTACCAGAACAAAAGGAACGTCTAATCGCCCACTTCTCGCAGCAAAACCATCAATTTACCGGCATGGTTGGCGATGGTGTCAATGACGCTCTAGCGCTCAAGAAAGCCGACCTTGGCGTAGCCATGTATGCCGGGGCGCCAGCTAGCCGGCGGGTAGCGGATATTATTTTGCTTAATAATTCGTTTAATTCATTGCCGCTGGGTATGCGTTTGGGGAATCAAATTATGCAAGCGATCGAGGTGATAGCGACGCTGTTCTTCCACAAAATTATTTACGGTTTGGTGCTGCTGGCGGTAACGCTGGTGCTGGGCGTGATACATCCGTATGCGCCGCGCCACATTACTTTTTTGAATATTTTCTTGGTGACGATGCCGACGATTATGTGGACTCTCTTCCCGCCGCGGTCGCATCATCGAATTAACCCGCACAATTTTTGGCGCGATACGCTGGGTGCGGTGACGCCAATTGCGCTGGTATCGGGTGCGGCGGTATCGATAACGTACTTGATGCTGCGCGCTATGCAGCCGCACGACCAGGATACGGTATCGACGATGACGGTGCTAGTAGCAACGTTTTTTGGCGTATATTTGGTATTTTTGGTGGGGCCGATGTTGGGCGTGGTGCTGGATCGGCGCGCCAAGACAGCGCGAATGCTGTATATAGCGGCAGCGTTGCTGGTAGCGTCGACTAGCTTTGCTGTACCGCTGTTACGCCGATTCTTTGACTTCACGATACCGACTTTAGCAATGATTGGTCCGGTGGCTGGCGTGGTGGTAATTGCCGCCCTGTTGCAATGGCATCTGGCCCGCCGCGCTGGCAAAATCTATCAGAATAGATAGAAGTTAATAAATAAAAACGCCCCTTCGTGCAGGGAGCGTTTTTATTGTTGCTGCTGAGTTTAGTAAACCTTCAGCAATACTTCGCCGCCAAGCTTATTCTTGACAGCTTCAGCGCCAGTCATGACGCCCTTGCTAGTGCTAACTAGGACGATGCCGCGGCCTTGCTTGACCTTTGGGATGTCAGCGCTAGAAACGTAGACGCGGCGGCCTGGTTTAGAGACGCGCGCTAGCTCGGTAAAAGCTGCGTTCTCGCCATTGTTATTGATGGTGATGACGAGCGTACCGCGCGGCTTGCCGTCCTCGAGCTTGACATCGGCCAAGTAGTGATTCTTGACCAATTGCTCGGCGACGATTTTCTTGAGCTTGCTAGTAGGTACGCGCACTTCAGTTTTACCGACTAGTGCGGCGTTGCGGATGCGGGTCAGGAGATCCGCGATTGGGTCAGTAGATTGTAAACTCATATCTTTTTCTCCTTTCCTTTACCAACTACTCTTTGTGACGCCTGGGATATTACCTTTGCTGGCTTCTTCGCGGAAGCGAATGCGGCTCATGCCGAAGCGGCGCATATAGCCGCGCGGACGACCATCGGACATATCGCGAAATTTGCGTCGGGTTGGGCTAGAGTTGCGCGGTAATTTCTGTAAAGCATCAGGGTCGGTAGCTTTCAGAGCGGCGCGTTTAGCGGCAAACTTCTTGATCAGTTTCAAGCGTTTTTTGTCGCGGGCGATCATAGATTTTTTCGCCATTATTTGTCCTCCTTTTCAAATGGTAGGCCAAATTTCTCGAGCAATGCGCGCGAATTTTCCTTGCTACCGTTTTTGATTACGAACGTTACTTGCAAACCGTGTACTAGCTGAGTTTCCTCGAATGTTAATTCTGGGAAGATCGACTGGTCGGTGATGCCGAGGTTGTAGTTGCCGGCTTTGTCGAATTTGCTGCCGACGCCGTGAAAGTCGCGAACACGCGGCAAGCTAACGTTGACTAGGCGGTCAAGAAACTCGTA
Source organism: uncultured Candidatus Saccharibacteria bacterium (assembly GCA_963456685.1). GTDB lineage: Bacteria > Patescibacteriota > Saccharimonadia > Saccharimonadales > Saccharimonadaceae > Saccharimonas. The sequence continues at coordinate 696 of CAUOPB010000002.1, read as the reverse complement.
CATGCGAACACCGCGCAAGGTCACCATCACGCCGATTGGCGAGCCCATGCCTTTGCGAATCTTGAACGTAGCAATTGACTTTTTGGCTAGGCGTTCGACTGGCGCTTGACCGGTGATGCGCGTTAAGGTATTTTTGACGGCGGCAAGCATGCGCTTGTCGTCTTTACTTTTGCCGGTACCGACACTCACGACGATTTTCTCGAGGCTAGGAACCTGGTTCACATTGTCGAGATTCAATTCGGCCTGCAGTTCCTTGAGGTATGTTTCTTTGTACAAGGCTTTCAGGCGAGGAGTGTAAACGGCTGATTGTTTAGCTTCTGCCATTATTTAATCTCCTTATTATTAAGTTGGCGGGCGACGCGGACTTTAGCGCCGTCTTTGGTTGAGTAGCCAACACGGCTAGTTCGAGCAGATTTTTCGTCGACGACGAGCGCCAGTTTACTTAAGTCAACTGGTACTTGAATATCCTTTTTGCCGCCGCGAGGATTAAGCTGGTTCGGGCGGATGTGGCGAGTCTTGACGCCGATACCTTCAACTAACGCTGCATTTTGCTGCGGCAAGACGGCTAATACTTTACCAGTGGTGCCTTTGTTGGCGCCAGCGATAATTTTGACAGTGTCACCTTTGTGAATACGCTGAGTCATTAGAGTACCTCCGGAGCCAGGCTGACGATCTTCATGTAGCCCATGTCGCGAA
>CAUOPB010000001.1:0-218993 GCA_963456685.1 uncultured Candidatus Saccharibacteria bacterium | reverse complement strand
CAGTAAAATCAATCTGCACCCGCGTCGACCGATCCGGCAGCTCACCAATCAAGCTATCGTTTGGGTGACCGCCAGCGAAGTTAGGCACCTTGTCATCCTCGAGTATCATCGGAAAACAATCCGGGTCCCGGTGACAAGCACGCCCAGATTTTTTCCGACGATACATCGCAGGATGACAACTGCGAAACACCAACTGCCCCGTCATCTTCAAATGCACCACCAGCGAATAATGCGTATCCAGATCAATCATCAGCACCTTTGCCCGCCGCCGCACCGCCGTCACGCGCGCACGATGCAAAAACTGTTCAACATCAGCCGGCGCATTCGGGAAGCTTTTTGGCGAATTAAATACCGCCACTCGCGCCACCACTAGGCCCGGCAGCAGCTCCGCCAAACCGCGGCGAACCGTCTCGACTTCGGGAAGTTCCGGCATTTATGCCTCCAACAGAGCGTTCAAACGCTTAATAAGCAGTTCGTTATCGGTGTACTGCAACGCCATCATCCCCGCCACCTCGGCGCCTTCGCAATTTTCGACACGATCGTCAATCATCACGCATTCGCTAGCGGCGACACCTAAGCGGCTAGCTGTCAGTGTGAAAATTTCTGGGTTTGGTTTGGCCAAGCTTTCCTCGTACGACAACACGCGCACATCAAACATTTTTTCTAATTCGCCTGGCGCAAATAGATATTCCAGCGTACCGCCGCCAACATTACTCAACATCGCCATCTTCAAATTAGCGTACTGCTGGCGTAAATTTACTATATAGTTTATCAATTCCTCGTTACGAATCCGCTTGTGCATCAAGAAATCATGCGTCTGCTGCTGTGTCCAGCCAAACAACTCAGCAATTCCCGATTCATACTCGCTGCCGCTAATAAAACCGTAATCGTGCTGTTTACTGAGGTCGCGCAGCATTACCTTGCCCTCTGGCTCGGCCATTCTTATTAGCGTATCAATACTGCCTCCGTACAGTACGCCAAAACAATCGAAAATAACTGCTTTTATTGCCATGATTAGAAAATATTATTAAATGACGGTTTGAAATCTGGAATCTGATTGACAAAAAGGGCTTGGAGCTTCAGAGTATCAGCGTTAAGCGTACCAGGCGAGTCCTTGCAAGTTGAAGTCCACAAATTGGTATCGGTATTGTCGCCATCGCGCGTCTCAAATACGTAAGCCAGCCCTTTAGTGGCGCATACGCCGCGAATATCATCGTTTGATTTGTTATCAGAGGCCTGAATGTTGACCTTGACTAGCGCATAAGTAAACTGTTCATAAGCATTGCTATTATTAGCATACTCCTTCTTGTCCAAAACTCTATCCAGATAACCCGAATAAATAACGTATTTACGCGATGTTGGACTAACTGTAATCTGGTAGCTCTTGAATTCTTCATCGGCAACAATCGGACCGCGCACTGTCCAGCGCACGCTGCGAATTGGGTCTTGATTTTTGATTTTGCTCTCTAACGATTGTTCGGGAGTTTGCGGCTGCTCGGTCTTTTTGTCCGGATTCAGCAATGATCGCACAAGTGTTACCAAAATAGCAATAACAACCACCACAGTGATAATAGTAATAATTATCGGTAAAATTCTCGGTCGGGATCCTCTGTACATGTTTGTATTTTAACACATTTATCACGCAGCTACGCGTACCACATCAGAAACAGCCGCAGCACCTAATTCTTCTGCGGCAGCACCCAAACCTTCTTCTACGTCTGCGAGAGAAGACTCGACGATTTCTTTAAAACGTCTATTCGTATTGTCACCGTTATTACCAGCTGTTGTTTCTTCAGAGGATTTATCAGTATCATCCTCTTTAGCGGTTATTTCGTCAAGCGGTAAAAATTCTATACCGCGATTGTCTGCTACTGCTACTACTAACCCTTTACCTTTACCTTTACCTTTACCTTTACCTTCATCTTCATCTTTGTCTTCTTCCCAGAAAATATTAATGCTGGGACTACCACAAGCAAGATGAAGCTTATCAACACCTTCAATGCCAATTGGCAAAAAAGGATATCTTTCGCGCTCAGTTTTTCCTACTTTGCTTATGCCTTGTTCTTCTACTTTTATTTTTGGTCGATTTTCATCACTCTCGTTAGACACACAGCGAACCACTAACCAATCACCAGGTACCATGCCGCCATATCTGTTTTTAATACCCCAAACAGCGCCATCCGGACCAACAAACACACCAACCAAAAAATTATAATCGGCTCCCTCAAGATACTTGTATACGGCATCGCACTGTTTAATAATAAGTTCTAGTTGTTGTTTGTTCTGCCTTAGCTGATCTATGCGCTCTTGCCTAGACAAAAGCCTAGCCTCTTCAGGTTTAAGGTTGCTATTTTTTGGTAACATTTTCCGTTCCACAACATCCGCCTTTTTGCTTAAGCTAACTGTAATTAGATTATACCACAGTTGTAGTTATTTGTCCACATTTGCACGGGTTTTCGCTAATTTTCAGCAAATTTTAAGTTTTTTACACTTCGCCCCAGTTATTGCCGATTTTGACGTCGACTTTGAGCTTAATACCGAGCTGTGGGTAGATATTTTCCATAGTCTCTACCAGCATTTTGCTGACCACTTCAGCGTTTTGGCGCGGACATTCAACCATAATACTGTCATGGATTTGCAAGATTTGATGGCCGAGCGAAATATTTTTATGTACAAGCCCAGATTTGCTGCCTGAAGAGACTTGCCTTTCCGGCAAGGCGAATTCGTTTTTTTCGAATTTGCCGGTCTCTGAAGGTAGCAAATCTGCATCTGCCGCTGGTATCAGTCGTTTCTCTACCGCCAGCATCGCCAACTTCATCAAATCCGCCTCGGTACCTTGTATCGGCATATTAGCTGCTGCGCGCTCGGCAGCCGAACGAACAGCAAAATTATTCGATCTAACATCGGGCGTCGGCCGGCGGCGGCCAAACAATGTCTGCACAAAGCCATCTTCGTGTGCTTGACGGATTGTTCGTTCCATGAACTCTTTGATGTGCGGACGGATACGATAATATTCGTCGATGAAATGCTGCGCCTCGCCGTAACTCATATTAGCAGCAGCCGCCAAACCATGCTGGCTCATGCCATATAATACGCCGAAATTCACCACTTTAGCGCGGCGGCGCTGCGTTGGCGTCACTTCATTAATCGGCACGTTATAAACTTCAGCTGCCGTCTTGGCGTGAATATCAACGTCGGTATTAAAATCTTCAATCATCTGTTTTTCGCCAGCCATCACCGCCGCCAGGCGCAGCTCAAATTGCGAATAATCAGCATTTACGAAGACATTGCCAGGCGCTGGCACAAAAGCATCGCGAATCTGCCGCCCCAACTCAGTACGAATCGGAATGTTCTGCAAATTCGGGTTAGTGCTCGATAGCCGCCCGGTCGCTGTCACGTCTTGATTAAACGTCGTGTGGACATAGCCGTTAGCGTCAGTTTGCTCTGGTAAGGCTGCCACATAGGTATTCTGTAATTTCGACAGTTCGCGAAAACGCTCGACCAACTCAATAATTGGATGTTGCCCGCGCAGCTTATCAAGTTCCTTTTGGTTGGTTGAATAACCAGTTTTGCCTTTTTTGATACCGGCTGTCGGCAAGAGCAGCTTATCAAATAGCGCGCTAGCCAACTGCGCCGGGCTGGCGACATTAAATTCGTAACCGACCATATCATAAATATTTTGCTGAACCGCTGCAATCTCTTGCGCTAATGATTTATTCATTTTTTCGAGTTTGCTGGCATCGATTTTGATACCTCGAAATTCCATTTGCGCTAAAACATTAATCAGTGGAAAATCCATCGTCTGCGCCACCTGCTGGAGGTTAGTCTGCTCAGCAAACGCCGACTTTTGTTGCTCATAAACTGCCCACAGTGCTGCCATCGCCAATCTTGGGTCGTCCAAAGATTCTACGCCCGCCAAATCCGCTAATTCGCGCGATTTGCGCAAAGGATTTAACAAAAATGAGCCCTGCGCGGTATCGTGTTTAACAGCCGGCAACTGCTGACAGCCAGCACCGAGAAGCGTTTTAAGAAACTCCTTTGTGTCGTGGCCAACTATCGAAGCTTCTGCTAAAATAGCGCTTGCTTTAGCCAGTGGCAAGCGGGCGACCTTGCCTCTTTCATGGCTCAGCCAAACCATATCACCATCCCAAATTACCAGTAATTCTGGCGCTATTACTAACATCGGGGTGACTTTATCGCTCGATATTTCAACAGCTGGCGCGAGAATATTATTTGGAGTCACTTCTGAAGCGCCATCGCGCATGTGCTGTGGTAATTTTCGCAACAATGAGCGAAACTCCAGCTTTTCGAGTAACTCTCGCAACTTTGCCGTGTCTAAGTCGCGCACGTTCATTGCCTCTAAATCGAGTTTCACTGGCGCATCGGTGAATAGCCGCGCCAATTCCCTACTCATATAAGCAGATTTTTTGCCAGTTTCTAATTTGCGGCGCAAGCTGTCTTTAATCTGCCATAGATTCTCATAAACACCGTCTAGCGTTTCAAATTGTTGTAATAATTTGACAGCTGTCTTCTCGCCGACCCCCGGCACCCCAGGGATATTATCCGACGAATCGCCTTTCAAGCTTTTCAAGTCGAGAAATTGGCCAATCCGAATACCGTAGCGCTTTTCAAACGCTGGAATATCAAATTTATCAATGTTAGTCAGACCTTTTTTGAGCGCATAAAGATACGTATTTTGGTCGAGAATTTGCAGCGCGTCCAAATCGCTAGTAATCAAATATGTTTCGATGCCGCCGTGCTGTTCAGCCTGCTTGTCTAGCGTTGCCATAATATCGTCAGCTTCATAATCGTCGAACTCGTACAGCGGCCAGCCAAAGGCTGCCAACAGTTCGTGCAAAATCGGAATCTGCGCGTAAAAATCCGGCGGCGCTGGTTTGCGCCCAGCCTTGTAATCAGGATAAATCGCCAACCGGCGGCGAATATTCGTTCCTCGTTTATCCCACGCCACGCAAACATAATCAGGCTCAAGCTGCTTAATTAATTCTAAACTCAGCGCCGCGAAACCATACACGCCGCCTGTCGGTGTCCCGTCTGCGGTCGACAACCCAGGCATAGCATAATAACCGCGATAGAACACGCTTTTACCGTCGATAATCACCAAGCGTTTGGCCATATTTATATTATACGCTATCTAAGGGCCGTTACTTACAAGCGAATATAGCCATAATCATGTATACTAAGGTTATGACATCACAAGAAAAACCAGCCAAGATTTTGGCATTCGTCGGATTGCCTGGCGCCGGTAAAACCGAAGCAACCAATTTCGTAGCCGCCAAAGGTTTTCCCAAAATCTACGGCGGCGGCATTTTGTACGACGAAATGCGCGCTCGAGGCGTTGAAATCACACCCGAATCGCAAGCCGAGTTTCGCAAACAGTGGCGCGAACGCGACGGCAAAGACGTTATCGTCCGCCGCGCTGTCGAGCAATTACACCGCTTAATTGATGCTGGCCAGCATCGTTTATTGTTCGACGGGCTCTATTCTTGGACAGAGTACAAGTTCCTCAAACACGAGTTTCCTGGCGAGCTCATCGTTGCTGCCATTGTCGCACCAAAACATTTGCGCCACCGCCGCCTCGCAACTCGTCCCGAGCGGCCATTTACCGCCGAACAAGCCAACCAGCGCGATTGGTCAGAGATCGAAGACATCGAAAAAGGCGGACCAATAGCTATCGCTGATTATTATTTAATTAACGACAGCGATATTACTGCGCTATATGCCAAGATTAATTCGCTGCTCAGTACAACTGGTTTCGTTAACGTATAGCACCTAAAACCAAAACTATTGCAAGTAAGTATAAAGTTTTTTAGCGTCTTTATGTTTGCGTAGCTTCGCTAGTGCCTTAGCTTCAATCTGGCGAATTCGCTCGCGCGTCACCGCAAATTCCTGACCAACCTCTTCAAGTGTATGACTCTTGCCGCTGTCTAATCCAAAGCGCATCCGGACGATCTTTTGTTCGCGATCGCTCAACGTACCTAGCAAATCTTTAACTTGTTCCTTTAACAGCTGATTTGAGGCCGATTCCTCTGGACTAATTGTACCTTCATCCTCAATGAAATCGCCCAGCACCGACTCACCTTCGTCATCGCCGTCGCGGCCGACACCAGCATCCAAGCTCGAAATGTCCTGCTTGATTTTCATGACATATTCGACTTTTTCTGGTTCCATCTCTAGCTCTTTAGCTAGCTCTTCAATCGTTGGCTCGCGATTCAGCTCCTGCGTCATGCGCCGCTGCGTGCGCAGCAATTTATTGATGGTTTCCACCATATGAACTGGAATACGAATCGTTCGCGCCTGATCAGCAATCGCCCGGGTAATCGCCTGGCGAATCCACCAGGTGGCATAAGTCGAGAATTTAAAGCCTTTATCCGGATCAAATTTTTCAACCGCGCGCAACAAACCAGTGTGGCCTTCTTGAATCAAATCCAAGAAGTCTAAGCCGCGGCCCGAATACCGCTTGGCGATCGATACCACCAGGCGCATATTTGCTTCGGCCATTTTATCTTTGGCTTTTTTGTCGCCTTCTTTGACGCGTTTTGCCAATTCCAGTTCTTCTTCGGCGCTCAGCAGCGGGATTTTGCCAATCTCGCGCAAATGCAGCCGCACTGAGTCGTCCGAAATATCGTCGAAATATTGATTAGCATTGAGTACATCTTCAGGAGTATCTTCGTCCATCAAATCGTTGATATCAGGCTCATTGATGTCTTGATCTTGTATGTTGTCGTCAGATGGCTTCTGCGCTTGGTCGTCGTTTGTCACGAGCTTTCTCCTTGATTATGTTATTGAGTGCCGCACGCAACTCTCTAGCCGCTGCCTCATCGCTAGCAGCTTCAGCATCGCGTAACTTAGCTAATAATTCTTGTTGAGTTTGTTTGTTATGTTTATCCTCTTTATCCCGCAGCAGTTGGCACATCGCGACATAGCGATCGCCGCTATTCCATGCTGCATAACGCTCCTCAGCGCGCAATGATACCATTTTTACATAAATATCAGCTTTTTGCAACTTTTTAGGGCGATTTTGCGGATTATCTTCCTCGAGTAATACCGTCGCTAATAGCTCTCGCTCGGTGCTGCTCCACTGCTGGCGGCCGGCACGGCGCAGTTCTTCCAAGCACCTAGCGTCATAAAGCGCCAAAGCCAAAATGTTATCTTCTAGCACCGCCTGTTCGTTCTTAATAATCGATACATCTGCAACAACAGGTTTGAAAGTTTGTTTCTTGACTGGCTCGCCAGCTAATTTTTGGCGCACCGCCTCCTCACTAGTATGCGACATAGCAGCTATCCGCTTGATATAGTATTCGCGCTCGACGGGGTCAGCTAGCCCGCGCACTATTCGCAGCGCTGCCGTAGTAAAAGTTCGCCGGCCAACCGCTGTATCCAAATCACAGCGCCCGGCATGCTGGCGCAACACCCATTCGACAGCCGGCTCGTTACGAGTTACCGCTTCGCGCCACGCCTGAACACTCGATTTGATCAGCTCGTCCGGGTCTTTAGCGCCATCTGGCAGCGAAATAATTGTTAGCTCAACGCCCTCATGCGAGGCCAGCTCAATTGCCCGCTCGGTCGCTGCCACACCCGCTTTATCGCTATCATAACAGAGGCGAACATCGCTGGTTAGCCGTTTGACCGCTTTGAGATGATTTTCAGTCATCGACGTGCCAGCAGTCGCTACTGTTTGCGCTACGCCCGCTTGGTGGCTGCTAACTACATCCAAATTTCCTTCAACCATCACTACGAAGCCACTTTTGCGGATCGCCTCTTTAGCTTGGCTCAACGCGAAAATATGACGACCTTTATCATACAGTAATGTCTGCGGCGTATTCAGATATTTCGGCGCATTCGGCACATTGCCAATAATCCGCCCGGTAAAACCAATTACTTGCCCGCCCTGATCCATCAGCGGAATCATCATTCGACCGCGAAACAAATCTTTGCCATAGCGGTTTAATAGCCCCGCGTCGTTGATCTCTCGCTTAGTAAAACCTCTTTTTTCGAGCGCCGCCAGCAACGCCGTACCGCTATCTGGCGCATAACCAATCTGAAAATTTTGAATAGTTTGCCGCGACAATCCTCGCTGCTTAAAAACATATTCAATCGCCTGCTGGCTACGCAATAAACTCTGTTGGAAATATCGTGCTGCTAGCTCGTTGGCTGCCAACAGCCGCTTTTTATAAGCATTGCGCTTTTTGGCACCAGCCGATTGATATTCGCTGAGGTCAACTCCAGCTTTGCGCGCCAAAAATTCCATCGCCTGGCGAAAATCCATCCCCTCAGCCTCCATCACAAAAGCAAATACATCGCCGCCTTTATTGCTCGAGAAATCATGCCAAATATTCTTCTCGGGACTCACGAAAAAACTCGGTGTTTTTTCACCGGTAAACGGACTTAACCCCTTATAGCTGCGTCCCGCCCGCTTCAGTTCGACATACTCGCCAATCACATCTTCGATATTGAGCCGCGAGCGAATTTCCTCCTTGGCATCCATACATTTTAGTATATCACTCTTTACCTCTGTTATCGGTTGTGGTTAAATATAGATATGAATCAGGACCCGTACACCAATCCGCAACAACCGTATTCGCAGGGTTCTGCTAATAATTTACCGCCAGAAAACCCGCAGCAGCCAGCCGCACCGTATAATCAAAGCTACGGCCAACAAGTACCCGGACAGCAAATATCTAACCCGTACTACTATAACCAAGCCGCCCAGCCGCAGCCGCCGGCATACTCACAGCAAGCACCCAGCCTGGCAGCTAATCAGCCTGATCAACTACCGCAAATTAACCAAACCGCACCATCGTACGACACAGGACCGCAGCCGCTAAGCACCTTCCCAGTTTACGCCGGCAGCTCGGATGATGATTATAATACTGTTGACTACCTTAACCGTATCGCTCCGCAAGAACAACACACCATCAATCGAATCGCTATATTTGCGCTCATTGGCACTGTTATTGCTAGCGTTATCATCATTTTGATTCTAATCATCAACCCTGGCGCATCTGATGCCAACAGTCTAATCCAGCCGATCCGCGACCGCACCGATACACTGAACAAAGTCGTCGACGAAAACGAAGGCCGCCTGACGCAGACTGAAATTGCCGAGGCCAACACTGCGCTCAACAGCACCCTGACGACCATGCAGACCCGGCTAGACGCCATCATCAAAGAGCGCAAAATCCAGAAAAAATCCTCTAGTACCGAAAAAAGCTACCTAGAAGCCCTGCAGAAAAAGCTCAACGATTCCTACCAAAAAGGCAAGCTCGACAGCAGCTACGCCACCGCCATGACTTACGAATTAACCATTTTAAAGTCGCAGCTCAACAAGCTTAAAAAGGTTAGCGACTCCAAATCAATCCGCTCGTTCTGCGACGAATCCATTAATAATATCGACGTTATCCTCAAAGCTTACCACGACTTCGCTTCAACCAAGCAGTAGCAGAGCTATTCCATCACCAGCCGATAACTTAACCGCGCCAGATCAAAAAGTTCTTCGTCGCTGAGCTGGCCGCTGCAAATCACCGTAATCCAGTGTTTTTTATTAAGATGAAAACCTGGCTGAACCGATTCGTACTTTTGTTGTAACTTTAACGACAATTGCGGATCGCATTTCAAGCTAATCCGTAACGGCTTTGAATTCTCAGCTATCAACGCAAACATTTTTCCGCTTTGGCCGGCATCTTTGCGGCCAACTTTGTACACAGCCACTTTATCGCCGAACGGATAGTCCAACCAGGCGCCTGGCAAACTTAGCAAAAACTCTTCAAACTGCTGGTGCGTCATAGCCATTTGCTCCGTATAAAGTATACCAGCATCAATATCGGCAAAACGACCAGCAGCGCCATCGTTATCCAGAACATTACATCGCTATGAAACGGCAGTTGCGAAAAATTCATGCCTGCCAGACCTGTCAAAAACGACATCGGCATAAATATCGTTGTTACAATCGTCAAACGCTTCATTACATCATTCATTCGATTAGACACTACCGACAAATACATATCCAGCGCACTAGTCAATAGATCGCGCATGGTATCAATCAGTTCGTGCACGCGCCAAGCGTAATCGTAGCTGTCGCGCGCATAAATCGCGCACTTTTCATCAAAAATACCGTATCGGCCGTTACTCAAACCATTCAGCATATTCATCAGCGGCAAAATCACTTTGCGCAAATCCGCTAGCTGGCGCTTGTACACAAAAAGCTGCTGCAACTGGTGCTTGCCCGGATCGCGAATCATTGTATCTTCTAATTGATCGGTTACGTCGTCAATTGAATTAAGAATCGGCATATATTGCTCGACTGTAAATTGAATCATCGTTGCTGCAATTAGCGACGGCGACAGAGCACCTGGCCGGTACGCTTCAATCCGCTCGGCAACCTCGCTATCTAATTCGTCGCGGTGCAAGGTGATAACTTTGTTTTTACTGAGCAAAATCGTCAGCCCTTGCCAATGAACATTGCGGCGTTCAATACTTGGGATTTCCGCCTTAATCAGTAGCCAATCGCCGCCTTCGACCGCTTGCGGCAGCCAACGGTTCTCAATCAAAATCCGCCGCTGCAACTCCGATAAGTTTAATTTTTCAATTAAGCTTTGTCGTACTTCTAGCGAATCCTCGCTGATATCATGCCATATTTTATCTGTCACGCCTTCACCTTCTTCAAATAATATTTTAGTTCTTGAATACTACCGCGAATGTCTTCCAGCGCCCGATGATCCTCTGGTTTGGCAAATTTCTTGCCGTATTTACCCTCAAACACCACTTTCCAGGCACTGACGTCCAGCATCCGATAGTGTAGTCTTTTTGACAACAAAGGCCACCATTGGTCAATAAATCGCCGGTCTTGATGAATTGAATTACCACCAAGTAAAATCCGCGGTTCATCCGCAAAATGTTCATCACAAAACGTAAGCAGCTCACGCTCCACTTCGACTAGCGGCTTGCCCGAGGCATTTTGCTCCTCCAGCCCACGCCGCGCCTCTGGATGTTCGTTCCAAAAGCTAGCGTTCCGATCCAGCAGCCGAGCCAGCTTCGCCGGATCATGCCGCACCACTCCCTGATACGTCGCAATCTCGGCAAAATCCCAATCCGTGACGATCGCCGCCGCCTCCAAAATCTCATCACGCACCGGATCCAACCCGGTCATTTCCAAATCCATCCACAAAATCTTTTTTGGCTTGAAACTAGCTTTCATACTTCTAGTATACTACTTTTTGGCATCGTAGTAATCTTGCAAAAACTGTTCTGGCGCCTGCTACAGCAAGTGCTCTAATACAAAGAAATACCCCTCCTGGCGCGAAGAGGGGTCTGCCGCCCCAGCGAGAGTTGCGGCCAAGAAAGGCCAGGCAACCTCCGCCGGGGCGGGGTGAGAGGGTTTATCGCTTGGACTTGGGCGGCAGTAACCCCCAAGCCCTATCAATGACCCTCCAGGGGTCGAGACCGACGTAAAGGGCCGGGGTCTCGACTTCGTTGTAGATGATACTTCTCAGGCATCCAATGCCTGAGAAGTTGAACTTCACTCTGACGGAGCCGTCGCCCGAAGGCAGCTCCATCAGAGTGATTATGTACACGGCGACAGGCCGGCGTACACCGACCTGTCGCTCAATCTCCAGGCTAGGCACCCCCAGGTGCCTAGTCGGGAGCAGATTAAAGACCCCCCTAACCAGCGGGGGAGGCAGGAAGAATTCCTGCTCCTCCTCGGCCATCTCTGGCCTCCTTTCTGCCCCATCTGGGGCTATAGTGGAGCCCGATCCGTTACCGAGCTCTCTTTAGCGCCGTGAAAACCACCATTTCACAGTACTCAAGAGAGCTCGGATTCTGCCGTCTATGCCGTATTCTAAAATGCGCCAGAGGCCGATCATCGACCAGCCCCTCGTTATTATTATAACACACTGTTGTAGGTATTACTAGAATATTTACCAATATAATATCCCGATTTGAATGCATGATAAATACACGTAAGAGCCTCTCGTGTTATACTAAACCCATGACCAAACGTATTCTCCTCAAACTCTCTGGCGAGCAGCTCCAGGGCGAGTTCACCAGCGGCTTCGACCCGCAACGCGCCCGCTGGATCGCCGAACAAATTAAACCAGCACTAGAAACTGGCGCCGAAGTCGTCATCATGGTTGGCGGTGGCAATTACGTCCGCGGCAACCAAATCATTGGCCACGGCATCCAGCCCGTCTCGGCCCACAATATCGGCATGCTCTCAACCCTGATGAATGCCATCGCTCTGGCTGATGTCTTCAACGACGCTGGCTTGCCGACCCGCGCCCTGTCCACCGTCGAAATTAATCAATTTATCGACCAATACACCTTTCGCCGCGCCCTCAGCCACATCGAAAAGGGCCGCGTGGTCATCGTTGCCTGCGGCACTGGCCGGCCATTCCTGACCACCGACACTGCCGCCCTGAACCTAGCTTTAGAAATGCAGTGCGACGTTGTGATTAAAACAACGAAAGTTGATGGGGTATACGATAAAGACCCAATGAAGTTCCCTAACGCTGTCAAATTCGACCAATTATCGTACCAAGAAGTGCTAGCCAATCCCGACATCGCCGTCATGGACAAAGCCGCCATCGGTCTAGCCATGGACGAACATATCCCGGTTGTCATCTGCGACCTCCTCACCGACGGTAATATCGCTCGAGCCGCCCGCGGCGAGACAGTCGGTACGCTGATTAGTTAGCATTTTTAATACTGCCGAGGCAAATCGCCGCAATGACCGCCGTTCCGTCAAGCCACGGCCGAGCCTCAAAAACGTTAATCTTTCTTCTTATCTAATTTATCCAGCTTGAAAAAGTGTACAATTGCATACACCACAAAGGCCACCGCCAACAGCGTAATCAGCGAACTGACAAACGCGCCGTAGAGAAATTCAGCTTTGCGGCCGGCAATTTCGACAGTAAACGATGCCGCCTGCAAGCCTTTTTGCGAGCCGACAATCAGCTGTACTAGCGGGTCAATAAATGCCGTCACCAACTTTTTCACCGTATCGCCAGCTGCTGTACCGATCGCCAGACCAACTGCTAGTCCGACTATACCCTGCTCGCGGATAAAATTAACGAAACCGCCCATATGGGTGTCTTTAACTATTGTTTGCGCCAATTTTTTGTCAGCTAGCTTTTTGGCAGCTGATTTTTTGGCTTTTTTGACTGTTTCTGATGGCATTTAGCCTCCTTTAACTGTTTGGTTATAACCTGGTTTCTCGTGATAAATCGCTTTGTAATTATTTATTCCTCAACCTTACAACGTAACCTTACAAGCGCTCTGGCGCCGCGATTCCCAAAATCGTCAGCCCCGCCTTCAAAATATCAGCATACACCGCCACCAAACCGACGCGGTGCGCTTCTTTGTCGCTGCCGACAACTTGATTTTTCTCATAGTAGCGGTTGAACTCCTGCGCCAACTCAAACAGATAGGCGCAGACATGATGCGGCTCCAGACTTTCGGTAGCGCGGTTAACCGCCTCAGCGTATTCGCTCATTTTCCTGACTAACAGTCGATCTTCGTCGAATAATTCCTTCGGAAATGCAACTGCTTGCTCAGATTTTGCCAAAATTCCTCGCGCCCGAGCGTGTGCGTATTGCAGATAGCTACCGGTATTACCGGTGAGACTCACCGCATCATTGATGTCAAACACTACATCGCTACCGATTTTTACTTTCAAGAATTGATAGCGCAGCGCGCCCGCCACCACCTCGTCGGTCGGCTCGCCGCCAGCTTGCTTAATAGCTTTCTTGAACTCGTTAAACAGCCAATCGATAGTGATTACCTCGCCAGTACGCGAACTCATTTTGCCGGTCGTTAATTTGACCAGGCCAGTCGCATAATTAAACAACTTACCTTTCAATTCTGGAATTGCGAGTTCACTAGCGGCGATCACGCCGCGGAAATACGCCGCCTGCTCTTCGCCGTTGACAGTAATCGACAAGTCCAAGTTCGGATAATCTTGGTGCTTCAGCTGAATCAGCCCCATATCGTGCGCGCCGTATAACCCATTGCCGTGCGAACCGATGAATACGTTATCAAACGCACCGTATTGGCTACCTTTGAAGATATACGCACCATCTGATTTGGTAAAGACCTCTGGGGTTTTTGCTTTGATCAAGGCCTTGCCTGGCACTTCGGTTTCGCTCTCGACATAACGCCGTTCAATTGGCACATTCCCCAGCCGCGCCACATTGGCGTCAATTTCATCAAAACTCCAAGCCTTACAGGTCTCGTACACTTGCTTATACAGCGGATCATCCAGCACAAACGATTGCTTGGCTAGCTCATCAATTTCTGCCCGCGCCTCTGGCGATTCTTTAGCTGCCCGCGCCCCTTCAACGTACATACGGCTCATAAACTCGTTGCGCTTATCAGCCGGAATAGCGTCTAACTTGCCAACATCGCCGTCAATTTCGCGAAGAATCGCCCACATACTCTTGCCGACATGCGTGCCGACATCACCATGGTAACTGACTCGGTGTACCGCCGCGCCGTCTACCGCCAGCAAATTCGCCATGGTGTCCGCCAAAATCGAGTTCAACGCGTGGCCGATATGCATGGCCTTAAACGGATTCGGACAGTTAGTCTCAATGACCACTGTTTTTCCTGCACGATTAGTCGCTGGCCGCACTTTCAGCAATTCCAACACCGCTTGGTCGCTTAACGTCACGTTGATAAAGCCTGGTCCAGCCACATTGACCTCGCTAAACTCCTGGCGGCCGCGCAACTCTTCGGCAATCGCCTCAGCAATCTCGCGCGGATTTTTGCACAGCGGCTTGGCTAATTGTAGCGCCGCATTAGTCGCAAAGTCGCCGAACTTTGGGTCGGGGCGCGTTAATTGCACATCAACCTGCTGCTGATACAGTTTGTCAATTATTTTCTTCAGTGTAATAACACAATCAATCATAGACCATATTATAACACTTTTTTGCTACGGCTAATCTTCCGTGCCGTCAAAATCTGGCTGGCGATACACCGATACCGGCGTAATATTACGAGCATGATCCGATTGCAGCACCGCACGCAACATCGCTGTATCGTCGCTGCTCTCGTTGTAAGTTGGCTCGAAATCTTCTACTTTTTGTTTTTCTTCTTCTGCCATATTCTCATATTAGCATAAGTAGTATAATTTGTCAAGAGACAGCCGCTCTAATCAGTCCAGCAAACAGCGGATGCGGCCGCATTGGCCGCGAACGAAACTCGGGGTGCGCTTGCGTTGCGACAAAATAGCGGCAATTTGGCGCCTCGACAAATTCGACTAGCCGCCCGTCTGGCGACAAGCCCGACACAGTCACGCCGCCACGAGCAATCTCATCTAGAAACTGCTGGTTCACCTCATATCGGTGGCGGTGGCGCTCCTCGGTGTGATCCGACTGATATACTTTGGAAGCAAGCGACCCTGGCGTAAATACTGCCGGATAATTACCCAGCCGCAACGTACCGCCAGTCGACTCTTTGCCCTCTTGGCCAGGCATAATATACACCACATCGTGCGTCGTAGCATCGTCAAACTCCGTGCTGTTAGCATCGTCGAGCCCGGCTCGCCGCGCCGCCGCAATTACCGCTGTCTGCAAACCTAAGCAAATCCCCAAATACGGCACATCGCGCTCAAGCGCATACTGCGCTGCCGCAATCTTGCCTTCAATCCCGCGCGGGCCAAAGCCGCCTGGCACCAGCAGAGCATCAACCGTCTCGAAATCGCGCTCGGTAACTGTTTCGGCATTGAGCCACTTGATATGCAAACCAACATTTTCATGCCAGGCCGCACTCTTGAGCGCCTCGGTCACCGATAGATAAGTATCCTTGTTTTCCATATATTTAGCGACTAAGCCGACAGTTACGATATCGGTTGGCTTTTTGCTTTGCAGTTGAGTTAACGCTTGCCATTTCGCGAGATTCGGCTGAGTAAAATTACCAGTGAACTTATCGAGAATGGTCATCAGCGGGCTAGCGGCTATCCGCTCGGGAATCATAAATACGGTATCGAGATTTGGCAGCATCAGCACCCCCGGCAAGTCAACGCCGCCGTACAAAGCAATTTTTTGAGCAACTGACTCAGGCGCTGGCTCGTCGCTGCGGACAACCACGATCTCTGGCACGATACCGAAACCGCGCAAATCGTTTAAGGCATTTTGCGCCGGCTTGCTCTTGAACTCTTTACTGGTATCAATAAACGGCACATAAACCACATGTGCGTATAAGCAGCGTTCCTTACCGATTTTGTGAGCAAATTCGCGGATTGCCTCGATGAAACTTAACCCCTCGTAGTCGCCCACTGTACCGCCGATTTCTACGATATGCACATCGCTGCCTTCGCCAGCCGCAATAATTGACTCTTGAATGGCGTGCGTTAAGTGCGGGATTAGCTGGACAGTTTTGCCGTGAAACTTACCGGCGCGTTCATCGGCAATCAGCTCTGAAAGTAAGCGTCCCGCCAGTGTGGCGTTTTTCTGCGTCAACTCTATATCTAAAAACCGCTCGTAATGGCCAAGATCAAGGTCGGTTTCAGCACCATCGCGCGTCACGAAGCATTCGCCGTGCTCTGCCGGATTAAGCAAACCCGCATCCACATTGAGATACGGGTCGCATTTCTGAATTGAGACTTTGATGCCCTTGGCCTGGAGAACCGCGCCGATGCTCGCAGCGGTAATTCCCTTCCCTACCCCCGAGAGAACGCCGCCAGTTACGAAGATATATTTTGTCTGTTTGCCCATGTATGATTGCTCTTTCATGAGCCCTTATTATAGCATAACCGATTAGAGTACGCTATATGTAGCGTGTCTATTGGCAGCCCTCGCACATAGTTAGTGTTGCCGGATCAATTGGCGCTGATGGTACGCCGTCAGCTTCAGCTTTTTGATCGGCTTCAGCTTGCGCTTTGGCTATCTCGCGTTCAATCGCCTCGAGTTTTTCCTCGAGCGTCATGTCGTCGTTAATTATCGCTGATGGATTCATTATTTCCCCCTTTACTTATATTCATTATAGGCTAATAAGCCGCTTATTCAATTGCTAAAACTGTTACTTTACGGTGTTAACTTCATAGTTCGTATTGGTGCTTTCAAAGAAATTGACTAATTCAAGCGTATCGTTGGCCGCCGCCATCCATTTAGCTGGATTAGTTACATTATATTCTTTCTCGAAGCCTAATTCTTCTAGGCGGCGGTCAGTCATAAACTTGACATACTGGTTCACGTAATCCGCGTTCAAGCCCAAGATACCCTTTGGCAGCATGTCTTTGTTGTAAGCCTCCTCAAGCGCTACCGCCTGCAAAATCAGATCGCGAATTTCATCGGCGAATTCTTGCGTCTGCAAATCTGGATTCTCGTCAAGAATTGTCAACAGCAAGTTAATGCCGAAAGTTAAATGCAGATTTTCGTCCTTAGTAATCCAATCCAGCAAACTGCCGACATTGCGCAGCAAATTACGCCGGCGAAAACTCATACCAACCATAAAACCGCTATAAAACCAAATACCTTCGAGTACAATATTATAAGCTACCAGATTACGCACAAAATCTTTCTTGCCCTTGGTAGTAGTAACATCCAGCTTATCATTCAGCATGCGGCCGACATACTTGGTTTGGAAATCAGACTTGTCTTTCAGGCTTTTCTTGCCGTAGCCTGCCGCGTAAATTTCTTGGCGGTCAAACGGAAATGTCTCGATAATGTATTCAAAGGTCATAAAGTGGTTAGCTTCTTCCCACATCTGTTTCGATAGATACAAGTGCGCCTCGGCGGCATTGACGTACGGATAAATACCAAAAGCTAACGACTTATTAATAAGCAATTCGTTTGGGTTTAAGTAACTAATCACCGTCTTCAACGCGTGTTTCTCGTCGTCGGTCAGCTTCTCGAACGCCGCCAAATCTTGCACTAGTTGTACTTCATTCGGGAACCAAGTGTTAGCAACTGCCTGATTATACAAATCCATCGCCCATTGGTAGCGTACTGGCTTGAGTTGCAAGCCGTCGCGCAGGCCTGATCCCAAAATACCTTGCGGTTGTGTTGTTTGCGTCATATTTCCTCCTTATTATTGTGATTTTAGCAACGTTTATGATTGTTTGCGACGAGCAAAGCCGAAACCGCTCACCCTTTTCGCGCTGTCGGTACGAACTTTCTGTACCGATTGCGATGTGACGGTGGTTTGCTCGGATTGATGGCGCGGTTTGACATGCAGATAATATGTCGTTTTCAAACCGCGGCGCCACGCTTCTGAATAGATTTCGATATATTCATCAATATCGCGCGACTCCAGGTACATATTGCGGCTAATCGCCTGGTCAACCCATTTTTGCGCTCGCGCCGCCACCTCGATAAAGGCGTATGGACTCAGCTGAAAACTAGTTTTGTAGACATCGCGGACTGCTTGCGGAATTTGCTCGAAACCTTGAATATCGCCCTGATTCGCCAGCAAGTCGTCTTTGAGCGATTCCCACAAATTAAGTTGTTTGAGTTTACGCACTAAATTAGCATTAACCTCTAGGAATTTGCCGTTGAGCGTACTGCGGCTAAAGATTTGGCTAAATTGCGGGTCAAGTCCCGGCGTCGTACCTGCCACATGCGAAATATTAGCTGTCGGTGCGATCGCCATCAAGGTCGCGTTACGCATACCTTTTTTGACTTTTTGGCGCAGCGCTTCCCAATCCAGGCGCGATTTACTATCAATTTTTACCTTAACGCCGCGCTCTGTTGTAAGTTTATCAACTGTATCGATAGGCAGTAAGCCCTTGCTCCAGCCGCTGCCAGCAAAGTTCGGATAGCTGCCGCGCTCAGCTGCGAGGTTAGCCGATTCATCAATGGCATGGTAGCTGATAAATTCAGTTAGCTGGTCAACCAGATCGTAGGCAGCCTCGCTTTCGTAACTAATCTCTAGCTTCTCCAAAACATCCGATAACCCCATATAGCCGAGCCCCAGCGCCCGATTCTGCTCATTACTATGCATAGCTTCGGCAACTGGCGTGTTCGTGATATCAATCAAGTTATCTAACTGGCGCGTGGCGGAGCGCACTGATACCGCCAAACGATCCCAATCCCAAGTCTTATCAGCATTGAGAAAAGCCGACAAATTCATACTAACCAGGTTGCAAGTCGCAATATTGTTTTCGTCCTCGGGCAAAGTTATTTCGGTGCACAAATTACTGAGGTGGATTGTCCCGGTATTATTGTTGAGCGCTCGCAAATTGATGGCATCCTTCCAGGTTAGCCAAGGGTGTCCAGTCGCTTGCAAACTACTGAGAATCTGGCGGAATTGCTGGCGCGCTGGCACGACTTCAAATCGGTTAATTTTACCAGCTTCTGCTAGCTTGATATATTCCTGGTAGCGGCGGCTAAATGCTTCTCCGTATAGTTCGTTTAAGTCGCCGACTTCAGCCGGATCAAACAGATACCAATCCTGCTCGTCTTGCACGCGCTTCATAAACTCGTCCGAGATAAACACCGCCGTATCTAGAAACCGCGTCCGCAAATACGGATCGCCCGAATTCTGGCGCAAATCGAGAAATTGCGAAAAATTAAGGTGCCAGTTCTCCATATATGCTGCCGCCGCACCTGCTTTCTTGCCCTTGCGCGACACCGCAAACAGCGCCGTATCAATCATTTTCATAAATGGAATCGGACCAGTTGACTCGGTATTGGTGGTTTTAACAGGACTGCCGGCGGCGCGCAGCTTATTCATACTAATGCCGATACCACCAGTGCCTTTAGCGATAAACATGGTATCGCGAATACTTTTGGCTATCGAAGCCATATCGTCTTGAACCTCCATGACAAAACAGTTACTCAGCTGCGGAAACGAACCGCCGGCATTAACCCGCGTACTGCCGCCCGGACTGTACTCCAGATTAGCCATGTGGCGGTAAAATTTTATCGCCGCCTCGGTCGGATTGACTTCGTTAAAACTCAAACCCATAGCAATACGCATGTTAGTGAATTGCGGCACCTCGATCGGATCGCCGCTTTGGCGCCGCAGCGCGTAACGATTGCGGTTGGTAACTACGCCGAGATATTTGCTAAGTGAATCCTTGCTCGGATCAAGCGCCGCCGCCAGCTTTTTGAGGTTAAATAGCTGCGAATCAGCCATTCGCTTATCTAGTAGACCCTCTTCAGCGGCTTGGCGAATATAGATAGGGAACTTTTGCGCGTGTAGCTTTTTAAGCTCGATTTCGTCAGTATAATCGCCGAGTACTTGCTGGTAGATAGTTCGCAGCAGCAACCGCGCCGCAATCGTATCAAAGTCCGGGTCGTCTTTGACATTTTGAACTGCCGTCTGGATAAGCGCTTCATCAAGTTGCTCGGTAGTAATACCGTCAAACAGCGTCAACTGCAATTCGGCCGCTATTTGCGCTACTTTCGCAATTTGGCCTGGCAAGCCTTCGCTAGCTGCCAGCAAAGTTAAATTAATTTTGTTCGCATCAAAAAGCTGCTTACTACCATCGCGTTTCACAACTGTAATATCTGCCATCGTTTCCTTTCTTATTTTTAGCTGCTATTTTTGAGCACAAAAAACTAGCTAGGCCATCTGGGCCTGCTTTGCGCAATTTATTTGCATATTTGTCTATTTTACTAAACACTATACATATAGCGTCTGTATACCAAGCATAAACGCTAAATATGGATTTTTCAAGCATTTTTGCTAGTAATTTTCACAACTGGTTTGGCCCATGCTATTATGGAAAATATGGAACCTATTATTTCTATTGCTCATTTCAAGATGCAATTCGGCAAAACCGAAGTCATCAAGAATCTAAGTTTTGAAGTCAAGCGCGGCGAAACATTCGGCTTTCTCGGCAGCAACGGCTCAGGCAAAACCACCACCATTCGCGCCCTGCTCGGCATTTATCAGCCAACTGCTGGCGAGCTGCTAGTCGGCGGCAAACCCTATTCGGTATCAAGCGGTATCAAACTGGGTTATCTGCCCGAAGAGCGCGGCCTTTACAAAAAAGAGCCGGTTATCGACATCATGACTTATTTCGGCCAGCTCAAAGGCATGAGCCGCCTCGACGCTCGGCAAAAATCGCTTGATTTTTTGAAGCGCGTTGATTTGCTCGACAAAGCCAAAACTCGCCTCGATAAGCTCTCGGGCGGCCAGCAGCAAAAAGTCCAGCTCGGCATCACAGTCATCGACAACCCAGAGCTGCTAATTCTCGACGAGCCAACCAAAGGATTTGACCCAGTTAATCGCCGGCTACTGATGGAAATCATTGAAGAGCACCAGGCTAAAGGCGCTACCGTCGTGATGATTACTCACCAGATGGAAGAAGTTGAGCGTCTATGCGACCGCATATTACTGCTGAAGGATGGCGCAGCGCGCGCTTACGGCACCGTCGCCAGCGTTCGTAAGCAATTTGGCGGCAAGTCGCTCGACGATATCTTTGTTCAAGTCTACAGCCGCAACAACGAGGAGAAGCAAAATGCATAATTTATCAACTGTCATCCGTTTCGAGGTCGTTCGCGCCCTCAAGAAAAAATCGTTTTGGATTCTAGCAATTAGCTTTCCATTGATGTTTGCGGCAATTTTTGGGATGGTATTTTTATCCAACCAAGCTACCAACGATGCCGCCGAAAAGCTCAAAAACCAGTCGTTCAGCATTGCTATTACCGACGAATCAAAGATGGTCAAACCGCAGCTCATCGCCGCCTCGAAAGCCACCGAAATTAATCCCAGCGACAAGCAAAACGCTATTGACCGCGTCAAAAACGGCCAGCTTGATGCGTACATCTACTACCCAAAGAATCTCGACCAGCAATCAATCGAAGTTTACGGTAAAGATGTCGGTATTTTTGACAACGGCCGCTACGGCAGCCTGGCTAACAGTCTATTAGCCACCTCTGTTCGGTCAGACGTTAATCCAGCTATTCAAAAAATTATCCAAGGTAAAATCAACTCAACCAGCACTATTTACCGCGACGGCAAAATTCACGACAGCGTCCAAGAGATGATCTTGCCGGGTATCTTTTTAATCCTCTTTTATTTCCTAATCACTTTCTTTGGCAATCAAATGCTGACCAGCACCACCGAAGAAAAAGAAAATCGCGTTATCGAGATGATTCTCACCACTATCGAAGCGCGAACTTTAATCGTCGGCAAAATTATCTCGCTAATAATTCTGGCAATAGTCCAAGGCTTGCTGGTGGTCTTGCCGGTGCTTATTGGCTACTTGTTTTTCCACGACCAGCTCAAGCTACCGTCAGTCGACCTCAGCAGCTTGCCAATCGACCCGTTACGTATCGGCATCGGCTTTCTAGCCTTTGCTAGCAGCTTCATGATGTTTACCGGCCTGCTAGTAGCCATCGGCGCCGCCGTGCCGACCGCCAAAGAAGCTGGCAGCTTTTTCGGCGTAGTAATGATTTTACTGTTCGGCCCGCTTTATGCCGTTTCAATGTTTATATCAATGCCAAACGCGCCGCTAGTAAAATTCTTGTCGCTCTTCCCGCTGACATCGCCAATCCCGCTGATGCTGCGCAATGCCGCCGGCAACCTGGGAATCAGCGAAGCAGTAATCGGTATCGCCCTACTGGCCGTTTCTGCCGCTATCATCATTGCCATCGCCGTACGCATCTTCCGCTTCGGCGCGCTCGAATACAACCGCAAACTCAGCGCCAAAGAAATCTTCGCCCGCAAGTAATACTCGCCGCTTATTGAGCAGACTATTGCCAAAATTCTCTTAACTTTGCAATAACGTATAATCGGTCAATCTAGAAATTCTTGCCAAGAGTATAATCAGTCCATAAATTCGTGCTATTTCTTGGCGGAGAGGGCGGGATTCGAACCCGCGATACGTTGCCGCATACACGATTTCGAGTCGTGCGCCTTCAACCACTCGGCCACCTCTCCTTGCATAGGTAATTATACCTTACGCTGCTCTTTTTTGCTAATATGTTAAAATATGTAAACTACATACATATACTTTACATATTTTTAACATTACCACCATTTCCTCGCACGCAGAATTAAACGCTATCTCTCGCCAAACTGCCGATAAAGATATAAAAGGCCTCTTGAATCTAGGATTGACCTTTTCTGTCAAGCAGGGGGCTTCCGTGCTGTACTACGCGTCTGATAAACTAAAAACTATGATAAACAAGGAGTAATCATGGACGATTCAATTTTTACCAAAATTATCAAAGGCGAGATTCCTTGCCGCAAAGTTTACGAAGACGATGATGTTATTGCCTTTCTGGATATCAACCCGCTCAGCGACGGACATGTGCTAGTGGTGCCCAAAGAGCAAATTGATTTGATTTGGGACCTCGACAACGAGACTTACACTCACCTCTGGCAAACTGCCAAAAATATCGCCCAGGCTATCCAGGCCGAACTTAACCCCTTGCGCGTCGGCGTAGTCGTTGAGGGTCTCGACGTACCGCACGCCCATATCCATCTAGTGCCGCTGTATGACCGCGACACCTTGCAGCTCCATCACGACTACCCTGTCGATATTTCAGACGAACGGCTCGATAATATCGCCAACAGTATCAAAGAGCGCTTGATTGCCATATGATCACTGTTGTCGCCGTTGGTAAAAAGCATGAGGATTGGGTCTCAGGCGGCATCAAACGCTACCAAACGCGCTGCAAGCAGCCTTGGAGTTTTGAGTGGCGATTGATACCGCATAGCAAGCTAGATGGTCAGCAGGCCCGCCAAGAGGAGTCTGAGCGAATTTTAGCGCGTTTACATCCCCAAGACTTCGTGATTCTACTCGATGAGCGCGGCCAGATGTTTGACTCGCCTACCCTATCGTGCCAGTTAAACGAACTCTTTGTGCAAGGTAAAAATATCACGATAGTTATCGGCGGCGCCTTTGGTGTCAGTGTAGCACTGATACAGCGCGCTAACCTGGTTTGGTCGCTATCGCCGCTAGTCTTTCCGCATCAATTAGTGCGACTGATCCTCGCCGAGCAACTATACCGAGCGCAAGAGATTGCTCGCGGCAGCAAATATCACCACCAGTAGATAGCCAACCTGCGCGCTAAAACCTGGCGATAATCTGTTTGCGAATCGTTCGAACACTGCCTTAGACTAACTTATAATCTTATTTTTATGACATACTATTGACTTTTTATCATACTTGTGCTATATTTGTAGGCATAATACCTTAAAATAAACATGATTATGACACATTTAACCTACATCATTAACGCTTTATTCGCCGCACTCAGTCTGCTAATAGCTAGCGGCGTTGCTGTCCACGACGGGCATTTCGGGCATGCAATTGATATCAGTTTGACGCATGATCATTCCATGCAAAAGCTCAGCTCGCAAGACTTGCGAACTATCAACGAGTCGCGAATGCAGCACACTCATTCCGAACATAATCTCTCAGAAGGCATGCTAAGTAACAGTTTTCGCTACCAATCGCCTAGTATTTCGCCAGATCGCCGCCATCACCACAAAAACATTTTAGCCTTATTAGAAGAAGGCGGCCGGCACGCTTTTGATAACGCGAATTTACCAGTTATCGACTAGCTTTTACTTATTCGACACAACTTGCAGCTCGTTCTGTAGCCGGGTAATTAGTTCTTGTTTTTCACGGAGTGCCTTGCGCGACTCCTCGACCAGAGCCGGCGGAGCTTTGGCTACATAGTTATCGTTTGCCAAGCGCGCCTCAAGCGTCCGGATATGCTGGCGTTCTTCGGCTAAACGTTTCTCGAGATTAGCTTGATGCTCGTAAAGCGTTTCGTCGTCAATGTCTAGCCAAACGTCTCGCCCGCTAGCAGCCAAGCGTAGTCCCCTAGCCTGGTCAACATATTCTACCGAGGTAGCACGCGCTAGCTTCTTGACAAGTTCGATATTATCAGCCACCAGCGAATCGTCCATGTACAACAGACCATAGCGTTTGTTGCCTGGCAGTTCGCTAACTACGTAGCGTGCTTCTGATACTAAATCTTTCAAGCGGCCGAATGCAGCAGCAGCGATATCGTCGTACTCCAGGCGGTCTGGCATAGTTTCGCTAGCCAAAATCGTATCGTGCCACGGCAAAGCCTGCCAAATTGTTTCGGTCAAGAACGGCGCGAATGGGTGCGTTAACCGCAAAATTGTGTCTAAAACATACGCGTTCATATCGATATTTTGCTCAACTTTGCTAGCCTCGATATACCAATCGGCTACGTCATCCCAAACGGTGTGATAAATCGTCTCGCCGGCCTCGGCAAAATGATAGGTCGCAATCTGCCGATCTAGCGACTGTGCTGCCTCGTCTAGTTGGCGAGCAATCCAATGATCGGCTAGCGATTGTAGCTGCGGACTAGCTGCTGGCGTGCGGTCGCCAACCAAATTTTCAGTATAGCGAGCAATATTCCACAGCTTGTTGCAGAAATTGCGGGCTGCTACTACCTTGCCAGTATTAAACGCTTGCGGCTGAGCAGCGCTGCGGCTAGCAATGATACCCATACGCAGTGCATCCGAGCCATATTTCGCCACTGTCTCCATCGGATTGATGACATTGCCCTTGCTTTTACTCATCTTGATACCCTTTTCATCAAGCACTAAGCCATGCAAATACACATGCTTGAACGGCACCTGGCCAGTCCGATATAGGCCCAGCATAATCATCCGCGCTACCCATGCAAACAAAATATCGCCTGCTGTCTCCATGACGGTATTCGGATAATACTTGGCTAGCTTGCCAGCATCCAAATAATCGGTAGTTATATACGGCCATTGGCCGCTACTGAACCAAGTATCGAGCGTATCCTCCTCGCGGCGATACGTTGTACCATCTACAACGATTTCTTTCTTATCGACCTCGGTGCTGTAGCACCAATCGTCTAGATTGGTCTTGGATTGAAACATTGGAATCGGAATGCCCCACGGTATCTGGCGGCTGATATTCCAATCTTTGATATCTTTGAGGTATTTAATGACAACATCGCCTTTATTCTCAGGGGTAAACGTCACTTCCTTGCGCTCAATCGCCGCGATAGCGTTATCGGCCAATTGGCGCATCTTGACGAACCATTGCTCTTTGGCAAGCGGCTCGATGACCGAACCGCATTTGTAACAATGTCCAACCTGGTGCTCGATATCTTTTTCGCCGCGCAGCAATTCGTCTATTTCAAGCGCTGCTAAAACGCGTTTACGAGCTTCTAGCGCCGTCATGCCGACAAATTGACCCGGCACATTGATCATCTTGCCGTCAAAATCAATTACTTGAACTAATTCTAAATTGTGGCGCTTGCCTACCTCGAAGTCATTCGGATCGTGTGCTGGTGTAATTTTCACCATACCAGTGCCGTAAGCTGGATCGACATAATCATCAGCGATGATGGGAATTTCGCGCTTGACAATCGGCAGCAGCGCTTTGCAGCCGACAAGGTCTTTGTAGCGCTCGTCGTTTGGATTGACCGCTACGGCTACGTCGCCAAACATCGTCTCGGGACGCGTCGTAGCGATAACGATTTCGCCGACTTTATCGATTAGCGGATAAGCGATTTCCCACAACTTCCCTTTTTCATTTTTGTGAACAACCTCGTAGTCCGAAAAACTCGTCTGATGCTGCGTACAGTAATTAACGATGCGTTCGCCCCTATAAATATAGCCGTCCTGCCACATCTTCTCAAAAGTATCGTAGACAGTTTTGATAACTTTATCGTCGAGCGTGAATACCAAATCGTCCCAATCAGCGCCCACGCCAATCGCCCGCAGTTGTAATTCCATATCGCCGCGGCGTTTAGCTACAAAATCCCATACCTGCGCGTATAATTCTTCGCGATTGAAGTCAAAGCGCGTCTGGCCGTGCTTTTCTAGCTCGCGCTCGTAAACTACCCAAGTTTCAAAGCCAGCATGGTCAGCCCCCGGTATATACACAGCATCATAGCCTTGCATACGGTGATAACGTACTAAAATATCTTGAATTGCCGACCCTAAAGCGTGCCCGACATGCAAATTGCCGTTAGCATTTGGCGGCGGCATCACAATCGCGTACGGC
This sequence comes from uncultured Candidatus Saccharibacteria bacterium, assembly GCA_963456685.1. GTDB lineage: Bacteria > Patescibacteriota > Saccharimonadia > Saccharimonadales > Saccharimonadaceae > Saccharimonas. The sequence continues at coordinate 192,052 of CAUOPB010000001.1, read as the reverse complement.
TGGCCCTGCCCTTTCGGTTTAAATACGCCAGACTCCTCCCACAAGGCGTAAATCGACGGTTCATATTCGTTCGGAGTATAAGTTTTAGCTAAGCTCATTTCATTCTCAATTCATTTCACGTGAAAATTAGCAAAATAACCAAGCATAGCAATTTCACAGTTTGCTATTCCTCACCTCTTGCTGTTTTTTTATTCCACGTGTTTGTGTTCTATCCTATTATAGCACAAACGATGTATACTAAACATATGATTGATACAATACTATGCGACGAAAAAGCTGCCTGGGACAAGACTGTTGCTAAGTTTAGCGGGCACCCGCTGCAGCTCTGGGGGTGGGGCGAGGTAAAAGCGGCTCACAATTGGCATGTTCAGCGAATTACTATAGTTGACGGCAACGAAACAATTGGCGCTGCGCAAATATTACTAAGAAACCTGCCTAAACCGCTTAATCAATTATGCTACATTCCGCGAGGGCCAGTTTACAAACAAGGCAGGGAAGACGATGTTTTGGCGGCAATTGTTAATTATGTTAAGCATAATCTGCCATGCGCTGTGCTAACTATTGAGCCAGATACTGAACATCCGCTTCGTGCCAAAGGCTGGCGCCAATCGCCAAACAATATTCTGCTATCGCGTACTTTGATTTTGGATTTGACTCATACAACCGACGAACTATTGGCCGCGATGACCAAAAAAACCCGCCAGTATATTCGTAAATCCGGCCGGGCTGGACTTGATATCAAACCGGTAAAAACACACCAAGACATCGCTGCTTGCCTCGAAATTTATCGGCAGACTGCTAAACGCGCTAAATTCGCTCTGCATGACGGCCAGTATTATTACGACATTCACGACAAACTAGGGGAGAGCTCGCAGATTTTTGCTACTTACGAAGACAATCGCCCTATATCATTTCTTTGGCTGGCGACTAGCCGCGAAACTTCATTCGAGCTATACGGCGGTATGAACGATCGCGGCCAAGCTTTGCGCGCTAACTACGCGCTAAAATGGCACGCTATCGTCGAATGTAAGCGGCAGGGAATTAAGCGTTACGACATGAACGGCCTGCTCAACGACGGTGTTAGCAACTTCAAGCGCGGCTTCGCTAGCCATGAGAATAAATTGGCTGGTACTTACGATTACCCGATGAGTCAATTCTACCCAGTTTGGCGGCATGGATTACCGCTAGCTAAAAGAGCCATCCGCAGCACCAAAAAATTACTCGGTAAATAACCGATCAATATCAACAGCCCCGCGGCGAAATATAATGATATTTGCATGCTCATCGAGGCCGATAATAGTTGACGGCTGATTATTAGTTATAGTACCGCCATCGACATAAAAATCGACCTTGTCGCCAAAATATTCTTTGGCTTCAGCAATCGTCGACGAGGTTGGCTGGCCTGGCACATTGGCACTAGTAGTCATCAATGGTCCAGTTTGTGCTAAAAGCCGCAAGAGCAAGGGATCGTCAGGAATACGCACAGCTAAGCCGTCTCGTGTTTGTTTGAGGTATACAGCGACATTATCAGCATTAATAACCACGCTAATTTGGCCGGGCCAAAACTTAGCTGCTAATGATAACTGATTAGAGTCTAGCCCTAATTTCGCCAAATCATTAATTGAACTAGCTATTAGCGTTCCTGGTTGGCTAACGCGCTTTTTGGTGTCGTACATTTTTTGGATTGCTACTGGGTCGGCGGCCCGTGCTACGAGACCATAAACTGTATCAGTAGGCAGTACGCCAATACCGCCGCCATTCAAAATATTGATCAATTCATCATTATCAACAGAGGTAAATAGTTGTGTCATTTACAACGTTCCTACCTTGTTCCAAACAATTTTCGTCATTGATAGGCTAGGGATTACCTCAAGAGTGTACGGATCAGCTGGATCGCTCAACCGAGCTTGCTGATAACCCAGCGCTGCAATCATTGCCGCATTATCGGTACACAGCTGAATCGGCGCGTACTCAATGTTAATCGGCAATTTTTGGCGCAGTTGGCGGCGCAATTCTTGGTTGGCAGCTACGCCGCCAGCAATTACCACTGATTGCGGTCGAAAGTCCTGAAAAGCACGCAAGGTACGCTCAACTAGCGTTTCGACTGCTACTTTCTGGAAGCTAGCTGCAAAATCGTGCTGCTGCGAGCTCGTGACAAGCCCTGGGAGCTCGTACGATGGAAAAGTGAAGTCTTTGCCCACTTCGCGCTGTACAGCCCTTAGAACGGCTGTCTTGAGGCCTGAGAACGAAAAATTGTACGGATTATCGAGCTTAGCTTTGGGTAAATGGTATTTATCAGGATTACCCGACTCAGCCGCGCGCGCAATCGACGGGCCGCCAGGGTAGGGCAAGCCGAGAATTTTGGCCACCTTGTCAAAAGCTTCGCCGACAGCGTCGTCTTGGGTTTGCCCCAGCAGTTGATAATCACCGTGGTCGCGAAAGAGCACCAACTGCGTGTGTCCACCAGAAACAATCAAGGCCAAGAGAGGAAAGCACGGCTGGGATTTTGGCAAAGCAAGCTGGACAAGCCCAGGCGCTTGCTCGGTAATAAAATTGGCGTAGACATGTCCCTCGACGTGATGCACCGGGTAGAGCGGCTTACGATGTAAAACCGCTAACGTTCGCGCTGCTAGCGAGCCAATTAGTAGCGAACCAATTAAACCTGGCGCGTAGGTCACGGCGATAGCGTCAATCTCGTCCCAAGTACAGTCCGCTTGGGCAAGAGCTTCGTCGACGACTGGGCCAATAGCTTCGATATGGCTGCGCGCCGCAATTTCAGGCACCACGCCGCCAAAATGCGCGTGGATGTCAATCTGCGACTGCACCACATTTGACAACATCCGAAAACCGTCCTCAACTATAGCTGCCGCGGTTTCATCGCAGCTTGACTCAATTCCCAAAACCTTCATCTACTTAATTGTACCACTGTTAAGGGGTCGATGCTATAATATCGGTATGAATTCACTCAAGAAAACTTTGAAAAAGGCCATTCCCGCTAGTTTATACCAATCAATTGAGCCGACTTATCATCTATTGACAGCTACTGCCGCTGCCACCAAGGCCGGTTATCCAGCGCACAATATGCGCGTCATCGGCGTGACTGGCACCAATGGCAAAACCTCGACCTGCTTCATGATCCACAAAATGCTAACTGAAGCTGGCATCAAAGCAGGCCTGATGACCACTGTCGCTTATGGCGTTGGTGATGATATTACGCCGCAAGTTGCTCATATGACAACAGTTTCAGCGCCGCTATTACAAAAACGCTTAGCGGAATTCAAGAAACAAAATGTCGAATGGATAGTTTTGGAAGTGACTAGCCACGCGCTAGCCCAGCACCGTACCTTTGGCGTACCAATCGAGATCGCCGTCATGACTAACGTTACGCACGAACACCTCGACTATCACAGAACTTTTGAGCGCTATTTGGTTGCCAAAACCAAACTATTTAGACTAGCCAGCCGCGTTGGTGTCATTAACGCCGACGATCCGTCTGCTGAAACTTTCCGCCAAGCCGTCAAACAATCGGTCAGCTACGGCCTCAAATCTGGCGATTGGCGGGCGCAAGATATCAATTTGAGCGCCCACGGCAGTGATTACATAGCGTTAATTGATGGCGATTCTTACCACATTCATGTTAATATTCCAGGCGAGTTCAATGTTTATAACAGCCTAGCGGCGGCTGCCGTTGGCCGCGAGGTTGGCTTGACCAAGGACCAGATCGAGCGCGGAATTGCCGCTTTAGCGGGCGTAGAAGGCCGCATGACAGTGGTCGACGCTGAACAGCCGTTCTCGGCGATTGTCGATTTTGCGCACACGCCAGACTCGTTCGAACGATTGTTGAGTGATGTTAGAAACACAACAAAAGGCAAGCTAGTGGTATTGTTCGGCTCGGCTGGCCGCCGCGACGAAGCTAAACGCGCCATTCAGGGCGAAATCGCTGGCAAATACGCCGATGAGATTGTCTTAACCGAGGAAGACGATCGCGATATCGATGGCAATACCATCCTATCACAAATCGCCTCAGGCGCCGAAAAAGCTGGCAAAAAACGCGAGAAAAATCTCTTCCTAATACCAGACCGCACCGCGGCCATTAATTTCGCCGTCTCGCGGGTGTCCAGCTCGAAAGATACTGTTATATTCCTGGGTAAAGGACACGAAAAAACTATTGAGCGCGCCGACGGAACTCATCCTTGGAACGAAATCGAAACAGTGCGGCAAGCTATTTTGAATATTAAAGCTAAGTAGCGACGATTAGGGCTGAGAGTGCTTCTAAGCGGCCTAATAGTATGATTCATGATGCCGGGCGAAGTATAATCGGCGCACTAATCGTTCGATATATTTGCTCCAAAGCCGCGACTTAACAGGCGAAACTGGAATCTCGAAAGCGCCAATATAGTCGGTGATATGCTTATTGAAGCTAGTTTTGAAGCGCCCCAGGCCATAGCGCGGATGGTTTGGGTTACTCATTTCGTCAGAAGCTGGCGTACCACAGAGGTCGTGTTCGAGCGAGCCATGCTCTTTAGCCCATTTGATTACTTCCCATTGCAGGCGGTGGCTAGCGCCGTAGGCCGTACGTTTGCGAACCGAAGCGCCATCTTTGTAGGTACTTTTGGTACCCAGAATCACCGCAAAAGCACCAGCCACCAGCTGATCTTGATAATAGGCAAAAAATAGCTGGCCTTGGTTGGCATCAGCGTATTGCTGGTAGAATTCGCGGTAGTATTGCGGCGAACGAATCGTAAAGCCAGCGCCATCGGCCGTTTCTTTGAACAAATCATACATCGCCTGGCAAGTTTCATCATTGACCGGCACCCGCTTGATGATAACACCGTCGCGATCAGCGCGGCGAATAGCGTGGCGGCCCTTTTGCGGTAAGTCCTTGAGGATTGTATCAAGATCGCTATGTAAATCAACCACCACAGTTGAAGCATTGTACTGAATCGGTTGAGCAGGCAATAGTTCAATCGCGGAAATATCAGTGCCACGTAGTAATTCCGGCTCAATTTTGATAGTAAAAACGCCCTGCTGGCGAGCAAAATCGCGCAGCACTGGCACTACCGAGGCTAACTCGCTAGCGCTAGCCACGCCTGGGCCTTTCGGGATATACCACACCTTGCCGAATAGGGGAATATGCTTTTCGATAGCACCAATCGCTAACTCGCCGCAGATAATAAAACGCGGCCGCCAGTTAGCTAGCCGTTTCAAATTTAAAAAGACCGACCCTTGCAGCATATTGCCGCGATCGCTATTACGAACCACTAGATTATCCCAGCGGTTGATTTCATCATCAGTTGCAAAACGAATAGTCATAACTATAGTATAACACCTCCGAGGAGGGCTTACGGAGGTGTTATCGCGTGATTAACAGAGAAAATCTATTACGGCTGCGGGTTTGATAAGAAATCAATCTCTTTGATGACATCAAGCAAAGCCTGAGCGCGGCGAGATTCATCAGCAATATTTTTGGCAGCTTCATGCGCTGGCGCAATCAAGGTTTTGTCGTCCGTCGAGCGGATCAATAGCAGATAAGTGTCAAATTTTTCTTCGGCAGAGATGTTGAGCTTGTCCACCAGCGGTCGAAGCTCTTTGATGGCTTCGTTCTTGACATTATCAAGATCGTTGTCAGCAACTGGCGTAACTGTAGCTGGCGTTTTAGCTGGTTTTAGCTGTGCAACTGGTTCCGGTTCCGGCTCTGGAGGCAAATCAGGCAGCGGCGGCAATTGTGCTGCTGGCTGCGTGCTCGTTGCGCTCGCGCCGTTACTTACGCCAGCCAAAACCTTAGCGAGATCTTGATCATCGCTAATTGGCTGCGTTGTCTGCGGTTTTATATCCATGTGCCCACCCTCTTCATTACTTTTATGCTTTATTTAGTATATACTGTATCATAGTTATAGGAAATATCGCAAGAGAAAGGTGATTTTACATGCTAGATGACTCTAATATTTTGAAGCAAAGAGACAACGGGGGCGCTCTCGAAGTCGCGGCTAAACTTTATCAACAGGCAAATTTTGACTGCCAACTACGCGATGCCGAGCACGACGGCCGCGAGCTGCGTAACATCATCGTCGCTGGCATGGGCGGCTCAGCGCTAGCGGCTGACCTCGCTAAGTCGCTACTCAACGACACGCTATCAATTCCGTTCGACGTCGTCAAGGACTACGGTTTACCGCATTACGCCGATCACAATACCTTAGTTATCGCTAGTAGTCATTCAGGTAACACCGAGGAAACTCTATCATGTCTCAAGCAGGCGATCGAACACGGCTGCCAAATTGCTATCATTGCTACCGGCGGAGAGCTTAACGAGATTGCTCAACGAGAACATATCCTATCAGCACTCATTCCCAAAGATTGCCAGCCGCGCATGGCCGTAATTTATTCGCTGCGAGCGCTATTTGAGGTGCTTAATGCTTTCAAGTTGATTGACCGCACCTACATTGACGAACTAGCAGCTATTAGCACTTGGCTAGAGAAGGAAAGCACGCTCTGGACCAAAGATGTGCCGACCAAGCAAAACTATGCCAAACAGCTGGCCTTAATCGCTGTCGGTAAAACACCGGTTTTCTACGGCGGTAGTTTGATGGCGCCGCTAGCTTATAAGTGGAAAATTAGTTGGAACGAAAATGCTAAAAACGTTGCATTCTGCAACTACTTACCAGAATTCAGCCACAACGAATTTATTGGCTGGACTAGCCACCCGGTCGAGAAGCCTTTCGCGGTATTTGATTTGCTAAGCGATCTCGAACACCCGCGCATTCTCAAACGCTTCTCGCTCAGCGATCAGATGCTATCTGGCAAACGCCCGAAATCAAACGTAGTACCGCTCGCAGGCAAAACACCGCTGCAGCAAATGCTATGGGGTTGTATTTTAGCAGATTTTGCCAGTATTTACGTGGCAATTCTCAATAATGTCGACCCGACCCAGGTTAACTTAATTGAAAAGTTCAAAAAAGCCCTCGAAAAATAAACGCGCGTGGAGATAAGCAAAAATAAAATAGACAGACTGGCGCTGTCTATTTTGTTTATTGTCTATCGGTAGAAATTCAGCTTCTAGTGGTATTGCCGCAATGATTCAATAGTATTCTTGCGCGCCGCTTTCAGGGCAGGGTAAGTACCGAAGATTACGCCAGAGCCAACCGCCATCAACAACGCCGCAATCGCTGTTGACCAGGTCATTGTCGGCCCAAAGCTCATTTGCGAGCTAATAATCACAGCTAACAAACAACCAACCAGATAACCACAAGTGCCGCCTAGCAGGCTAATCATCAGCGACTCGACTAAAAATTGCCCGATAATTGTCCGCTGGCTAGCGCCAACTGCTTTACGGATACCAATTTCGCGGGTGCGCTCAGCCACGCCAACCAGCATGATATTCATGATACCGACGCCGCCCACTACCAGCGAAATTGCTGCGATAGCCGCCATCACCGCTGTTAAGGCACTAAACAATTCGCCAGTCGGCCGGCCAATATCAGCGCCACTTAGAATAGTAAAGTTGGCCTCGCCTAAGTGTTGTTTGAGGATTTTCTCTTTCAATTTATCTTTAACAGCCGATACATTATCCTTGTCCTTTACCAGAACGTTAATTTGTTGAATCTGCGTACTGCCTTTGTGTAGCAATTTACCTTGATTATAAGAGACAAAAATCGCATTACCATAATCAACGGTATTATAGTTAACCGGGTTAGCCCCAGTCTTGACAACGCCGATGACCGTAAACTGCTGGCCGTACATCGTGAACATCTGGCCGACCGAACGATCGGTATTGAATAGTTTAGTTGACAACTCGCTGCCGATTACCACCGCTGAATCGTCAGTTTCTTCGCCGAGGAACTGGCCGGCGTTCATTTTGATATCTGCCGTCTTGATAAACGCAGGAGTAGTAGAAAGTACAACATTATTAGCCGCCTCAGCTCGGGAGGTTTTAGCGGTAGCATTCAAAATCATTAGCGGCACCACCGCGTCAATACCGTCAATTGACTTAGCAGCCTCGATATCAGCCTCGGTCAACGAGCTAGTGCCGAATAACTGCTGCCCAGCTGGGTTGAGATAGGCATTCAAATCGCGCGTCTGCGCGCCTGGACGGACGATCATTAGCTTGCCGTCATAGGTATTAACTTGGTTAGAGATCATTCCGCGAGCACCGTCGCTAATCGCCAAAATACACGTCACGCTAGCCACGCCGATAGCAATACCCAGCGCCGTCAGTACCGTACGCGCGCGGCTGCGCCGCAATGTTTGATAAGCATCGGTGATGTGTTCAACTGTCATTAACCTCATTTTTCGTCGTCCTCGCTCTTTTTGGCTGTCTTTTTAGGCTTATCTTTGGTAGCTTCTTTTGTTTCTTCTTTGGCTTTTTTAGTGTCCTTATCCTTGGTGTCCTTGGCGTCTGCGTCATTCTTGTCTTTAGAAGCGTCTGATTTGTGCAGCGGGATTGCCACTTCCTTTGATTCGGTATGCGATTCAACTGTTACACGGCGATCGCTAGCAACCTTGCCGTCAAGCATGTTGATTACACGGCTAGCGTAGCTCGTCAAGTTCGGGTTGTGAGTCACCATGACGATAGTGTTGCCTTTTTTGTGCAAATTAGCCAGCTCCTCCATGATAACGTGGCTAGAGCGGCTATCAAGGTTGCCGGTTGGTTCGTCGGCTAAGATAATGCTCGGTTTATTAACTAAAGCCCGCGCAATCGCCACGCGCTGCATCTGGCCGCCCGATAGCTGCCATGGCATATAATATTCACGTTCCTGCAAATGGAACGATTTTAGAATACTACTAGCCATTTCCAGACGCTTGACGCGCGGTACGCCTTTGTAAATCAGCGGCAAAGCGACATTTTCGAGCACCGTCAAGCGATTAATTAAATTAAAGCTCTGGAAAACGATGCCAATCTTGTTAGAGCGAATTTTGGCATACTGCCGCTCTGATAGGCGAGCGGTCGAGTGCTCCTCGAACAGATATTCGCCCTGGTCAGGTCGATCCAAAAAACCAATAATATTAAGCAAAGTCGTCTTGCCGCAGCCGGACGGCCCCATCACGGCGATAAACTCGCCTTCGCGGATGGTCAGATCAATTTCATCGAGCGCATCGTGCGCCGCGTCGCCTATACCGTATATTTTTGTAAGTTTTTTAAGTTGAATTATCGGCCTTGCTGTCTTTCGCGCTGTCATATTAATCTATTATAGACAAGTGACGTTTAATAAATCAACCGATGAAGATTGTGTAAAATACTACATTTTTAATTAGTCAGGTGCAGAGTAAAGCGTAATTCATATTTCTGGCGTTTTCTGGTAGAATTGTAAGCGAAGGAGAGGTGACCGAGTGGTTGAAGGTGCACGCCTGGAACGCGTGTGTGCGAGCAATCGTACCCAGGGTTCGAATCCCTGTCTCTCCGCCAAATATCACACCGCTTGGCTCGACGCCAAATCAGGAAACTTTGCCTCTAGTCGGCGCAAGCGCTTGTCTAACGAACCATACAAAGTATCGTCCACCAGCTCGCGGCTGCCAGATTCGTGGTAAAGTTCAAGTCGCAGACTAGCAATCTCGGCATGAATTTTGCCGTCTTCAGCTTTTAGCTCATTGAAGCCCTTATCCATTCGCAAATCCATATCTTTCACGATATCAACCAACGTTTTATGGTCGTTGCGAATATCGGCGAGCTGTTCATCAATACTGTTGAAACGTTCGTCGATCTGTGCAAACTGCTCGTCGTTTTTTTCAAAGCGTTCGTTCATCGTTTTCGCCAAATTGGCAACGATATCACTCAGTTTTTGTATCTGATTGGATAATTCCTCATTAGTCATATTTCTATTTAATCACAAACATCAGCAGCATAGCAACTGTCCGCCAAACGAAAAGCGCCCGCCCAGCAGGGTAGACACTCTCAATCATCAGACACGAACCATCCGATCCAGGCTCGTATAAAAACACATGGTACACCCGGCGCGATTCGAACGCACGACCTCTGGTACCGCAAACCAACGCTCTATCCAGCTGAGCTACGGGTGCTAACTAGTTGATAATAGCATACTCAAACACTTTTCACAAGTGAAGCTTGGCTAGTATCCGGTCGATAAAATCTGGCTTGACCTCTTTCATCGGCAGGCGCGCCGCTAGCATGTCGACAATTTTCTCGCCTGATTCCTCAGGGAAGTAAATATTCTGCCCTAATTGGAAGCGCTTGCGCGGAATTAGCGCAATATGATGAACATTATTGATAGTGACAACATCAAACGATTTAAACTGATCATACAGCATTAGCCGGTCGCGAGCATACAAACCTTTGCGGGTCAGCGTGTAATCGATAATCTCTGGCGGCCGATGCGCGTACACGCCCAGCGCCACCGCCATCACTGGCAACAAAATGGTGAATGTCAGCGAATTAAACGCAAAATAAGCAATCGCCATCATTATAAGCGTCGCTAGCGCCAAAGCCGCGTACCACATCATTGAACGCTCGCTATAGAGATGCTCTGGACCTTGCCAGCGCACAAGTATTTCGCTGTCGTCAGGCTCGGTTGTCGGTACCGTATCTGTATCGCCGCTAAACGTTGGAGTGTTGCTCTCTGTGCCCTCTGCTAAATCATCATCGGCTGAAGCGACTGGAGAATCTACCGTTTCAGCATCAGTTGGCGCTGGCTGGAGCGGCTCTGTATCCGTATCTGCCGTATTTAACTCTAGTTCTGGCTCTGGCGCAGATGCCTGAAAAGGCACCCCAGAAGCTGTCTCTGCTGGTTTTTGCCAATCTTGCGATGAGTCGTCTTGCATAACCGCATTATATCATGGCTGCAGTGATTACCACAAAAAATAGAGGACAACAAACGGCCTCTACTTTTCTTGGCGGAGGAGGGGAGATTCGAACTCCCGCTACAGGTCTCCCCGTACTAACGATTTAGCAAACCGTCCCCTTCAGCCACTTGGGTACTCCTCCGAACGAAGCTATCACCAATAGTAAAGCTCCAATCGCTACCAGTTTAGCATATTTTACCATTGCTGCATAGATTTTTGATGATAACCATGTATACTAATAACTAGAAGGACTTCAAAAATCATTATGAAAAGCACTAATATTATCATTAGAATCCTAGCTTCAATTACCATCGCCATTGCTGCGCTGTCGCCGCTGCCGGTAGCGGCTATCGGCTCAATCGCGGACGGTGCTAGTTCGGCGCGCGGCGCCGACCAGCCAACCACCTTATTCGGTGAGTCTGGCGTATTTTCACGAGTGAGCAGCGTCTTGCTATTCATCGTTGGCGCTGTTGCTGTAATCATGCTCATCATCGGCGGGCTAAAATATATCGTATCTGGCGGCGACGCCTCGAAAGTTCAATCAGCCAAGAACACTATCCTTTACGCGCTAGTCGGTATAATCGTGGCAATTCTGGCCTACGCGGCCGTTAATTTCGTCATCGGCAATTTTATACCTAGCCCATCAGGTAGCGGTATTGGCGGCAGCGGTACTACCACTGGCGGTTATGGCGCCTCCAGCCGCTAAAATAATTTCATTTTTATAAAAGTAAATAAGGCATTTTCTTGGCGGAGAGGGCGGGATTCGAACCCGCGGTGAGTTGCCCCACGCTGGTTTTCAAGACCAGTACCATCAACCACTCGGTCACCTCTCCAGCGAACCCATTATATCAGAGATTAGCTACCCTGGGTAGGCTGCCGCGCTACTACCGCAACCGACACCTTTTCGAATCCGCTAGCCAGCAGAGCTTTGGCAGCATAATGCAATGTCGCTCCAGTAGTGTAAATATCATCGATCAATAAACAGCTAGCAGCCTCTGAGCTGTCGCAAACAAAAGCCTGCTTCGCTTGCTGCCAGCGCTCGCTCTTATCGGCAGTATGCTGGACTGATGAGGTTCGCCGATGCAGTATCGTACGATAGGGGAGCTTTCGGCGCCTAGCAAACTCCTTGGCTAACCTCGCTGCGTGATCGAAACCACGCTGGCGAACGTGCGACGCAATCGTCGGCACTGGCACCACAATTGTCTCGACAGGTAATTCTGATACGCGCGCATCTAGCAAATCAACAATCTCGCGATAAGCACCGCCAACTCGTTCGAATTTATAAGCACCAATCAGCAGCTTCAAAGCGCCGCTTCGTTCGCCAACATACCAAGCATTTTCAAAAGGCGCTCTCGGCTGGCAGCGCTGGCATAAACCGCTGGAATTACGAATAGTTTTCGCGCATAGCAAGCACCGCCGCGAAGCTCGCGAGATGATGTTATTTTTACAATCATCACAAATAATCCTGCCAATTTCACCGCAAGAACAACAGTAGTGGGGTGCTAGTATATCGAACAGGGAAATCATCATTGTGTTTTTTACACTCTTATGGTTTATACAGTTGATTATACGCTATGCATAGTCTATAATGATAGTATAAATTCAATCAGCCAACGAGAATAGTGGAGGACATCAATGGCACGTAAACAAGATGACGATCTGTTGATCGGAGACGAGCTGGCTGCAGCATTTCTCAACGATGACAGTTTAACGAATGATAATAACTCGCCAGCCGCAGCAGCACCTCAGCAGCAGGCCGATGATAGCGCCTGGCAAGAGCAAGAAGAAGACTTTCCAGGCCAGCTAGCCGTTGACGTCTATGAGACTGACGAGTTGCTAGTGATTAAGGCTCGTACCGCCGGCGTCAACAAAGAAGACCTCGATGTTAGTATCTCTGACAGCATCTTGACCATCAGCGGCACGCTATCAAGCGGCGACGATACTGCGGTTTCGCGCTGGCACATCCAGGAATGTTATTGGGGCGAGTTTAGCCGCACGCTAGCATTGCCAGTAGCTGTTAAAGAAGATGAGGTTTCGGCAGTACTCAAGGATGGTGTCCTGACGATTAGCTTTACCAAGGTCAAGCAAGAACAAGCCAAAAAGATCGCTATCCAATAGAGCAGGGAAAATTAGATAAAATAACCCGCAAACAAATGCAAGCGGGTTTTTTATTGCATAAACCAAAAACTAACGTACCGACGGGAGAAAGCGAAACATATAAAATAACCGCGCCAATTCAAGCGCGGTTATTATGCTTTGAAAGCAACAGGTACTATTCTGACTTGACAAAGCTGGAAATCACGAAGTTGACCGCCGCATAGGCTAGAATCGCCACCACAATACCAACTATCGAGTATAAAATAGTATTCTTGGCCGACTGCACCTGCGTCTGGTCGCCCTGCGAGGTGACGTAGCGAAAACCACCAATGATCAGCATAATCACCGATACGGCACCGATGATAAATAGCAAAACGTTGGTGACAATGCGGAAAATCGGCGTCTGTCCCTGGTCACAACCATTTTCATTGCCAAAAAGACAAGCTGATTGATCATCACCTTTGGCAGCTCCAGCCCCGCCTGATATATTTAATGGTTTCTCCCCACTAAGACTACTCGAGGATTTCGCTGGCGCAGCAAATGCCGGCGCCGCCTGAAACATCACGCCTGCCACCGATAGTGCCAGCGTAGGCACTGCTAGCAAACCGACAATACTATCTTTATTTAGTTTAATTCTCATACGGTCGATCCTTTCTGTATGATTTATTGATCTTATACAGATTATTATACAACATTTGGTAAATAATTGGGTTAGGGAATTTTAGATAAACTGAGTAACAACAAAACTAACAATCGCATAAGCAGCTATCGACACTACTACGCCAATAACGGCATACAAAATAGTATTCTTGGCTGACTGCATCTGCGTCTGGTCGCCCTGCGAAGTGACGTAGCGAAAACCGCCAATGATAATCATAATCACCGATACGGCACCCATCAGAAACAAGAGTATATTTGTAACAGTTGTTAATACCGAACTGAAACTGTTAGGAGTAGTACTGGTACCTGACGCCGTCAGACCATCAGTTATACATTGTTTGGCGCTACCGCACGACGCAGCCTGGACTGGTGTGCCAGCAAAAAGCAGCGTTGATACGCTCAGTACTAACGCCAACACTGTCATTATTATATTTTTTTTCATAATTGCTCCTTTCTAGCTATAAAAACTATCAACAACCAGCATTACAATTGCCCTAGCAGCTATCGCCACCACTAGCCCGACAACCGCATACAAGACAGTATTCTTGGCTGATTGTAGTTGCTGCTGATTGCCCTGCGAGGTAATATAACGAATGCCGCCAACAATAATCATAATTACTGATATTGCCGCCAACAACCAAAATGCCCAACTAATCGGCGTGGAAATCGTCGTATGCGTGTTATCAATTTCATTGTGCTTGATGAGATCGCAATCCTCTTTATCGTAAGTGCCGCTGTCGCAGGCGCCATGTAATTGAGCCGCCCGGACCGCTGTTGGCATTACCACCATCGCCACCAGCGACACAATTCCAGCAATTACAACTGCTAACACGGCTATTCTACGCATAATTAGAAAAATGCTCCGTTCACGAACATTATTATTGCTGCCGACATGTAAACAACCACTAGACCAACAACAGTATATAACATAGCATTTTTAGCCTGAGCCACCTTGCTAGGGTCGCCTTGCGACGTGGCATAGATAAATCCAGCAATCACCAGCACAATAACTGCAATAACCGTTGCCCAGAAATACGCCAACCTGATTATACCTGGCAAAGCATCATTATCTGTCTTGGTCGGGAAATAAAGAATACTGTTCGCATCAATCTTGCGCGCAGCAAGGACAATCGTTTGCCAGATCATATAATGTCTCCTATAACATTAACAATTTGCACGGCGAGCATAGCAATCACGAAACCTATCAGCGCGTTCTGTACCGTCTTTTTAGCGCCAGCGACGCCTTCTGGCGAGCCAGTACTATACATATAGGCAATACCGCCCTTGATCAAGAAGAATATAGCTACATACGTAGACGCTATCAAGAGACAGCGTACAACATTAGCGCCAATCTTGAACCCAGTGCGGCTAAAATCAATTTTATCAGGCTCGCTAGCCGATTTCAGACCTTCAAACTCGCAGTCGCCGCTAGACCCCTTAGTCATCATGCCATTGTACCAAGCAGGCATAGCAAAGACGTAAGCATCACACGACGCATCAGCCGCATAAGCTGCCGACGGGACAGCCGCAGAGAAGAAAACTGTACCTGTTATCACCGCTGCTAAAGCCAAAAATACGCGCTTCATTAGTTGAAAATCCCTCCTGGAATTAGCCAATTCAGTGCCAGATACATTAAACCAAACGCTATAATACCGACAGTCGTATTGGTCATAATCGTTTTGGCTTGAGCAACCCGGTTGCTATTAGCATCGCCGCTAGCATAGAGAACGCCCGCCCAAATAAACATGCCAATCGCCACAATTCCAACCAAAGCAACCAGTATCGTCAAGAAAAAATTGAGTAAGGCAAATATCGCCTCGCTATCTTCAGCCTTGGAACAGATCTCGTTCGGCAGCACCGCACAATCCAACGCATAAACCGACCGACTAAATAGCAACAGCGCGCCAATAGCGCTGGTTAGAGCAATCAGACAGGTTGTTAGTTTCTGTTTCATAACGCGTATAGCTTCCTAATTAGAGTATAGCGCTGGTAGTCCATATTTGCAAACATTTTTGACAAACATTAATATTCCTGATGGCGCTCATTGACTTTTTGTAGCAAAAGTGCTATAATGAATAGTAGTATGCGGGATTGGGTAAGAACATGCCTGCAGGGTAGGATATCCTTGCGGCAAGGATTTTTAGTGCTCTCGGCAGTAACGATAGCATTATTTACTAGTGTTCTAGCACTATCGCGGCCAGCAGCGGCTGCCGATGCCGAACGCAACACCAAAAACGATACCGTTATTTACCAGAAACACACCTATACCAGAATCGACAAAGCGTCGTTTGCTAGCGGCGAAAAAACCAAAAGTCTGCCGATCGCTGGCTACGACGGCTACAAATACGAAGACAACGAGGGTATCCACCTCATCTTGACCGAAGGCGACGCCAAAACTGCCACTGAAGGCCAGGCGGTTAGCTATCTTTTGCGCAGCGGTATATACGATCCATCGACGCAATCCTCGTCAACCAAAGTATCTATCGCCAACGCACCAGAAGCAGACGGCGATGATGACGGCGACAATTGTAAAGTTAACGTCGGCTGGTTCGTCTGCCCGGCTACGCAGCTTATCGCCGACCGGATGGACGGCGTACTTGACATCATCAAAAGTTTCCTAATCGTCCACACGCTGCAAACCGACACCACCAAAAACAACCCGATTTACGAAATTTGGCAAAAAGTCCGCGACGTCTCCAATGTCTGTTTCGTCCTGGTGTTTTTGCTGATTATTTACGCGCAAATCACCAACCAAGGCCTGAGCAACTATGGTATCAAATCAATGCTGCCGCGCTTAATCATTGGGGCTATTTTGGTCAACGTTTCGTATTGGATATCTGGCGCTTTAGTCGATACCTCTAACGTACTCGGCTCGTCAATACAACAGTTCTTTACCGACGTCCGACACGGTTTGTCTAGCCACGGCCGTCTCGGCGACGAGCTATCATGGACTGGCGTCACTGGGGTAGTGCTAGCTGGCGGCGGCGTACTCGGCAAGGTGGTCGTCGCTAACGGCGGTATCGGCCCGTCGCTGACACTGCTAACCACGATGTTAGTCGGCGCTATCGTCGCAGCCATTGTGGCGATGGTGGTTCTGGCTATGCGCCAAGCGCTAATCACCCTGTGTATCATCGTTGCGCCGCTAGCTTTCGTGGCTTACGTATTGCCGAGCACAAATAAATATTTCGATAAGTGGAAAGATCTTTTTGCCACCATGCTGCTAATGTTCCCGCTTATATCGTTCATTTTCGGTGCGGCGCAGCTAGCCGGCTACGCTATCATCGCTAATGCCGGCGACTCAATTACCCAAATCATCATCGGCTTAGCTGTGCAGGTTGCACCGATCGCCATCACACCGCTTATCATCAAGCTTAGCGGTAATTTGCTCGGCAAACTCGCTGGTATTGTCAACAATCCGAACCGCGGTATCATCGATCGCACCCGCAACTGGGCGCAGGAACGCGCTGCTTACCAAGCCGCCAAAAACCGCGCTGGCAAGAGCCTAATCAATACCGACAGAGGCATCTTTAGAAGGTCGCCGAAGCTAAAAAGGGCCGCCCGCGCCATCAACAGAGCCCACGGCAGCCGCGCTAACTTTGTCAACTCGGCCGTACGGCGGCAACATCGCCGCACACAGCGCCGCAAAGGCTTAACCGCCGCTTATGAAGCCGCTGCCAGCAACAACGCCACCGAATGGGACAACGACCGCTACGGCCGGCGCTCTGTCCAGACAGTCGAGGGCGAGAACGAAGCCCGCAAATCAGAAATCGGCAACACCTTCTACGCTACGCCGCACGGTCAGGCGCTTGAAGCACGCCGCCGCCGAGCCAATATCCACAAGGCTGAGCTCGATAACGCTTTTGATCGCGGCCATCAAAATCTGACGCACCGCCAACAACTCGCCGAAATCGACAAAGCCCGCGTCCAAAATGAATTCAACGAAAGCAGAGCCGGCCAAGAAGTCGATACCGCCCGGCGCACCGTCGAGGCGCACAAACAGCGTATCAGCAACGACCAGCAAGCCCGCTGGGACACCTTGGCACAAACCAGCCCAGGCTACAAAGCCCTAGAATTGAGCGTCAAGAAGAGCGAATTCGATGCTGCCCGCGCTAAAGAAAAACTTGGCAAAATGCACGCCGAAATTATCGCCCAGGGCGACCAAAGCGAACATGTTGTCAACCTGCGCGGCGCTAATGCTCCAACACAAGACTATGTACTGCACGTTGCCCGCGACATCAAGCGCGCCAACATCGAAACCAACCTGACCGCCGCTGCCAAACGCGCCGCCGAGCAGGCGCTGTCCAGCGAGGTCAATACCATGATGCTCGACAACACCGTCAGCGTCGACGGCAAACTAGTCCGCGAATACGCCGCAGGCATCGGTAACCAATCAGCGGTACTGGCCGAATACGTGGCTAAATCGCGCAAAGAAGCCGGTGAAAAGATTGCGCAGCAAGCCGAACTGGCCCACCACTTCAAACTCGACCCTGGGCAAATTGAAGCGCTGGCTACCGGTAAACTAGGCACCGACGCCGCCGGCCAGCCGGTTACCCAGCTGCATGTTACCGACGCCGCTGGCCGCAGCTATGCATTCGACGCCCGCGACGACTACGTCCGCGACATGTCGATCGCTGAATTGTTCAAAGTTGGCTCGGTCGAACAGAAGTTGAACGTCGTTAAACAAACCGGCAGGTTAGTCGACGAACACGGCAATGTGATAGCCACTGGCTACAACTACGACTTCCGCCGCTCGGTCGAGCAGGCTATCATCGATACCAAATTCATGCAGGCAGTTCCAGCCCTCAGCGACAAAACGCTCAAGGCTGTCCTCAACGGCGAATTCTACGGCGACGAAAGCCTACAATACCAGTCCTTCCGCCAGATTCTCGAAGGCCGCATCAAAACCAGCACTATCGCTAATGCTAATGCTAACGCCCTAGCCGTGATGTTCGCCGACGTTGAGACAAGCGACCTGACCAGGACGCAGTTCAACAAGCTCATTGAGGACAGCATCAGGTCCGAACAGAAGAAACTCGGCGATAAAGGCCTGCCGAACAGCGAAGCAGACGCCCGCCAGAGCCTGATCAAGCGGTTCAACAAGCGGCGCCGGAATGCCCGCAAGATGGCTGTCCAAATCCTCAACACGCCAACCGTGCGCCAGCCTATGACCGACCAAGCCGTCGACGTCCTCAAGGAATTCGCTGGCGATTTGTACGACGGCGACGATGACGATGATGACGACGATGATGATGATTAGCGAAGAATAGCACTGCCAGCTTGATTATTTCGCCATAAAGATGTATAATAATACCACAGATGCGAGGTGGATCGCATAGACATCATAAGCCACTAATCCCGAAGGAGGGGATTGAAGTTTTATGGTAACAGGTTCAAAACAACCAGAGGGTCTACTTGATAAAAAGGTTGATCGCCGCAAGATATTAGAAATTGCAGGGTTTACTGGTGCATTAGCGGCGCTCGCAGCCTACTCTGGTGATAATTACCCTGAAAATGAGCCAGCCAGCCCGAGCGCAGATACACAGAGAGAAACGGCTGATGCACGACCTACACCTGCACCAGCTGAAACCACTCAACCAACTATAGAACTTCCAGATCCTGCAGAACTTATTTCAGCTGAAGAGTTGAGAGAGAAGTTTGTATTCCCGAATTGGCAAACCATAGCAGACGAGGTTAAAGGCAGCGGAGACAGCGAAGATGGTATTGGCGATAAACTAGCTGTAACTTCTACAAAAATTCTCAACGATCTCACCAATCCTTTACTACGCGTTGATGAAGCGACTATTCAACAAATAAGACAACAAATTGATTTCCTCGCAGAAAGAGCCGTAAAAAACGAAGAGGATGAAACAAAGAAAGAGGAGAGAAGAGAAGCAGAAAGAGAGGCGCAGACAAAAAAGTTTGCTGACAGCCTCAAAGAATATGTCACAGGAGAATTTGTTAAAACAGCAATAGCCGACCCTACTCAAGGTAATATACCTAGATTCCTAGAATGGGTAAAATTACGAATCGAGAATAACAGCAAGCTTACCCTAGGCACATGTGGCCTCAAGGGAGCACTTACAAAAGGTGATAGGTTTTATAGAGAAGGTGAACTCGTAACTGCTAGTAACGGTCGTCAATCAAAATACAACGAATACCCAGGGTCGAACAAAATAGTAAGAGAAATCTTTCATTGGACAACTGATACTAATTTGAATCCAAAAATATGCCAAGCTGATTATAAAACATTGCATCCAGATCAAGACAGACTAGAAATTCAGTTTGATTTTAAACCACCAGAGAAAAAAAACTACGACGAACGAATGGTTTTGGTCGACGCATTTGTCAGAAAATTCGAAGGTTAACCTGCGCTTATCAACATACGGTGATAAAATACCAGTCAAAACGGCTGGTATTTTATATTACATATTGATAAACTATATAATAACCATGAGAGTAATAAAAAAACTGTGTTTAATACTGCTAGCCGCAATCGTCTCGTTGACATCTGTGGCGTCGGTACTAAATCACAGCGTCACAGCTAAGAAGGGTGATCCTTTTTATTCTACGCAGTCTATAGACAATGAAGCATTAAAAAGATTAAGGCTAAATACACTTGCTACATGCCTACGTGATAAATCGGATGAAGTATATAGTGATGAAATTCTCGTAAAAACAGAAGGCACAAATACTGATATTTTTGCTGACGTTAATATTAGAGGTGATAATATCAAGGCAGCCTCAGGATGGATTGGTGATAACAATGATGACATGACCTGCAGCCATTACACAATCGCTACAGCTAGAGGTGTCCTTAATCAAGGAGGTTGGCAAGGTGTCAGTCTTCGAAGTATTTTTTGTAATATGGGAGCACCAATTACTCCCAACAGAAATCAATGTGGCTCATCCTCCTCTGGAGATTTAACTGTTAATCTTGGCCAAGTAAAAAATGTTATTGTAACTAAATTTTCACTAGCTTCTTATGCCTACTATTACGGTGCTCAATCACTTTACGACAAAAACAATAATTCATGCGGCGGATATACAGATATGGGTGTTTTGGGTACAGATATACAAGAAGGTGATAAGACTGGAGACGACTATACTTTCTATTTGATAAATGGTGAAGACGGTAGTGGAGAAAGTCATGTCTATAGACTTAAAGATAAAGACCATAAGGTACACCCGTTCAATACGACAAGCGGTTCATATGTTACCTCAGGTATAGAAATTTCTTGTAAAGCAATGATAAAGAGTCATATGAGTTCTGAAAACTCTGATTGGGTCCAAGCTTACAAAGCTTTTCTAAAAAGTAAACAAAAGCCTAAACCTAGTACATCTGGATCTGGATCATACGAAGATTGTAAAAAGAAATACCCAATGCAGCAAAAAGCTTGCCAGGTAGGAGCACAGCATAAAGGTGATGGTAAGTATTGCGAAACCCGTTACTCTGCTAGAGGAGAAAAATATGTAGAAGCTTGTAAATACGCCGCCGGCGTATTAAGCGGCACAGATCCGTCATCTTCTTCCGGAAGCGGAGCGACTTCTACAGAAGATCCGGTCACAGATCCACTAGGGGGTAGTACTGGAGGAAATGGAGCTAACGAAGAAGACCAAGAAAACTGCAAAATCGACTACATCGGTTGGATAGTCTGCCCGATTGTCAACACTCTGGCCAGTATGTCTGAGGGGGCGCGTGCTAGACTAATCGACATGCTAACTGTTGATGCCAAAAGTATTCTAGGCGATACTTCTGACGGCTCTGTCTATTCGTATTGGTCGAAGATTCGCGATTATGCGAATATCCTCTTCGTGGTATTCTTCCTGTTCGTCATCTATTCGCAGATGACTGGATACGGTTTAGATAATTACGGCATCAAACGCATGCTGCCAAAATTAATAATAGGCGTAATAGTGGTTAATGCATCATTCTACATATGCGGATTACTGGTAGACCTGTCGAATGTCGTCGGGTCGAGTGCTTTCAACTTTGTCTCGGCCGCTGCCGTCGGTGATATACCAGCGGGCGAGTGGTCAAACAGTGACAGTGGCTGGATTAACAAAATCGCTGGACTCGCTCTAGTGCTAACGGTCGGATATTTTGCGCTAGCAACAGTAATTTCGATGTTACTGTTCGTAGTAATCACGGCAGTGACTACAATTTTCTTACTAGGCGTGCGGGAAGCTATCATCATCCTATGTATCGTACTGTCGCCGCTAGCATTCGTCGCGATGATAATGCCAAATACCGAGGGATTGTACAAAAAATGGTGGAGTGCTTTTAAAGCCGCTCTAATGGTCTATCCGATGGTGGGACTAGTTTTTGGTGCTAGTAATTTAGCAGCAAGGATTCTCGGTAGCGGCCTCGACGAAAAAGATATTATCATGCAATCTATTGTCGCTTTGCTGGTGTTCGCACCGCTATTAATCGTGCCGAAACTAGTTAGAAACGCCGTTGAGATCATCGGTATTGGCGGGGCAATTGCCTGGGCTAATAAAAAGATGAACAAGGGCCGAGATAGACTGACCGACAAGGTCGGCAAGTGGCGAGAAAATAAACTCACCAGCCAGTTTGGTAAGCATCGGCGCGAAAAGGCACAGCTTAGGAATGCTCAGATACGCGGCGGCACTTATCGGGGTAGAGGAGGGTTTGTCAACCCTAGAAACTGGCGATCAGGAGCCAACAGAAGATTAAATGCCATGAGCGGTGATTTCGGCCAGAAGCGCAAACTAGCCGGCTCTGCAGCAGCATTAGCGGAAGACAACGAACGTATGAAGGCTGCCAACGCCTGGATCGCTGACAACAATATGTCGTCTGATCGCCTGGCCGAGATAGCTACAGGTTTCACGAGAGACAAAGATGGTAACAAAGTAGCAGCAGATTTGAGTGGTATATCATCTTATCAACGGCGCGCTGCTATGCAGGCTTTAGCTCCGCATATGACCAGCAAACAAGCATCCGACCTGGCTGAAGCTTCGACATCATTCGGGGACGCCTCGTTGCAAAAAGAAGCCGCCAACGCTATCGCTGAGTCTGGTGCCAAGAAAGCACCATGGTTAGGCGGTAAGCAACTAGAAGCTATCAGGCAGGGTACTTATAACGAAGAAGAAGCTATGGGAGATTATATCAAGAACAAAGCCAGTGGTTCAGGCCTAGCTAACGCAGATGCAGATGCCGTCAGGAGGATGGTGAAGTTTTCAACAGACCAAGCTCGCCATAATGCCGATAACTCCTACATGCGATCGCTGATGAATGCACGTGCGTCATTAGAAAATGATCCCAAAACAGCTGGCACCGTTCCAGCTTCGGTACGCGCGGAGATTAATAAAATTCCTCCTATGCCGCGGCAGCAAGCCCATGGCGCTAGCAGTAGTGCTAGCAACGGCCAAGGCCAGCAGAATCTTAATAGCAGTTCTGGCAGCGGTAGCGGTAGCGGACAAAGCCCGCAGAATTCAACACCGCCGCCAAAGCCTAGCAACAACCTTAACACCCCTAGCTCTGGCTCTACTGGCGACTCTGGAAGCAGCAGCTCTAGCGACTCTGGCAGTAGTAGCAATGATAGTTCTAGTTCCTCTGGAGGGGGGGATACGACGACGCATAATGGACAGACGTTCACCCAAACCAGCAGTGGATTATACATACCAAAGCACTAGTAGCCGCATAAAGTGTTTTATGCGCTATAATAAGCAGTATGGCAGAATATAAAGTTGCCCAAGACGTCGAAGCAGAAGACAAGCTGATCGGACCGTTTAGCTTCCGGCAGTTCATCTACCTGATAATTGCTGCTGTTGCTGTTGCCTTGGCCTGGGGATTGGGCCAGGTATTTATCGGTTTGGCAATTATTCCTTTGCCAGTTATCATATTTTTCACCGTGTTGGCGCTGCCGCTGCGCAAGGATCAGCCGATGGAGATCTATGTAGCAGCTATTATCTCTTATAGACTGAAGCCGCGCAAGCGCGTCTGGTCGCCCGACGGTATCGAATCGCTGATCGAGATAACCGTACCAAAAGCTGTCGACGAGCATCTGACAAAGGACCTATCGCAGATGGAGACCGAAAAGCGCCTGTCGTACCTAGCAGATATCGCCGACACCAAGGGTTGGTCGATCCGCCATACTACCGAACCAACCCCGAACAGTTCGATGGTGTCAGACCAATATTACGCAGCTCAGCAGACAGTTGGTATGCTCGACGAAGACGGCAGTGTCGCCAGAAAGTTCGACGCTATGATTTCGCGGGCAGACCAAGAGCGCCACGACCGAATTATCCAAAATATGTATTATCAAGCACAGACGCAAGCGCCAACACCGCAGCCGACAGCTAACCAGGCGGCACCGCCTCAGGCGCCTCAAGCCTTTGATAATGATGACGTCGGTGATACGACCATGCAAAACGATGAACATTTACCAAAGTTCAACCCTTACCCGACCATTCACCAATCAGTTATCCAGCCTACGAGCCAGCAAAGCAACACAACCGCCAACAATCCTATTCAAGCTAGCTCAACAGAGCCAACCAAGCCAGCCGAACCAATAGCAAACACTAGCGCAACAGCGGCTTCAGATGATATAATTAGTTTAGCTAATAATAGCGGCTTGTCGATCGCCGCCCTGCAGCACGAAGTAGATCGAGTCAAACAAAAGAAAGAAGACAGCGAAGTATTTATTTCGCTGCGCTAGGCAAAGAAAGGAGTGGGGGTGCCGCCAAACAATTTACCGCCGAATCAAGCACCAATGCCAGCGCCGATGCCGCCGGCTGTTGCTGGTTCTGGGCAAAATATCGCGGCACCAGGCAACCCCGCTGGCAATCCTGACACACCATCATCGACCGACCCGAAAAAGGGCAAAGGTAAAGAACAACCAAAGGCCACTAGCACCCAAAATTCCCTGATTTTTTCAGAATTACGCGACAGCATGGTGGTGATGAACGACGGATCGTTTCGCGCTATCGTTGCTTGCAAATCAATCAACTTCGACCTGATGAGCTCGCGCGAACGCGACGGCGTCGAGCTAAGCTATCAAGATTTCCTCAATGCTTTATATTTTCCAATTCAAATATTCATTCGCTCGCAACGGGTTGATATCGGCCCGTATCTCGATAAGCTCGACGCTCTACGGCGCGACCAGGACAACATGCTGCTGGGCGTGTTGATGGACGATTATATCAACTTTATCGATGTTTTATCGCAAGAAGCTAACATCATGGACAAAAGCTTTTTCGTGGTCATTCCGTATTTTCCGACCGGCGACGTTACCAATATCGTCCAGCAGAGCAAGGGGATATTCTCGATATTATTCGGCAGCAAGAAAGAAAACGTCACCAAAATCGACACCCAAACCTACGCTAAAGCCAAAGAAGAAATCAAAAACCGCGTCGATTCGGTGATCGGCGGACTAATGCGCGTCGGCGTTTATTCTATTCAGCTCAACACCAAGCAGCTAGGCGAATTATATTACAATATATATAATCCAGATACAGCTGTACGAGAACCGCTTGACGACTTTGGCGATGTAGCGTCGCTATACGTCCGCAAGGGCGAAGGTAATAATCCGTACACCCACGAGGAGGTTAGGTGATGGCCCGCAAGAAAAAGATGGATCCGCTAGATATCGCTGCCCAGCAGCGCGAGCGCGAGCAGGCAGAGGTCGAACAAGCTTTCCTCAAGGGTATGACCACGCTGCGCGACTTAATCGCGCCGAGCAGCCTTGAAATCCATTCGGCTTATTTTCGTATCGGCACCAAATACGGCCGTACTATGTATGTCTACGGTTATCCGCGCCGGTTGTATACGGGCTGGCTATCGGGATTAATTAACATTGATCAAGTCCTCGATATCAGCATGTTTATTTATCCTGTTGATACAGCGATTGTCCTCAAAAACTTGCGCAAAAAAGTTACTCAGCTAGAGGCCGATATGGCGATTAATGCCGAAAAAGGCAAGACGCGCGACCCAGCCAAAGAAGCCGCCCTGCAGGATGCTGAAGAGCTGCGCGACGAGCTGCAGGTCGGATCAGAGCGCTTTTTCCGCTACGGCCTGTACGTGACGATTTACGGCGATAGCTTAGAGGAATTAGGCTATGTACAGCACTCGATCGAGACATTCTTCGGGCAGATGCTGGTTTATAGCAAAACCGCCTCTAGCCAGCAAGAACAAGGCCTAAACAGTACGGTGCCGCAAATGAGCGACCAGCTGCAAATTCGCCGCAACATGAACACTGGCGCCGTCAGCACCAGCTTCCCATTCACTAGCGCCGACTTAACCCAAGAAAACGGTATTTTGTACGGTATCAATATGCACAACAACGGCCTGGTGATTTTCGACCGCTACACCCTAGAGAACGCCAACATGGTAGTGTTCGCTAAGTCTGGCGCCGGCAAGTCGTTTACTGTCAAGCTAGAGGCTCTTCGCAGCATGATGATGGGCGCCGATATCCTGATTATCGACCCAGAAAACGAGTACCAGCGACTAAGCGACGCTGTTGGCGGCAGCTATATTCGGCTCAGCCTCAGCAGCGACACGCGAATTAATCCTTTTGATCTGCCAAAAGTTATCGATAACGAAGAAGCCGACGACGCTTTGCGCGCTAATCTAGTGACGCTGCACGGGTTGCTGCGGCTGATGCTGGGCGGAGCTTCGGCTAATAGCGCCGGTATCGGTTTATCGCCATCCGAAGAGGCCGACCTCGACCAAGGCTTGATTGATACTTACGCTCGCGTCGGCATCACTAGCGATCCATTGACGCACACTTCAGTACCGCCGACAATGGGCGACCTATACGACACTCTGCTACACATGGGCGGTACCGGCCCGCAGTTGGCGCAGCGCCTGCGCAAATACACCACTGGTACGTTTGCCGGTATCTTTAGCCAGCAGAGCAATATTGATATCAACAACAATATGGTCGTCTTTAATATTCGCGACCTCGAGGACGAATTGCGGCCGGTGGCCATGTATATCGTCCTTAGCCACATTTGGAATATAGTACGCACCCAGCAGAAAAAGCGCATGTTAATCGTCGATGAAGCTTGGCAGCTGATGAAATATGACGACTCGGCGAACTTTATGTTTAGTTTAGCCAAGCGCGCTCGTAAATATTACCTGGGCCTGACAACTATCACTCAGGACGTCGAAGACTTCATGGGCAGCAAGATGGGCCGCGCCATTGTTTCGAACTCATCAATGCAGTTACTGCTAAAGCAATCATCGAGCGCCGTTGATGTGCTTGGCGACGTTTTCAAATTAACCGAAGAAGAACGCAAGCGCCTAGCTAACTTCCCAGTCGGGCAGGGGTTATTCTTTGCCGGGCAGAATCACGTTCATATCCAGATTGTCGCCAGCGACACCGAAACTGGCTTGATTACCACCAACCCGCAGGCAACACTACAACAAGCCGCCGCAGCCGCTGCCGAAGAGCAGACATAATAGCTTAAAAAGGTTATAATAAGATTATGCCGCTAGGTACAAGAGAAAGACCAGACACCAGCCAAGACAACGCCGACGACTTTGACCAGTGGGAGCGTCAGATGCAGCCATCCGCAGGCCAAGGCCATGCCGACGATTTCGATGCCTGGGAGCGCGAAATGTCGCCGAGCCAGGCGCACTGGGATGATACCGTCAGTCGAAATTTGTCGAGAATGGAGAATAAAAAACCAGCCAAACGCGGCAACGAAGCAGCTAGCGGTAGCGGTAATAGTAGTGGCGACGCCGCTGGCAATATCAATAACAAAGAGAAGCAGTCGCAGCAGCAAGACGGCTGGCGCGATAACACCTCGAGAGACCTAAACAAGCCTAAGAAGGGCAAGGGTAAGTCAGGCGGCTTTTCGGCTATGAATAAGCTCAAACGATTTGGCCCGACTGGCGCGGTAGCCAGCATGCTACTAGTCGGTGCTGTTGGTATCGGTTCGTCGACTAGCATCATGGGCTCGTTACTGGTATCCATCAAAGAGTCAATCGTCACCAATATCGATCAGCAGCAATATACATCATCGTCGCGATCAAACCGAATTTTAGCACGGCGCCTGGCCGATGACGCCACATCTGGGTCTTGTACTCTGGTCAAAATCGCCTGCCGTTTTCATAAACCGACCGATTACCAGCTAAAACAGCTTGATAAGGCTGGTGTCAAGGCTCTCGACGAAGCCGGCGAAGTTATCGAAAAAGGCAAGCTAATCGGCGGCAAACGGCCAGCTCACTATCTGATAGACGGCGAGAAGATCTCCGCTAAAGATTTCAAAAAAGCATTACGCAATAATCCTAAACTCCGCAACGCTTTCCGGCGCGCTTTTAATCCGCGCTGGGTGAACTGGGTTGACGACGCCGCGGTCAAGTTCCTCAAGAAAATAGGCGTCACCAAAAAAGTAGCAGAAAAGTTAAACTCCAAAAAAACCAGAAAAGCTCTAACCGAAGCCACAGACGAATTAACGAAAATAGAAGACAAAGCGGCTGATAAACTGAATAAAGAAATCGCCGAACAAGCTGGTGATTACGCTACAAAAGAAGCCAAAAAAGCCACCAAAAAGAAAGGGAACGACGTCAAGCTAATGATGGCTCAAGGAATCTGCGCGGCAGCCAAGGCGCCAAATGTGGCAGTCAATATCAATAAGGCTTTTCGAATCGCCCAGTACGCTAAACTAGGTTATACCTTTTTGACAGCCGCTGATGCCATCAAAAAGGGCGAAGCCACCCCAGAAATGGTCAACAACGTAGCGACTATCCTCACTCAATCATACACTAAGTCCGACGGTACTATCAAAAAACCCGCTACCGACGCTAAACTGATGAAATATACTATGGGTCTCGGCACCGCTGGCAGCTCGTCGTCGTATATACCAGGAGTTGGCGGCACTCTAGCCACCTATCTAGGCGTTGTCAATAGCGAACCTGTCAAAATGGGATGCGACCTGATCGGCTCGACAGCAGCCGAAGTCGGCGTCGATGTTTTTGACGGCCTCAGGGCTGGACTAGGGCCGATTGGCTGGGCCTGGGTAGGCGGAGAGCTGCTCATCGAAGGCTTATTAACTTTCGATACTGTCCAAGAAAAACTCAGTTCAGTCATGGGAAGTATTGTGCAGACCTCTAT
Source organism: uncultured Candidatus Saccharibacteria bacterium (assembly GCA_963456685.1). Lineage (GTDB taxonomy): Bacteria > Patescibacteriota > Saccharimonadia > Saccharimonadales > Saccharimonadaceae > Saccharimonas. Next base: position 163,424 of record CAUOPB010000001.1, on the reverse strand, counting down.
TGACGCATTCACCAAATGGGTAGATATGAAAGCATTAGCCGAATACTTCCTAGGCGACAAAACCAAGGGAGCAACTGGCACTGATGTCGGCGACATCACTGGCGTGGGCTTATCAAACAGCATGGCCGACCAAGCCAGCTACACTGGCAATGCACCGCTAACCGTCCAGCAAAAAGTTGCCTTCGACGAACAAATTGTCCAACCCGAGCGTATTGCCCTAGCCGAAGAAGACCGCTTAACACACAGCCCATTCGACATCTCTAGTCCGAATACTTTCCTGGGGTCAATCGCTATACGATTCGTACCGTATTTAGGTATGGCATCGAGTCCATTAGCATTCGTATCGGCCATCTCGTCGATATCTACTTCGTCGCTGTTTAATTTATTTAATCCGTCGGCTTATGCCAAAAATATCATTGACGAGAACAAATGCACGCAAAACTCCGTGCTAGCCAACGAAAAAGACATCGCTGTCGGTCCAGCCTGCGACGTTCAATACGGCGTACCAACTGATTATATGGGCATAGAGCCTGATCAAGTAGCTAGCGAATTAAGTGCTTCCGGCGATATCGACGAAGACGGCAAAGTAAAGAGTAATAGCGAGCTGCAAGACTGGATAGACACTTGCAACCAAGCTAGCATCATAAACACCAAAGAATGCACCGTCGACAGCCGGCAGCGCGCCCTATACAACCTATACCAAATCGACAAACGCACTGTCGATGGTATGGATGAGGATCCAGATAAAACGAAATCGGCAGCAGGTTCAGGCTCAGGATCAACCACCAGCGGCCCTGGCGCCGCCTTGCCAGATGGCGACGTTATTAGCCTGGCCAAGCAGATTGTCGATAATCCAAATATTACCTACGATGGCGATCAGTTCCAAAATATGGCAAATGGACAACCTGCGGCGTACGGCGTGACGGTCGACAAAAGATTACTTCAAACCATATTATATATAGCTAAAAAATATCCTATATACATATCTTCGCTAGTCCGTGAAAACACCAACAATTACAGTTTGCACCCCGTTGGAGAAGCTGTCGACATAGCGATGATAAACGGCACAGCGACAACCGGCGGCGACCAGAACGCTATAGACATGCTACAGTATCTCCTTGATGGCAAAGTTCTACCGCAAGGCGCTGGTGTCGGACAGGAAGGTTGTGGCAATCGTGCTGGCTCGGGAATGGACGGCAAATTGTCCAGTGCTGGCTTGGTGCCTCATGACGACACGTGTAACCACGTACACTTAGCACTACGCTGGACAAGGAGTGCTCCGAAAAATTGGTAGATTAGTATGCGAAAAACACTGTCTATTATACTATCAGCAATCATACTAGCGAGTACCTACACTCAAACCACTTCAGCTGCACTAGAGAAACTGAATATCAACTCATCTATTAACAATATTGAATACTATGACAGCAATGCCGCCTGCTCGACAGGGTCGGGTACCGATTTATCGTCAGTCAGCCCTGGCAGCGGCGCACCAAACGGTATGACCTATCCTAATCTAGATGCCGCAAAAATGGCAGACGCAATCGAGAAATACATTGAAACTCACGCACCAGACAGCCCATTAAAAGGTACCAGTCAAAAAGCTGTGGCGAGCGCCAAAAAAGCCAACCTCAGCCCGTTTTTGGCGTATGCGCACGCTATGATGGAATCAACATTAGCCACTACAGACGTACCAGGCGCCCAGATAAAAGTTCATCAAGGGCATAACGCCTTTGGACGTACCGCAACTGACTCTCAACCACACGTCGTAGAGGCTAGCCGAAATTGGTATATGTGGACATCTTTCGAGGCTAGTGTTGACGCTGATGCTGAAGAAAACAAAAATGTCGATAGCGGCGACTGGTTTTCGTACGACAGGGCAGTGTTCTCTGATGAAATTGATCAAGGTATGACAGCGTACGCAAATAGATATGCTCCACCAGACGACGGTAATGATACTGCAGGGTATATAGCTTTTATGCAAGGCGCTCTCGACGAGATGGCTGGCTACGCTGGCGCCTCGGTCGCTACCGCCTCTACTGCGTCGACTACAGCTTCATCCAGTAGTACCACTAACTGTTGCGCGACACCAACCAAAGGCGGTGGCGTGGTTAAAATGTTATCAGACAACCCAGAAACTGCCCTAGGTTATTTGATGAGCGCTGGCAATGGTACCAAACTAACTCTAGCTCAGGCTGCTGGTGTCGTCGGTAACCTCCAGGTAGAATCATCACCAAACGTCGACCCTAGAGCCTCTAACGGTACACATATTGGTATCGCCCAATGGGATGATAACCGCTGGAATAATGGAGTAGTAAAATTCGCAGCCGATATGAATGGTGACCCGTATGATCTAGCGATTCAATTGCGTTACCTAGCTTGGGAAATGGGCCTAACCGACGAATGGAAAGACCACCCATCTACTAACGGCGGTGTTGCTGATGCCGTCAGAGCAACCTCGACTCCCGAGGAGGCCGCCGTGGTGTTTGAAGCAACATTCGAAAGAAGCGGCGGCAGCGCGCTTAGCCAACGTCAATCCAACGCCAAAGCTCTTTATGACAAATACAAAGACAGTACATCGCTTAGCTCGTCTGGGGCTGCCTTACCAGGCACTTCCGCGTCGTGCAGCAGTGGCAGTGGCGGAGCTTCAGGACTGCAAGATTATACTCTCAAATACGCCTGGAAAGAGCTGCATCATGAACCACGCACCCAGCGAAGAGACGACTACGTTGCGGCAATAGATACTGCTGTGAAGGAGGGGCGCTATACTGGCAATCCAAGCGGCGGAGATGAAAGTTTACGAGGTGTTGATTGCGGTGCATTTGTTACAACACTGCTATATGATAGCAGTTTTGACAAGACCTACAACTCTGATGCCAAGGGCGGCGGCTCAGCCGAGCAAGAAGCATGGGCCAGCGCTAATTGGCAACATCTTGGTAGTGCTAACGGCACATATGAGCCAGACGGCAGCAAATTTACAGATGACAAACTTCAGCCAGGCGATGTAGCTTTTGTGCAAGGTCACGTTTGGTTATACGTCGGTGAAGTTAACGGCTTCGAAAGCAAATATGCCTCTGCTAGCTACGGCGAAAAGGCTCCAAGTGCCGCTGGCGAAGGGTTTGACTGGAAGGACGCTAGGTGGTATAGAAAGAAATCATCATCGGGGATATCAGCATGAATAAACGCAAAACTATTATTGCCATCATTTTCGCTATCATTGCGATCGTTGGTGGGCTAATTTATCAAATTTACACTGCTATCGACCGGTCGGGAAAAATCCCGGTCGAGGTTGCCGCCGCTCCTAACGACGCGAAAATCACTTTCAAAGACAAAAAAACTAAGGCCGAGTATGCCGCCAAGAACGGCACTAATTACCTGCCGCCAGGCGATTATTCAATCACGGCCGCCAAAGACGGCTTCCGCAGTAGTCAGACAGAGGTTAACGCCACCACCAAACCACGGTATACTGTCATTATCGAGCTCATGCCGCAATCAGATCAAGCTCGCCAGTGGCAAAAAAAACACATGGATCAATATAATAAGGTTGAAGGTATTGCTGGCCAGCAAATCCGCGAAGCTGGCAAAAAATTCACCGAAAAATATCCAGTAGTCGCTAAATTACCAATCAAAAATCCTTACTATTCGGTTGGTTACTACAAGAAAGACGATCGGCCAATAATCGTTATCCGTACCGAATCGCCGCAATACCGCTACAAAGCCACACTACGGCTAGTATCTATGGGTATCAAATTAAGCGATTATCAGATAGAATATGCCGATTATAAAAGCCATCTAGGAGAATAATTTATGACGCCGAAGAAGAAAATCATTATAATTGCCGCCGCTTTTTCTGCATTTACTGTTTTGATGATTATATTAGCAGTAATTACTTCTCACCAGCATTTGACAATCTCATTCGATTCATCAAAATATTCTAGCGTTATACTATATAAAGGCACTGACACCAAGACCGAAAATACCATCGCTCCTACCAAAACAGTCATCGAAAAATCCATTCAGTCCGGCAAAGAGTATTTCTTGCCGAAAGGTACTTACTTTTTAGTAGCTAAGAGCAAAGATAATATCGTGTCAATTTTACAACGAGGAATATTGTTGGGCTCGGACAAAAAAAGCGTTTCTCTCGACTACAAATATACTAATTCGTACTTGCAAAAACTGACAAACGAGAACAAAAAAGCTATAGATAGCGCTATCCTAGGCAGTAATAGCAAGATAAGTACCTTTTATACTATCAAAAACGAAGCTGTACTAGAGAAGGGTGATTGGGCGATTGCCGCCTTGGTGTTTAACGGCGCTGGCACCGACTTAAACCGAGACACTCTGAAAGTCGTCCTCGAGAAGAAAGATTCGAAATGGGTAGTTAAATGCAAGCCGATGATCTCGATCAGCAAATACGACTGCTCAGCGCCGCAAAGTACCCTCAATAAAGCTAACACTATCGATATCACTACACAGCGGCCGCTCATGCCGAATTATAACATCGGCAACACAAACAAAGTCGATAGGTACGAATAAATTAGACTTGATGATATTTTAATCGCCAGTACTCGTCATCACGATTTGGTTATCGACAAACTCGCTCATCAGCCGCTTTTGGCGGTGTCGATCAAGCTCGCCAAAGACGTCATCTAGCAAAATTAACGGCCTTTTACCAGTTTGCTGCTCGATATAAGCTGCCTCGAGAAATTTTAGCGCCAAAACAATCGTCCGTGCCTCGCCGCGAGAGGCAACTTTGGCAGCAGGTTTATCGCCAAATCCAATCGCTATGTCGTGCCGATGCGGCCCAGTACTGGTCGCGCCAACCACCTTATCATAAGTGATTTTTTCTTCATATTCCTTGAGTAGTTTTTGCGCCGACACGCGGCTTTCGTGGGAGTATTGCAAGCTAACCGTGTCGCTCGTGCCAGCAATACTCTGATAGATTGCAGTTATTTTACTATTAAAATCATTCAAAACCGCTTGGCGCTTACTAATAATTTTAGCGCCGTAATCGCTCAGTATTAAATTCCAAGAGAATAATTCGTCGTCGTTAATTAGCGGATCCTTGAGAAGCTTATTACGCTGCAATAGAGCGCGATTATAACGGCTCAGCTCATGCGAATATGACTGGTCGTATTGCTGAATCAACCCGTCCAAAAAATCGCGGCGGCGCTGCGGCGAGCCGTTAACAATCCGCAGCGTATCCGGCTCAAACAACACAATCGGATATTTGAGAGCATAAGGCAAGCGGCCGTGTTTTTTGCCAGCAACCACGAACTGTTTACGCTTGGCGACTTCTTGATTTTGATAAGTCACCCGATATTGCAGTTCATCGGTAGCTACGTCTATCTGGTACATTTGAGCGCCGTACGAACAAATCGATTCGTCGCTGCCGCGAAAGGACTTGCCGCGCAAAGCGATATATAAGGCCTCGATAAGCGACGTCTTGCCGCAACCGTTCGGGCCAGATATTAGCGTTGTCCCTGGCTCCAAATCAAGCATTTTCAGCGAATGAACGCGAACATTCTGCACCGCCAATCGCAAAATCTTCATATTAACTCTTCAGAGGCATAATTATATGGATGTAATCTGAATTGTCGCTTGCCGGCGACAAAACGCATGGCGACAGTTTGCCGCTAAACCGGAAATCGACGCTATCGCCATCGATAACCCCAAGCGCGTCGGTAATATAGCGTGAATTTAACGTGAGAACACCGCCGCCAGTAACCTCGGCATCAGCCGAGCTAGTATTCTCGCCAAGTTCGCTAGCAATCGAGTGAATACTAATATTATTCTTTTCGCCATCAACCGTCACTGTCACGCTGCCGCCAGAATTGCGCGCAAACAAGCCAGCAATCTTCACAATTCGCGAAAAATCATCCATCTTGACTCGCGCTTGGGTTTCGGAGGTCGCTGGTATTAACTGCTGATATTTCGGATAGCTGCCTTCGATTAAACGGCTGGTAATCTCGGAGTCATCGACCCGGAAGCGGACTTGCTCGTCGTCAAACAGTACTTCGACTTGGTCGGTGCTATCCGAAATTGTTCGCAGCACCTCTTGCAGACTCGACGTCGGTACGATTGCCGCAATCTCGCTAGTAGTATCAAATAGGCGGCGCTGCGCTAAGCGATAGCCGTCAGTGCCCGCTAGATACAATTTACCGCCGTCAGTGTGCCAATAAACGCCAGTTAGTACTGGACGCGAGGTATCATTGCTAGTAGTGATAATCGTCTGGCTGACAGCTTGCTTGAAATCAGCTACTGCGATAGTGTAGGTGACAGCTTGATTCTCATCAATTGATGGTAATTCTGGAAATTCGCCAGCGTCGACGCCCGACATAATTGATGAATAATTGCCCGACGAAATCGTCATCGACGTTCCTTTGCTAGCTATATCAACCGTACCGCGCGGCAGACTAGCTATAAATTCGCTAATCAGTTTGGCTGGCAAGGTCAACTCGCCCGGTTTAGTAATTTTGGCGCCAACATAGCAAGTCGCTGCTATCTCTAAGTTAGTCGCAGCGACCAATAACCGGTTAGCTTCGGTTCGCAGCAACACATTGCCAAGTATTGGTAGTCCGGCGCGGCTGCTAGCGATCCGGCCAACGATTGCTAGTGCTCGCGCGAAGTTTTCTTGTGTGACCGATAATTCCATAATTATTACCTATCTTTCTTTTTATAATTAGTGATGTATATAGTAGGTGTTGTGGACAATGGGGAAAAGTAGCTACCAATCAGAGGTGGCTGGTCGATTTTAGACTGCGAAAAACTAGCGAAAGAAAGGTGAATTTCATATGGCAAAACTAGGTGGTTTGTCCACTGTGGCGATAGCAACATCCAAGATTCTCGCCAAATAGTGGATAAACGAACACAATTTTTACCCAGAGTTTTGAACTGGCTGTACACAAAATTTCCACAGTATTTAAGCATAAAGTTTCTCCCTGATTTCGGCGACTTGTTCGCGGATAGTGAGGTCAAGCTTGATAGCCTTTTCAATTTTGTTGACCGAATGAATAGCCGTGGTGTGATCTTTGCGGCCGAGCTCTTGAGCGATGCGCGGGAAGCTCATGTGCAGTTCGCTACGCAGTAAATACATAGCAATTTGCCGTGGTGTAGCAATGTATTTGTCGCGCTTACTGCTGCACATTTCTTTGCTATCGATTTGGAAGTGGCGGGCGGTTTTGTCGATGATTTGCTTGGCGGTTAGATGTTGCGGCCTAGTTGATCGAACGTTGCCGAGCAGCCCTTCGGCGGTGGCGGCATCTGGCGTGGTGCCGCGCATTTCCGAATAAGCCAGCAGCTGATTAAGCGCGCCCTCTAGCTCGCGGACATTAGTTTTGATATTTTGCGCTAAATATTCGACCGTCTGGCGCTCTAATGTCACGCCGGACATGCTAGCTTTGGTCTCGATGATGACGCAGCGAGTCTCGAAATCAGGCATTTGAATGTCAATCGCCATACCCCATTCAAAGCGGCTGCGCAGCCTCTCGGTTAAGGTTGGAATACTGCGCGGCGGCTTGTCGCTGCTGATGATAATTTGCTTATTAGCTTGATGTAGGGCATTAAAAGTATGAAAGAATTCTTCTTGAGTTTTTTCTTTGCCGGCGATGAACTGCATATCATCGACGATCAAGACATCAACGTTGCGATATTTATCGCTGAAGCCAGCGATTTTGAAACGAATACTATCGAGAAATTCTTTCATGAAAGTTTCAGAGCTAACATAGGCAACTTTCATTTTGGGATCACGCTTGATGATGGCGTTGCCGACAGCTTGAATCAAGTGAGTTTTGCCCAAGCCGACGCCGCCGTAGATGAAAAGCGGGTTATACTTGGCGCCAGGATTGGCGGCGGCTGCCTGGCAAGCAGTGTAGGCGAGGTCGTTGCACGAACCAACCACGAAATTATCAAAAGTGTAGCGCGGGTTAAGGGTGGTGTTGGCGGTGGGTGTTTTGGCGTTAACTGGCGCGCGGCTAATTAACTCGTTAGCGCGATCGCGCAGCGAAGCAGTAGTTTCACGGCTAGTGATTTTTTTCTTGGTATTTTTGACTTTGTAATTAACATCTTTGATATTAGGGTTATTTTTCTTGAGGATCTCGCGGATTTGCGTATCGAAACGCTTTTCGAGCTGTGATTTAGCAAAGACATTAACAACGCCGATAGTCGCCGTGCCATTATCGTAAGATAGTAGCTCAGTATCGCGAAACCAGGTTTTGAAGTTCGCATGCGATACTGAAAGCTCGATTTCCCCCAGGACACTTTGCCATAATGAATTATTCATCTAAAACTTATACCCTCACAAGCTGTTAATAACTTATCTCTATGATAGCTGATTCACGAGTTTTCCACAACTATAAGAACGTTACGTTCATTGATAGTTATGTAGGTGACTAAACAGGGGTGAGTTTTTCCACAATTTAGCGCCACCTCTGTTAAATTTGTGGACAAACCAGCCAAAAATGTGGATAATTTATATAGCGATAGTATAATCTCGACAGATTAGCAATCAAATATTGATTATTGAGCGTGAAATTGCTATAATAACTGTCATTATGCCAAAGCGAACTTTTCAACCGCATACTCGACACCGCGTCAAGACGCACGGCTACCGTGCCCGTCGGGCAACCAAAGCTGGCCGGGCTGTACTCAAGCGCCGCCAGGCTAAAGGCCGTGCTCGTATCGCACTCTAACTAGTCGAGGTAATTACAGGTAAATAGCGCTAATTTTCGGCGCTATTTTGCTATAATGGAATTTATTGTATGATTGCGTCAAAATATCGATTTCACGGGCATGGCAGCTTGAAATTTTTGTACAAAAACGGCCAAGCAGTTAGGTCGCGTTATTTCACGGTCAGATATATTATCAATCCTCGCCGCCAGCAGCCGCGCTTTGCGGTAGTAATTAGTAAAAAAGTTCATAAATCAGCGGTTGGGCGCAATCGTATCCGCCGCCAGGTTTATGAACACCTGCGAGTTGATGTTTTACCTCGCGTTAAAAACGTCGATATCGCAGTGATTGTTACCAACGGCGAAGCGTTAAGTTTGGCGCCTGGCGAGTTGAAATCGTCGCTTGATGCTATTTTTGCGCAAATCATCGCTTGATTCGGTAGTTGCCAGCCAAAGAGATGATATAATGGTATAGATAAGTACTTGCCGAGAGGAGAATACGAGGCTTTTATGCATGATTTATTCCAATTATTGATTGTTCAGCCGATTTTTAACGCGCTAATGTTATTGTATAGTATCATTCCGTGGCACGATTTCGGGCTGGCGATTATTATCTTTACAATTATTCTGCGGTTTGTGATGTATCCGCTAATCAAAAGCCAGCTCAACCAAACCAAGCTGATGCGCAAAATGCAGCCGGAGTTGGCTAAGATCAAGAAAAACACCAAAGGCGACCGCCAGGCCGAAGCCATGCAGCAAATGGAACTATACAAACGCTATGGTATTAAGCCAATGCGTTCGGTATTAGTGTTGATTATCCAGTTGCCGATATTTATTGGACTTTACCAGGTGATTAGAATCATTATCTCTCTCAAAAGCGAAGTGATTAGTCAATACCTTTACGAGCCAATCAAAAATATCGATGTTATTCAGTCGATTATCCAAAATCCAGCTAATTTCAATCATACAATGCTTGGGTTTATTGATTTGACTAAGACAACTTTTAGCAACCACGGTATTGACTTTTTCTTGTTGGCTTTGGCGGCCGTATCGGCAATTACTCAGTATATTATCACTAAGCAAACCGCGCCAACTGCTGGCAAAAACCAAAAACGTTTCCGCGATCTGATGAAAGAAGCAGCCGAAGGTAAAGAGGCCGATCCGACCGAGATGAGCGGTATTATGACGCGCGGCATGATGAAGGTTATGCCGGTAATGATGTTCTTGATCATGGTGGGGCTGCCAGGAGCATTGGCGCTTTACTATACGGCGTCTAACTTGGTGGCGGCCGCTCAGCAGCATTTCTTGCTGCGAAAAGATGCTGAAGAAATGCACGAAATTGCCGAAGAGGCTAGCGCTCCCAAAAAATCGAAAAAAGCCAAAACCCGCGAGAAAAAAGCTAAAGAAGCGCACATCACGCGGATTAAGGCGAAGTAGGAAAGGAGAAGTATGGATAAAGAACAGTCAATTGCCTATGCTAAGAAATTTGTCGAGGATATTTTGTCGTTTTTTGGCGAAAATATAGAGGTCGAGACTAGCTATCAGGATGATATTTTATCGATTGACATTGCCAGCAGCGACCTCAATAGTATTTTGATTGGCCGTAATGCCGAGACGCTGCGCAGCTTGCAATACATGGTATCGACAGTGCTGCGCAATAATAATGCGGCGGTTACCCGCGTAATCGTCGATATTGCCGGTTATAAGAAGCAGCGCGAAGAAAAAATTGCCGAAAAGGCTCGCGGTTGGATCGAAGAAGTGCGCCGCACCGGCGATTCGCATGTTGCTCATATTAACGCTGCTGATCGCCGGATTGTCCACCGGATAGCGGCCGAATACAGTGATATTCGCACTTACTCTGAGGGCGAAGGCCGCCAGCGCTATATTATTATTGCGCAGGCGAGTTCTTAGCGTTATAATCATAAGTATAAAAGAAAGGATTGGAGTATGGCTGCTGTACTAATAATCGTAGCGGTGGTGGTTATCCTGCTGGTTGTCGTGATCGGCGCGGTAATCGGCATGTATAATAGCTTGGTCAAGCTAAATATCAAAACTGACGAGTCGTGGAGCGGTATTTCGGTGCAGTTGAAGCGCCGCGCCGACTTGATCCCGAACCTCGTTGAAACTGTTAAAGGTTACGCGGCGCACGAGAGCGGCGTTTTCGAAAAAGTCACCGAGGCGCGCTCGGCTATCATGTCGGCAACACACCCGGCTGAAGCAGCCAAGGCCGACGGCGAATTAACTATGGCGCTCAAAAGCTTATTCGCGGTATCCGAAAATTATCCGGAGCTGAAAGCTTCTAGCAACTTCATGGAGCTGCAAGCGCAAATTACCGACACCGAAGATAAAATTGCTGCCTCACGCCGCTTTTACAATGCTAACGTCACCCAATTCAACACCAAGCGCAAAGTCTTCCCGACTAATATTTTCGCTGGAATGCTAGGATTTAACGCTGATAAAGAGTTCTTCGACGTTAGCGAAAGCGAACGGGCAGCAATTGAAAAGCCAGTTGAAGTCAAATTTTAATTCTAAAATTGTTTATAAAATAATAAATTAAAAGTAAGGAGCTCGATGGAACATTTATTTTTGACAAATATCGAGCTCTTTGCTCGTGCTGGCGGTGGCGGATCTGGCGGCTCGGGCGGTGGTTCTGGCGGCGGTGGAGGCGGCGGTTTGCTGGCCGGTATAGCGATGATTGGCTTCGTGCCGGCTTATTGTATCGGTTCGGCGCTGCGCAAGCACATAGGCCAAGAGGGTACGCGGTTTGTGGCTGCGAACGCGATTGGTTTTGTCCTGATAGTAATAACTTTTGCACTGATTGCTAGAGGTTGGGTGGGTGTAACTATTGCTTTTGGCGCGCTCGTCGGTATGGTTACTGGACTTTACGAGGCGTTTAATAAGATTAAGCAAAGCAAGTTTTTGCGCGATAAACTTACGCAAGCTAGCGCTGCCGATCCGGTATGGAACGAACAACAGATAATCGATCACGCCAAGCAAGTATTCCTGCGCTACCAAAGCGATTGGGCGAAGCAAGATAGCGAAGCGATTAAAGCCTATACCACCGAAAATTATGCTTATCATGCTGGTTTGATGATTTATACACTGCAGCTAATGAATCGGACAAACCAAATGTTAGATATCGTAGTGAACGACGCCGAGGTGGTTGATATGCTAGATTCGCCTGATGATAGTCAAGACACAGTAACGATTGGTTTTTCGGCGAGCGCCAAAGATTCACTGATCGATAACACTACCAATCAGACATTATTCACTGACAATAGTATGTTCACTGAATATTGGCGATTCCGTCGCCATGGCAAAGATTGGTTATTAGATGGCATTGATCAGGCGACAGCTAACCCGGCGATGTATAATCCGCAAATCGACCAATTTGCCCGCCAGAATAATTATTGCTATAGCGCTGATATGGGCTGGCTGTTTATACCAAAGCGCGGGCAACTATTTAACGGTGCACAATTTGGTACATCAGATATCAATAACCATGTGGTCGGCTTGTATAAAGAATCATTGCTTGTGCAATTGTATACTTACCAGCGCGCCACTGATAGCTCATCAGTAGTTATCGCTCAAATTAACGTACCGAAAGATTACGGCCAAATTATTGTTCGCCGCAAGAAAATGATGCGTTTCGGCGGTGTTCGCGGTCTGGAAAAAGTCGAAATGGAGTGGGGTAAGTTCAATGAGTTATACGAGGTGTATGCTTCTAATACCGACCAAGCAGCTAGCTTTGAGCTGCTCAACCCGACGTACATGGAGCAATTGGCAGCGCTTGGTTTCGAGGTCTCAATCGAGGTTGTTGATAACGTAATTTATCTGCACACAGCCGAGCAGGGCGCCGATATCGCTGTGTACCAAACTATGTATGATTTAGCGCAAAAAGCCTTCAAAGAGATGAGGCTCTAGCTGTTAATAGCATTTTCGTAAATTTGCAAAGTTTGCTCGGCCATTCGCCGCCAAGAATACTTAGCCACTTGTTGCTTGCCTTTTTTAGACAAAGTATTGCGCAGTGATTTATCGGTAATAACGGTATCAATCTTGCTGGCAATGTCCTCAATATCAAGCGGATCAAAGTATATTGCCGCGTCGCCGAGAATTTCTGGCATGCAAGAAGCGTTGCTCGAAACAACTGGCGTACCGTAGGCCATTGCTTCCAATGGCGGCAAGCCGAAGCCCTCGAGCAGCGACGGGAAGACATATGCTAGCGACCGAGTAAAAATCCAGTCGCGCTCAGCATCAGGTATAAAGCCGGTGAAGTGAATATTTTTGTACTTTTTTGATTCAAAATAATCTTTGTTGCGCTGAGTGGCGGCGTTAATCCGGCCAACTAGCACTAATCCGAGGTCGGGGTACTTTTGTAGTAGTTTTTGGTGGGCGTCGCCCAAACGGCGGATATTTTTGTAATCGGGCTGCTGGCCGACATAAGCAATAAAGCGCGTAAACGGTGTTTTGTAAGGTTGCAGACCACCCTGATGAATCTCGGCAGCTTCATAAATCGTTGTAATTTTATCATCAGATATTCCGCAGAATGCTTGATATTCGCGTTTGGTAGTGTTTGACACGGTGATGATATGCTGGCTAGTCTGGGCAATTTTCTTGAATACCCAGCGGCCGACTAGTTGTTTAGCATGAAAAACTAGCCAATTCTTGTCGGAATTATAAGTATTGAGCAGTGTCATGTCATGAACGGTAGTGACGTGCTTGCCGCGATATCGGATTGGCTGCTGTGGCATGCAAAAATGCACTAAATCTGGACTGAGGTCATCGAGAAAGGTTTTGAAACCAAGTTGTTCAGCTAACGAATAGTTTTTGAAATCGATAGTTAGGACGTTAAAATTTGGGTTAGTTGGCTGCCAATAGTCTTTATCTTTGGTTGGCACGAGTACGCTATAAGTATTGTGGTGGTCGATTTTTTGCAAATATTCTAGCAACTTAACCACGTAAGTACCAGTCCCAGAGTTGATAACGCGGGCATCAATAGCGATATGACTCATGATGATTCCTTTCTGAAAACAATTCGCTCGTATAGGCAATAATTCCAAATTAGAGAGACGGCCGTGGCAAATAATTTAGCGACAAACAAGGAAATTCGTTCGTTAGTTATGAGATTTTTGATTAGCGGCGTAGCCAGCCAAATCATAGCGTTTTGAAGCACCCACAAGCCAAATAGCGTAATAATCACAAAGGACACTATCTCATATTTGATATTTTTGCTAGTAGATTTGAAGGTGTACTTTTTGTTAGCGAAAAAGCTAAAAACAAAGGCAGTACCGGTCGAGACAGTATTAGCGGCTAGTTTCGGTAGTCCTAGAAAGGTTAGTAAGAATAATAACCCAAAATCAATTATTGTATTTATTGTGCCGACGATAGCGAAACGGCCAATTTGCGCCTTATTTTTCACGCTTAGCCTCGTGATATTCCTCGACAAAGTAGCTAGGCCGGTTCTTGGACTCGCTAAAGATTCGGGCAATGTACTCGCCGATAATACCTAGGCTAATCAGCTGGATGCCGCCTAGAAACAAAATTACTGCCATTAGCGATGAATAGCCAGCGCCAGTAGGTACGCCGAATAGCGGTCGAATTAGCAGATAAAGAATATACAAAAATGCACCGCATGATATAATCATTCCCAAAATCGACGACATTCGTAGAGGCGCCGTGGTGAAACTGGTGATACCGTCAATAGCGAGATTAACCAGTCTACTGTAGTTCCACTTGGTATCACCGGCAGCGCGCGGGTCGCGATCGTAAAGTAATTCCTTTTTATTGAAGCCGATCCAGCTGAAAAGAGCCTTGGTGTTGCGCTGCGATTCGCGCAGCAGCTTGAGAGCTTCAACACAGCGCCGATCAAGCAAGCGAAAATCGCCAGTATCGCGCTGAATTGGAATACGCGTCGACTTTTGCAAAATACGGTAGTACCACTCGCTGGTTTTTTTCTTGAGCCAAGTTTCACCCTGGCGGCTGCGGCGCCGCGCGTAAACGTCATCGTATCCTTGCTCCCAGAGTTCAATCATTTGCGGAATTAGCTCGGGCGGGTCTTGTAAATCAGCGTCGATAATTACTACCGCATCGCCTTTGGCGTAATCAAAGCCAGCTAGCATGCCAGCTTCCTTGCCAAAATTGCGCGATAGATTAATATAAGCAATTGAAGAATTCTTTTTGGCTTCTTTTTGAATCATAGTCAAGGTGTCATCGCTACTGCCGTCGTTGATGAATAGCAGTTCTAGGCGGTATTTTTTGATCGTTTTTTGCAGGTCTTTTAGACGTGCGAATAGCTGCGGCAGCACTGCCTCTTCGTTGTAGGCTGGTATTAGAACGGTAATTGTCTTCATAGGCTAATTATATCACTTTATTTTTTGAATAAGCTGGCTAATTGAGTTGGCGGTGATAGCGCCAGCTTGCTGTAAATAAGCCGTTTTAGCAGCCGCTGACTCAAGCGCGTTAGTGCCGAGGATAGCGCCAGCGTGTCCCATCTGGATGCCAGCAGGAGCACTATGTCCAGCGATATAAGCGTAAACTGGCTTGCTGATAAACTGCTTAATATAATCAGCTGCCGTAATTTCGCTAATGCCGCCGATTTCGCCGATCATTACTATACGTTTAACGCTAGGGTCGTTTTGAAATAACTTTAAACAATCGACAAAGCTACTGCCGCTAATCATATCGCCGCCGATACCGATGATGTATCGCTGCCCGAAACCAACCTGCGTCAGTAGCGACATAGCTTCGTAAGTAAGCGTGCCGCTGCGGCTGACGATTGCTGTATCGCCAGGTGCTGCCAGTGACGCTGGAATGATACCCAGCAGCTGTCTGCCTGGTAATAGCACGCCGGGGCAATTCGGACCGATTAAAACCGAACTGCTACGGTGTAGTTTTTGCTTAATCTCAAGCATATCATGCATTGGTACGCCTTCGGTGATACAGACGATGAGCGGGATTTGTGCCTGAATAGCCTCTAAAATAGCGGCTTTGGCGTGCGGCGCTGGCACAAAAATTACGGAAATATCAATGGCAAAACGTTTTTTGATATCGTCAATTGTTCGAAAAACAGGTACGCCGTGAACTTCGGAAATAGCTTGATTAGGTGAGGTGCCAGCGACGATATGCGTTTTGTAATCAAGCATGTTTCGCGTATGAAACCGGCCGTTTTTGCCGGTAATCCCCTGAATAATGACATTTTTGCCAGTGAAAAGCTGCGGTGTCATGAAATGTCCTCCAGGATTGTTTCTAAACTGTCGAATAGTGGCAGATTATATTGCGCTAGCAGTTGGCGGGCTTCAGATTCGCGGTTGCCAGATAGGCGAATGGCGAGTTTTGGTAGGTCAGGAATTTGCCGCTGAGCATCGATAATGGCTCGGGCCACCTCATCACAGCGGACAATGCCGCCGAAAATATTGATGATAATCACCTTAATATTATCAAGAGTAGTGATTTGACGGAAACAATCGAGGACTTTATCAGAAGTAGCTGTACCGCCGATATCGAGGAAATTAGCTGGCGCCAGACCGCTTGCTGTGACTGCATCGACCGTTGCCATAGCGAGTCCAGCGCCGTTGGCGATTGTAGCAACCGCGCCGTCACGATTAAGTATGACGAAATTGTGTTCGGTAGAGTTGTCTTCGAATCGCCAGTCCAAGTGACGAAAAGCAGCCGCGTCGTCAACGGTAATTTTAGCGTCGCCAGCAGTTAGGTTACCATCTTTAGTAAGAATTAATGGATTAATTTCGAGTATTAGACAATCATTATCAATAAAACAACGACAGGCGTTTTGGATAATGTCTTGTAGTAAAAAAGTTTTGTCAGCAATATTGAGATAATCAGCGAGCTCGTCAGCTAAAGATTCAAATTTTTCGTTGACGATATCGCGCCGAAAAAAATCCGCAGTATCTTGGCTTTCAATTTCGACACCGCCGCTAGTATGGGCAAGCAGTTCAATGCTAGCAGTTTGGCGATTAATATTTAACGAAAAATAAAATTCGCGGTTGATATCGAGGATTTCTTCGGCTAATAATTTTGATGGTAAAAATCCCTTGATTTTAAGATTGAACATTTTTCGGGCAATAGATTCTACATCTGACTGCCGACGGACTATTTGCACGCCGCCAAGTTTGCCGCGCCCGCCGATGGGAACCTGCGATTTCAAAACGATCGGCGCAGCGATAGATTGTAATTCATTAATAGCGAAAACTTTGCCGCGCGGTATCGGCACTTCACACGCTGACAGTAGATTTTTGGCTTCATATTCTAGCAGGCGCATAGCAAGCCCCTCTCGTGTAATATGATCTTTATAAAAATATGATATGAGATGACAGTAAGGATAGTTGTTGAGTTTTTCACATCGAAAATGTCGATAGAATGTCGATAGAATGTCGATAGAGCGGATTTAACAGAGGTAACTACTTTTTGGAAAATGTCGATAGAATGTCGATAGCAGTACATAGTTATAGATTGTTAGTATTTAAATTGTATCTACGGTGTCTAGTTTCTCCTTGAGGAAAAATCAAGCCGAATTTTACTAATCGCTCTAGCTCATGACGAGCGCGCCGATCGTCTCCAACGCTATTCATATTGTTAATTTCTCTATATGTGTGGTTTGTTATACTGTTGTGACTATTTTTCAGATAAGTTAAAGCAGTTAATTGTCTTTCGTTCAGATTATGCTTTTTAAATCGTTGTAACCACAGGTGATCTTCACTGTCCATAAATGTTGAGTTGTAAATAGTTATTCTAAAAGAGGATGGTAGATTTTCAAATAAAGGCTCCTTTAGTCCAGCGCTATTCAGAGAGTCTCGAATAGTTTTAATACCGCGAGCTCGTTGTTCTGTTATATGAAAATCTTTAAGAAAACTCATGAGTGTAGGATTACGCGATACTGATGGCGTTTCGTCAATTCTTTCAATTGGCACTAAACTTCGGCCGGGATTTATGATTTCTATCCTGTCGGCGTATATGTCAATTTGAATACGAGAAGAGTATGTGCTGTAGTCGCGATGAGCTATTGCGTTTGCTAAAGCTTCTCGGATAGCGATTTCTGGTATAGATAAATATTCTTGTCGAAGACCTTGAGGGTCGATTAATCCACGTATCGGCAGTTTGGAACGAAGATGATTTGCGGCTGATTTAAATTGACTTATCACATTCCCATTGAATTCTCTATCATCAATAAAAGTTTCATTTGGATCAGATATATTTACTTTGCTGTCTGTTGCATATTGAGTGATTGCTATATTGACAGTTGGAGCTGTGTTTTCTTGTAGGATATTATTTTTGCTAAATGCTAGTAAACCAAAAAGAGTGGGATTGCCTGAATGATTGATAGCGCGTAGTTTTATCAAGATATCAGTGGTTGATAAATCTTGATATATATTGCCGCGAGACTGGCTTATAGCTGACAGATATTCATTGACGACTACCATATCAAAGCAGTTCTCGTAGTGTAATCCGGAAAATTCGATTAATTCTGCTCCGCCTCGTGCGGCCATGGCGAACTGGTTGCGTATTTCGTCGGTTATCTCGACATTTGAAGAACCTATCCTTATATAAGCTCCTTTAGAGGCGCCTCTAGACTTTGAGTAAATCGGGCGTACCTGGGATGGAGCGGGCGAGATGTATGCTGTAACAACATCTCCGACCAGTTGAATCTCGGGTACAATCGGGTAATTGAAGGAATTTTGACACAATGATAATAAATCGCGTTGAACTCTATCTAACTGTTCTGTAGTTAATCCGATAGGTTTATTGTCTGGCGTAACACCTAGAGACACTTTTCCGCCATCGGCATTAGCGAAAGCTGATATAGTTTTCCATAGGTCATTAGGTATTTTACCTTCGTTGCATGTTTTATATTCGGTATGCAAGTCTTCAGGCAAGGAATAGTCAAAAAAACCAGTTTGATAAGGCAGCATACTTATATTTTACGCAAATCCATATTCACATGCAAAAAGTTTATTTCCCAGTAAAAAACTTACGAAATTTCAACAGTCCAGTTTGATTAGGCAGCGGTCCGTCGTGGATGATACCGCGGATGTAGTTGACAGAGACTTTGCGGTTTTTTTGAATATTTAGGCGCTTTTTGTAGGCAGCAGGTTTACGAATTATTGAGGCTAATATACCTTTGAAAGCTGGCCAGCCGTTGCCGTGGCGGACGGCGCTGGCGAAAATTAGCCAATATGTTAAGAAAAAGCGCAGGCCAATATACCAAAATAACTTCCCTGGAACGTTTTTAATGAAGACTAATGGCAAGTTTTTGAAGGTATTATAAACGGCGAGACCAGGCACTTTTTTGCTGCTGGCGCCAACCTTGTGATAAGCGATGGCTTTGGGCGTAAAGCGGACCTTCCAGCCAGCTAACTGGGCGCGAAAACTGAGGTCAACATCTTCGTAATACATGAAAAAGTCTTCGTCGAACATATCGATATCGTCAAACATTGCCGCGCGATAAATCGCTCCGCCGCCAGTCGCGCCAAAAACCTCGCCAGGCTTACTCGGCGCATTTTCAATAGGCTCATCGCGGTTTCGTGGACCAGGCAGGCCCCAGGTGGTATAGAAATCGCCAGTTGTATCAAGCGTCTTACCGTCGCGCCGCTGTAAAATGCCAGTTGCAATACCGCATTTTGGCTGGCTTGACAGTTCGTCGACGAGTGCTCTGCACCATTTTTTGTCAGCAACGGCGTCGGGATTAAGTACGCCAATATACTCGAAACCTTGTTCGCGTGCATAAACCAGCCCGGTATTAATACCGCCGGCGAATCCCAGATTCTTATTGTTAGCGATAATTATACAATCTACGGACGGATGTTCTGTCTGATACTGTTCGAAACGCATGACAGAGTCGTCGCGAGAATGATTATCGACTACTATGACAGTCGGTTTGAGTGTCTGTCGGGCCAGCGAGCTAATGCATTCGAGCGCATCGTCGGCGCCGTTCCAGTTAAGGACGATGATAGCGAGATTGTTTTTTGTCACAATCTTATTATATAATGGCTGGAGAGACTATGAAAGTAGCGAGTGTATGGAATAGACGTAATAAAATATTGTTACGCGAGCTGGTTGTAACGGATTTTAAATTACGCTATCAAGGATCAGTATTAGGTTATTTGTGGTCAATCTTAAAACCAATATTTTTATTTATTATTCTATATATAGTATTTGATAAATTCTTACGTCTAGGTAGGGATATTGAACATTTCCCAGTGTATTTATTAGTTGGTATTGTATTATGGAATTTCTTTACCGAGGCAACCGTACAAGGATTACAATCAATAGTTTCGCGGGGCGACTTAATTCGCAAGATTAATTTCCCGAAATTTATCATTGTTGTATCCGGCACTATTTCTGCATTTATCAATCTTATAATAAATACAATCGTTATTTTGGTGTTTTGTGTAATCAACAGTGTGTCTATATCTGCAGAGGCGTTGCTTATAATTCCTCTGATAGCTGAATTGTATATCTTTTCATTGGCGGTAGCATTTTTTCTAGCAACGCTTAACGTTAAATATCGAGACATCGGTTATCTATGGGAAATATTCTTGCAAGCAGCATTCTATGCTACTCCAGTAATATATCCGTTGCAAATGGTTGTAAAACAGATGCCGTGGGCTGCCTCATGGCTAATGCTTAATCCGGTTGCTCAAGTAGTTCAAGATGTTCGTAAGGTATTAGTGACGCAACAAACACTTCAGCTGTATGATTTGGTGTCGTTTCCGGTGATGTTGACGCCGTTTGTTGCAGTTATCATCGTAATATTGCTAGCGGTTTTTTATTTTCGATCTAACCAGCGGTACTTCGCGGAGAGTGTTTGATGTCTAAGGCAATTGTCGAGATTAGCAAACTAACGAAATCTTTCAAAATTCCGCTTGAAGCTAGTTCGGGTGTTAAACAACAGTTGATAAATATACTAAAAGGTCGCAAAGGCTATCGTGTGTTTACGCCGTTAAAAGATATAAGTTTTACTATAAACGAAGGAGACTTTTTCGGTATAGTTGGCCGCAATGGTTCAGGAAAGAGCACGCTGTTGAAAACGATCGCTGGTATTTATACGCCAAATAGCGGTAACGTTAAAGTGCACGGTTCGCTAGTGCCGTTTATTGAGCTCGGCGTAGGATTTAATCCAGAGCTAACTGGCCGCGAAAACATCTTTCTTAATGGTGCACTGCTAGGGTTTAGTCATGAAGAAATGGAATCTATGTATAGCGCGATTGTTGAGTTTGCAGAATTAGAAGACTTTATGGAAGAACGGCTTAAGAATTATTCAAGCGGTATGCAGGTCCGTTTAGCCTTTTCAATTGCAATTCGCGCTCATGCTGATATTTTGTTGCTTGATGAAGTGCTTGCGGTTGGCGATGAGGCTTTTCAAAAGAAGTGCTATTCGTACTTTGATAAGCTTAAGCGTGAAAAACGTACTGTAATTTTAGTAACTCACGATATGGCAGCAGTCGAGCGGTTTTGTACAAAAGCAGTATTTATTGAAGACGGCCACGTTAAAATGATTGGTAAACCGTATCGTATTGCGGCGGCATATAGCCGCAGTAATAGCCAGAATTATGACCAGACGACTGGATTAAACGGCGATAACGAAGGGACGGTACCGTTCAAAATAGTGTTGCGTGGTACTGATGGTAAAGAAAAGACTATGTATGATTTCGAAGAAACTATGACGGTAGATTTGTCATGGCAGCAAAAGGGTGTTAAACATGTAGGCGTTGCAATTTTTCGTGAAAACGGCGAGTATGTTTACGGACCGAATACTTATCAAGAAAAAACTAGCGCTATCAAAGATCAATCAGCTCGCTACACTGTAAAGTTAAATCTTAATGAAGGCAGGTATTTTATCAAGGCGGGTTTGATGGGGGCTAATGATACAAAGGTGATTGCTTTTATCGAGGAAGGACCGTTTTTTTCAGTCCAACGCGATTATGGACATGGCCGCTGGGGTGGTGTGACGAAGCTAGATCACACATGGAAATAAAATATGCTGCAACGCTTGAAAAATATGATAAAACACAATAGAGCGCTTTACTCTTTCTTGCTGTTATTGATTTCGCCATATCGCAACTATCTTGATTCGCGTCAGCGCAGGTTATATGAGTCATGGCGGTGCAGGTATGAAGATAAGCCTATAAATTATAAATTACGCAGACAGCCGCTAGTGTCGATTATTGTGCCAGCTTATAATACTCCAACGAAATACTTGAGGGAAATGGTTCAGTCGGTTGAATCTCAATCATACGATAATTGGGAGCTGATTATTGTTGATGATGCGTCGCCTGATACAGGCTTGAAACAAGAAATCAGCGCTATAGCAAAGACTAATGCAAAAATAAAGCCTTTTTTTCTTAAGGCCAATCGCCATATTGCCGGGGCGACAAATTACGGTATCCATAAAGCTAGCGGGGAATACGTGGCGCTACTTGATCATGACGACGTGCTGCACCCAGACGCTTTATTGCGAATTGTCGAAAAGATAAATAATTTGCCAGATGTAAAATTTATATATACTGATGAGGTTAAGCTTGATGAACGCGGACGACAATATCAACCATTTTTCAAACCTGATTGGAATGCTGATTTCTTGCGGTCGGTCAACTATATTACGCACTTTGCTGTCATACAGCGGAAACTTTTGTTGGAGTTGGAAGGTGAAGATGGCAACTACAACGGAGCTCAAGATTGGGAGCTTTTTTTGCGCATAACAAGAATACTGCAGCCGCAGCAGATTGCGCATGTTTCGCAAATACTCTACTATTGGCGTGTCCATAAAAATTCTACTGCACAAGGGTTGGATGCAAAACCTTATGTTATTGATGCTCAGAAGAGGGCTTTAAATGACGATATCAAGAGCCGTCAAGTTCAAGCTCAAGTTATGCGCGATTCAACATATGGTGCTCAGTGGCGGCTAAAATATTCTACGCCGCAACATCTTACCATAAAAAATGTATTATTTAGCGAATCAACCACTGTCGGCGACGTCATTCGCGATGAAGCTGCTGATATAATAGTATTCTCAGAGACTGTAATTAAAGATATTGATAAGTATAGCGATATGGGCGATGTGATGCGACTTGATATCGGTGCAGTTGCTCCGTCTGTAGCTGACGAGAATCGAGTTATAGAAAGCCTTACGTCAATTTTAGATAAAAAAATAGTAGAATGCATACAGACGTTAAGTCGGCGATCCTTTACGAAACACATTTATCTAACCGCTAGATACAATCTAGGTGCGATAGATCTTCCCGTGCTATTTATTGAACGGAATAAGTTGGCTTCGATTGATGAATCAACAAGAATAACTAGCCGATTGCTAACTAAAGCTCTTTGCGATAAAGGTCTAAAAACGTTATATAATCCATATATGACGGCTAAGGAGGAACAATAATGATACGTAAAGTTAATAATCTTGTAAAGAAAAGTGTTGTAATAATTAAAGACGATGGTGCTGTCCGCTTTGTAAAACGTGCAGCAAAATATGCATATTATAAGAAATTTCCTGATAAAAAACAGCAAGTATATAAAGATATTTTATTTATCAACGGCTGCACTTTGCCGCATCCAGAACGCTATCGAGTTGCTCACCAGATGGAGCAGCTAATGTCGCAGGGGTTGACTGTTGAAAGTGTTTTTTATGATAGATTATCGCTTGATCAATTGAAGTATTATCGCGGATTTGTATTTTTCCGCTGCCCAATAACTGATACGATTCGCGAATTTATCAAGCAGGCGCATTATTTTAATAAAACCTGTTTCTTTGATATTGATGATTTGGTGATTGACCAGAAATATACTGATTCAATCAAGTATGTCCAGCAGATGAGTGTCGATGATAAGCGGCTCTACGATGATGGTGTTAATCGGATGCGCGAAACGCTGGAGTTGTGCGATCATGTTGTTACCACGACCGCTCAACTGCAAGAGGAGCTACAGCATTACACGAAGGGTAAAGTGCTGATTAACCGCAACGTTGCATCTGATGAAATGATTAAGCTATCTAATTTAGCGCTAGAGGCGGTTAGCAAAGATAATAACAAAATTATTATCGGCTATTTCAGTGGTAGCATTACCCATAATGAAGATTTCGATCTCGTTATTCCTAGTCTTATTAAAATATTCGAAAAGTATCCGCAAATTTACCTTAAGATTGCTGGCATTCTGGATGTTCCAGACGCCCTTGATCCGTATAAAGAGCGTCTTATTACGTCAGGATTTGTTGATTGGCGAGAATTGCCAGCTGTTATGGCGGAGTGCGATATTGTTTTAGCGCCGCTGGTTGATACGATTTTTAACCGCGCAAAATCTGAGAATAAATGGGTTGAGGCGGCTCTTGTAAAGATTCCAACCATAGCCAGCAATATTGGCGCTTTTGCAGAGAAAATTCAGAATAACAAAACAGGCATACTAGTAAACAATACTGACGCAGAGTGGTTTAAGGCGCTTGACTTACTAGTATCAGACTCGGTTTTGCGCGGTAAACTTGCAGATAAAGCTCACGAGGAGATAATTCATAACTATTCGACGGTGTACACTGGCTATAACCTAGCTTCGTTTGTTAGAAAGCATTTGGCGCGAAATATCGGTTTCATTCTGCCGTCGACCGATATTTCAGGAGGAGTAATTGTCGCCTTAAAGCATGCTGATGTACTAAGAAGACATGGATGGGACGTGACGCTAATTGATGCAGTCAGTAAGCACGCTCTAAAAATTGCTAAGAAAACCTATAGCTATAGATATGAGTTGCCTGGATTTAATGTCGTTGCTACGCACAAAACTAAAATGAAAGCGTTTTTCGACACGCAGGTTGCAACGTTGTGGTCAACTGTTGAGCTAGTTAAGAAGCAGCCTAATGTTCGTAATCGGCTTTATTTTGTGCAAAACTTTGAAACGGATTTTTATATACCAGGCACTGGTGAACCGCGCTTTTTAGCGAACGCTTCTTACTGCGATCAATCTGGTATACGGTATATTACGATGTCACTATGGTGTCAGAAGTGGTTGGAAGATGTTTTTCATAAAGAGTCCGAGTATGTCTCAAATGGAATTGATCTTGAATTGTACCCATATCGTGAACGGGATTTTACGGGCAAAATAAAGATACTTATTGAAGGCGATAGTAAAAGTGAGTATAAAAATACTGACGAAGCTTTTCGTATCGTTGAGAGGCTTGACCCTGATAAATTTGAGATTTCGTATTTATCATACCGCAAGGAACCAAAAGATTGGTACCGAGTCGATAGATTTTATAATCGTATTGCTCCAGAAAAAGTTGGAGAAGTGTACGCAAGCTGTGATATTTTGATTAAAACTAGTATCGTTGAGAGCTTTTCATATCCGCCGCTTGAAATGATGGCGACTGGCGGCGTATCTGTTGTAGTACCAAACGGCGGCAATGTTGAATATCTGAAAGATGATTACAACTGTCTATTTTATCGCCAAGGCGATATCGATGCGGGCGTTGCAGCTGTTGAAAAGTTACTAAACGATAAAAAACTGCGCGATAAAATCATTAAAAATGGCCAAAAAACTGCTCAAGCTTATCAGTGGAGTAAGCTCGAGCAGCGGATTGTTGATATATATAAATAGAAATTTTATTTTTCAACAAGCTTTATTCTAACAGCTTCAATGTGTGATCCTGGTTTATCGCCGGCGACCTCACCGTTCTTTTTCCACTCTTGCCAACCAATCCATGATAGGTGAGTTTGGTAGTAAATATCATATTTCTTGGCGTCGGTTTCACTGAGGGATAGTTTTATGCCATTGAGCGCTTTTGTTTGGCCGGTAGTGCCGCAGATTTGTTGTTCGGTCACAGGTATATCTGCCGACCAAGGGTCGTTAGCCGATTTTGATGAGCAGCGGATGGCGATGGTCGATCCGTCGCGTTGTGATATAGCTTTGGCAATGCGCAGTGCTTCAACGGCGAACGATCGCCCCGTTGTACCAGACATGACACCCTGAGAGACGTTTGGCATCCAGCCAACATAGCTGACATGGGTTGAATAGCTGAGATCATACAAATCTGGGATAGTCGTATTGGCTGGATTGTAGAATGCGCCGCCAGGTAGGGCGATTGAATTTTTTGGCGCTATACGAATCTGGATGGCCTCAAGCTGTCTGGTTGCACCAGTTGATCCGGCTGGCTCGCCATTTTTTGCCCAACCCATCCAGCCGACATACTGCGAATAAGCACGATACCAGATATCGTATGATTTTGCAAGGTCGCTAGTGAGCATAAAACGAATTGCTTCGACTGATTTGAATTGACCAGTAGTGCCTGATATTTCGTTTGCGTTTTTCCAGTCTTGCCAGCCAACCCATGAGACGTGGGACGAATAGCGAAGGTCGCCAGAAATACCAGTTTTATTAACAAGGGAGGCTTTGACGGCTTCAATCCGCCGACTTTGGCCGGTAGTGCCGCTAATCATTTCATCAGTGACTGCTGGCTGCCAGCCAACCATGCCAACGTGCGAGCTAATCGAGGCTGCTAGCGGTGAAGAATCTCCCTTTGTATTAACATTTTTGAAAGCTTGGCCTGAATCTTCCGGAGCGCTAGATCCTTTGTGAACAAGCCGGATTTCTAGGGCCTCTATATTATTTCCAGGTCCGCCAGTTATGCCGGCTGGCTCGCCATTTTTTGCCCAACCCATCCAGCCGACATAGCTGACATGCGCGCGGTAGTATAAGTCATATTTTGCAGCAAGCGATCCAGCTGGCTGGATTTTAACTGCTTGAATAGGTCTGTTAAGTTCTGTTGTGCCAGATTGCATGCTTCCATAGACAGTTGGCTGCCAGCCGCGTTCCTCGCTATACGACGAATAGGTAACTTCACCGTCAATAGTGAAGGCTTGCATGGATTTGCTCTGGCCAGTAAAGCCAGTAATACCGCGATTGTGTACTAGTCCGGTCCAGCCATAGTAGCTAATATGCGATTTAAAACTAATGATTGGGCGGCTGTACTGGGTCGATCCAAACCAGTCGTTCCAAACGCGCCAAAAGTTACGATTACCATAAGCGCTGCAACGGTCGCCTAGTCCGTACATATTATTAAGAGCGGCCTGATTTGGCTGATACGGGGTGTAAGTATATAGTGCAGCTGTTGCTTTGCTGGCAATATATACGTCTCCAGCGCCGCAGCCACGCTGCACTACATTCCACAAAATTGAGTTAGTAGCGAACGGTTTTTTATAAGTCCACCAAGGTTTATCCATATTATCGAGATACCAGCGCATTAATTGGGCTCCAGATTCGACTTGCATTGAGAAGCCGGCATAATTGCGGTCGCAATTTGCGCTGCCGCCGGGGCCGCTGTCTGGACAATGCGAACCCATAGCGTAAGTATATTGGCTTTGCAAAGGCCAATTATCCGTGGTGAGCGGGCCGGCCGATTCAGTAGCGATTTTAACTAGGATAACTTTCGGGCTTAAATTATTACGCTTCGCTGCATCGTAGATTATTTGCGCCGCGCTAACAGCCCCTGCTGGTATTGAACCGCTAAAGTTATTGGCAGGAATGTAGTTGCCTGGCGAGTATTTAGGAACTTCATAATAATCTTTTAGACAGACATAAGGCGGACCTGCCCAGCCCCGCAAAGCGGCATATTGTGCGCGTGTAATATCGCCTCTGCCTTTTTCGACAGCGCGCCCAGTTCCGTATGTGTCGCAATTTGGGTTGACGCTGTTGAGGAATGCTTGAATATCGGCAACTGTCATGTCATCAGAATTAGTAAATACAAAATCGTCGACGATGTTGCCAGCGCGCCAATCGCTAGCGGTGACGGCACTCGATTGATTAGCAAAAAATACTAAACTAAAAACACCAATTGCAGCAATGGCAATGGCAGAGATAAATATTCTCGTTTTCACCATTAAATCTCCTTTGTTAAAGTTTTAGTTATAGGCTTGCCGTTGAGCGGAGTTACCGATAATGAAATAGTCCATTGGCCGCCGCCGACTGAAGATACGGGTACTGAAAATCCAGCACAGGTAGAGTATTCTGGCTGGTATATAATATCAGCATTCTGCGCAACCTTTTTTCCATTAGCGGCTACAGTTAGAGAGCATTTGCCTTGTGAATAACCCTGTTCTTTTAATTTTACGATAATTGTAACGCTGTCTCCATCTCTGTTGGCTGAAAGCTCGATTGATGAATTATTTTTTGGCACTGGAGCGGGTTTACTTTCCTCAACAGACTTTTCTTCGTCATCTTTTGTGGCGTTAAGGAATGATTCTTTAGTGTCCTGATTGGCTTTTTCTTCAGATTTTTTTTCTTGCGGCGTTGGCTCTTTACTGATATTTGGTACGGTTTCTTTTGGAAAAATTGAGATAATACCGATCTTATCAAGCGCGAAAATACTCCCGCAAATCGCGATAGCTACAGCAAGGGCAGCTACTAGGATTTGTTTTTTTGAAAGATTTTTCTTTGTAATTCTCATATTTACACTATTTTAACACAAGCAAGCATAAGTGCAAAGATTGGATCGAGTTTATTTATAAGTCCACACCGTCTCAAAAACATAAAACCCAAGCACTAAAGCTAGCCCAAAGAACATAATAAGGTTAAATACTTTTTCATTCTTAGTCTTTACATTAATATACTTCTGCAGCCACAGTCCTACCGGTACCAACATAGCTGCTGTTGCTGTAAAATATCTACCTTGAACACCATCCGCATAATACGCTCCCTCGCCAAACCTAAACGGCAATAAGGCCCACGCTGTATACATAGCATATGACACTGCGCAAACAAACAACCCAATTGTCGCCAAATTATACACTGCCAATTTACCAGCCTGCTCTCCTAATAGCTCCTGGTCTTTCTTGTTGTAATGAAGGAGAGAGAGGAAGAGAAGGGAAAAGAGCGGTATCAGCACAAACAAAGGCAGGTGGTATTTAAAGGATGAAAAATCACCAACGCTACCACGTAATACAACATCCGTGTATCCGATAGTTGGGCTAATGTAGGTGTTAAACAGTATGGCAATAAACTTTAATGGATTACTGTGGAGCGGATTGTGCGCTGCGCCTAAGGTAAGTAACGGCTGTCCAAATATTTTCTGCCAAATTAGTATGCTAATAATCGCGGCAACACCAGTTACTGCTAATATAGCCCACTTCTGAATATTAAATGGCAGACGTTCGTTTTTGTTGGGTGAGAATAGACGCTTTGGTAAAAACAGAAGAGGAAATAGTAGTAAGGCATTTACAGATTTGGTTAGAGTAAGGAATATTCCTATACAGATAAGAGCGACTGTTTGTTTATGTGATAACTTATCCTTTTGAGTGAATAGATTCAAGGCAAAAGCAGTAATCGTAAAGACTGCCACATTTGTCATGCAGTCGCTGGATAGCGACGCCGCCATATGAATCATTAGTGGAATAAGTCCAATTGCTGTAAAAGCCCACTTGCCGATGCGCACCCACTTGATAATGAGATAGACGGCAATTGAATAGAAAAGTACATTAGCGAGACGCCCAAATAAGATAGTTAACCCAGTAGATCCTCCAAATAGATTTGCTATATTAATGCCGATTGCTTGCGGCAGGTGCATAATTGGCGGATAGCCAGATGCACTACTACATTTATCAACATCTAATGTATTGCGGTCTATAGGCTTAGAGTAGTCTGCAGAAAAATTACCTTCGTAAACCGACCCAGCTCTTTTAGCGACATCTTTTGGAAGCGTACAATGTGATCCAGATTCTACGCGGCCTTGAGATATTCCGTAAGCTCGCAGGTAATGCATATTTTCATCGCTTACAGATAACTGGGGGACTAGTATTGACGACAACACTCCAAAAAACAATGACAAAGATATAAAGACGTTTTCAGGCTTTTTAATAAAAGATAAGAATAAAGACCAATATTTTTTCATAACTGTTTTTATTCTAGCATATTGTCATGATTAGGATAGCTACTTAAATTTCCACACCGTCTCAAAAACATAAAACCCAAGCACTAAAGCTAGCCCAAAGAACATAATAAGGTTAAATACTTTTTCATTCTTAGTCTTTACATTAATATACTTCTGCAGCCACAGTCCTACCGGTACCAACATAGCTGCTGTTGCTGTAAAATATCTACCTTGAACACCATCCGCATAATACGCTCCCTCGCCAAACCTAAACGGCAATAAGGCCCACGCTGTATACATAGCATATGACACTGCGCAAACAAACAACCCAATTGTCGCCAAATTATACACTGCCAATTTACCAGCCTGCTCTCCTAATAGCTCCTGGTCTTTCTTGTTGTAATGAAGGAGAGAGAGGAAGAGAAGGGAAAATGATGGTAGTAATATAAAAAGCGGCAGCCCGTATTTAAAAGCAGAGAATGCGCCAATCACGCCCCTCAGGATATCGTCGGATACGGGCAGGTTTGGGTTTAGATAGGTATTAAATAATATCTGGATAAATTTGAGCGGATTACTATGAAGCGGATTATGCGGTGCGCCAGTGGTGAGTAGGGGCTGTGTGTATACATGAAGCCATGCTATTAAGCAAAGACCTGATAATATTGCTGCTGCTGAGAGAACTAACCATTTTTGTGGAATAAAAGATATTTTTGATTTTTTATCTGGAACGAAGAGGCGCTTTGGCAAGAAAATGACTGGTGATAATAAGAGTATTGTTACCGACTTTGTGAGAATTAACAAGCAGGCTAAAGCAATAATAAGCAACTGCTGTTGTCGAGTTAACGGGCTTTTTTGGCTAAAGAGATTTAGCGTAGCAGCAATAGCGGTAAAAATTGCGATATTTGTCATACTATCTCCGGAAAGAGACGCTGCCAAATGGATTATTAGCGGAAATAGGCCGGTTGCTACGAATGTCCATTTGCCAATTCGTACCCATTTTATGACGAAATAAAGAGCAAATGAATAAAATATTAGATTGGCCAATCTTCCGAATATAATAGTTATTCCAAGTGAACCGTGTACGAGATTTGCAAACATAATACCGATTGTCTGCGGTAGATGCATAATTGGAGGATAGCCAGTTGCGCTACTGCATTTTCCTGTCTCTGTATCGCTGCGGTTTATGATCTTCTTATAGCTAGTTACGAAATTATTTACATCTGCTTCTTTTGCTTTTAATACCACTTCTTTAGGTAAAGTGCAGGCAACTCCTGATTCAATTTTTCCTTGGGACAATCCATAGGCCCGCATATAATGTACGCCTTCGTCATTGATTGACAGCAGAGGTACGGTGGCTGCCGATAACACTCCAAAGAATAAAGACAAAGATATAAAGACGTTTTCAGGCTTTCTTATAAACAATAGAAAGTGAGACCAATATTTTTTCATATACTAAGAAAATTATAAAGTAGAGTAGTATATTGGGCAAACTTGCTATACTAATGACATGCAGTCGAAAAAAAAGGACTACATCTGGAACTCACTAGGTTCACTGTTGCAGAGTGCGATCTCTCCAGTATTGCTAATTGTTATCACTCGACTAAACGGCATTGACGATTCTGGACTGTTTTCATTTGCAATATCACTTTCAGTGGTGTTTTGGGCGATATCTTTATGGGGCGGCCGGACTTATCAGGCATCTGATGTCAAGCGGGAGTTTTGCAGCGGCGGTTATGTCGCTGTGCGTTTCGTTGCATCGCTTATTGTGGCAGTTTCTGCAGTGGTGTTTTGTGTATTGAATGGATATAACGCTACTAAAACAGGCTTGATTATGATTTTGGTAGCCTTTAAAATTTTAGAATCAATTGCCGATTCGTTGTATGGTGTTTTGCAAGTCCATTGTAAATTGTATATCGCTGGCATCTCACTAACCATGAAAGCGATTCTTGGTTTTGGGGTATTTATAGTGGTTGATATTGTAACTAAAAATGTCATGTATGGCACATTGGCGATATTGCTGGTCAATGCGCTCATTATCCTTCTGTACGATGTGTTATGGGTGCGACGTGTTGAAGCTATCGCTATGAATAAAAAGTTTATCAAGGAATACGCCAGTCAGGCTGTTGTAATCATGAAACGCACTTCAGCGGTATTTGTTGTGGTGTTTCTGACGATGTTTTCACTCAATATCCCGCGGTATTTTTTGGACAAGTCTCATCCTGATCAAATTGGTTATTTTGGCATTATGGCAATGCCAATTACGCTCCTTGGACTCTTCATATCGTTTATCATTCAGCCGAATGTCGTCAATTTGTCTGAACTATTAGCAAAAGGAAAATTGAAGGAGTTCGCGCGAATCGTCGGCAAGATTAATCAAATAACTTTTGGGATGGGCGTACTTTCAGTTGTTCTGAGCTATTTGATTGGTGTTTGGATACTCAATGTTATTTTTGGTATCAATATCAATAATTTCCGCCTTGATTTGACAATTATGGTTATTGGCGCGGCGGCGAACGCTTTTGTGTCGATTTATGTTAACCTACTAATCATTATGCGTCGGTTTAAGGGGCAATTTTATACATTGCTACTCACGGATATTTTGGCGGTAGTGGTGTCTATGTGTTTGATTGAGCGGTTGGCGATGTTAGGTAGCGTGCTGGTTTTTATGCTGATCAGCTTTTTGCAACTAGCACTTTTGTTAGTCATCTACAAGCGGTCACTAAAAGATGCTATAATAACTGACAAAGATAAAGGGGAGCTATGAGTAAGAAATATGTAATTTTGGGAGCAAACGGACAATTGGGCAAGGCGCTGCGTGCCATGTTTCCAGACGCCAAGTCACTGCCGCGGGAAGAGCTGGATATAGCTGATGAAGCGCAAGTAAACATGTTTGATTGGTCAAAATATGATGTTATCTTAAATGCGGCAGCCTTGGTTAATGCTGATGGTTCTGAAACTCCGGAATTGCGCGCCAAGACGTGGCTGGCCAATGCTTACGGTCCGCGCAACCTAGCTAAGATTGCTATTGAGCAAAATAAGACTCTTGTTCACTATTCGTCAGATTATGTCTGGGATGGCCGAGAGAAAAATCATAAAGACGATGAAGTAGTTGCGCCTCTGTTGGTCTATGGAGAAAGTAAGGCCGCTGGTGATCTGGCGGTTAGCTTGGTGCCAAAATACTATATCATGCGGGTATCTTGGGTCGTTGGTGACGGTCACAATATGCCAAAAACCATGAAAAATTTGGCAGATATGCGTATCAATCCAAAAGTCGTCAATGATCAGTTTGGCCGGCTGACTTTTGCTTCAGAGATTGCTCGAGCTACTAAATTCTTCTTAGATAATAAAGTTGCATATGGACTATATAACGTAACCAACGAAGGTCCAGTGAAGTCGTGGTACGAAATTGCCGCTGACGTGTTTGAATATGCCGGATATGATCGCAGCCGCGTACAGCCAATTTCTACCGAGGAGTATGCTGCTAGTAAACCAGGCTTTGCACCGCGGCCGCTCAACAGCGATATGGATTTGTCGAAGTTGCGCCAAACGGGTTTTGTGCCAAGCGATTACACCGAAATGCTGAAAGAATATGTTAAGCAATTGTCAACGAACAAGTAGGATTTATTATGAACAAAGGAATTTTAAACGTTTTATATCAGAGTGACGACAACTATGCTGTAGTCAGCGCAATTTCCATTGTGTCGCTTTTGGAAAACAATAAACATTTAAAACAGATCAATATTTTTTACCTCGGGCATCAACTCAAAAAAGATAGCATCAACAAACTCAACAAAATGGTTGGAAATTATAAGAACGCCGCAATTACTTTCGTTGACGTGTCAAGCTATCCTGACGAATTGAAAGAGATCGGCGTTAAGGCTTGGAAGGGATTATATATCACATGGTATAAGATGCTGGCGTTTGCTAAGCTTGATATCAAAACGGACCGAATTTTGTACATTAACCCGCACACGGTGATTAGCGGTGCGCTTGATGGTCTTTTGGAGCTTGATTTTGAGGATAATGTAATGGCGCTGTCATACGATGCTACCATGGTAAACGCGCACAAGGATGTCATTGGCTTGAAGCCAACCGACGGTTACTTTAACTGTGGAGTTATGCTTATCAATCACAAAAAATGGATGAAAGATAAGATTGATGCTAAGATGCGCGAGCATTTGCGGCACAATCACTACGAGGTGGCTGACCAAGATTTGTGTAACGTGTTTTTCAAAGGCAAGATCAAGAAGATTGGCATGGAATATAATTTCTCGACTGTTTTCTATGGCTATGATATTAAAAAATACATTAAAGCCAACGGTTTCTTGCCCGAGAGCTTTTACAGTTACGATGAGATTATGGAGAGTTACTATACGCCGAAGATTATTCATTCGCAGTTTGGTGTGAACGGTAGACCGTGGCAGCAGGGTAACGATAATCCAGTTGGTTTTTTGTGGCGTAAATATTTGAAACTAACGCCCTGGAAAAACGCTAAAATGCCAGTAGCGAAGAAGGATATAAACTGGCGACTGTATGACCTATTGCCGCAATCGATAATCGTCAATCTGTATGCGTGGGCGGTTAATCGTAAGTTTGCAAAGACAAAATAGAGTGATAGGATAAGCGCTAAAACCGCGACAAGAAACTATGAATGCGTGATGTCACGCGAAGTTTTGCTGCTCGTGCGGTTTTTTTCCAGCCAATCTCATTAAACCTATCGGAAAAATTATCATAGACTTCTTTCTCTTCCTTGAATCGGATACCATTTTTACCTTTTTCCTTGCTGGATAACGACTCGGCAAAACGGCGGTATTGAAAAGTTTCTGTTGTGTCAAAATAAAGCGAAGCGCCATCAATAATCATGGTTAATTCGACGATGACGTCTTCAAGGATTTTATACTTTGTATCAAATGAATATCGTTTGAGAGTATCGGTTTTCCAAGTGATGGATGGAAAGTAAAGCCAATTGCCGTGGCAAAGCGACGCAGCAAGTTTTTCGCCAGACAGTATGCCAGATTTTTTAGGCTGCAGTGTTCTTTTCACTTTATCGACAAGCGGTAGATATACATTACTTTTGTCATCGATTATCTGTACGCGAGGCTGATAAAAATCTGCTTCACCAATGTTTTTTAGCGCAGTATCAACGTAGCTAGGTAGTAGTTTATCGTCGCAGCCGACGATCATACAATACGGTGCGCTTGCGTGTTGAATAGCGTAATTAAAGTTGGCGGTGATACCAATATTTTTACGGTGTCTGATATACGTGATGCGTTTATCGTTTAACTTTTTGTAATGATTGTAGGCAGTTTTATCTGGATAATGATCGTCAAGAATAGTCAAATGCCAGGCTTTGCTGGTTTGTGCTAGCACTGAATCGACGGTTTGCTTCAGCAATGAAAACTCACCCCAGTACGGTACGATAATATCAATACTATTTTTCACTCGACAGCCTGATTGATAATTCTTGATGCAAATCGCGCAGTCTTCGCTCGTTTTGGTCGATACGCTGGCGCTGGTTGTTGGCGATGTAGAATAGCAAAATAATTGCTGTAGTTTGCAAAATATCAAATAGGCTTAATTCTGACGAATCCAGCGGCGGATGGCCAATCGAAATATTATACAGAGGAAATGACCCAATCAGTACAACCATGATAACCATCCAGATAATTAATTGATGGCGAAAGCGCGTTACACTAACTTTGCGTAGCTTGTACTGAGTGATGATGTTAATCAATGCTGCTAAAATAATCGGCACATTGAGTAGTACGAGGATAAGATATCTCATTCGAATAACTCCGTTAAACGTTGTTTGAATAATCGTTTGACGATATTGATGGCGTTCCAGTTGTTTTGGCCTTTGGCGCGGGAATAGTCGGTGTAAATTGCTTTAATTGGGTATTCGGAAATAACCATACCTGCTTGTTTGGCACGCCAAATCATCTCTGAGCAAAATTCGTAGCCAGTCGATTTCCAGTCGAGGTTATCAATTGCCTTTCGCGAGTAAACCCGCAGTCCGGATTGCGAATCAGTAACATTAATACCAAACAGGGCATAAGTGATGAAACTTAAGCCTTTATTTCCCAAAACCTTAGTCCTAGACATGCCCTCGCTATTGATGAGTCGGCTACCGATAAGTAAATCAGTGTTAGAGCTGCCGCTCTGCCGAATGCCTGCCAAGACATCTTCTGGATCGTGCTGACCATCAGCATCCATGGTGGCGGCAATATCATAGCCGTGTTGCCGCGCGTAGGCAAGCCCAGTCAAGGTGGCGCCGCCAGCTCCAGAATTCAAAATATGATCAATGACAATTGCGCCGCCTTTTCGAGCTTGTTCGAGCGTATTGTCTTTTGATCCGTCGTTGATGAGAACTATATCAATTGAGTAGTCTTTTTTGGCTTTTGAGAAAACTTTTTTGGCTTTTTTAATAACATCTTTGATGACGCTAGATTCGTTGTAGGCGGGTATGATGACACAAACTTTTTTCATCGGTAATTACAATACGTTCAAGTATTCTCCGTAGCCTGATTTTTTAAGCGTGGCAGCGATCTCGTCAAGCTGCTGGCGGTTGATCCAGTCATTTTGAAAAGCAGTTTTTTCTGGGCTGCCGACAATTTGGCCGGTACGCGTTTGGACGACACGAACAAAATCTTCGGCATCAGTTAGGCTGCTGATGGTGCCAGTATCTAGCCAAACATCGCCGTTATCAAGCGTCTGAACTTTGAGTTTGCCACGGCGTAAATATTCGGCGTTAATTGAGGTAATTTCTAGCTCGCCGCGGGCGCTTGGCTGAACTTTTTTAGCGATCTCGATAACATCATTGTCATAAAAATATATGCCGACAACTGCGAAATTAGATTTTGGCTGAACGGGTTTTTCTTCAATTGAGACTGCTTGGTTTTGATCGTCGAATTCGACAACGCCGTAACGCTCTGGGTCAGATACTTTATAAGCGAAAACAGTGCCGCCATCTGGGTCGGTGCAGGCGCGTAGCGAATCATCAAGAGCTGCACCATAAAAAATATTATCACCAAGTACTAACGCTACTTTGTCGCCGCCAATAAATTCTTCGCCAATGATAAAGGCCTGGGCTAGTCCTTCGGGTTTGGGCTGAACGGCATATTCTAGATTGATGCCCCACTGTGAACCGTCGCCAAGGAGTCGTTGAAACCCAGCCTGGTCGTCTGGCGTGGTAATTATCAAAATATCGCGAATTCCTGCCTGCATCAGCGTGGTAAGCGGATAATAAATCATCGGCTTATCATAAATTGGCATTAGCTGCTTGCTAATAGCCTTTGTAATCGGCCACAGCCGTGTGCCTGATCCACCCGCTAAAATTATTCCTTTCATAAACCTCCTGCTTTTATGATATAAGTATAGCAAACAGATTAGCTAATTGACAAAAGTACAAAAATAAGTTAAAATAAAAAGATGGAGAAAATTTCTAGCCCTAAGATTGAATATACGCGAGACGCTCATGAAAGCTATCTAACCAGAGTATCGGACAATCTATTTACTGACCCGGACCATCCTGAAAGAGGGCCGAGGAACCGCTCAATTATTTATGTACCGTATCGCGGTTTTTCCGAACAGTTACAGCAGGACTGCCCTGGAATTACCCTTACAGGTCTTAATGGTCCAGAGGTTGCTGGAGCCGTGTCTGCGGCTGATGTCATCATCAATATTGCTCGCGGTGAAGAGGTTGTTGAAGCAGAAATTGGACACCCAGACAGGAATGTGAAACTACCGCCAGAGTCGTTGGCAAACACTGAGATGGTTGGTGATTTATATTTGCAGGCGATTGAAACGGGCAATACAGACGTACAAGTTGTTCACACTGGTAGGATGAATAATAAGACGATTGCTATGGCGACAGCAATGCCAGTCTTGGCTGAGATTGCTGGACTGAATTATGAAGATGTGATTCACACCTCTGATGCCAAAATACGGGAATTAGTAGAGGAAAACCAAGTCGATCTGAATGATTTGATACATGAAGTTGAAACTGATCCAACGATGCAAGATATGCGGGTTTGTGTGCGGGCACTTCGGCGAATATATGAGGCGCGTGGTGTTGACCCAGATACTGCCGACTCGTCTAAGTTGGCCAACGTACTGCTGGATGAATATGAGAATTATCCGCGCATTAGTACCTCAACATTAATGAAAGAGCAGATGTTACAGAATGTTGCTGATCAATTACTGAGTTCTGGCGTGGATCCAGATAAGGTTGGCGAGTTGGTTCAAGAGCTAGACGCACATACAGATGAAGAGCCTGACTCTGTTGATACGGTTACGAACTTTACGAACAGTATTCCGATGATTTTATCTAATAAATTGATCAAAAATGGCTATAACGCTGATGAAGTCGGTCTAATGAGTACAGAGCAGAAAATGGAACTGTTGGCAGGCACTGAAATGACAGTAGTTATTGTAGCTGACATTGCACACATGCCGCGGGTGATGTGGCTGGCTGATTATCTGATGCCAGACAACGTTAAGTTGGTGTTCGTTGAGAGTAGAACAGACTTAGATGAAAATACATTACAACAATCAATGGAACGTGAAGAGCGGTCGCTTAAGCTCACTAGAAATTGGTTACCGAATCAGATGGGCACTAGGAATCCAGCTAAAGTCGGTGAACTAGCAGACAAGGCTTACTGGGGTAAAGATAGTATAAGTAATGAAGAAATCAATGATAGAATTCAACAAGCAAAGTAGATAATCTAACCAAACAGTTTATCTAATTTATCGCGCCAATCTTCTGGTATGAATCCAGTTTTTTCAATTTTTGTTAGATCTAGAGTGCTTTGCAATGGTCGCTGAGTAGTGCCTGGCTTACTGGCGAAATATTCAGCGGTAGAAACTGGCTGTACGTCTGAAGGTGATTTACCTGATTTTTCAAAGACAATTTTGGCAATTTCCGCCCAGCTGGTCGGTTGGCCTTCATTAGTTAGATTATATGTGCCGTACGGTGCATTCGTTTCTAGTAGATGTTTAATACCACGTGCCAAAGTATCGGTAAAGGTTAGACGACCAATCTGGTCGTTAACGACTGAAGGTTTGATATCACGCGCTGCTAAATCTTGCATGATGCTGACAAAGTTTCTGCCGTCGCCGATCACCCAGGAAGTGCGAATGATGTAGTGCTTGGTGGCTGCAGAGGCAGCTAGATCGCCATCAGCTTTAGTCTTTCCATAAACGTTGAGCGGTGAAAAGGGTTCGTCTTCGTTATGGATTGACTGAGATCCGTCGAAAACGTAGTCAGATGAGAACGTTACAAAAATTAAGTCGTGCTGGCTAGCGGCTGTTGCCAAGTAGCGGGTCGCGTCGACGTTAACTGTTTTGACTAGGTCATAATTGCTGGGATTCTCTGCGCCATCAACGTCGGTCCAGGCTGCAGCGTTAATAATCACTTTGGTATTATCCCAGTTAAACTCGTTGATTGCCTTTTGGTCGGTGATATCGAGTTGTTCGCGATCCAGAGCTAGTGCCTGAGGGTAAATTTTTTGTAGTGCTCGGCCGACTTGCCCGTTAGCACCAGTAATAACTATTTTCTTGTCATCCATTAGAACTCCACAGGAATTACATTAGCCAGCAGCGGGTGAGCGGCATCTTTTTCAGAAATGATGGCTTGGTCTTGGCTGATTGGCCAGTTGATACCAAGCGTCGGGTCAAACAAATTGACAAACGTGTATTTGGCGTCTGGCGACCAGTGCGCGTCGACCAGGTAGGTGTAGGCAATGTTATCGTCAAGCGTTTGGTAGCCGTTGGCGACGCCTTTCGGTACGAAAATTGCCGTGCCAGGGTTAATTTCGTGGGTGAAAACAGTGCCGAAGCTGTCGCCCTTGCGCAAATCGCACCACGCGCCGAAGACGCGGCCGTTGGCGGTGGAGATAAATTTGTTCCACGGCTCGGCGTGCAAGCCGCGGGTGGCGCCAGCTTTATCGTTGAAGCTGATATTGTTTTGCACGATGTTGAACGGCGGCAGCCCCAGCGCTTCCATTTTTTCTTTTTGGTAGTTTTCCTTGAACCAGCCGCGGTTGTCGCCGTGGACGGGCAGTTTGATAACGAACAGCCCCGGAATGGGCGATTCGGTGACGGTGAGTTCGTTGTAGTCGTTTGGATCGAAGTTCATGTAGTATCCTTTCGCCATAGTTGATAATAATGTAGTCCTGCCAGAGTTTGGCAGTCATTGATTTCGCCTTGAGCGATGAGCGCGTCGATTTCATCGCAGGTGAAGAAACGCATATCGCTAAATACTTCGTCTGACTGCTCTTTATGTCCGCTGAAAGATAAGTTTCGCGCTAAGTACACCGCCATCTTTTCTGTCATAAGACCGTTGCAAACATATACTTCGCCGAGCTTATCCCACGACTGCGCAGTAATGCCAGTTTCTTCCTCTAGTTCGCGCTTCGAGGCGGCAAGCAAATCTTCGTCGTCGCCTCCGCCGCCAGGCAACTCCCAGCCAAAACTCTGCGACGGATAGCGAAATCCTCTGACAAGATAAATTCGTTCTTTGTCGTCAACTGTCACAATCATGCACGAGTCGCGCGATTCCAGGTAGCCGTATATTCCCAGGTCGCCTGCAAGGTCGCGTGTTTGGTCTTCGCGGACGGTAATCCATGGGTTTTGGTATACAATCTTGCTGCTAACCTGAGTTTTTGACGGCACATCTGTCATGATTATTGTCCCTGTTTTGCGTAGGCTGCTTCAACGGCTTCTTTTTGCGCTTTCCACCAATCTTCGTGATCGCGATACCATTCAATGGTTTGTAGCAAACCATCGCGCATACCAGTTTGGTTGTCGGTGTACTCAGGCTGCCAGCCCAGTTCGCGACGCAGTTTGCTGGAGTCCATGGCATAGCGCATGTCGTGGCCAGGGCGGTCATTGACATGCTCGTACCAATCTTTACCCTTACCCATCAGCTCGCAAATTAACTCAATCACCATCTTGTTATTGACGTGGTCGTTGTCGGCGCCGATGATGTAGGTTTCGCCCAGCTCGCCTTTTTCCAAGATGAGGTGAACTGCCGAGTTGTGATCATCAACGTGAATCCAGTCGCGGACTTGTTCGCCGGTGCCGTACAGTTTGGGCTTGATATTGCTCAAAATATTGGTGATTTGGCGCGGAATGAACTTTTCGATGTGTTGGTAAGGTCCATAGTTGTTTGAGCAATTGGAAATCGTCGCTTTGATGCCGAAGCTGCGAATCCAGGCGCGCACCAGCATATCGCTGGAAGCTTTGGTGCTGGAGTAGGGGCTGGACGGATTGTACGGTGTGTTCTCGGTGAAGCGGTTGGGGTCGTCGAGCTCCAAATCGCCAAATACTTCATCAGTCGAGATATGATGTAAACGCTTGCCGTGCTTGCGGATAGCCTCCAAAATGGTGTAGGTACCAACCACGTTGGTCTCGACAAACGGCCAGGGATTGCGCAGAGAATTGTCGTTGTGGCTTTCAGCGGCGAAATGCACAATGATGTCGTTTTCAGCAACTAATTTGTCCATCAACGCAGCGTCGCAAATGTCGCCCTCCACGAAATTGATCTTATCAGCCACTGGCTGCAAATTAGCGCGGTTGCCCGCATAAGTGAGCTTGTCGATAACAGTGATGTCATATTCTGGCTTGTGTTTGACGGTATAATGCACAAAATTCGAGCCAATGAATCCCGCGCCTCCCGTGACTAGCATCTTTGTCATAAGTATAGTATATCAGGTATAATAGGTAATCGACAGAGGAGGATTATGAAAATAGTAATTGTTAGCGGCTATTTCAATCCGCTACACGGCGGACACCTGGATATGATTGAGGCGGCAGCGGCTATGGGCGACAAGCTGATTGTAATTGTTAATAATGATAAGCAGCAGCTGCTCAAAAAAGGCAAGATTATCCTGGATGAAAGTAATCGGTTGCGGTTAATGCGGGCGCTAAAGGGTGTCGATCAGGTTATTCTATCAATCGACGAAGATCCAACGCAAATTAAGTCGTTGGAAATGGTTGCTGGCCAGTATCCGGGTGATGAACTGATCTTTGCTAACGGTGGCGATCGTGATACCGAAAAAGCTATTCCCGAAGCAGATGTTTGTAAAAAGTACAACATACAGATGCGGTTTGATGCTGGTAAAGGTAAGCCAGATTCGTCGACGCGAATCAACCAAGCGACAGGCAAAGAATAGACAAACGCGAATCAGAAGAAACAATTTGTTATTGGCTTGTCGTTAAATAAAGCGCCACAGCTACTATTCAGAAAAACCGTTTGGATTCTGCGATTGCCAGCGCCAGCTATCAGCGCAAGCCTGTTCAATACTTAATTCGGCTCGCCAGCCTAGTTCGCGCTCAGCTTTGCTGCAGTCAGCGTAGCAAGCGGCGATATCACCAGCTCGCCGCGGTTTGATTTCGTAGGGCAAATCTCGCCCGCAAGCTTTGCTAAACGCTTTGATGATTTCTAACACCGATGTGCCGCTTCCGGTGCCGAGATTATAGACATTAGCCCCGGCTTTCATATGCTGCAGAGCAGCGACGTGGCCGCGCGCCAAGTCTACGACGTGAATATAATCGCGCACACCCGTGCCGTCTGGCGTGTCATAATCGTTGCCGAAAACGCCGACACTTTGTAGTTTACCGACGGCAACTTGAGCGACGTAAGGTAATAAATTGTTTGGAATACCGTTTGGATCTTCGCCGATTTGGCCTGATTGATGAGCGCCGATTGGGTTGAAATAACGCAAGATTGTTGCTTCAAAAGCTGGATCGGCCGCGCAGTAGTCTTGTATGATTTGCTCAATCATGTATTTAGTCTTGCCATAAGGATTGGTTAAGCCTACGCCGACTGTCGAAGTTTCGCGCAGCGGCAGCTCACTAGGGTTACCGTAAACAGTTGCTGAGCTGGAAAAGACCAATTGCTTAACGCTATGTTCTCGCATCGCTTCAAGCAGCGCTAGAGTCGAGACGAGGTTATTATCGTAATATTCTAGCGGTTTGGCGACTGATTCACCGACAGCCTTTAGTCCCGCAAAATGAATCACTGAATCTATATCGTATGTTGTAAAAACATCATCAAGTGCTGATTGGTCGCGGACGTCCGCTTCAATAAAAGGGATTTCGTGCCCGGTTATTTGCTCGACGCGCCGTAAACTCTCGCGG
Organism: uncultured Candidatus Saccharibacteria bacterium; assembly: GCA_963456685.1. Lineage (GTDB taxonomy): Bacteria > Patescibacteriota > Saccharimonadia > Saccharimonadales > Saccharimonadaceae > Saccharimonas. The sequence goes on along the minus strand of CAUOPB010000001.1, from coordinate 120,761 downwards.
CTAGAATTAACCAAATTATCGACGACCACTACGTCAAAATTGTTGTTGATAAGTTCGATTAGCGTATGGCTGCCAATATAGCCAGCACCGCCAGTGACTAAAGTTGTTTTCATAGTTTTATTATACTCGAAAACAAATAGTTAATTAAGAAATGCTATCGCGAACAACCTTTTTAATTTTAGTCAGGAAAAGTCCCTTATCGAAGCGTTTAGCGGTGCGGACGAGTTTGCTAGGATGAAAACTAGTTTGTTCGGCGATTTCGACGGCTTTTACAACATCGTCAACGGTTTGGTGGTGAAACAGCGTGCCAATATCGGGCGAAGTAACTATATCAGTGGTGCCGCCGCGTGCCAGACCGATAACCGGCGCGCCGGCTGCCAATGCTTCAACGCTAACAATGCCAAAATCTTCCTCGGCAGGATAGATGAAACCGCGCGCAGTGGTGATAGCTCTTTCGTATTCATCGTCGCTGGCATCGCCGAAGCGATCGGTGCGGAATTCAACAGTCGGGCCAGCAAACTTGACTAGCTGGCTGTGAGCTGGCCCGTTACCGAAAACGATTAGCTTTTTGTTGAGTTTGGTAGCGGCTTTAACAGCTAAATCGTAGCGCTTATAAGGTAACTGGCGGCCGATAGTCACGTAGTGGTCGCCTCGTTTGCGAGTAGGTGTAAAACGGCTAGTTTCGACTGGCGGATGAATTACGGTACTGCTGCGGCCGTAATATTTTTTGATGCGTTTTTGCGTCTCGGTAGAGTTGGCGATGAAGACATCAACTTGCTTAGCCGCCTCCAGGTCAAGCTGGCGCTGATGCGGTACCAGCAGCGGCATCAGCAGGCGAATAAACGGATTAAGTTTGCCGTATCCAGGGTCGTGGCGGTATTCTTCGTAGTGGCTCCAGTAGTAGCGCGGCGGCGTATGGCAATAATTGATAATAACTTGGCTGGGTCGTGCTTTAGTAACTTGGTGGCCGTGCAGGTACGAACTAGTCAAAATAATGTCAAATTCGCTAAGATCGAGCTGGCGCATTACTTTAACCGCTAGCGTCGGAAAAAGTTTGTGATAATTGCGCAGCCGCTGCGGTAATTTTTGTAATTTCGAGGTGCGAATATCAAGTTTAGCAAAAGCCGGAACCTTGTCGGGATTATATATTGCCGTGTAAATTGGCGCGTCAGGGAAAGCTTCGTGCATGGCCAGCACGACATTCTCGGCACCGCCCATCGTTGTCAAGAAGTCGCAAACAATTGCAATGCGCGGACGCTTCATTATCTCGCTCCCGTTTTGTGTAGTACAACACCGATTGTTTTGAAAAGTATCCGCAAGTCTAGCCAAAAACTCCAGTTTTGCGCGTAATAAAGCTCAAGCTCAATCCGTTCGTCGAAGCTCAAGTTGCTGCGGCCCGAGACTTGCCACAATCCAGTTACTCCAGACTTAACGCTATGCAATAACGCCGTACGATTTTTGCTGAATTTAACTTCTTGCGGCAGAATCGGACGCGGCCCGACCAAGCTCAAGTCGCCGAGCAGCACGTTGATAAATTGCGGGAATTCATCAAGCGAAGTATTACGCAAGAACTTGCCAAACCAAGTAATTCGCGGATCATCGGCTACTTTGTGATCGCGCCGATATTCGGCGGCCAAATCAGGCCGATTCATTTCTTCAAACTCGATACTGGCGTCCTTTTTGCCGTACTGAGCACCCATGGTGCGGAACTTATAGAGACGAATCGGTTTCGAAAAACGGCTCAAACGCTTAGAACGGTAAAAAATTGGCCCGGGATTACAAATTTTTTGCAGCAGCGCAATTATTATTATAATTGATCCCCAGAGCGGCAAAGTAATAATAACAGCTATAAGATCGAACAACCGCTTAGCGATTGCTCCCCAGCCGATGAGTGGTGTTTGGCTGACGGTAATCATCGGATAGCCGAGAAAGACATCGACGGTATTTTTGCCGGTGTAAAATTCTGGCTCGCCAGGAATGAAATTATATTGAATGTGAGCAATTTGCGCAGCACTTAAAATCTGGTGGTTGCGATCCTCGCTGGCATAAAGGTCGGTTTGAATAATAGTGCTAATGTTAAGCTTTTTGATATCTTTGAGTGCTGTCTCGACGCGGCCGTAATGAACGATACCGAGATGCGGCGGTAACAATTTTGCCGGTCCGGCGAAGGCTACAATTTGATAACCAGATTTGTGGGTGGAGCCGAGGGACATCGCAATATCGGTCGTCGCATCAGAATTGCCGATTACCAACACTCGACTGACGCCGTGTCCGTAGCGGTATAACTCGTTGCGAATAGTGCGAATTATTTCGCGTACCAAAATAATGGCAATCGTTGAGCCGATTAAAACGTAAAGAGCAACTAGCCTGGCCGGAAAAATATGCATACTAGTGAAGTATTCCCAGCCAATTACCAGCAGTATACCAATGAAAGTGCCGAGCGTTATACGGCTCCATTCGACGAGGCGGCGGTTATAAATGCTCGGACTGTACAATCCGAGCGAAGCGAAAATCAGTATCCACACCGGGGTAATCACGGCAAAGCCGATAATATATTCGTAAGCGTAAACAGTGTGCAAGAGTACGCGCTGGTCGACTTGAGTGCGAATGTAATAGGCTGCGGCAAAAACAATTGCCAGCACAATCGCGTCAGCCGCCATCAGGATTAGGCTGTAAGACTTGGTGTTATGAGATGGCATTTGTCTTCATTATAACAACTTTCGTTATAATAGATAGCATGAGCAATCTCAATACCGATAATTTGGAGCGTCGGCTAGCTTCGGTAACGCTGGTGCTGCTGGCTGCGATCATGCTAGGTTTGGCAATTCATACGCCGTTGACGGTTTTGGCGAGTACGCATTGGCTGCCGGTTGCGCTGTATGCCAAAGCATGGAAAGAAGTACTGCTAATGGTAGCTTTTGTTCTGGTGATTATCCTGGGTTGGCGGCGCCATGCTTGGCGATTTTGGCTGCGCGATAAGTTGCTATGGTTGATTGCTGGTTTTGCGCTGTGGCATTTAGTTTTAGTAGGAATATCGCTGACTGCGGGTAATTCAGCGACAACTGTGATTGCTGGCCTGGTAATTGATTTGCGCTGGGGTCTAATGGCGGCGACGATGTATGGTTTTATTTATCTCTATCCGCGCTATCGGCAAATTTTGTTGAAATGTATGCTGGCGGCAGCAGCGGTAATTATTGGGTTTGCTTGTTTACAGTTGGTTTTGCCGCGGGATTTCTTGACAGTATTCGGTTACAGCCAGGCAACGATCGTACCGTATATGACGGTTGATTCAAATGAGGCTTATGTGCGCTTTGGCAGCACGCTGCGGGGGCCGAATCCGCTAGGGGCGTACGCGCTTGGCGGGTTGGTGTTGGCGTCAACTTTTTTAGCGGCAAAATGGCGGGATAGTGCTAAGTGGCGCGTCTACGGCATTTTGGCGGCCGCTAGCTCTAGTGCCGCTCTTTATATTAGTTATTCGCGGGCGGCGATTCTAGGAGCTCTAGCAGCGTTAGGCGGGCTTTTTGCTCATCAATATGGCCAGAAATTACCTAAAAAAGCTTGGATATCGATTGCTGCGGGAGTTTTAGCTGTAGCTGTGGGTGGAGTTTATTTGCTGCGCGATACCGGCTTTATGCATAATGTGATTTTGCACGATAATCCTACTACGGGTGCTGCTAGAACCTCAAATGACGATCACCTTTCGTCGCTGCGCGATGGCGTTATCAAGGCAGCGCAACAGCCGTTCGGCACTGGTATTGGTAGTACCGGGTCGGCATCGTTATTAGGCGATTCAGGGGTGATTATCGAGAACCAATATTTATTTATCGTGCACGAAGCTGGTTGGCTGGGTTTAGTGATTTATTTGATGATTGTGATTATCGTTTTGCAGCGGTTATGGCGGCAGCGGAACGATTGGCTGGTGCTTGGTGTGTTTTTGTCTGGAGTTGGCCTGAGCATCGCTAGTTTGTTCTTGCCAGTATTTGCTGATGATGTAATAGCACTAGTTTGGTGGGGCTTGTCGGCGCTGATAGTGGCACGACCGTTTGACCGGGAGCTAGTTGATTCGTTATAGTGAAGGTATGGCAGCACAAGCTCAATCGGCGGCAATTAATCCGACCAAGAAGCAGTACGAGCTTTTACTATTTATTGATAACTTTATAAAAGATAACGGCTACGGGCCGAGCTATCGCGAGATAATGCGGGCTCTTGACTATAAAAGCGTTTCGACAGTGGCAGTACATATTGATAATTTGATCTCCCGCGGCCACTTGCGTAAGCGTGACAATTCAGCGCGGTCGCTAGAGGTGATCGATGTGGCTGCGGCGCCAAAAACCACGCCAGAAGTTTTGGATTCGACAGACGCGATAACTGAACGCTGTATTCGCGCTAAAATAGCTAACCTGCAGAAACAAGACGACGATAAGGCACGCCGGGATATTCAAACGCTGCAATCGGCATTACAAATTCTTGGTTATGAGGGGCCGCGTGAGACGGATAGCGCGTAAACCATCTTACCGCCGGCGTTATACTGGTACTAAAGCGGCGGTCCATGCCGCTAAATCTACTAAATCTAGCGCTTGGCGATTGCAATTACGGCACGTAGTTTATGGCGCATATCGGCAGGTCAATTACCAAGCTGCTTCATTGCAGATAAAATTACAACGTTTGTTACGTCATAAGCATGTCCGTAAATATGCAGTCGGTGCGGCAGCAAGTTTGACTTTTCTTCTGGTAATTATACAGTTGGCTTATCCAAGCGATAAGACCTTGCCGTTTGCGCACGTTGACGGATTAGCAATTGGCGGTATGACTAAAGATGCGGCGGCTAAAAAAGCTAATCAAGCGTATAGTGACCATACTCTTAATATTACGATGAATAATTCAGACAAGCCAGCAGTTAGTATAAAGCTGCGCGATATTGCTGTCTCGGTTGATAATTCGCAGCGGATCAAGCAGTATGATTATCCTTGGTATGTGCGGTTGGTGCCAACTTCATTGTTTTGGTATGGTTTGAATTATGGTTCGCCGCCAACCCCTAAATTTGCCAACCAAACGGATGCAGCTGTTAACGACAAAATAGTTGCTCGCTGCCAAGTTAGTCCGACCAATGCTACGCTTAAAGCCAAAGGGGCGCAGCTCGAGCTGCAGAGGTCTAGGCTTGGCGGTAAATGCGATGAGGCTAAAATCAAGCAATCTGTTCGCGATATCAAACCAAAATTACATCAGCCGACAACTATTAATGTCAATAAAATAGATATCAAACCAGCGGTGAGCGATGAAAAAGCTAAGCAATTGGCGCGAAAGCTAACCAAACATCTAGCGGGAGGTATTCAAATTAAAGCTAGAGATAAAACCGTCGCAGTTGATGCGCAGACAGTTTACGCTTGGCTTGATTTTATCGCTAAAGATAAAGAATTGGTGGCTACGCTGAATGCTGAACGTACTGGCAAATGGCTGAATGATACGGTAGCGAAAATTGTTACTGTGGCGCCTGGGGTGTCGAAAATTACTACGCATGACTTCACTATTGTTAGCAAGCAGACAGGTAGTTCAGGGCAAGCACTTGATGTTGCGGTAATGCTGCAGAAATTACAAAGTACAATCGACGGCGGCAGCTTGCAGCTTGATGCCGTTACCAAGGCTGTGCCGCCGCGCGAAGAATATACGCGGACATATAGCTCGAGCGATGCTGGCTTGTCGGCTTTGATGGAGAATTTCGCCAAAGACCATCCGGGGACTTACGGCGTGTCGATGATAGAACTTGACGGCAAAAAGCGCCGCGCCGAATACAATGGCGATAAGCAATTTGTAACAGCTAGCACCTACAAATTGCTAGTGGCTTATAGCTTGCTGAAGCGTATTGATAGCGGTGCGCGCAGTTGGGATAGCGATCAAGTATGCTTTGATAAAATGATTAGTTTGAGTGACAATGCTTGCGCGGAAAGTTTCTTGAGCGCAATTGGAGTTAGTACTTTGACTAGCGAAGCTAACGCCATTGGCCTTAAGAACTCGACATTTATGAAGGGTGGCGGACCGTATACGACAGCAAATGATCAAGCCCTGCTGCTAGGTATGATTGCAACCGGCCAAAACTTTTCGAGCGCCAATCAGCAGCGCTTGCTAGAAGCTATGAAGAAAAACGTGTTTCGTAAAGGTATTCCAGCAGGTGTATTGGGGACGGTTGCCGATAAGGTTGGCTTTATGAATGGATTATTGCATGACTCGGCGATTGTTTATGGTTCGCACGGTACGTACGTACTGTCAATTATGACCGATGGCGCTAGTTGGGAAGCGATTGCTGATTTGGCAAAACAACTTGATGCGCTGCAGGCGCAGTAGACTTTACACCTTTTGTATAATAAGTTACAATACTGGTATCTGCGGCGATAGCAGAATGTATTCCGGCATAGCTCAGTGGTAGAGCGGATGGCTGTTAACCATTAGGTCGCTGGTTCGAGCCCAGCTGCCGGAGCCAATTTTGAGAATTAGAGTTGTCTAGTACACTAGCGAAAGGCTTCAACAGAGGTAGTTGAAGCTTTTTTGCTTTCAAAGTAGGGTTCGCAAGTAGCATACGCAGAATTTTGTTCTTTTGCTCTGGTTGCGAACGCTCAAAGATATTTTTAGCTTTTGACGCCAGTTCTAACAGATAAGCAGAGGTGAGTTGGAAGGACGTATCGTTATTTGTGTACTCAACTAACTTACGGTCAAGGTCTTCCATTTCGGTCTTATACTTCATTACATATTTGTCATATTCATCGACAGTAATACGTCCATCAAGTCTGTCATCGTACAGTATACCTAGCTTTTTCTCTAAACGTAGGTATTCAGCCCGTGTTTGTGTAATAGCGTTTTTATAGAACAGCTGTATATTATCGTGTTCGTTTTTCATCAGCTCAAGCACTTGGTTCACTATTCCTTCACTGATATTGAGCTTTTCAAGCAGTTCAGTTACTTGCGGTAGTATATCCGCTTCAGCGATATGAGGCTGGTCGCAAGCTACGCCAACCTTTGCCTTGGTACAACGCATATAGACGTGTCCTTTTTGCTCGTACGATGAGATAGTACAACCGCAGGTGGCACATTTGAGTATACCACTGAAGGTAAATATCTGCTTGGTGTTAGTTTTGGTCTTTTCGTTAGTCCGCTGGTTGTTGATACGTTGAACCTTGTCGAAGGTGGACTTGTCTATTATCGGTTCGTACTTATGAGGGTAAAGACCGCCATCGTACTTCATAACGCCGTAATAGAACGGGTTCTTGAGCATTGTTTCAATCTGACTCTGACCAACTATACCTTGCTTTTTGGTGTTACTGCGGAAGCCATCTTCACGAAGTATCTTGGCAATGGTGCGATAAGACTTACCTTCAAGCCGCAATTCAAACGCCTTGATAATGTACTGCTTGCGGTCTGGGTCGGGTGTGATATTCTTTACCACTTTACCGCTGGTGTCTTCCCATTTGATGTTCTTATAGCCAACACAAGCCTTGCCTGGGTATTCGCCATCGTGAAGCTTCTGTTCAATCTTACGTTTTACGTTGTCGCTGATAGCCATTGAGTAGTAACCACCAAAGACCATACCCATATCTAGACGGGTCTTGTCGTGAGCTGGTGAGTGCTGGTGGTATATAAGTCCGTCAGACGGGAAGTGTAGTTCGCAACGCCCTTCTTTTACTAGGTCCTTCAACGTGCGTACAACGTCTGAAGAAACATCACGAGTTAGGCGGTCAATTTTATCAAATACCATCACGAAATATTTAGGGTACTTGATAGCTTCATCAACAATTTCAATAAACTTAGCACGGTCTTCTTTGAAAGCCGTTTCGTCAAAACGATGGAATTCTTTGCTGAACTTATAGCGGTCAGCGTATTCGTTGAGACGTAGCTCCTGTGCTGGCAGGGCATCCACTTGCCGCGGGTCGGATACTCGTGCGATTAGGAAGGCTTTCATACCTTCGTAGTCTTTTACTTCTTTTCTTGCTTTCATAATCTTCCTGACTATATTATATATTTGATAACATTATATAACAATACTTACCAAAACTAGAAAGTATAGTCTTCAATATTAACGGGCGTCATAGCCGTCAAGGTATTGGTTATATGTAGGAGTGTCTTGAGTTGTGTAGGGTTCGGTGGCTCTCGGCTTTTTTGCTTGAAACGGCGGTATTGCGATGGGTTGAATAAGCCTTCGAGCAGGTTGCGTACATAGCGTTCATCTTTGTCTTGCCGAAGGTAGGCATAGCCAACTCGTGCGAGGGCTTCCGTCATCTTCATATCTTCGTTGGCTTTCTTGATATTGATAAGCAGATGTTCAGCGGTGTCGCTGTCTAATAGCCCTTTAGGTATGCGGTCAAAGATATTTTGCCAGTGTCGCATTAGTATTTTTTGCGAAGTGTCGCTGCTATACATTTCTTCAAAGGAGATACCGTGCGTAACGCCAACCTTAGCCAGTTCATTGCGTATTTTTCGTAGCCCGTTCAGACGTACTTCTAAGCGAGTAACTGTTACGGTCTTTTGGCGTTCTAGTTCATCAAGTAGGCTCATTTGTACGTAGCCGTCTTTTTCACGGCTACGCTTGGGCGATGTACGCTCTTGTTTTAGGTCGGCAACTTTATCGTAAATGGCAATATCTAGGCTGTTGCTGTGTATATGGTAGACGTGTCCGCCATTACGAAAGTCGGTATTTTGAATATCGTACACTTTGGAAACGTCAGCCGTTCGGACGTTGGCAAGTACGTTAGAAACTGGCGTACGGTCAGTGAATATAATGTTTTTCGAGTAGTCTATTTTACGGACACTGGCTTGCCGTATTTGATGAGGAAATAACCAGATACCGTAAGTGGTTCTTATCGTGTCAGATAACTTTTTGACTACTGCTTCAAAATCGGCGTCATCAAGTTCGCTGAAGTTATTATTGAACATCAGTTTTGGTAGCGACAACTCAATTGCTAATTCGTAGTTTTTACCGCCTCTAACTGGTCGTTCGGTGTAGGTGAGGCGAGGTTGATAGATACCTTTTTTCTTGTTTTCACTACTAGGATTAGCAACAGCCTTGAATAAGCCCGTATCGACATCAAAGCCGTGTTGGAGGCGAGCTTTTTCATACCAGTGGGGACGCTTACTAAAAGGCAGTACCAGCTTGATAGTATCTATCATCGTTACGTCCTTCAAATACTTCGCTACATTTTTTGAACACGGCTTCTTCAATAGCCCTGCTTGCTTCACGGTTGATTGGATAGAATAGTCCTAGTGACCTATTGCCTACGAGCTTCGTAGGGTACAACAGGCGATACGAGCCGTCTAGCTTGGTGTAAACGGCGATTGAGTTAAGGTATATGTTTCTATCAACAACTAGGCTGGCTATACCAACTAAGCCATTCTTCGGCTTTACAGGCGTGATGTTTACTTCGCTAACGACCATATCGCTTACGTTCCTCAGCGGCTTGTTCTTTTTTGATTGCCCATAGCCATACGTTGGTGAGCAGTTCTATTAGTTTGCGGACAAATATCCTAAATAGCTTGTAGGTAGTTATCATTTGTACTGACCCCTTCATTACGTTTTACTTCCATATCAACTTCCAAAAGGGCGTCCAAAAACTTGGCGAGGTTATTCAACTCGTCAGTATCAAGCACTGGCACGGCTGGCGTGTCTGGGCTTGATGGAACTGGCTCTTGTTGGTCGTTCATACTACCAACTATGCCAATATCTAACGGGGTTGTCGCTGTTTTAGTTTTATTGCGTAATAAGTTCGTTCAAAGGGCTATTTTTGCTGTCATAAAAACTAAACTTTCCGTTCAAGTACGTTGAAAAGCCGTTTATTTCCGTTATTTTCCGTTCAGAATGTGTTCAGGTTAGAACGGTATTTCACTCAAGTCTATTGGGCGGTCTGGTTCTTGTTCGGTTACAGCCCCAAGTTTCTTCAGCTTTTTGTCTAGCTTACTAGTATCTATATGCTGAGCGTCCGCTTCAGCACGGGTAAGGTGCGAGCGGAATATAATACCTCTGTCTTTGCTGATAGTTGGGAAGAAAATAGCCCGTAAGGTTGGGTCAAAGCCCATATCACCAATGATAGTAGTAAGCTGGCGTTTAGTAGCAAGGCTTGGCTTGAACGGCTCTGTTTGCCCATCGTGTTGAAACGACTGGCTCAATACCATATCTGACGCTTGACCCGCTTGGGTCTTTTTCAGTTTCAAGACCCCATTTACCAAAATAATACCGTTGTTATCATAGGTAAGTGTGTATTCGGGTATTATCTTGCCATCATATTCAGGGTCTTCTTCCTCAAGTTCAGTATAAAAGGCTTTGCCGTTGGCTTCGGCTTCGGTAACAATTTTTTTCAATTCAGGGCTAAATTCAGGTGTTTCTTTGCCGCTGATAATACAGAGGGTGTTTACTTCGGCGTTATGGCTTATACCGTATTCGTTTTCGTTGTACTGCTTCCAGTCCCAAAAAGCGTATTCAATGTGCTCAAGGCGGTCAAACACTTGCCAGCATATACTTTCCTTGATGGCTTGAAGTTCGGGGTTGCGAGCATATATCCTTCTTAGTTCATTGCTTATGAGGATATAGCTACGATTGACGGCGTTGGTGTCTGGTAGATTGTTATGGTCAACGACCATTTCAAATAGACCGATGGCGAGGTTATTCAAGTAGTGGGCAATGGCAAAATCGTTAGACTTGCTACGGGCTTCAGATAACCCGTAAGCATATTCAAGCACGTTGGTGGATTGAATATCGTTGAGCTTGTAGTGGTCTTTCAGAAGCTTCATAATCACTTCACGGCTTGGCTCTTTATCTTCGGTAGGAGGTTCGTTTAAGGACTTTATAATTTTGTACGTTTGCTCAAGAACATACTTGGCTTGGTCTTCATCAAGCCTGAATGTGTTCATAAAAATGTGTACTCTATTATCGTCAGTCATTATTCATTACATCTTTCAACTACCAAGTTCTTGTCATTTATTATACAATAATATTATATGGCAGACGAAAATCTATCTGAATACCTAACACTGAAGCAGGTCAGTGAACTACTCAAGGTACACCCGAACACTCTGCGTAACTGGGACAAAAATGGTACGCTCAAACCTATTCGTATTGGAGAGCGTAAAATACGGCGATACAAAAAAGAAGATATAAAGAAGTTTTTGGAAGCAGGTCAGTAAACAGTAAAAATTTGGAAGGACGTAATGAGCGATGGCAGATAATTCACTGAAAAAAGGACGATATACCAAGTACAGCAACAAGATTGGCTTGTTTAGCAATAGCAAGGGTAGTTTCATCAAAAACGATACCGAAGTAGTGCTGAATTTTCCGTTCAAAGATACAGTCCTAGAAGCGGGTATGAGCAAAGAAGATAAGGGGCGTGAAGAACGCTTCCTTCAGATTGATATAGACAGTAAAGATATAGACACACTGGAAGAACCAAAAGTACTGACCGATTTTCGTTACGTTGATAAGGATGGTGAAAGGTCGCTGACTGCGAGTAGTGATATTTCCTTCTTTGATGAAGATGGCGAGCTGAAGCAGAACCTACTTATCAAGGGTAATAACCTGCTGGCTCTTTATACCCTCAAAAGTCGTTTGACTGGTAAAGTGAAACTCATCTACATTGACCCACCTTACAATACAGGGAACGATGGCTTCCGTTACAACGATAGCTTCAATCATTCTGGCTGGCTAACGTTTATGAAGAACAGGCTAGAGGTTGCGAAAGAGCTTTTGTCTGATGACGGAAGTATATGGATTAGTATTGATGATAATGAGGTACACTACCTAAAAGTGTTATGTGATGAGGTTTATGGTTCTAGTAACTTCATAATTCAGGCGGTTGTAAAAAGAGGGTCTGCTACTGGTCACAAAGCTATAAATCCTACGCCCGTTCAAGTTTGTGACTACGTTATTGCATATGCTAAAGACAAGTCTAAGTGGGATTATAAGCCCGTCTACCAAAAAAGAGGTTATGACAAGGCATATTCGCAGTTCATAGAAAATATCGATGATGATTTTCAACAGTGGCAGTTCATACCTCTCAAGATTGCCGAAGGTAAATATGGGTTTGATAAAGAGAAAAGTATTGAAAAATACGCAAAACAAATTATAAGGTTTGCTCAGCCTGACTATAAGAATGTTGGCAAAGATGTCCAGAATGCAATTGACGTTTCTAAGGCAGATGGAAGTAAAGTTTATCGTATCAACCGAGAGGGTTATTCTGATATGTATTTCTGGAAGGGCAACAGGATACTATTCTATAAAGATAAACTGCGTGAAATTGACGGGGAACTTACCACGGCTGAGCTTGTTACAAACTTGTGGACTGATATGAATTATCAGGGAATTGCCAAAGAAGGCGGCGTTACATTACTTCGTGGGAAAAAGCCAGAAGCTCAAATAAAGAGAATGTTAGAAATGACAACAAGCGAAAACGATATTGTGTTAGATTTTTGTTTAGGCTCAGGTACAACATCGGCTGTTGCCCATAAAATGGGTCGCAGATGGATTGGCATTGAACAGATGGATTATATTGAAGATTTGACAAAGAAACGCTTAGTAAATGTTGTTAATGGTGACCAGACAGGAGTAAGCAAGGCTGTTGGCTGGCAAGGTGGTGGTTCGTTCGTTTACTTCGAGCTGAAAAAGTACAACCAAGAGTATATCGACCGTATTATGGAAGCCACGAGCCTGAAGGAACTTGAAGATATTTACGTTGAAATGCGTAACAACGCCTTCTTGAAGTTCTGGTTTGACCGTAGCCACTTTGAAAAAGACGAAGACTTCAGGCAACTTGACCTTGATGGTCGCAAGGAAGCACTGGCTGATGTGCTAGACGAGAATCAGCTATACCTCAACTATGCCGATATGGACGATACACGGCACAAGGTTACAGCGGACGAAAAAGCTTTGACGGATAAATTCTATGGCACGAACGAAAACTAAGGTCAGTGAAACACTAGATAGCTTTCTTTTCAATAAAATAGAAAGCGACCCTGACTACCAGCAGTGGGCAAAATATTACCAGATACCCGACTACATCACTGATAACCTACACCCAACCAAGACACTGCGAGAGTATCAAGAGAACGCCTTGAAGCACTTTATATGGCTCTACGACCACGATAGGGCAAGTGCTAAGCACTTACTGTTCAATATGGCGACTGGAACGGGTAAGACGTTGGTAATGGCGTCTGTTGTGCTGTATCTGTACGAGAAGGGCTACCGCAACTTCCTGTTCTTGGTGTATAGGGATAACATAATCAAGCAAGCTGTCCGCAACTTCACTGACTATAAGTTTGAAAAGTATCTGTTCAACCCTAAAGGTATCAAAATCAACGGTCAAAATGTTGAAATAAGGGCGGTTGGTAGCGTTGCTGATAGTAGTCGTAACGCCATCAACTTTATGTTCTTCAGTACACAGTTGCTCTATAACAGGCTGAACGAAGATAAGGAAAACGGGATTATTTTTGATGACTTTGTAGACAATGACGTAGTCATACTTGCTGACGAAGCCCACTCACTAAACGTAGAAACTCGTAAGAAGACCAAGACCGAAGCCGTAGAGGTAAAGAACTGGGAAACGGCGGTACTATCGGCAATGAAAGCCCGTGAAGGTAATATGCTATTAGAGTTTACTGCTACGGTTGACCTTGCTAATCAGGCAATACACGAAAAGTATCAAGATAAGATTGTTCATCGCTACGACTTTTTGGCGTTCAACAAAGACGGGTACAGCAAGGACGTAAAGTTCCTATTCAACCAAGAGGTTCATACCGAAGACCAGAAGCGTCTTTTGATTATAAATGCCGTTGCGTTGAGTGAATACCGCAGGTTGCTGGCTGAACGTGTAATGGGTATAACCATCAGTCCGATAGTGCTTATCAAGTCCATGAAAATTGCCCAAAGCGAAGAAGACCGCAAGTTTTTTGATAATGTGATTGGCTCTTTGCGACCCGAAGACTTGAACCGCTTGAGGGAACTAGGGCGTGAGAATAAGAATCGTGAACACGAGATATTGGCTGATATGTTCAATTGGCTGGCGTCCAAAGAAGCAGGGTTTATTTCAGGTGGTGATTGGGACGGCTTGAAGGCGTTTACGGCTGAAATACGGTCTAGTTTTGCCCACGATAATACGCTGATATACAACAGCCAGAAGAAGGAAAAAGCGGACTTATTGCCGTTGCTGGACAGCCCACGAAACACAATACGAGCCATCTTTTCGGTCAATGCCCTAAACGAAGGCTGGGACGTGCTGGGGTTATATGATATTATTCACTTTGATATTTCCGAGAGTAAAAAGGTGTCGCTGCAAGATATTCAGCTGATTGGTCGTGGTGCAAGATATAACCCGTATGAACTACCACGCTCGTATAAGCGAGATAGCGAAGAAGACAATATGCTTAGCCTGTTTGCTACTCGCAACCTTGAGTTTGATAAGTACAAGCGAAAGTTCGACAACGACCCCTATGATAAAGGACGTGTGCTAGAAACGTTTGTGTATCACTTCGTCAAAACTGGTACGTTTCTTGAGAGCCTTCAGCGTGATTTGCTGGGCGAGGGTATTATCAGTGAGGGTGTCGAAAAGAAGACCATCACAATGAAACAAAAGTTCCTTGAAAGCGAAACGTATCAAAAGGGCTTCGTGCTGGTCAATCAGACTGTCAAGCGTACCAAAACAAAGGGTGATGAAATTGACACGACGTTCAAGCGTATTATAAAAGCTGGTTCGTATAACCTGCGAGCAAGGGGCTTGTCGGATTTTGAGCAAAACCAGATTGTTGCAGGTCAAAAGGTTGACGTTATTCGTATTACAGAAGAGTTTTTCCCGTTGCCTATTATTCGCAAGGCGTTGGTGGCGGCTGAAGCTGGCTTTTTCCGCTATAACAACCTCTGTGAACACGTTGTTGGTATCAAGACGGTTGATGAGTTGATTGAAAAATACTTGCCGCTTTACGAAATAAAATACACCTATGAAGAGGGCAAAGGTATCAGTCAGTTGAACGCTACCGAGAAGTTGCAGCTACTTGTCGGTGTGATTTTACCAGAGGTGCGCAAAGCGATTGACGTGAATATGCCACGAGTAACAGGTAGCAAGAAGTTCCGACCAGTATCGCTGTCGTCGGTATTTGGCAAAGAAAAGAATATCTACCTTATGTCGTTCCCGACCGAAGACCCTGCTACAGGTAAGAAGGTGTTTGTGAGTACCGATGAACGTGCCAAAGCCCAAAGCAACCACGACAACCCCGACCTTCAGTACGATATAGAAACGGCTGACTGGTACGCTTACAGTGAAAACTATGGCACGAGCGAGGAAAAGAAGTTCGTGAAGTATGTTGCTAGTCAAATTGGCGACTTGCGAGCAAAGTATAGGGGCGCTGAAATATACCTCATACGAAACGAACTAGACTATTGGCTGTTTAGCCCTCAAGACGGTCGCAGGTTCAGCCCTGACTATATGCTGATTGTGAACGATGTACACAGTGGCGAGATGTACTACCAGTGTTTGATTGAGCCTAAGGGCGGTCATATTCTTGAGCAGGATTTATGGAAAGAAGAAGCCTTGATAAGCCTAACTGATGATAGTGAAGTGGTGTTTGAAGCTGAAGACGGTGATAGTCGTAACTACCGTGAGTATCTGGAAGAAGTAAGCAAGCACGGCTACAAAGAGGTGAAGCCGTTAGGGTTCAAGTTCTACAATAGCGACAAGCGAGGCGAAGAAGATTTTGCCTTAGACTTTCAGGCAAAACTTTTGGACCGATGAAGGCGTGGCTGAACTTGTTGAGCAGTTACACGAGCTGGCGAAGCTGTCATTATATATGGCACAGGAGCGTCTAGCAAAGGGCGAACGGTCGGAAGACCCTGTTCAAAAAACGCTTGGTCAAAAGTAGCCCCGAAATTTACCATTTCATAGGCGGAGTGTCTAAACGCCAAAGTAAAGGGCGACTACCCCCTCTAGCGAACAACTTATTCCCAACAATCTAACCACTGTTTGTTGTGTAGTACTGTTGGGCAAAGCGGAAAGCGTACTGACTTTGTTAGCTATAAAAATTTAGGTAGTATGTGCGTTTACGGACTTTCCTGACAAAAAAGCCTTAGGCATAGGGGGCTTGCTACCGTACCTCATAGCAAAGTGATAAAATAACTATGTGAGTAAAAAGTCAAAAGACAAATTGGTTGAACAGTTAGTCCAAAAAAGCCGTGAAGTCTTTATTATGGGACTGGAAGTGTTCAATAAGCCAACTCTGAAGTATCGAGTAGAGGGCTTTGCTTTCTTTGTGTGTAATGCTTGGGAGCTTATGCTCAAAGCTGAAATGGTAAAGCAACTGGGTGAGGGAAGTATTTACTTCAAAGACCACCCAGAACGTACCATCAGCATAGCTACGTATTTTGAAACCATAAAGCATATTACAGGCTACGTAAAACTTCCTTTATCATACCTATTCTATGGTCATCATATTCTAAGCTTTCAGTTCGCAACGTGTTTGCTAGTGCGAGCCAAATTGATAGATAAATTGCCTGGTATACCGGGCAAACGGCCTCGACAGGTTAAGTCAAGGCCTTTTTAAATAGATTTTATAAATAGTTTTACTATTGCAGCAAACATTAGGGTAAGCGTGTAATTTTCGTTGTATTTTATACGATAATACTTGAAAAAATTGTTAAGTAATGCTAGCATAAAAGCGTAAACTAAATTAAAACACAAATGTGTACAGGAGAAAAACAATATGGGTGTTCCCTATGTCAAATTGGCTAGTGCTGTGTCAGTGGCAGCTGTTGTTGGCGCAGTGGTATTTAACGCGCCAGCCAATGCTGCGCCGACTGCATTCACGTGGACGGGCGCTGCTGGCGACCACAAAATGTCAACTGCTGGCAACTGGAAAGACGGCCAAGTACCAACAGAGGGCGCTAAGCTGGTATTTACATGTGCCAACGGAGCTAGCGAGACGATTCAGAATGATTTGAATGTTGCTTTGTCGGGCTTGGATGCTCAAAAAATGAACAACGTTACCGCTAGTCCGACATGTGCTAGCTATACGATTGATACGCTGAAATTTACATCGGATGCTGAGTTTAGCGGCGGACACACTAGCGCTGGCGATAAAGATGAAGATAAAATTCCTCGTATTTACGTTTCAGGTGCTATAACTGGCTTATCAAACCTGAAATCTAACGGATTTGACGGCAAGTTCACTAGCAGGCCGACGATTAACCGTTTTGAGGTTGCTAATAGTGGGTGTAACAATATAAGTGGCTATATAAAAGCTTCAGAGAAAATTGTTGGCGAAAACGCTAGCGTACCGCTAGAAGGCGCTAATAATATCACAGTCAAGAGTGGCGGTCAAATAGATATTAGCTTCGTTGATAACGAAACAAGTTCCAGTAAAATTACCTTCGAAAACGGCGCGATGATTTCTGATGGGATAACTTGTATGGGCTCTGGCGGCGGTTCTTCGAACGTAACAACAGTTCTATCTGGCGATATTGTGCTCAATGGCAATGTTGAATATAAACTACTTTCGAATATGACAGTAAAGATTACCGGCAAACTTAGCGGACCTGGCAAATTAGTCGCTCACAAGGATAACGAGGGAACTCTGCTGGTTGAGTCTTCGGACAACACTAGCGGTACGCCGAATGGCCAGCACGGTAATGCCCACGAAGCTAAGCTGATAAAATTGGACGGTGATAAACCTAATGAGTCGGTAAGTGTTAGAAAGGGTGAGACAGTCTTGCTAAACGGCAGTCGTTCTGACGTTTATGTCGATGAAGGCGGCGTGTTTGGTGGTAATGCTACGGTAAAAGATCTTAGTGTGGCAGGTGTCGTTGCTCCAGGCAATTCGCCAGGTAAGATTACTGTACTGAATAGCTTTTCTATGCAGGGTACTGGCGTATACAAGGCAGAAATTCTAGACAAAGATCATTATGATCAGATTGTTGCGCAGAGCGTCCAGCTTAGCAACGGTGGTAATTCTTCAAAATTAGAGCTGGTATATCTGCCTGGCGGTACCATCAAGAAGGGTGATACCTTTACGATTATCAACAATAACGGTAGCGCTCCGGTTCAAGGGACATTCAATGGTTTGCCCGAGGGTGCAGAGTTCGCTGTGGATGGCGCAACCTTCAAGATTAGCTATGTCGGCGGCGATGGCAACGATGTTGTACTAACGGCGCAGAATGATTCGACGGGTCCGAAGGCTCCAAATACGGGCGGCGAAAATGTAGCAGTTAATCTGGCTGGAACTATCGTTGGTGTGGCTTCGGCAGCAATCCTGCTATTCATGGCAAAACGAAAGAGTTTTGGCAAGAAATAACCAAGACTTATAACGATTAAGATTGGAGGCAGGCACGCCGTAAGCGGTTTGACGCGAGGCGTGCCTGTTAGCTATAATGAAGCAAGCAATGACGCAAAGAGAACGAGTTGCTCGTAGTCTGGAGGTACTGCCAAAAGCACGAGGCCGGGTAGTCGTACCGCGGCGCAGATTGGTGAATGATGTTGTAGCGGGCGCTGCTGGCCAGCCGAGTATGAAGCGAGTTATGGATATCGCAGTGCAGCCTGCCTCGCCAAGTCTAAAAGAGCAGTCTCTCCAAAACAAAAAACCTAGAGATTATACGAGAATTAATAGAAAGCTGGCTCGGACAGCTCGCTTGCTTATTATTTATGAAAAACTAACAGCTGCTAGCCAAATGGGCGGTGAAAAACGCTCCACCAAGCGGCGCTTAAAAGAAATCATGAGCGGTAATTTTCGCAAGAAATTATCTGGTGTTGCGGCGTCGATTCTCTTGCTGGTTTCGGTATATTCACTGGTTGACTCTTGGCTGTTAAATAATCGGATAAAAGATACTGTGAATACAGCGACGGTGGCTGCACGCAGCGATGACCCGAATGATCGACGGAGCAATGAAGGTAAAGACGAAACAAAAGTTTCTGGCGACGCCATCGCTAAATACAAGGTAGCTGCAGATTTACCGAGAGTGATTACTATTGAGAAGCTAGGGGTTAAAGCTCGAGTATTGCCGATGAGCGTTAATGCCGACGGCTCAATGCAATCGCCTGTCAATATTTTTGATACAGGATGGTATACTGGCAGCGTCAAGCCGGGGCAGCCGGGAGCATCTATTATTATTGGCCACGCATCTGGTATGACTTTGGGGGGAATTTTTAATAAGCTAGAGTCGCTAAATGTTGGCGATACAGTCAGTGTTGAACGCGGCAACGGCCAAATGTTGCGCTACCAGGTGGTTAAAAAACAAATAATTAAGCTATCTGATGTTGATATGAATAGTTTTATGCGTCCAGCTGATGGTGTGTCTGAAGGCTTGAATCTGATGACTTGCGCTGGGGAGTGGATAAAAAACTCGCAAACTCGCGATCATCGGGCGATGATATTTACCAAGCGAATATGATTAAACTAGTTGACTGTGCAAATGTAAATAATACAATGTAAAAACCTTGACTAGCACTATATATTGGGTGTACATTTGTATGTAAGCACTACATATGGTGTTTTCGTAAAACAAATACACGATTAAGTGTCGCTCCGCAGGGGTAGATCCGGAGCGTTTTAATGATGCATTCAGGAGGGTAATATGTATCAAACAATCAAAAAGCGCGACGGCCGTAAAGTGAAGTTTGACGCTTCCAAGATCACTAAAGCGATTGCTCGAGCTGGCGCTGAAACTGGCGAATTCGACGAAAAAGCCGCTGCTAAGCTTACCGATAAAGTACTTAAACAGTTAGAAGCTCGCCAGACGCGTCTCGTGCCGGGTGTTGAGGAAATCCAAGACATCGTCGAGGATATCTTGATTGATTCCAAGTTCAAGAAAACCGCCAAGGCCTACATCATCTACCGCGACCAGCATAAAAAACTGCGTGAAATTACTTCCAATGCGCACGTCGATTTGATCGATAAATACGTCAACAACTTGGACTGGAAAGTCAAAGAAAATTCCAACATGGGCTATAGTTTGCAGGGTTTGAATAATTACGTTTCGGCGGAAATTACCAAGACCTATTGGCTGGATAAGATTTATTCGCCGAAAATCGGCCGGGCGCATAAAGAGGGCGATTTGCATATTCACGACCTGAATTTACTGAGTGTCTACTGCGTCGGTTGGGATCTGATGGATTTACTGCGCCAAGGTTTCACTGGCGTTAAAAACAAGGTTGCTTCCAAGCCGGCTAAGCATTTCCGCTCGGCACTGGGCCAGGTGGTCAATTTCTTCTATACTCTGCAGGGCGAGGCGGCTGGCGCTCAGGCGTTCTCTGACTTTGATACGCTCTTAGCGCCGTTCATTCGCGCTGATAAGCTGAGCTATGACGAGGTCAAGCAAGCGCTGCAAGAATTTGTCTTTAACGTCAACGTACCAACGCGGGTTGGCTTCCAGACGCCGTTTACCAACATCACGCTTGATCTGGAATGCCCGAAGCACATGGCTGGCAACCCGGTGATTATCGGCGGCGAGATGCAGGATACCAACTACGGCGATTATCAGGAAGAGATGAATATGCTTAATAAGGCGCTGCTGGAGGTGCTGTCTGAGGGCGACGCCAACGGTCGAGTCTTTACCTTCCCGATTCCGACAGTCAATATTACCAAGGATTTCAACTGGGATAATCCGGTCATTGAAAACCTTTGGGAAGCTAGCGCCAAATACGGCATTCCGTATTTCTCCAACTTCATCAATTCCGATATGGATCCAGAGGATGCGCGCTCGATGTGCTGTCGCTTGCGCATCGATAATCGCCAGCTGGAGTATCGCGGCGGCGGTCTGTTTGGTTCGAATCCGATGACCGGTTCAATTGGTGTGGTGACGATTAACTTGCCGCGGCTGGCGCTGAAATCAAAGAACGAGAAAGAGTTTTTCAAGGGTCTGGGCGAATTGATGGATATGGCGCGCGACAGCCTGGAGACCAAACGCAAGGTGCTGGAGCAGCTGACCGATTCGGATATCAGCCTGTATCCGTACACCAAGTTTTACCTGCGCGATATTAAAAAGCGTTTCAACGAGTACTGGAAAAATCACTTCTCAACCATCGGTTTGATTGGTACTAACGAAGCGGCATTGAATTTGCTGGGCGTTGATATTGGTACTGAGAAGGGTAAGGCGTTTGCCGAGAAGACGCTTGACTTCATGCGCGATCGTTTGGTGGAGTACCAGAAAGAAACGGGCAATAATTACAATTTGGAAGCAACGCCGGCTGAGGGTACAACCTACCGTTTGGCTCAAATTGACAAAGCCAGCTTCCCTGATCGAGCACACTTTGCTAATGGCCTGGGTGCGGCAGTCAAGCATCCGTTCTACACCAACTCCAGCCACTTGCCGGTCAATTACACTGATGATTTGTTTGAGCTGATGGATTTGCAGGATAATTTGCAAACCAAATACACTGGCGGTACGGTGATTCACTTCTTCCTCGGTGAGCGAATGGATGATCCACAAACACTCAAGAAATTGGTCAAGACAATTTGCGAAAACTACAAATTGCCGTACTTTACCTTCACGCCAAGCTTCTCGATTTGCACCAATCACGGCTATATCGTCGGAGAGCATCCAGAGTGTCCGAATTGCGGCGAAGCGACTGAGGTTTACTCGCGGGTAGTCGGTTTCTTGCGTCCGGTTGCTCAGTGGAACAATGGCAAACAGGCTGAATTTGACATGAGGGAGCATTATGACGATGCCGCCGAACATCAGCGAGCCAACGCCGTCGCTGTCCCAGCTTAAGGTGTCGATCGGTGGGATTCAGAAGCTGTCGCTGGTTGACTATCCAGGGCACGTGGCGGCAGCGCTGTTTCTCTCGGGCTGTAATATGCGCTGCGGCTATTGCCATAATCCTGAGCTGGTGCTGCCCGAGCGTTTGGCGCCAAGTATCCCAGTTGAGGAAGCGATGATATTCCTGAAATCGCGCATTGGTCGGCTAGACGGTGTGGTGATTTCTGGCGGCGAGCCGACGGTTAACGAGGATTTGCCGGTGCTGTGCCGGATGATTAAGCAGCTGGGTTTTGACGTCAAGCTGGATACTAACGGCACGCATCCGGATATAGTGCGCGGCATGGTCGAGGAGGGGACGATTGACTTCATCGCCATGGATGTCAAGGGGCCGCTGGAAAAATACGTAGAGATTGCGGCGCGGCCGATTGATCTAACGGCGATCAAAGACAACGTGCGACTGATGATTGATTCAGGGATCAGCCATGAATTTCGAACGACCATCGTCCGCGAGCAGTTGGAGGTAGCGGATTTTGAAAAGATTGGCGAGCTAGTCAAAGGAGCTAAGCGATTTGCCTTGCAGCATTTTCGCACCGGTACTACCATTAGCCCGAAGTTTGCCAATTACCACACTTTCACTGACGAAGAATTTAGGGCCGCCCAAAAAATAATGGAAAGGTATGTCGAGGAATGCGTGATTCACTAACTGTCGAAATTGTGCGGGTGCGCCAGGAAAATCCTGAGGTGACGACGCTGTATTTTGCGCGGCCGTTTGACTTTATGGCGGGGCAATATATCACGGTGTTTATCGATGGTAGCCAGGTGCGCGAAGGCAAGGCTTATAGTATTTCTTCGCGCCCGCATGAGGAATTGATGTCAATTACCGTGAAAAATGTTGGCGGCGAATTTTCGAGTTATTTGTGTTCGCGTCACGTTGGCGATATGCTGCACATTAGCCGGGCGTACGGCGATTTCAACCCGCAAACCGAGCGGCCGCTGGTCGGCATTGCGGCGGGATGCGGGCTGAGTCCGATTTGGAGTATTTTGGCGGACGCCAAGCAGCCGACCTTTCTCTATTTGAGTCAAAAATCGCCAAAATATATGGTGTTCTCGGAGGAGCTGTCAGCCTCATCCATCAAGGTCAACAAGTTTAGTACTCGCCAGCGGGTTGAGGAACGAGACGGCTGGCATAACGGGCGGTTTGAGGTGGCGAAGATTGTCGCTGAAACGCCGGATGACGCGCACTTTCTGGTCTGCGGCAGTTTGCCGTTCGTGCGTGACGTTTGGCAAAAACTAACTGCCGCTGGCGTCGACGAATCACATATTTCAACGGAGACCTTTTTTGAACGATGAATGAGGTGGTGGCGTCACCGGTTTTGGAGGAACTGCCGACAATAGGCGAGGCTGGCGAAGGATTTGATGTATTTTCGTCGTCGATAGGCGGTTCAGCAAATGAGGATTTTTCAACGAGGATTGATAGTGAGGCAACTACCGCTGGCGCGGACGATTTTGATTTGGTGGCGGTGGCTGGCGGCGAAGAAAAGCTTGACACCGCGATGAGCGACGCGAACAGTCAAGGTAATTCAGAGAAGTTAACACCAGTTGATCCAGAATTGTGTCAAAATTTCGGAACGATTGCCTGTGTTGGCTGCATTTTCGCGCAAGATTGCCAAAGACGTCAAGCAGAAATGATGGCATCAAACAACAAAGATCAACCTAAGCAGCTCAGTACACTAGAGCAATTACTCCAAAAAGACGAAGATGAAGAGCCAGGCAGGATTGTCTGGGCACAGCCGACGCCTGATGACACTAGTAGAGAACAGCCGCCAGCTGCTGAAGAAGACAGCTCAGGTGCGCCTGAACCTGAGTCAGAACCAGAACCTAGGCCTGAATTTAAACCCGAAGACCAACCGCTATCAGACACTCAACCATCTTCTCGGACGTCTAACAAACAAAGGGAGTCAGCTGCGGCGCTGCTTCAGTTTGCAGAGTCAAGAAACTCAGAATCTTTGAACCATGAAGTCGACAGAATACATAGCAAAGACGAAGAAAAATCGACTACAGCTCATATAGCTAATGTAGTGAAAAAAACAACGAGCAGCGATGATGGCAGTGCTAATCTTGAGGCCAATTCCAGTTCGGCTGTTAAAGCATCGAAAGAGTCTCATACGCAAATCAACAGTGATAGTACCAATGAGCGCATCAAGCAATATGAATTACCGCGAGCAGCAGACCGTGCAGCGGATGACTCGGGTAAACTTGTTAATCAGCAAACAGCAACAGTAAACCGCGCTGCCCAAACAACTCAGCGCTCAAACAAACGTGCCGACCAGGAGGTGTCGTCAGCTGTTAATACAACTGAACAAATCTCGTCAGTTAACACTCATCAGGCGATTCAAATTTCTAAGCCAGAGGATACTGGCAGCACTGTTGCGACAACTCGCTCTCAGAAAGAGCCAGCGATAGAAAAAGTATCAAGCACGCTAATTGATGCTAATGATACTTTAGCCGACAGCGGGATTTATACTGCGGTCGACAGAATAGACAATAGGCAAGAGCCACCAGCTCTAAAACCAAAACCTATTAGTGCAGAGAATAATCTACTTAAAAAAACTACTCCCAAAAATATTACAACTAAGCCTAATAGTGATTCATCAACAGATTTTGAAGTCTCAGCTGAGACGTCGTTGGAGTCTAAGAAAAATCCGTCGATAGATAAGCAAAACCCGTTAGCTGACGATAAAAAGGATAATGTTAGCTCTCCTTCCGCGGTTGAATCTATTGATTATTTCAAAAAAAACCTGTCGGAAACTCGACCGGTAAACGCTGTACAAAATACATCAGATGGAGAGGATTCAGCCGCAGAGCTTGCCGAGAAGGAAAGTGCGCCGTCAAAAAAAGCAGTTGTTAAAAATTCTAATATACATTACAGCGATAGTGCGTTTAATCAGACAAAGCAGGTAGAAACGGTCGCAAATACTCCTGCTGTAAAATTGCCCGTAGAAACTGCCGGTTGGGCTAGCGAAAATGAAGTCTTTGTAGTTGACCGGGAAGAAAGTTCTGCTAATAACCATAGGAAGAAGTTTATGCAACGCGAGGTAGTACCAATAGATTGTGGTAACGACTTGCCGACTTTACAGCAGAACGAACTAACGCCAAAAGTTAATATTGAGCAAGACCTGGAGCCGAAAAATACTACTGAGATAAATATTCAATTGCGTTCTGATCGGTCCTCTGAGCGATGGCCAAAATTGGATGAGATGGTAAATTCAGTGTTGCCACCGAGCAGGTCTTTAAATTATGAACTATTACCTAAACTGGATGAGACATCGAACAGCCCGCAAGAACATAACGAGAGACAAACCTCTGAACTATGGCCTAAGCTAGATGAGGTATCAAACCAATTGATTAATCAAACGGACTTTGAAGACGGCAAGACAGTACGTCAAAAAGCTCAGCAAACAAGAATTACACAACCAAACGAAAACGACACAATATACGTTGATTTGAGGAATGAGCATGCTAGCAGCGAGGTGGGCAGTCTGAACAGCCAACCAACTGCGGACTATACGGATCAAATAGAAATGAATAATGATAATGACCTGGATTGCCAACTAAATGATAATAGCGGCAGCCAGGCGGAAAAACTACATAAGGTTGCTTTTGCTCATCCCTTAGCGGCGTTATGGACTGATGATAGCCGGCTAAATCCAGAAAATAATAAAATCTCAAATGATAGCAGTACCAGTGTTACTTCGTGGCTGACAAAATTGGTTGGTGCAGTAGCAGTTTATGTGGCTTGCAGTAGGCGGGAAGGTAGACTTAGTGTGTGGTAGGTGTCGTAGTATACCAACAAGATTTATATTATAAATATGAACATGAAAGAAATGATAAAAAATATCGTAAGGCGGTTGGTAAAAGTATCTGCAAACATTCCGTATATATTGGCGGTCGCGTTGGGTGTAGTATTATTTTTGACCTCTTTTATGATGGATGACGTTATAGTGCTTAAGAAGCTATCTGATTTACTGTTAGATTTGAGTGCAAGCCTCCTATCGATACCTATAATTCTCTATTCTTATGAGGTGGTAAAAAATAAAATTGATCATTCTCGCAATAAGGATATATCTGAATATGTAAAGATGAATGTAGATCGTGAAATCGTTACTTTATTAAAGAGTCTTGCTCCTCTGATTATGAAGGAAGATGCAAATACGTCTCGAGTATGCGAGCTATTAAAGATTACGAAGAGTAAAGCGATGAAATCCCTTCAGGATTATCATCCGCTGGTTTTTTATCTTGCTACGGACTGGGGGTGTATAGAAGACCGATTTATGGACATGATAGCAAGTGAATTAATCTATGATAATCTGTCTGTTGAAGAGAGAAATATATTTGTGAAAATAGTCAGAGAACTCAGAAACTTAGACTATCTTACCGATCCAAAGTTCTTTAGGGTTGCCGACAAAGAGGACACTAAGCTATTTACTATTCAAGGCAGAAATATTGATCCAAGTACAAAATTTGAGGAAAGGTTTTTGTTGATGCGAAAAATGAAAATCGAAAACACGGCGATGGTTGTTGGATTTAATGACATAAAGCACGGTAAATATAAAGTATCACTTACAACTCCTATGATGGGAAGTGTGGCTGTGAATGAGAATATCGTTGAGAGTATACTCAATATACAATCCTACCTAGAGGTTTGGTTTGATAAGCGTGGTAATGAGATATTGTTAGATTCTAGGAATTTTCGTATCAGAAAGACAAAGAATAGAGATAGGCTTGAGAGACTAGAATAGTATGATTGATGTGAAATTTTAAGGTTTTGTGGACATTAGGTTGTTTATATTTTATTCAAAGAACAAAATGATGAACTGTTAGTGATAGTATGATTCTGCGAAATATGCTCTAGTATCGGTATGGATTTGTCTGGAGTGTATGAGAAGATTATGTAAATTGCAATTTTACTTGTGAGCTATGATATATAAAATCTAAATAGCTATGTCATATTACTATTATATAGTGAATAGGCAACAACGAAGCCATCTAATTTGTTGTGCTAAATGTCGCTGCGCTTTTAGTCTGGTCTGTTACAATAAGTATATGAAAGTCAACTCGCTACTGTTGATAGCTAAAGATGCATTTGAAGAGCGTGTTGTGAGTTGTTGTGCTTATGACCAGATAATGCAGACGATAAGTTTATGTTACGGACGATCGTGGTGGAAAATCGTGCGTACTCATCAGGTATGTTATGAGTAACTATTTCTATATGGCTGACATAGTGAGGATAATAAAAGCACGGGGTATATGATGAAAGTACAGGATCGTCATCCCAACGACCGTCCCCGTGAGAAATTGGCGCGTTACGGTACGGCGCGGCTGAGCGACTTGGAGCTGTTGATGGCGGTGATTGGCAGCGGTAATAAACAGGCGGATGTCGGTAAAATTGCACGCGAAGTGCTGAAAATTTTGCGTCAAAAAGGCGGTGATGTTTCGTATGATGATTTACGGAGCGTGATTGGCTTGGGCGAAGCGAAAATCCCGGTGATTTTGGCGAATTTTGAGTTGGCACGGCGCTATTTGATGGACGACGAGCGCCCGGTGATTGATTCGCCGGAAAAGGCGGTCGAGCTGCTGGCCGACATTCGTGATAAAAGGCAGGAATATTTCGTCTGTCTGACGCTGGATGGTGCGAATCGTTTGATCGCCAAACGGGTAGTGACCATCGGCACGCTGACTGCCAGCCTAGTGCACCCGCGCGAGGTCTTCGCCGACGCTATCGCCGACCGTGCGGCCAGTATCATCGTGGCGCATAATCATCCGAGCGGGAGCTTGAGGCCAAGCCAAGCGGATATAGTAACGACTGATCGTCTTAAATCTGCTGGCGAGTTGCTTGGCGTACCGCTCATTAACCACTTACTGATCACCAAACAGTCCTTTCGAGCCATTGACTAGAAAATGTTATAATAACCTTGATGATTACCTCTGATTATCAGGCAAAGTATATTGCCCATGAGCTTGAACGCGTCTATGCTAACGATGATGTTGCTAAGTTGTCTGGTCTAATGTTTGATGCTCAGATTATTCCGACGCCGCATCAAATTGACGCGGCATTATTTGCATTAAACTCGCCAACGGCTCGCGGTATTATCATGGCAGATGAAGTTGGCCTTGGCAAAACTATTGAGGCGGGTATCGTTATTATGCAATATTACGCCGAGCGTAAGCGAAAAATTCTCATCATCGCACCATCAAGTTTGCGTCAGCAGTGGGCGCAGGAACTGCAGGAAAAGTTTAATTTATCGACAACCGTTGTTGACGCCAAATGGATGAAGGCAAAAAGAACCATCGAGAAAGACGGTATTTATATTTGCTCTTACGAATTTGCAAATCGTCACTCACTAAAACTTTCAAATGGCTGGAATTTGCTAGTTCTTGATGAAGCGCATAAGCTAAGGAATTTTTATAACAACCAAAAGGGCATCGCTAATGCGGTCTCTGATATTGCCAAAGGTTCTGAAAAATCGCTGCTCCTCACAGCCACACCTCTGCAGAATAGACTCGAAGAATTATACGGTTTAGTCTCGGTCGTCGACCCTAAGTATTTTTATAAGCTTGATGTTTTTCGTCAGCGCTATATAAAGTCAAATCATCCGTTTGCGCTTGACGAGCTTCGTTCACGCATGAGTAAAATCGCCAAGCGTACCTTACGCTCAGAGGTCAAGAAATATATTAAATACACCGATCGCATTGCTAAGACTGTTTGTTTTGAACCGTCAGGCGATGAACGGAAGTTATATGAGCTAGTGGATGATTACCTACATCGTGACAAGCTGTATGCTTTCGCGTCGTCTCAGCGTCATTTGTCGGCTTTGATTCTTCGCAAACGCCTCGGTTCATCTACGTTCGCAGTTGCCAGTACACTCCGGAATATTGTACGGCGCATGGAGGAAGAGTACGCTGCGGGTAAGGTTCGCGATAACCGCGGTGGCTTGATTGATGAGCTGGGTGATCTGAACGATGAAGAAATTGAGGCATTTGAGGAGACTGGCGCTTACGATGACTATATAATCAAATCAGCCAAAGAGCGCGCCGAGTTTCAGACTGAAATTGACGAACTAAAATCATACGCGGATTTTGCTGATTCTATCAAAGAAAACGTCAAGGCTGAAAAATTGGTCGAAGCGATCAATGTCGGCTTTAATGCACTGGAATCAAAAGCTGCTCGCAAAGCAATTATCTTTACCGAATCAACCTTGACGCAGAACTATATCGCCAAAACGCTAAAAAAGCAGGGCTATAATGGCAAGATTATCCTATTCAATGGACAAAATAACTCGCCGGAAAGCACTGCAATTTATCGTCAGTGGTTGATAGATAATAAAGATTCTGATGTTGTTACTGGTATAGAATCGGCTGATCGACGTAAAGCGTTAATTGATAAATTTAAAGAACCTGAAATGCAAATTATGATTGCAACCGAAGCAGCTAGCGAGGGTATTAACCTGCAGTTTTGCTCCATGCTGATCAACTACGATCTACCGTGGAATCCGCAACGCGTTGAGCAGCGCATTGGGCGCGTCCATCGTATGGGGCAAAAATACGACGTCGTGGTGGTGAATTTTAGCAATCAAGGTAATATTGCCGAGCAGCGAATTCTTGAACTGTTGACTTATAAATTTAGTCTATTTAAAAGCACTTTCGGTGCTAGTAATGATGTGCTCGGTGCGATTGAAAGCGGACTGGATTTTGAAAAGAAAATTAGCGACATATTGAATACGTGTCGCACCGATGATGAGATTAGCCAACGGTTTGAAAAACTGCAAGAAGAATTTAAGTCAGAAATTGATACTGAGCAACAAGCGGCGCGTACGCGGATTTTTGAAGGGCTTGACCCTCATGTACAAGATCGTTTTCGTCGTTATGACGAACAAGCCGAAGAAGCTTTTACGCGATTCGAACGATTATTCATGGGTTTAACACGGTATGTATTGCGCGGTATGGCGTCATTTGAAAACGAGCATGTTTTTGATCTAAAAACTGCGCCAGAAAAAGATATCGAATCCGGAACATATTTCTATAAAACCGAACGCTTACCGCATGCCAGGCAGTATAAATACGCCGATGATTTAGCTGAATATGTGCGCCACAGTGCAAAGACTGCACAAACACCTCCAGCGGAACTTATCTTTGATATTGGTCAATCTGATCGAGTTGCTTCTGAGGTTAAAAAACTGATCGGGACACACGGCACGATGATTGTCGAGCAGGTAACCTTTCCGATGAAAATAGACTCTTCGGATATGAGCGAAAGTTACATTTTGGCGTCAGCGCAGACAGAAGACGGTATGTTGCTTGATACGGAGACTTGCCGCAAGATCCTCGAGCTATACGCTGCTGATAGCAACCAAAAAGCAGTTGCCCCTACAGAAGTGTTGCAAAATCACCTGACTCAGCAAATTGCCGAACGCCAAGAGGAAGTCAAGGGTCGCAACACTGACGCTTACCTTGATAAAAAAGACCTGCTGGAGCGTCAATACAAAGACAAGATTGTTGAATACGAAATGAAAGTCGATAAGCTTGACGCTAAAATCAGAGACTTGCAAAAACAAGAGCGCCAAGCGGGCGACGCCGCCTCTCGTCTAAAAATTGCCAGCGAAGTCCAAATTTTGCGCAAAAAAGTCCGCGCCCTCAACCGCGAGAAGTATGACCTTGAAGACAGCATGGATGAGCAAATCTCAAATAAAATAGCCCTAGCACAGCAAGCGTCTGAGGGCGGGGTGATTACCGAGAGACTATTTACTATAGAATTTGCCATACAATAAGCAACTTACCGTGAAAAATGGCAGAAAGTTGGTAATTTTCACGATAAGTCAGTCGGTAGCTTAATTCACAAGTAAATATTGTATAATTATAGATATGGAAAACGTAGAAACGCTTTTTAGCGCAACCAATGTATATATAGACGAATCTGGTCATACTGATGATCCAAACAACAATACTATGGTGCTTGGCGCGCTTTGGCTCAGCGTACCTCAGCTTTCTCTGTTTACCGATGCGATTAGAACAGTCAAAAAGAAGCACGATATAGCTTCGCATAGAGAGATTAAATGGACGAAGGTAAGCCCAGCGAAACTTGATTATTACAAGGAGCTGATCGATGTGTTTTTCGCTGTTGAACAGGTAAACTATCGAGCGGTAGTTATCGATAAATCAATTGTTGATTATGAAACTTATAATAAGACTCGAGATGACTTTTATTATTCAATGACCTATATTCTTGTCAGGACTATTGCAGAAAAAAGATACGGTGACATGCGTCTTTTTCTTGACTATAAAGACGCTTGGTCTGGCATAAGGACTACGAAACTTGCAGGCTACCTAAGGAATACGGGCAGGCTACACAATGCTTCACTACTCGCACAACCTTTACGCTCACATGAGGTCATCGGTCTTCAAATGGCCGACTTGTTTACTGGTGCTGTTATGTATGCAAATAAGCTGCAGGAAAAACAGGAATCAAGTGCAAAAAAAGAACTTATAGCACACATAGAACAGCGTTCTGGGCAAAAGTTAATTTGCGGTACTCCCTATAGTTCGGAAAAAATAAACATACTCATGTGGGAGCCAAAAAGGTAGATGTATCCAGACTGGCTACCATCGCCTCTTAATCTAAGAGGCTCTTACGATGAAGACCTAAAGGAGCTGTTAGAAGTATTCAATAGAGATTTTATAAATTCAGATAATCCAGTTGTCGATGGTCACCGAGTTATAGTAAATAATAAACCAGATCCTAATTGGCAAGACTTGCAGCTGACATATGGCTTTACCCATATAATAACTAGAGGGAACAGGCTAAGGATTATGGATTACGATCGTGCTAGTAAATTACCATGGGTGCGCGCTATTCTTGATAACTACAAACAGCCTGAGGTGATAGCATTTTGGGCTGAGAATATCAAAGGTGACAGATTATACTTGTGGCTAGAAGAACACGATTTTGTGGTTATTCTGTCACCGCTAGTGGGTAAGAGTGCTTCTTTAAGCTCGGAAAGTATCATCGTGACCGCTTATTCAATCGACTCGTATCGGAATTTTAGTAAAATACGTGACAGGGCGATAAGGTTTCTATAGAAAACAAGAAGTGCCCATGAGGACACTTCGAGGGTTAATGCATACAACCTGGTACGTTAACATAACTAGTATAGCATAGGATTATAATTAAGTCAATAGTTTTGGTATTTTGTCAATAGCATAAGCGTATTTTATCCACGGCTTACATCTGTAAAAATTGAATGCATTTTTTATCAAAAAACTATTGACAGATTTTGTGTGCTGCCATTGCATGGTTTTGGCGTGATATAATTCTAAACAGATAGATGACAGAATCTAATAAAGAGTAAAAAATGGACGAGCAAATATCCGATAAAATAGCCCTAGCACAGCAAGCTTCTGAAGGTGAAATTGAGCGTATGGAGCTATTTGCTATTCAATTTAACATATTGCAAAGGAAATAAATGCACATATCAAATATATCAATCAAAAATTATCGTCTCATGAAAGATTTTCGATTAGATTTTTCGACAGATGAAGATAATTTTTTAGTACTAGTTGGTCGTAATAATACAGCTAAAACATCACTTCTTGATTTATTAGATGATGTCTTGAATAATGATTTGAAGCAGGCTGGATTTGATGATATTCCTTTAGATGTTCGACAGAGTATTATCACTGCCCTAACGCTAGATCCTGCCATGAGTGATAATGATAGAATAAAGCTACTTAACGATGCTGCGATATCGCTTGAAGTGAAGATTGATTATTCTGACGATAGTGGCGACATATCTAGATTACCAATTCTTTCTCTCGACGGTGGGGATTGCGTAACTATCAAAATTATAAAAAAGTTTAACGTTGATAAAATACCAGAACTTCGTCAAGAGTTGAATAATACCGAGGTAGAGGCAGTAGATTTTTTGTCAAAATTTTCAAGAGATTATATGACTGTAGAGTGTGTAGCAATTCAAGGTGATAATACAAGAGAATATCAATCAGGAGATTTTGATCAAAAGTTTTTCGGGCTGCAGAACCTTATTAAACTTTATACCATATCAGCTAAACGCGGAGTGGC
This sequence comes from uncultured Candidatus Saccharibacteria bacterium, assembly GCA_963456685.1. Classification (GTDB taxonomy): domain Bacteria; phylum Patescibacteriota; class Saccharimonadia; order Saccharimonadales; family Saccharimonadaceae; genus Saccharimonas. Next base: position 87,930 of record CAUOPB010000001.1, on the reverse strand, counting down.
TAATGATATACGAAGAGAAAGCGGTCAAGACACTTTATCTAAGTATGCTCAATCTTATGTGAAGGAGAAGGTTGATGGGGGTGTTTTTAGGCAGTTACAACAAAGCATTATCGAAACGGATGATCTTCTGACTCAGCAATATAACGGTAAAAATGGTGGCAATGGAGTGTTTTCTACTGTCATTAAAGACATTAAAGAGTTTATTCAAGGTAAGGATGCTGGTAATATTTCAGTGCGATCAAATATTGCAATGAATTCTATTTTAGGCTATGGCAACTCCAAGGTGTATTACGGGGAGGGTAATAATCGTCTTCCTGAGACCCGAAGCGGGCTTGGATATATGAATATGTATGCAATTATTATTAAACTCAGAATGATAATTGATGAAATACAGCAGAATAACACATCGGGTATGTCTGCGCTCGAACATATTATCTATATTGAAGAGCCAGAAGCTCATACCCATCCGCAAATGCAATATGTTTTCGCTAATCATATCAAGCAATTTATAACAGATAATACAAAAGATATTCGTACAACTACATTTATTACAACACACTCACCTCATTTCGTATCTCAGTTTAAAGAGATTGATGATATGGTGCTTATGAAAAGGGACAATGACAGCGTGAAGGCTGTTAAAATTAGTCAAGCTTACCATGGTCAATTCTCTGAATATGAAAGCTTTATCAGGCAGTACTTGACTGTACATAGATCGGAATTATTTTTTGCCGACAAACTAATCTTAGTTGAGGGTGATACTGAGCGTATTTTAATACCATATTTTATGGATTTACACGATAGAGATGAGAAAAATCAGCAGAAATTACTCAGTCAATACGTGTCAGTGGTTGATGTGGGCAACTATATGTATATTTTTGGTGATCTAATTAAATTACTTGGCATTAAAACATTAATGATTACAGACATGGATTATGCTAAGAAAGGTGAATCAGGGCAACTCCAGGCGTGCAGTAGCGATAAGGCAGACGATACTACCAATCCAACCCTAAAAAAGCTCTTGCCTAAAACTCAAGAACCCAACAAGAGTACTATAGATAGAATTAGAGATATGCAATATGATAGGCTGATTTTTTCGGTTAGTGATAAAGGATATATTCTCAGCTCAAGTGGCAATATAAGACTTACAACCCAAAAAGAAGAAAATGGTTATTGTGCTCGAACTTTTGAAGACTCTTTTGCATATTTAAATAAAGATTGGATTATAGATCAATCCAATAATAAAAAATTTGTAAATAGCGTAAAAAAGAAAATTGATAGTTCGACTGATATTGACTTTAAGTTTGGAAAGGCTTATATCAAATCAAAAGCAATGTTTGCTATTGATATTATTAATGCAAATGAAAAATCAGGACAAAAAATAAAAGTGCCAGAATATATCATGGAAGGTCTAAAGTGGATCGCAAAGGAATAGATTTACCTTCTGGAGTTGCGGATGCTATCGAAAGGCACGAGAATTTCTTATTGAAGGGCGGAGCAGGCAGTGGCAAGACATATTCACTAGGCGAGGCGATTACATTTATTCTTAAAAACAATAAATCTGCTAAAATTGCCTGTATTACTTATACTAATGCGGCAGCTGATGAGTTGAACAAACGATTTTCGCGGGGTGATCAAAATATTGCATCGACCATTCATAAGTTTATATGGGGCCAAATTGCAAGATATCAATCGGACATAAAGCGTGCACTGATAGAGTCTATTGATGATGGTAAAATTATCAATTATGATAATATTCCCCTCAATGAAAATAGCTTTCAAGAAGGTATTAGTTATGGTGAATTCCTAAATCTACAAAAGGGTGTAATTTCTCATGATGAGGTATTAATCATTGCTAGTAGAATGTTCCAGTCTCATAAATTGCTTTGTAGAATAACCAAATTAAAATATGACTATATATTTATTGATGAATATCAGGATACGCATCAGTCTGTCTTGGATATACTATTTGATTATGTTCAGATTGCTGATACAAGCCATCATCAACTAACTATAGGCTTATTTGGCGATGAAATGCAAAAGATTTATAACAATATGGATGGATTAAAGCCAAACTGGAAAACCACCGAAATTATTAAAAAAGATAATTATCGAAGCTGTCTGAGGATTTTAAATGATTTTTGCAATAAAATACGTACAGACGGCGTCAAGCAACGGTCTGCTGGTGTGATGAAGGACTATAAAGGTGACAATGTAAAGTTCTTTTATTCTACCGAACGCTCTAGTGTGCAAAAGGTTATTAATGAAATTAACAAGATTGAAGTTCCTGAACCAGATGTTGACTGTCCTCGTTATCGTTGCCTGTTTCTTACACATAAACTATTAGCTAAGCACGCTGGATATGAAAACTTATACAACCTTTACGATCAACCAAGTTGGATTATTAAACAGATAAAAGTTAAGGCAAAGGACATAATCACTAACGATAAAACATTGATCGAGGTGATTGATGAACTTAAAGCTAGGGGTACTTACGACCCTGAATGGAATCTTAAAACGGTTAAAATATACTTCCCTGTTCAATTTGATAGATTGGGTTATTTTAATAAGCAAGCGATTACCAACGAGGAGTATCGCTGCCCTCTACTGGATTATGTTATTCGATTGGTTGAATTTGCAGATATCTACGAAGAAGATAATTTTTTTGAAATTGCTAAGAAATATAAATGGAGAATAAAAGAAAAACAACAGTTGGAGAAGCTTAGAAATATTCGTCAGCAGTTGCGCGATAGTATAGAAACTAACAAAACTATAGGTGAAATTATTGATATTGGCGAGAAAAATCAACAATGGTTTGAAAAGGGCGATAAATATAAAGAATTATCAACAGGAAATCCAGTTTTGTTTAATTTACTTAAAAACATAAAAATTACTGAAGTTGTTAATGTGATAAAAACGATGATCAGTTCATATAGTGAATTTGGCACCCAGCACAGCTCCAAGGGGCTTGCTTATAGAAACATTGTGGGGGTTGTTGATAACGGTAATTGGTATAGAGGAGCTAATTATGAAAATGTGTTTAAACAAAATCCCAAAGGTGGCTCATCCGATATAGAGGGTTTGCAAGAATACACTAGAAGAATGATGTATGTTGTCGGGTCACGTGCAGAATGCAACCTATATTTCTTTTTTTATAACGAAGGCGATAAAAGTCAGGGTATTATTCAAGACGCAAACTCCTTTTTCGGTGAACAAAATGTCATCAATCTGGATATCGAGCAGTGACCTCAAAAGTGATATAATTATAGTCAAATAACTGGAGTAAGCATTAATAATCAAGATATGGATAATAGTGTGAATGAATTGCCATCCACTTCTCCCAACTTCCGCACTAACCTAGCGAAACAGCTGGAGGAGCTAGTGCCGGAGGCGATTGCGGATGGCAAGGTGGATGTCGTTAAGTTGAAGGAGCTGCTGGCGGAAGATGCTGGCGAGCCGAATGAGCGGTTTGGGTTATTTTGGCCAGGCAAGAAGCAGGCGCTACGGGCAGCGCAAGAGCCAACAACTGCGACGCTCCGACCCGCCAAGGACGAGAGCAAAGATTGGGACACGACCAACAACATTTTCATTGAGGGCGATAACCTCGAGGTGCTGAAAGTGCTGCAAAAGCAGTATCACAACAGCATCAAGATGATTTACATCGATCCGCCGTACAATACCGGCAAAGATTTTGTGTATCCGGACAATTTCAAGGAAGGCTTGCAAAACTACCTGGAGTTTAGCCAGCAGGTGGACGAAGGCAACAAAAAGATTAGTACCAACACCGAAACTACTGGCCGTTATCACAGCAACTGGCTGAATATGATGTACCCGCGCTTGAAGTTGGCGCGCAATTTGTTGACTGATGACGGGGTGATATTTGTGAGTATAGGCGATACAGAGCTGACTAATCTTCAAAGAATGATGTCAGAAATTTTTGGCGAAGCCAATCAATTGCCAATCTTTACGAGGATAACAAAAAAATCAAGTAATAATGGCACAACATTTTCCCCGTGTACAAGATTATATTGTTGGCTTTTCTCGTAATATAAATTATATAAAACCATTCTCGACACCACTCACTGACGAGCAGATAAAATCTTATAATAAGATAGATAAGGAGGGTCGCTATAAAGAAATCGGGTTATACCAAGCAGCCTTAAAACATGGAGGATCCAGATATCCTATAATGACCCCTGACGGACAAAAAGTAAATACGCCAAATAATATGCCGTGGAGATGGAGTGAGGCTAAGTTAAAAGAGGGAATAAAAAATAATATTCTTGTGTTTAAAGAAACGTCGACATCTCCTTTACTAGATGATGATACTGGTGAAAAAGCTCGTTGGAATGTTTACACAAAGCTCTATTTAAAAGATAGGGAAAGCACTGGGCTTCTGCCAAAAAGTTTTAGCGAAGATTTCCAGAATACTCTTGGTTCTAACGAACTTAGAAAATTGCATATTCCATTTGATTTTCCCAAGCCATCTAGTTTGGTTATGTATCTAGCAAATATATTAAGTGACGATGATTGTATTATCCTCGACTTCTTCGCCGGCTCTGCCACCACCGCTCATGCCGTCATGCAACTCAATGCCGAAGATGGCGGTAATCGTAAGTACATCATGGTGCAGCTGCCTGAGCCGACCGACGAAAAGAGCGAAGCGTTTAAGGCTGGCTATAAAAAGATTAGTGATATTGCCCGCGAGCGTATCAATCGGGCGGGCGAAAAGATTAAGGCTGACTTTGCTGACAAGCTGGCTGAGCGTGATACCCCGCTGGACGTTGGATATCGCACTTACAAACTAGCTGACACTAATTTTACTAAGTGGCAAAGTACGCCGACGGGCGATTTGACCGAACTACAAGCCCGCCTGGACCTGATGTGCGAAAGTAGTAATGACAATGCTAGCGAGGAAGATTTGCTGGTGGAAGTGCTTTTGAAAATGGGCTTGCCGCTGACTACGCGGACTAAAACCGTCGATGTCGATGAACTTCATGTGCATCAAGTCGTCGCCGAAGGTGATTCGACGGAAGGCCAGCCGGTGCTATATCTGAACGAACATACCAAACCGATGCTAGAACAGTTGCGTGCTATCATCACCGACCTGGCTCCAAGCAAATTTGTCATCCTTGACGACGCCTTCCAGGGCGATAACCAGCTCAAAACCAACCTGGTCCAAACTTGTAAAAGCTATGATGTGGAATTGTGGACGGTATGATGCTGGTTTTCTTGGATGAATCTGGCGATACTGGACGCATGACAGACAAAGGCTCTTCGCAGTTTTTAGTAGTTAGTGTGGTTATTTTTATGGATGAAGAAGAAGCCTTGGCTTGTGATAAGCGCATAGATTTATTGCGAACCGAGCTAGGGTTAGATAGTAATTATGAATTTCACTATAGTCGAAATTCTAGACAGAAAAGATTCAAATTTCTGGAGGCGGTTAGCCCGTATAGCTTTACTATTGCGACAGTTGCGATTGACAAAGATCCTTCTAAGCTCTGGGGGGATGGATTTAATGATAAGAAATCTTTTTATAAATATGCTTGCCATATGGTACTCACCAATGCTATGCCATATCTGGACAATGCCAGACTAATTATTGATAAGAGCGGTGGCGATACATTCGCTGGAGAACTGAAGAGATATCTAAAGAATAAATTTAAGACAGATGAGAGTGATAAAATAAAAAAGCTTAAAACTCAAGATTCTCACAAGAATAATCTTCTTCAGTTGGCAGACTATTGTGCGAGCATCAGTAATCGTAAATTGCAGAGAAAATCAGATGCTAGTGAATATTATAATTATCTATCTCACAAAATAGTGAGCTTACAAAGGTGGCCGAAATGACAATCTACATACAAGAAAGCCGTCCAACCTACTCTTGCGAGACGCACCCGATGGACGGGACTAATCAGTTGAACGGCACTTCCATTATCATAATACATGAGAGAGAATATAAAGTCAAGTTAAAATTACAACATAGTGTATTATTCAGAGGTAAATCATGAAAATTAAATACGATTCCAATCAATCGTTCCAGTTGCAAGCTATCAGTGCTATTACGAGCGTTTTCGATGGTCAGCCTGATGATGCCGATGCGTTTGATACAGTTTTACGGTCTAGATCAGTGTATGGCGACCAGGTTGGACTTTTCAATGAAATTGGTGCAATTGGCAATAATCTACTACTTGATGATGACGCGATATTAGAAAATGTGAAGTCTATACAAAACGACAACGGTATCGCTCCGGTTGAAAAGCTGAATGGTATGAACTTTAGCGTTGAGATGGAAACAGGTACTGGCAAAACCTATGTATATTTACGCACAGCACTGGAAATGGCGAAATTGTATGGTTTTTCGAAGTTTATTATCATCGTGCCGAGCATTGCTATCAAAGAGGGTGTGAAAAGTAGCCTTGACAGTATGCGCGAGCATTTCATGCGCGAGATGGGGTATAGTCCGTACGAAGTGTCGGTGTATGATGGTAAAAATCCAGAGGTGGTACAGAGTTATGCTACCAGCACTATGACGCAGTTTATGGTTATGACAATTGATGCAATTCGCGGCAATAAGAACACGCGAGTGATTCATCAAGAACGCGATAAGCTAAATGGTATTGCGCCAATTGAATATTTGGCTGCCGTCAATCCTATTGTCATCATGGATGAGCCACAAAAAATGGAGAGTGAACTGTCGACGAGCGCGATTAATGATTTGAACCCGATGTGTACATTGCGTTATAGCGCCACGCATACTCACGACTACAATATGATGTATCGGCTTGATCCAGTTGATGCTCACCGAGAGAAGTTGGTGAAAAGCATCGTGGTGGCAAATGCACAGCAAGAGGGTAGCGATGCTAAGCCGTATATAAAACTTATTGATGTACGCAATACACCGAAGCTCCAAGCTTATGTTGAAGTGTTGGTCCGCGATAAAAAAGGTAATGTTGGGCGAAAGCCGCTATGGGTTAATCATCACGACAAACTGGATATTCGCACCGGTAATAGTATTTATGAAGGTTATATCATCAATGAAATTTCGACGGTTCCAGCGAGTGTGGAAGTTGGGTCGCAAGGGGTCCTAATGCTTGGTGAAAATTGGGGCGGTAACGAAGATCAAGTTATGCGCGAAATGATTCGCGTGACTATTGCCGAGCATATTAAGCGAGAATATTTACTGCGCGATCAAGGAATTAAGGTATTGAGTCTATTTTTTGTTGATAAGGTGGCAAGTTATTTGGAATATGATGCTGACGGCAATATGGTTGACGGAAAATTTGCCCGCTGGTTTGATGAGCTGTATCAGGAGGAGCGAAAAAAGAGCCGTTTTTACGAAGATATTATGCCTAAAGATCCAAGTGAAGTTCGGAAAGCATATTTTGCTGAGATGCGCAAAGGCGGCAAAACAAGCTTCGTCGATAGCAAAGAGGGCAAAGGCAATGCACAAGATGAGTCGGCTTATGACCTAATTATGAAAGGTAAAGAAAAACTGCTTGACCAGGCAAATCCAGTACGGTTTATTTTTAGTCACTCGGCATTGAAAGAGGGTTGGGACAACCCGAATGTGTTTCAAATTTGTATGATGCGCGAGAGCGGTAGTGAAAATGATCGCCGACAGACGATTGGACGGGGCTTGCGTCTGCCAGTGCGCCAGGATGGCACGCGAGTGTTTGACGGGCAGATCAATCAGCTGATGGTGGTCGCTAATGAATCGTACCGCGATTTTGCGAATAACTTACAAAAGGAATATAAGAAAGCTGGTGTTAAGATTGGTTTTGTGCGGCGTAGTGAGTTCGCACGAATAGCGTTGCACGATGATCCAAGTAGCACGCTGGGACATCAGAGTTCAAATGAGATTTGGGAATGTTTGCGGTGTCGCAGCATGATTGATGACGAGGGTCGAGTACTGGCGAATTTCGCACCGAATAATATTGGCTTTACGCTTGATCTGCCTGGAGATCTGCAAAAATATCATGCCGAGGTGGTCGATATTATCGAGGGCTGTAAGATTGATAAATTTGTTAAGGATGCGCGTAAAAAAGAGAAGATTCGTCCCAATAAAGAGGTTTTGTATAGTCCACTACTTGAGGAATTGTGGAAGCGAATTTCACATAAAACGACGTACCGTGTGGTATTTGATAACGGTCAGATTATTATGGCGGCCATTGGTGTCATTAAATCCAAGCCTGAGCTTAAGCCGTTAAGAATTGAGGTGAAAAGGCATAGAGTGCTTTTGAAGCGTGGCGGCGTTCATAACGATGGTATGGTCGGTGAAGCAACCCGTGACTTGGCGGGAACGTTTGAACTGCCGGATATCATCTCTGAATTACAGGATAGCACTGGTCTCACTCGACGAACAATTGTTGACATTTTGATTGGTAGTGGTCGGCTACATGAATTCTTGAAAAACCCTTACGACTATGTGCAAATGGTGAAGGGTGCAATTAAGTCGGTACTGGCGCAGGTTGTGGTAGACGGCGTTGAGTATGAAAAGATGGGTGAGCGTAATTATGAACTTCGCAATTTCCAAAAAGATAGTGATGAAGAAGTCGAACGTTTTATTGATCGACTGTATCAAGTTAAGAATCAACAAAAAACAGTGACAGATAGATTGGTGCTGGATTCGGCGACTGAACAAAAGTTTGCCGAATATTTGGACAGTCGTGAAGATATCAAACTATTCCTCAAGCTGCCGTCGAAGTTTACGATACCGACGCCAGTTGGTGACTACAACCCAGATTGGGCAATTGTCAAAGAAGTCAATGGTGTAGAAAAAGTATATATGGTGCGTGAGACGAAAAATGGCGGTGAGCGCGAAGACGAGTTGCATAAAATTGCTTGCGCCAAGAAGCATTTTGAGACGATCGGTATGTGTGATTACGCTAAGGCAACGCCTGATGATTGGCGAGTATAAGTATGTTGATAAAGAGCTGTGAGATAGCTTCAGGAGAATGTATAAACAAGCCAAACAAGACCGTTACCATCGCTCGCGCCATCATCCGTATCGGTGATGCTGCCAGAAATGTGAATGATTATAGTTTGCTGGGTGCGCTGCATGAAATGGTGGAGCAATTGTCGCAGCATGGCGTTAAAGACGCTGACGTCGATATGGATTTGCTGCTGGAATATGTCGAGGCGGCGGATGGTTGCGACTACTGTCGTGTTGGTGATGGTAAGGATAGTGTTGATAAATTGACAACAAAAATCAATCAGCAGCTAGCACGTCGCAGCCAGGCACAGGTGGAAGCGAGCGATCAGTCAGTGTTAGAATTTGAGCCAATGGTTCATCTGGTGACGGCGGCGTATGCCAAAAACGAAGATGGCGTGACATCGGGTTTGTCGATAGCACTGGTTGTCAATCAGGACGGTTCGGTGGATCTGCCGCGCGACCATTTTTTGAACGCGGAATTGCTGGATTATTTTGATAAAAACAGACCATTTAAGTGGCGTTCAGCCGAGCGTGACTTGCCATCAAAGCTGCATGGTTATCATTTGGTGGCGGGCTCGGTAGAAGTGCAGGAGATCTTGCCGCGGGAGTTGGAGGTGATATCGTTTTAACGAATTATAATAAAGTAAAAATAATAAGAGTAGATATTTTATTGATGAAGAGATAAAAGGGTTTCTATGGAACTAAAACCTACAGATTGGGCAGAAATAATAAGTGCTATAGGTACGATGATTGCTGCAATAGTTGCTGTTATTGCAGCTTTTCAGTCATATAGATCTGCTGAGCAGAACAACGAGACTAATGAACAGATGATACGACCCAGAGTGGCAGTTTATGTAGAAAGTACAGAAGCCTCAAAAAATCTAATAGACATTGTTGTGTTGAATGAAGGCGGTGGACTTGCTCGGAATATTTGTTTCTCAATAAAAGTTGAGGATTTAGAACTTAATTGTCAAAGTGAAGGTATTGATAAATTATCGAAACTTCGGGTAATTAAACACGGTATAGCTATGTTACCATCAAAAGGCAAAAGAAGGTATTTTATTGTATCTGCTATTGGTTGTTATGAAAAATTGCTTAAAAACAAGACGGAGATAGAGGTGAATTATACTGATATTACAGGTAAGAAAAAATATAGCGACAGTTTTTTGCTTGATTTTGCAAGTTTATCTGACTCTAGCTGGACAACTGACAAAGACAGAGCTTTTAAGGTAATATCTAATGAGCTGCCTAATATTAGTAAAAGCCTTAATTCTATAAAAAATAACGGAAAAACTTAACCTAGAGTAATAGTCGTATTAGTATGAAAATCTCCGTCCTCTTCAAGCCCAACTCCCGCTACCGCGAAGAAGTCGTAGAGAACGATGATGGCTCGCTGACGATTTATACTAAGGCGCCAGCCATTGAAGGACGGGCCAATTTGGCGGCGGTGAAGCTATTGGCGAAACATTTTGGTGTATCCTTGTCAAAGGTAAAATTGGTGCGCGGCGCAACTTCGAAATACAAAGTGTTTGAGATAGACAAGATAGAATAGCTGCCGCAATTTACTGGCGTCGTTGCTGTTTAACGCTCGGGTTCTACGGATACCCAACTCTCGCTACCATATTGCCGATCAATCCTTGTATCGTCACAAACGAATAACCTTGCTGCTTCAGTGCGTTGAGGATGCACGGTACGGCACCGACTGACGTTTGGTGGATGTCGTGCATCAGGATGATGGCTCCGGGGCGAGCGCCAGCGACGGCGCGCGAGCAGACGATTTCGCTATTACGGTCAGCCCAGTCGCGGGTGTCGACCGACCACAAGATTGACGACATGCCACGCAGGCGAAGCTGCTCCAAGACAGCGCTGTTGACCGCACCATAAGGCGGGCGCATAACAGTTGGCTTGACGCCGGTGGCTTGCTTGATGGCGTCATTGGTACGGTCAATTTCGCCGGCAATTTGGTTAACTGGCAATTTAGGTAGTTCTGGGTGCGACCACGAATGATTGCCTAGTTGGTGGCCGCGCGCATGGATGCTGCGCACGACGTTGGCTTGGCTGGAGACTTTGCTGCCGATAAAGAAAAACGTCGCTTTAGCGCCATGCTTGTCCAAAATATCCAATAGCTGCGCGGTGTACGGTCCTGGCCCGTCGTCAAATGTCAAGGCAATTACTTTACCTCCAGAATTCACGGCTGTCGGTGCGGCAGGCGCTGGCTTTGGTTTTGGCTCGGGCGGCTTGGGAATGTTAGCCAGCTTCCGAGCTGTCGGATTTTGCAGATATTTGGCAACGGCAGCGATCGGCACTTTGATCGTCATTTCGCCGTAGGCTGACGGCAGCAGTGACGCCTGCCCAATTGGCCAAGCTAAACTATTGCCGCCATCAGTAATAACGAAATTCGATAGCGTTTCTTGGGTGATCGTTTCATTAAGATCCAGTTCTGTTTGCCGGCGCTGCTTGATGGTCTCATTGATGTTGTTTCGGGCAGCCGCCACGATTTCCTCGGCCGCTTTCTCTGATTGCTCAGTCAAATCGCTCAGGCTAATCACTTCGCCAGATTTTTTATCAAATGTCCAAAAATGCGTCAGCGACACCGGATGCGCTCCGTGCATATCTTGCTTAATATTGACAATGATCGATAAAGCTAGCGAATTATTATGCGTAACTTGGTAGCTAATTGTCTCTGTCAGCGGCTGGTCGAACGTCAGAATATTGGTGGCAGCATAGCGGAAATCGCTGTCAGCGCGGTCAATTGCCTGAGCGACGGTTTTATTGATCTTATTGTTTTTAGTCAGCGGATATTCAATCGAAACCTTCTCGCGGTTAGTCTGGCGCGTTACGAATTTAGAACGAATGCCGGAGTAGCGCGAATCAGTGAAATAGTATTGCTCGTCAGATAAAGCAGTCGGGCGGCGCGGCGACAGCTGGTTAAAGTATGCGTAAACCAGTCCCGATAAAACCGCTGCCATTGCCGTCAATAACAATATCGCTATCAGCAGGTTTCGCCATTTGGCGGGCTTGGTTTTTGTTTTCGCTGCGTGGCGGGTATGTTTAGGTTTGGCTGCTTTATTGCTAGCTGATTTAGGCTTATCGACTTTGTTCGCCGGTGTTTTCGCTAGCGGCTTCCTTGGTAATTTTTTGACAGGCATAAATATAGTATAACATTTGTAATGTATTAGGGGTGCTGGGTTGTCTCTGAAACCTTTCTCTGCTTTTCTATCTGTCTAGACGCCAAAATCATTGAAAATATCAGTAAATTATAGTATAAAAAGGGAATGCTACAATATCTTCATTCAAGTGTTAAAAATCAGCAAATCAAGCCGCTGAAACGCCTGCGGGCAGGTTCGTGGGTGCGCTGCGAACGTCCGAATGAGGACGAGCTGGCTGAATTGTTGTCGCTGGGACTTGATAATGATTTGCTGAGCGACGCGCTTGATCCGCATGAGGTGCCGCGCCTATAGATTGGCAACGATTGGACGTATCTAATCGCCCGATTGCCAGATACTGATGATGATTTTAACGATTTCACGACGCCGATTTTGTTTTGTTTGAATAAGGACTATGCCGTGACGTTGTCTCGCGACAGCTTGGGCAGATTGTGGCAGCCGTTTATCGACCAAGCGCGTTCGCGCACCGACCGGCCAGTTGAGTTGTTGGTTGACATGATTGACGCAATATCTAGGCAGTATCAGCGGCGGGTGGCAGCGATTAACCGCCAAATGCGAGCGGCTACCGATAATATTCATACGCTGCGGGTCAAGGATATTGCTACGCTGGCGGAATATGAGCGCAAGCTGAACGACTACCTAGACGCGCTCATCCCGATGAACTGGGCGGTCGAGAAATTGCTGGCGACCAGCGGTCTGCGACTGCGGGCAGATGATAAAGAGGATGTCGAGGATTTGTCGATCGATTTGGAGCAGGTAATTGCCCGTTGCAAGAGCTTACTGCGAACTATCACCAACGTCCGCGATAGTTACCGGGCGGTGATGGATACCCGCTTGAACGAGACAATTCGCTTGCTAACGGTAATCACCGTGGCGCTGACTATCCCAACAATGATTGCCGGGTTGTTTGGCATGAACGTGCCGGTGCCTGGTGATAATGATCCGCTGATGTTTTGGAAAATCACTGTGGTTAGTATCGTGGCGGCTTGCGCGCTGGGCGGATTCTTCTTGCGGAAACGATAAATATCTTGGCTAAAGGCAAATGTTGGCTTAGAGGGGTTGTAGTCTAATTTGTTACGCCGTATCCCAGCAGTCCGTCATACTGCTTGTCATGATTGACGAACACGCGAATGCGGTTTGCCTCGTTGCCGCCGACAGTAGTTAGCACGCCATTGTCATTTTTCAAGACGATGTTAGTATGGTCGCCAAAAACTGGCGAATTACGGTAAATTGCCATGTCGCCAGGAAGCGGTTGGTAGCCGGAATTAGCAGGCTTGAACCGGCCATTCGCCTCGTAGTATTCACGCAAGGTAAACGTCCCCGGGATGCGCCAGCCGCCAGTATGCGGATTTTTCAGCGGCGCACCCGCTTGATACATTATCCAGCTCACAAAGTTAGCGCACTACGCCTCCTCGGCGCCCTGGCTGAACTTAGTGCCAGCGGATTGCGCCTTGAATTCAGTCTTTGCTAAGCTGATAATTTTTTGGCGAACTGGGCTTAAATTTACCGTATCAATATCTGGAAAAGCCGATTCGCCAGGCCACCTGTCGAGACGCGTGGAATTAATGAGCGACGATAACTTATCGGTAATTTTCGGCTGAGTAATGACTGCGATTGGTGTGATAAGCAACAGCGCAATTACGCTTAAAATAATACAGTGTTTCTTTGGGAAAAATTTGGGCGCTGCCGTCTGCTGATGCTTCATGTAATAATTATATCGCGGAAGCTGTTTGATTGTTAAAATGTAATTGAGGCAAATGTTATGTTTAAGCAATGGATAAAATGTGAAATATACTTTTCAAATATCAAGTCAAATCATTTAACAGAGTTTTATAAAGATGAATAGACACAGCAAACCGCAGAAATGGCGCCGTTTGTCGTCGCAAATAATTTTTACGCATCCGCGGATGATATTGGCGGAAGACGAGGTAGAGTTGCCAGATGGTAAAAGGTCGTTATATTTACGGCAAGTATATCGGGGTAAAGGCGGTGTGATTATCATTTGCCAAAACGGCGGCAAAGTGCTTATTCAGCGGGAATATTCGTATCCGGTTGATGATATATTGTATCAATTTCCCGGCGGTAAAATTGAAGAAGGCGACACTCCCGAGCAAGCTGCCCAGCGCGAATTGGCGGAAGAATCTAATATTTTGGCGGAAGATTTTCAGCAAATTGGCTGGTTTTATGCCGACAATCGCCGTACTAGTGCCAAGCTGTACGTTGTCTGTGCGCGCGGCGCTTTTCGAGATAATTATTCGCTCCAACCGGATGAAACAGAGTTTATTTCCAGTAGTTGGTTAGAAATTAACAAACTTGAGCAGATGATTTCTAACGGTCAGATTGTTAACTACTCTATGCTAGCAGCATGGGCGTTATTCAAAACCGCACCGGTGAAATAGGGTTTCTTGTGCTATAATAATCCCAAAAGCGAGCGATTACCGTGCGCGATGTTTCTCTGCTAGGGAGTAGAAAGGAATTTATATGGCTCAACCCGAACCAATCATAACAGTTGACCAACTCGTCAAGACTTACGATGGCAAGAATGTCGTCGATGGTGTGTCGTTTGAGGTCAAGAAAGGCGAAATTTTCGGTATTCTCGGGCCGAATGGCGCCGGTAAGACGACGACGCTAGAGATGCTGGAGGCGCTCCGGCCGATTGATGGCGGTACGGCGACTATCGACGGGATTGATGTTGCCGAGGAACCCAGGCGCATTAAAAACATCATCGGTATCCAGCTGCAATCGACAATGTTTTACGACAAACTAACCTTGCGCGAACAACTGAAAATGTTTGCCAGCCTGTACGGCCAAACGGTTGACGCCGACGCACTGCTGGCCAAGGTGCAATTGACCGACAAAGCCAAAAGCTATGTCGAGCAGCTCTCGGGCGGGCAAAAGCAGCGCTTCGCTATCGCGTCGACGCTGGTTAATAACCCGACGGTACTATTCCTTGACGAGCCGACCACTGGGTTGGATCCGCAGGCGCGCCGCAATTTATGGGATTTGATCAAAGAGATCCGCGATGAAGGTATTACTATCGTGCTGACAACTCATTACATGGACGAGGCCGAACTGCTGTGCGACCGCTTGGCGATTATGGATAATGGCAAGATCATCACCATTGATACGCCGCATAATCTGATCCAGCAGCTACTGGCGCGCGGTTTCAAGAAAAAGCAAGTTGTCGAGCAGGCCAATTTGGAAGACGTATTTATTGACTTAACAGGAAAGGCAATTCGGGATTAGTATGAAAAAATATTGGACTGGTGTATTCGGGCAAGTACGCGCCCAGCAAAAACGTTTCGTCCGCGATAAAATGTCGCTATTCTTTACCTTTCTGTTTCCGCTCATCTTCTTGTTGGTGTTCGGTTCGATTTTTAATAATCAATCGACCAGCTTTGACATCGCGATTATCAATAATTCGCAGACGGAATTTGCTAAAAACTTCGTCAAAGGCGCTAAGGATAATGCCAAAGACTCGATTCTTAAAATTAAAGACGTCAAGGATATGGACGAGGCCCGCGAGAAGCTCAAGCGTTCAGAACTAAACGGCATCATTGAACTGCCAAGCGACTTTGGCAAAGTGAAGGGTGAGGGCAGAAATGCTCGCCCGACTGGTACAATTAACGTGTTGTATGCCAAAGGTTCCGAGCAAACTGGTAGCGCCCTGACGGCGGTGATGAATCAGATTGCTAATGAGATCAATAAGCGGATGGGACAGCCAGAAGCGCCGCTGAAAGCCGCTGGCAAAGCTGTTGGCGACGAGCAGCTGAAGTCGTTTGATTATACCTTTACCGGGCTGCTGGCGTTTAGCTTGATGAGCATGGGCATCTTTGGTTTGGCGAACCAAATGCCGGCTGAAAAGCAGCGCGGCTCGTACCGCCGTCTGCGTGCGGCGCCGTTTACCTCGGGCCAGCTGATCATCTCCATGGCGATTCACTATACGATTATCTCGCTGCTCAGTTTGATCATGATGATCGTTGTCGGCACGCTGCTGTTCCATTTCAATATGCGCGGCGATTGGCTGCTGCTCTCCTTGATGTCGGTGATTTCGGCGATGATGATGGTGGGCTTAGGATTATTAATCGGCGGTTGGGCGAAGAACGAAAATCAATCAGCTCCTCTGTCTAATTTGATTTCTTTCCCGATGATGTTTTTGTCTGGAGCATTCTTTCCGGCATTCCTCTTTCCAGAATGGTTGCGCGGCGTAACGCAATTTATCCCAATGACGCCGGTTGTGGATGGCTTCCGCCTGATTATGACCGAGCAAGCTAGCCTCATCGAAGTCTTGCCGCAAATCGGCGCCGTCGCCGCTTGGGTCGTCGTTATCTACATCGCCGCGATTAAGCTGTTTCGGTGGGAGTAGCTTGATATGAGCGAGCTAAGGGTGATGATAGCGCTGGTATCCTTGCTTTTAGCCTGTTTTGTGGCGTTGAAAATAAAATCATTTATGTCGTGGCGCGATACATTCTTAGGTATAGGAGCGATATTTATCGGGTTTGCAATAGTTTGCTTCGGGGATTCTACGATGTTCACTGGTGTCATGATAGAGATGTTTATCATTGCATCTATGACTTTGGTGGCTTTTCGGCTAATTCATATGCGGTGGGGTATGGAAAGCTATGATTCAGTTCGATATTATAGAATTACCATGAATAGAAAACAGAAAATAATTTTAGCCATTGTCTTGGTTACACTAATTGGTGGTCTGTTTGGGCTATCGTATTGGATAAAACATAATCGTAATATAAAAAACACGAGAGACCAATCTCAGATCGTGTCCGACGCCGCCAAATTCAAGTCAGAATATCCGCGAGTGGCGGCGAACAATCGCTTCGTTTATGCTAGCGATAAAGAAATCCTTAATGTCTTTGATCACGGCAGCGGTGTGGTTTTCTTGGGTTTTCCGCAATGTCCGTGGTGCCAGCATTTGAGCGAACACGTTGACCGGTCAGCTCGGGCTGAAGGTATTGATAAAGTATATTATTTGAATATCCGCGACGCCCGCGCCAATAACAGCGAAGTTTACCAAAAATTGGTCAAGAAACTAGAGCCGTATTTGGACAAAGACGACAGCGGCAAGCCGCGGATATTCGTACCGGACGTATCGATTGTCAAGAACGGCAAGATTATCGGCCGCTACAAAGAGGAGTCAACTGGCGACGATAATATCACGCCGGATAAATACTGGACAACAGAGAGAATCGAGCGGACATCGTCGCAGCTGCGCGGATTTATGCGGCAGCTGAAAGGCTAATTTTCTGGATTAGCATCGTCTTTTGGCTGTTGTTTATCGCTTTTGCGCTGGCGTTTCGGCTGGATGCCGACCAGATAGCTCCCAATTGTCCAACCTTTGGCAATCCTTGGTATGATAAACAAGTGGATAAGAATCCAGACGCCCAGCTCTGTAAGATAGAACCTACCAGGTTGTATAGTGTCTATGAAAAACTGATAAACTAGCGACCGGGTAACTACTGAGGCGAAGATAATAAGGGCTATATTGATACAGCTAGCTAAGAACTTATTGCGGCGATTAGGCGCGGCGTAGTTTTCGTCGCTGAGTTTGACGCTGGGAACTTTATAGCCGATTAGCCATGTCAACATAAATCCGAGTAAGCAGCCAAAGGTATTGGTTATTAAATCATTAACATCAAATAGCCGATAACTACAAGGATATAAACCGAACACGCCAGTTAGCTGCGTCACCTCTATTAGCATCGATAAAAGAAAGCCGCTTAGCAACGCAAATTTCCAATGCTTGTGAAAATATGCTTTCATAAAAATGCCCAGCGGCACAAAGAAAACGATATTCATAATTAATTGCAGCGTGATATATAGCGTATCCTTGTTAGGCTGAACAACGTCGTTAACCCAGTTGAAGGGGATAAGTTGTGGCTGGATGTGATATGTTTGGCAAAAGGCAATCGGGTCTTTTGGTGCTGGCGATAACGTAAAAAAGATTAGCCCTGTGAAATAGAGAATTGAGCCATAGGAAAAGAATACATACGACCATGTTACGCGCCGGCGCATGATCAGCCGCGAAATGATGAATGGTATGGTCAAGAGGATGCATAAAAAAGGCCAGAAACTCAAAGATCCGATCAGCGGCGCTGAAAATGAATTGAGAAATTTTAGCATTAATTAACGCCGCCAGCCTTCAAGATCGCCTTTAGTCCGCTCTCGCCGCCGGCGAAGCCGCTGGTTTGGTAGTCGTTAATTACCATGTATGGCAGGCCATTCACGCCAAGCGACAAGGCTTTTTGCGTGTTGCTGTTGATTTCTTGCTGGTGGGAGTTGCCTTTCATGCAGTCGGCGAACTTGGCGGTGTCTAGGCCGGCATTCTTGGCAGATGTTTCAAAGTAGCTGAGCGGCAGCAGCGGGATTTCTTTCGGTACAGCGACGTTTTTGACGCCGATGCCTTTGTCGAAGTAGCCCGTTTTGATACGCGGCACGATGTCGTGGGTGTATTGCCAATATTTATCCTGGTCGGCGGCGCAGAACGCGGCTTTAGCGCCTTGTTCGGTGTTTGGTACTTTATCCTTTAGCAAAGTGACTATTCGGTGTTCGTAGCGTAATTTGCCGGATTTGATATAGTCGTTTTTGAAAGAATCACTGCTGGTAGCATCTTCAACTTGGGCGCAGAACGAGCAAAAATAATCGGTGTAATCGATAAACACATCTTTCGCATCTGCCGAGCCTTGCGACATGTGTTCGTTCCATGGTTTGTTGTTTCCGATATGCTGGTTCGGTGGCCGATTGACAATACCGTAGATAAATAAAGCGACGATGCCGACGACGATGATCGATAAAACAATCCAGATTGGGGCAATGCCGCGTTCTTGTTGATGACTCATGATTTTTCCTCCTGTTTGGCTAATTGTGCATAAACGAATGCGATTTGTCCAGATTTGTAAAGCGACGCTAGGCTAAGTACAAGTGCCAATACGAGTACGATAGTGCCAGCAACATTGGCAGCGGTAGCAGCCGCTGCGCCCGAGAAAAACAGAGTAACGATCGGCAAGATTAGCGAGGTGCCGCACGGTACGCAGCCGAGGCCGATAGCGGCAGCGATCGAGGCGATACCGCTGACGCTGAGTTGGCGGGCTACATCTTGTTCGTTGCGTTTATTGCGTCGTGCTGTAAATATTACAACTGAAAGTGATAAGCCTTGCAGAATAGAGACGATTAGTAGCAGCGCGCCGTTTGGCGTGGTGAAGCCTTGCTTGAATAGCTCGGCGAGCATATTGCCGGCAACAGCGAATTTATCGACAATTGGTAATCGCGATAAAAACAACGGTCCATAGAAGTTGCCGTTAATCGCAAAGAAAATAATAATGGCGAATAACAAAGAAAACCCCGCCGCCAGCACGCTGTAGCGCGGCAATTTCAATAGCGCGCCGATACCAGCAGCGGCAGTTTTGACAGTTTCTTTTTGCTGTCGAATACGCTCCATATGATTCTTATTATACGCTAAAATTTGGAGAATTGGACTATCCTTGGTTCTTTGTTCTTGGGGCAGGAGGTGGTATTCTGTATGTAAATTATGTTGTTAACTTTTGATACTTCCTTAGCCGTCAGATATACTAGTGCCTCGCAAAAGGTGCGTGTTTTGACCGAGGATTGGGTTGAGCGAATGATTTTTTGTCCGAATTGCGGCCAAGATCATCTCGTAAATTATGAAAACAATCGTCCGGTAGCAGATTTCTATTGCCAAAATTGCCAAGAAGATTTTGAGTTGAAAAGTAAGAACGGTAAAATTGGCAAGAAAATTGTTGATGGGGCATATGGAAAAATGATTGAGCGGTTACAGTCAGATAGTAATCCCAATTTCTTTTTGCTGAGTTATACGCCAGACTATTACGTTCGCAATTTTATGATTATCCCAAAGCAATTTTTTACTACGAGCATTATTGAGCGGCGAAAACCTTTAGCCGAGACGGCTCGCCGGGCTGGCTGGATTGGCTGTAATATTCTACTCAGCAGTATCCCAGATTCTGGCAAAATATACTTGGTTCGTGATGGGGTGGTGATTCCGCGGAGTGAAGTCTTAACGAAATGGCGGAAAATGTTATTTTTGCGCGAGGAAAATAAAATGTCAGTGCGGGGCTGGATGCTTGATATTATGCGGTGCATAGAAAGGGTTGATCGGGCTGATTTTACACTTGACGATATGTATGCTTTTGAGAGTGAACTGGCGGCTGCCCATCCAGAGAATAACCATATTAAAGATAAAATTAGACAACAGCTGCAAATGTTACGCGATAAAGGCTACATTGATTTTGTCTCGCGCGGACATTATCGTTTGATTTGATTGATGGCATACAGGTTAAGTAATTTGCATGGAGAGTAGATATAAACTATACACCGAGTGTATAAAACTCTTGCAATAACTAAACACTGGGTGTATAGTAAGAGTATGAGCGTTCAATATACACTGTTAGGTTTTTTAGCGGAAGAGTCAAATTATGGCTATGAGTTGAAGAAAAAATATGACGGTTATTTTGGCAAAGATAAGCCAATTTTAACTGGTCAGATATATTCAACTCTGGCACGGCTCAAACGCGATAACAAGGTCAAAGAGATTGCCGATACCAGCGAATCGGGCGGGCCGGATCGGGTTCGGTATGAAATTACCGATGAGGGCAAGCAGGATTTGCAGGCATGGCTGGAATCACCAGAGGCACCGTCGCCACAGCTGCAAGCGACGATGTATATCAAGGCGGTATTGGCGATTTTGAAAGACGGTGATGCGTCACCGTATCTGGATAACCAACGGCAGGCGCACATCCAACGGATGCGCGAGCTGACGGTGCAGCGGCGCGATAGCAGTTTGTCGGATATGCTGCTAATCGACCATGCGTTGTATCATTTGGAGGCGGATTTACGCTGGATTGAATTAACTATTTCGCGTTTAACGCGGCTAAAGGAGGAAATTTTGCATGAGCAAACCAATAATTAGCGCTAAAAATATTAAGAAGTCGTTCGGGCAAACGCACGCGCTGCGCGGCGTCAGCTTGGATGTCGAGGCGGGCGAAGTGCTGGCGATTATGGGTCCGTCGGGATCTGGTAAGTCGACGCTGCTGCATAGTTTGGCGGCGATTACCAAGGTTGATAGCGGCGAGATTGATTTCGACGGACGGCGGATTGACAAACTGAGCGATGATCAGCGCAGTATTTTACGGCGCACCAGCTTTGGCTTTGTCTTTCAGTTTGGACAGTTGGTGCCAGAGCTGACAGCACTGGATAATGTGGCGCTGCCGCTACTGCTTAACGGTGTCAAGCGTAAAGAGGCCTATCAGCAGGCGAAAACATGGCTGAATAAGGTTGAGCTGGCGAGTAAAGCTGACAGTATGCTCGGTGAATTATCGGGCGGACAAATGCAGCGCGTGGCGATCGCCCGGGCGATGGTGATTGAGCCAAAAGTGCTGTTCGCTGATGAGCCGACTGGTTCGCTGGACAGTCTGAATTCAGAGAGAGTTATGGAGCTATTCATTAAAACCGCCAAAGAGCACGGCACAACGGTTATTATGGTGACCCACGAGCCGACAATTGCCGCCTATGCCGACCGGGAAATTATCGTGCGCGATGGGCAAATTTCCGGCGCGGATGCAGCGGTTAATATGGCGCAGAATACCCAGCCAAATCTTAATAAAGCCAGTGCGAGGACTACCAAATGAGTGTTAGCTGGATGTTACTCAAAAAATCTGGCCGCCAGTCAGTAGTGCGTTTAGGCTTAACAGCGGCAGCAGTAGCGCTAGGGATTATGCTGGTGTGTTATTTCGTGGCTGGCACCAACGGACTGTTGGGTCGCTCGAACCGCGTAGTCATTGGCAGTATCGCTGCTGATGCAAGTAATAATACGGATTCACAAAAACCAGTCAAAGGCGTCGATCCATTGAAGGTTATGGCATGGCAGCCAGGCAATACGTCGAAGTGGCGCGATCAATCGATCAGTGTTTACTCGATGTACGGCACGGACAAGTCGCCGCAGTTTGCCAAGATGAAAACGCCGCGTCCGGGCGAATATTATCTGTCGAGAGCGCTAGCAGAGCTAGTTGCTGATTATCCTGAGGATAATATTTTGGCGCGGTTTGGCAAGAATACTAAGTATTTGGGCCTAATTCCTGACGAGTATGTCGAGACGTCAGATACGCTGATGATGGTGCGCGGCATTGATAGCCAGGAGGTGGCGCAAGCTGATACTTTGGCAAAATCACGCCAGCAGCCATCAGCGTTTGCGGATATTTACAAGACGGACAAAGAAGGTAAAAAGACGGTATCCTTTGATCCTTTTTCCGTGATGATTCTGGGTGTCGGCGCGACAATCTTGCTATTCCCAGTGGTAATTTTCGTGTCGGTAGCGACGCAATTAGGTGCTGCTCAGCGCGAAAAACGCTATGCGGCGCTGCGGCTGATTGGCGCTACTAAAAAACAGGTAGCGCGAGTGCTGATGCTGGAGTCGTTTTTGGCGTCGACGGTCGGTGTGCTGATTGGCTTGACGATATTTTGGCTATGGCAAGCGCCGCTGCTTAATTTCAAAATGAACGGCGAAGGTATGTGGCCAAGCGACTTGAAACTGAGCATCACGCAATACACATTAATTATCGTTCTGACGCTGGGACTGACGATGTTTGTCAATTGGCGGCGAATGCGGCGGGCGCAAATTTCGCCGCTGGGCGTGTCGCGGTCGGTTGAAAAAGTTAAAAAATTGCGGATGTGGCGAGTGTTCGTGCCAGCGATTGGTATCGCGATTTTCGCCTGGATGTCTTCCAAACTGGGCATGGACTGGTTGAATGATAATAAGGAGTCAGCTTTGCCGTTAATACTAATGACGTCGGCGCTGCTGCTGATTATGTTCGGGCTGATTTTGGCAGGTAGCTGGCTGACTAATAAGATTGCGCTGTTGTTGGCGCGCTGGTCGAATAATGCTTCGGCGTTGATTGCTGGCAAGCGTACGGCGGTGCACTCGCAAACAGTTTTTCGCAGTGTTAGCGGCGTGGTGTTGGCGCTGTTTGCTGGCAGTTTTTACTTGACGGCGACCAGCGGTATTGAGGGCTTGAACGCTCAAACAGTTAAGGATAATGGCTATTCGCAGCTGAAAGCTGTAACAGCAATGATATCTAGCCATTCGCTGCCTGATGACATGGCGCAAAAGCTAGCTCAACAGCCGTATATTAGCTCGGTGGCAGTGATTTATCCGCAGGAAAAGGGTAGTGCTATTCGCTGCCGCGATTTGGCGAACTATACTGAGCATGTTTGTCCGAGTGATGCTAGTCCAGATCAATTCGCGCTGCTGAACTTTGAAGAGCCGGTTGTTAAAAACGTTAAGCTGGTTGATAAACAAATCGCTACTGACGGCGGTAAAGAATATTTGGTAACGGTCAAGCACGAAAACGACATTGATAAATTGCGAACATTGGTAGCGACCAATGCCAATAAGTACGATTTTAACTTCGTGGTTAGCGGAAGATGGGCCAAACAGCCGCATATCAATCCGTCAATTCGCGAGTTAGCTGATTTGGCTTATGTTGGTATCGGCGTGACGCTGTTCGTGGCGGTGGCGAGCTTGATCGTTTCGACGATTGGCGGGCTGATGGAGCGTCGTCGCTCGCTATACACTTTGCGGCTGGGCGGTATGCGTCTCATTCAACTGAAACGCTTGGTGATGGTTGAGTCGGTGGCGCCACTGCTGATTACTTCTCTTCTATCGTGCAGTATTGGTGTTTGGACGGGCGCGGTATTTACGAAAATGTTCTCGACGACGCTGAAGCCGGTGTTAACACCAACCTACTTTGCCATCGTTGGTCTTGGGCTACTGACGGCCATCATCGGTATCTACTTGATTTTGCCGATGGTCGACAAGCTGACGCGGGCAGAGGCTAACCA
Organism: uncultured Candidatus Saccharibacteria bacterium; assembly: GCA_963456685.1. Lineage (GTDB taxonomy): Bacteria > Patescibacteriota > Saccharimonadia > Saccharimonadales > Saccharimonadaceae > Saccharimonas. Next base: position 63,942 of record CAUOPB010000001.1, on the reverse strand, counting down.
GACCGAGTAGTGTGTTTGTGTCGGCCCGAGGATAATCTATCGAAAAGCGTTCCAGTTGATGGCTGGGACGCTTTTTCTTATAAAATTCGATAAAACTCTTACGCTTTTAGTTTGATGCGCGTATACTATAAGTTATGAAAAGGGCAAAAGCACTACGAAAAATGGCGACTTACCTGTTTGTAGCGGCCTTTTTAGCGATGATTAGCTGGATGCTGTATGATATACTGCAGCGCGACAGTAGCATCTCCAACGACACCGACGTGCTGGTCATGGGCACAAACGCGACATTTAAACCTTTTGAGTATAAAGACGGCGGCCAGGTGGTTGGCTTTGATGTCGAATTGGCGCAAGCTATCGCCAAAGACATGGGCAAGGAACTAAAAATCGAAGATATGTCGTTTGATGGCTTGTTGCCAGCGCTTGAGAGCGGGCAAATCGATATGGCGGTGGCCGGTATGTCGGTGACTTCGGAGCGTGAGAAAAACGCGCTGTTTTCGGATCCGTACTACCAGGCATCGCAGCGAATAATTGTACCCAAAAACAGCAAGATAGCCAATAAATATCAATTAGAACACAAGAAAATCGCTGTGCAGCTCGGTACCACGGGCGACCAAGCAGCTTCTAAAATTAAGGGAGCGCAAGTCGTGCAATTCCCGGCAGCGCCGAATGCTTTGCAAGAATTAGCGGCTGGCAAAGTTGACGCAGCGGTGATTGACGATGCGCCGGCTAAGCAGTACGTCTCTGGGTTTCCTTCGCTCAAAATTATCAACACGCCGCTGAGCAGCGAAAACTACGCGATCGCTTTCAAAAAGGGCAATACCGAACTGGCCGAGCATGCCAACAAAACGATTGCCAATATGAAAGCCGACGGTCGTTACCAAGCGTTGTTGCAGAAATACTTTGGTGCGGCGAAGGAGCAGACGCCATGAATTTTAGCGAAGTGATTTTTAGTGACGGGCGCTGGGTTTATCTATGGCACGGACTAGAAGTAACATTAGTTTTGACAGTATTATCGGTGGCATTAGGCGTAATTATCGGCATAATTATCGCGTTGATGCGGGTGTCAAAAATCCGTCCGTTTAGTTGGCTAGGGCGCTTTCCGCAGCTGAAGCGTTTGGCTAGGTGGAATCCGGTAGCTGGTCTTGGACGTTTGTACGTTGAAATTATTCGCGGTACGCCACTGTTGGTACAGCTGCTCATTATGTATTATGTAGTGTTTGGATCGTACCGTTTCATGCCGAAGATTTTCGTGGCGGCAATCGCCTTTGGTATCAATAGTGGCGCTTATGTGGCGGAAATCATTCGCGGCGGCATAGAGAGTATTGATAATGGACAGCTAGAAGCAGCGCGTTCGCTAGGTTTGAGTTATCCGCAAGCGATGCGCTACGTGATTTTGCCACAAGCGATGAAAAATTCGCTGCCAGCGTTGATTAGCGAGTGTATTGCTATGCTTAAGGAAACGTCGGTGGTCGGCTGGATTGGCTTGGGTGATATTATGCGTGGCGCTGACGATATCCGCTCGTTGACAGCGACAGCATTCCAGTCGTTGTTTGCGGCGGCGGTGATGTATTTAGCGTTGACGGTTATCTTTACGAAAGTGATGCGGCGTTTCGAGAAGGGAGTGCAAGCTGATGATCAGGACGCGTAACTTGCGCAAATATTTTGGATCCAACCACGTGTTGCGCGGGATTGATTTGACGATTGAGGACGGTGAAGTGCTAGTGATTGTCGGGTCGAGCGGCTCGGGTAAATCGACGTTGCTGCGATGTTTGAATTTACTTGAAAAACCCACTTACGGATCGGTTTTTGTCGATGACGTTGACATCACTCAACCGCACGTTAATATTAATAAAATCCGCCAGCGTATCGGTATGGTGTTTCAGCAATTTAATCTATTCCCTAATATGACAGTGCTAGATAATATCAAATTAGCGCCTAAGAAACTACGCAAAGTATCGGATCGTAAAGCGAATCGGCGAGCCAAAGAGCTGCTTGAGCAGGTTGGTTTAGCTAACAAAGCCAACGAATATCCGCAGCATCTGTCGGGCGGCCAGCGGCAGCGAGTGGCTATCGCTCGGGCGCTCGCTATGGAGCCAGAAGTCATGCTGTTTGATGAGCCGACTAGCGCGCTTGACCCGGAAATGATTGGAGAAGTGCTCGACGTGATGCGCGATTTGGCTAAGCAGGGCATGACCATGGTGATCGTCACGCATGAAATGAGCTTTGCCCGTGAAGTTGGCACACGGATGATTTTCCTTGACAAAGGCGACATCATTGAAGACGGTCCGCCTAAACAAGTAATGGACCACCCGAAGACTGAACGAGCGCGCCAGTTCTTTGATGCTGATAAATAGCATAAGGTCAACAATACATGCTAAAATAAAATAACTATGGCAAATTTAAAAGCATCATCTGCTGAACACGAAAAGCCTAATAAGCATCTACCGGAACGAAACGTTAAAAATGAAGCCATCATAGTTAGCCAAGCGGTTGGTATGTTGCTGTTTGGCGCAGTGATGGTGGGTTTGCTAGCAAACCCATTTCTTGTTGTTCCGTTGTTTTTTGTACCGCCTTTGTTTGTAGCTTATCTATCATTTATTGCCTTATTGTTTGTAGAAGGCATTGTCATTTTGAAACAATACCGGCGAGTGGATCGCTACCGTCAGCGTATTACTGCGCTGAGCGTGATATTACTTTTGCCTGTATTTACCGTGATTTTTAATACATTAGCAGTGGCTGCTACATTATTGCATGCATACGATATTGTTTATATCGCGAAATTGCTTACATCGCCTTGGGTATTTCTGGGGTTGTTCGTTGTGACTGCTGTTGGCTTGTTATATTTGTGGCGATTGCTACGACTTCCGGATCGGTTATATTGGGAGCCTCTTCCGGCATCTTCGTTGTCAAAAACACAATATAAACAGCAAGAGCGCGGCTTGCGGCTGCAGCGAATTGGTTTTGGGCTTTTTAGTATTCCGTTAGTCATAGCTATCACAATTTCTTTCGCAGTATCGCAGATAATGGTTGGCCCAGACAGTAGTTTTGGTGGCAATGCCATGTTTAACTTTATGTCGCTGATCTTTCTCTGTGTTGGCATACCGTGCATTGTGGCTGGCTTGATGTGTTTTGCTAAGAGCGAGATGTAATTGTTTAAGCTTTGAGTCGATAATTTCCTCTGATATAGTCAGTAATCAGAGGAGAGAGTGGTTAGTAAGCGAGAAAAATCAGATAAGGATAGTCAGGCAGCGCCGGTTAAAAAGCGTGCTAGTGTTAAGTTTGCATCAAAGAATCGTGAAAAATTACATGATGATTTGGAAAATAAAAAGTCTGGCGGCAAGTTAGATCCTGGTCTGTATTGTTTCACGGCCATCGCTCAGTTTCATGGTATTCCTGCCGACCCAGAGCAGATTGCTCACGCGTTAGCGATTGATCCACGTGTGGGTATGAGTGAAACGGATATGCTACGGGCCGCGCGCTCGCTCAAATTGAAGGCGCGGGCGGCTACGGTTAATTCTAAACAATTAGCGAAGTTGCCATTACCGCTAATCGTTGGTATGAAAAATGAAAAGTTCGCGGTGTTGGCGCAAATTGCCGAGGATAGTATGGCGGCGCAACTTGCTGATATTAAGAATGACAGTCGCCGCAAAATTAAAGGTTCTGGTAGAAACATCAACAGTAAATTCCTCATTTTACCGCCAAACGGCGGGCCGCCGCAGGTGGTGTCGGCCAAGGATTTTCAAGACAAATGGACTGGCCAGGTAGTACTATTTACGCAGCGTTTCTGGAAAGAGGCAGACAGGAAATTCAATCTCAAATGGTTCATTCCGACGATTATCAAATATAAAAAGCCATTACTGCAAGTCTTGCTGGCGGCGTTGGTAGTGCAGATTATTGGCATTTTCACGCCGATTTTGACACAGGTCGTCATCGATAAAGCTCTCGCGCATCATAGCGTCTCGACGCTTGACGTCATCGTTGGCGGGCTGGTGATTATCGCGCTGTTTGAGGGAATACTCGGCATCGCTCGTAATTATATTTTCACTCATACCACTAGCCGGATTGACGTAATTTTGAGTTCGCGGCTGTTTCGGCACTTATTTGCCTTGCCGCTGCGGTATTTTGAAACCCGTCGAGTTGGCGACACCACGGCGCGGGTATTGGAGTTGGAGCGAATTCGGGCTTTTTTGACTGGCACGCCGATGACCGCGCTGATCGACATTAGTTTTATGTTTGTTTATATCGTTGTCATGTTGTTTTATAGTGCGACATTGACGTGGGTGGTACTGGGCAGTCTGCCGGTGTTTGCGATTTTATCTGGCGTCATCACGCCGCTGCTTCGCCAGCGTTTAGATGAAAAATTTAACACTGGCGCCGAATCTCAATCGTATTTGGTTGAGTCAATCACTGGCGCGCAGACTATCAAATCGTTCGCGCTGGAGCCGCAATTGCAGAAAAATTGGGAGGGTCGGCTGAGTAATTATGTTCGCGCTAGTTATAAAACTAATTTGCTGTCAGGCAATGCTGGCGCGCTCGGTCAACTCATTCAAAAGATTTTTGACATCGCTATTTTGTGGGTCGGTGCGCATATGGTGATGGCGGGCAGTTTGACTATCGGCGGGCTGATTGCTTTTCGGATGCTGAGTGGTCGAGTTAGCGGCCCAGTACTACGCCTCGTGCAGTCATGGCAGGATTTTCAGCAAACGGGTATTTCCATGAAGCGGTTGGGTGATATTTTTAACACCAAGCCTGAACCGACACTCGATCCGAGCAAGTCGCGCCTGCCGAGTATCACTGGCGATGTGCGGTTCGAACACGTGCGTTTTCGCTATGCGCCAGATAGCCCTGAAGTCATCCGCGATGTGTCGTTTGGCATTCGTCCTGGCACGGTGGTCGGCGTGGTTGGGCGCAGCGGTTCGGGCAAAAGTACGATTTCCAAATTATTGCAGCGGCTGTACGTGCCAGAATCAGGCAAGATTTTGATTGATGGTGTCGATATTGCTACTACCGATCCGAGCTGGTTGCGCCGGCAAATCGGTGTGGTTTTGCAAGAAAACTTTTTGTTTAATGCCAGCATACGCGATAATATCGCCGTGCATGTGCCGAGTAGTAGCATGGACGATATCGTGCGCGTAGCGAAAATTGCTGGCGCCCATGAGTTTATCACTGAATTGCCAAACGGTTACGACACGATGGTTGGCGAAAAAGGCGAGGGCTTGAGCGGCGGGCAAAAGCAGCGCATCGCTATCGCCCGGGCGCTGCTACATAATCCTAAAATCCTGATTTTTGACGAAGCGACATCAGCGCTGGATTATGAGTCGGAAAATATCATTCAGAAAAATCTCAAGCAAATCACCGCGGGTCGAACGGTCATCATCATCGCGCACCGCTTATCGACGCTCAAATCGGTCGATAAAATCATGGCCATTGATCGCGGCCAATTGGTTGAATATGGTACGCCGGCGGTGCTGCTAAAAAAGAATGGTTTGTACGCATATCTGCATCGGCAACAGTCAGGAGACGAAACATGAGTTGGCTAAAGCGCGACCGGTTGCAGTATGAATTTTTGCCAGCGGCGGAGGAAATTGTTGAAACGCCAGCGGCAACGTTGGGAGCGTTGGTAGTTTGGTTGGTTACATTGTTGTTGATTGTAGCGTTGGCGTGGTCATATTTTGGCAGGATTGATATTGTAGCAGTAGCTAATGGCAAAATTTCTACTGAAGGTAGCACTAAAATTATCCAGCCGGCAGTTTCTGGCGTGGTGACAAATATTAATGTGCATGAAGGTCAGCGCGTCAAAAAAGGCGAAACTTTGCTGGCGCTTGATAAAACCACTGCCGAAAAAGACGTTGCTACCGCCAATCAAAGTCTGAATACGGCGCGAGTCGAGCGCGATATTTTGCGGCGGTTAGCTGTTGGCGGCAACACTGATGAAATTATCAACAACGCAGATTTGCCAGATGAGACTAAAGCCATGTTGCGACAATTTGCCAGTTCGCAAACCGTGCTTTCTGCAGCCAGGCAGCAAGCTGCAAATGGTACGATTTCTAATTATCAGCAGCAAATACAATTTAACCAGCAAGCGAAAAACCAGCTGGAGATCAACGCGCAAAATCTTAAAAATCGCAAAGCTGAGATTGAAAAGCAATTACCAAACGCCAATCCTATCGATAGACTACGCCTGCAGAATGAACTGAGCAATATTGATCAGCGAATCACTAGCGCTGACAGCGCCGTCCTTGGTCAGAATCAGCAACTGCTGCAATCGCAGTCGGCGCTCACTCAGGCGCAAAATCAGTCGCAAACCCAAAATGCCGAAACTAACAGCGCCTTTAGTAACCAAATCATCGCGGCGGAAAAACGAATTATTGAACTGGAAAATAATCTGGTGAAAGCCAGGCAAGTGTTGGCGCAAACTACCATCACTGCGCCTGTCGATGGTACGGTACTGTCGCTGACGGTGAAAACAATTGGCGGTGTGGTCAATGCTGGGCAGCAGCTGGCACAAATTGTGCCAGAAAAAGTGTCGCTCTATATTGATGCAGCGCTAGATAATCAAGATGTCGGCTTTGTTAAGTCTGGCCAGCGCGTGGTCGTCAAAGTCGCTACTTATCCATTCCAACGTTATGGTTACTTGGAGGGAACAGTTGAAAATATTAGCCCCGATGCTATTCAGGATGATAAGAAAGGTCTCATTTATAAAGCTAAAATTAAATTGAACGACGACAAAAGCTCCAAACAAAATCAACTCAAATTGCTGCCAGGCATGAGCGTCTCCGCCGAAATCACCACCGGCCAGCGCCGCATCATTGAATTCTTCCTCGACCCGCTGATGACCAAGGCGGATGAGAGTTTGAAGGTGAGGTGAAATAATGTTTGGCGCGTGTGGAGGGTGAAACTTATTTATATTTCTGACGTGCTGTCAAAATAACGCATCGTCATGAGACGCAGTAGCTGATATAATTTATCAACGTCGCTATCTTTACGGATGATGCCGCCTGGACGCGAAAGCTTATTGTCTGACTCCATCTGGACGATAGTGTAAGTCAGTAGATTGAGTAAAAATTCAACGCTGTATCCTTCGCTGTGAACAATTTGCCGGCGGGCGCTGTCGATTGATTTTAACATTGGCTGGTAGCTAGCGATATCAATATTAAATTTGGCGAGAGCGATTTGCAGTGATTGCATAAATGTCGGGCGAGCAATTAACTTATAAATATCTTTTTCTGGGCGCAAATAAAAATCGCGGACATCGTCCGCTAATTCAGGCTTAACTGATTTAATCGCTGCTAAAACTTTTTGGATATCATGAAGAGTCTGCTGTTTGGCGTTACGATTTTGCCGGCGGATTTCACGTTCGGCAACCGCTTCGGCGAAACTTTGTAACGCGAAAATTAAACTGGTAATATTCATATGCACGGCGTTGGAGCTGGTACGAAAGCGGTAATCAATCAGCCGCGAGAACGCCAGTCCGATTTTGCTCGATGAACCAAGTTTTTTATGATGACCAGGATTCAGAAAAAAGTAAGCCATCTTGGCTAAGCTATCAGCGTACATCTGTGACTGGATGCACGGGATTGAGCGATAGGACGGCAAACTGGTTGACAGGGCATATAAATGAGGATTGGTTAAATATAAATAAACATCATCGCCAAGTCGTATCGAATCAATTGTGCAATCTATCGAGTCGAAAAAGCTAATCCAATACAGCTGAAAAGCTAGTAGGATGTTGCCTAAATTATTAAACGAAAAAGAGTATTTTCGGCAGGTGAAGCTGTATCGCAACTGCGATTCGAGCTGGATGGGCGGCTCACCGCGGACTTGGCTGGAATTAATTTTGGTGGCGTATCCGGCGAAAATTGACGCGCGTACGCCGCGGTGAATGGAAGAATCCAACTTCGTTGAGACGGCTCGTTTGATGAGCTGGCTGGACATGCCAGTAGCGTGCGACTGAAAACCTAAGTTGTCTGGCGCGTGTTGAGCGAGCGTGGTGATATGAGCGCTCGAATATTTGCGCAGAGGCATAGTTAAGCTATCCGCTTCAGTAGATCGCCAGTGCAAATAGGCGCGGATATTGTACGCGATATTTTCTGGCGCGCCTTGGATGAGAGTCTTATTGTAAAATACGAACGGCGCGATGCAGTCATTTCTGGATTTGATAATAATCAGTACTTTGTCAAATTTTCCAGACGCCAGAAATGTCATTGATGCGGTTAGTTCGGAGGTTGTGGTGTCAAACTGACCATAGCCAGAAGCGATTATTTCTTTACTCTCGGCATCCAGGTAAAACGCCTCGCCGATATACAAGTTGTTGCGGCGATTTTTATATTTCATAGCTTTATTATAGGTTAATCTTTTGTGTTTGTGGTAATTTGATACGATCGCTGTAAGGTTGCCAGACTGGTGACGCTTTCTGTATCCCATCCGTAAGAATTATTCCCACTATTTAGAAAATACCAAGAGCGCTCTAGATGTCTTTATAGCCCAGACCAATCCAACTATTCCCAGGTATGCGAGTATATTGAATCATCTAGTATAAAATAATAGAATAAGCTTATGACAAGCAACGGCCGTCTTTCCAAAGACAAAAAGTTGATAAAGCCCGTGGCAATCGCACTAGTTTGCGTGGTCATGTGTTTTGCCGTTGGAGCTGCAACAATTCTATACCTACAGCAGCACGCCCCTCGGCTTAATACTAGCTCCGATGTTGACGGTACTAAGGATGAGTTTTATCATGAGACCCACTCCAAGATCAATAACAGACCATGGTCAACTAAGGACGAATTTTATCAGAATATGAAAGATGTCAAGATTGGCACAGCTAGAGACATAGTAGAGAGGTCTATCGGCAAACCAGACCTATGCAGTAGAAAGATATATAGAGGTGAATATGAACTACAGCGTTGTGGGTATAACCTAGGAGACCCTGAGACCTACCAAGAAATAGTTTACATGAATGGGGCAGTATGGGGTATTAGCTCAGTGGTCGGATCTGTTAATCAGCTGAATAGCTTATGAGATTTTGGTCTATCAGGCCTTCAGCTCTCCGCCCCCAAGATTTTTCTCATCCTCTTTGCTCCTGGAAGCTCCTAGATTTTACCTCTACCCCCTCCAGCCTTCGCGCTGCCGCCTTTCAATCTCTTTCTGGCGAAATTAACATTGACTTATCTAGCTGCGGTGAATCAATTAAGCGGGTACTGATTGATTCAACTTGTTGTATCACGCTTATGTTTAAGGTAAAATATAGTTAGATTAACAACTTGGGAGTTTCGTAGGTGTTTTTAGAAGGTATTTCAAAAAAATGTAATAGCGAAAAGAAGCGAAAGAAGATCTATTTAATAGCAATACTCTGTTTTGTTATACTATCCGTATTTGCGTATAGCCACATTGCGATTTACGCAGAAAAAATAAAAATGGAACACTATCTAAAGGAGCGTTATGGTAAAGATTTTAAAGTTAGCAATGTTCGTAAGGTAGGGTATGGCATTGGTGTGAAGGGAACCATCCTTGCCGACGCCGAACTAAAAGACGGTGGTACGGAAAAGTTTATGATTAGACGATGGGGTGAGACCGGATATCTAGATGAATATCCAAGTACAATTTATAATAATAGAGAAAGGCCTGAACTAGATAAATTTATAAGAGAACTATCTGTAAAACCATCAAGATATTTAGTGGACATCAATATAAATCCAGAGATTTATAACGAGGTACGTGATGTTCCAAAATTGGTTAACTTGCTAAAGGATTATGCAAAGGAAGTTGATTATGGCGTTAAGGTCGTAGTTCAAGGAGATTCACCCACAGATAATAATATAAATGATGCTAAAAAACTTGCCTCTTATACCGCCTTAAAGAATCCGAAAAAGAGCTCAGTAAGGTATGTTATAAATTCTAAAGATGGCACTTATAGATATATATGTCAACATTATAACGAGAGCTCAGCTACGAGTATTCAAGTAAATGAAAAATGTTTTACAAGGAGTGAAGGAGTAGAGTAATGTCATTAAAGCCAGAGCAATATATAGCCCTAAGTGCTGCAGCTTATGGAGATTATAGCGACGACGATAAAAACCAAAAGATTGATAGAATTCGCAATAAAATGCAAAATAATAAACTAGAATGCTCTGAATTGGGTTCGCTATCAGACTATATCCTTATAGACTTTACCTCTACCTCCTCCGGTTTCCGTGCTGCTGCCTTCCAATCTCCATCCGGCGAGATAGTGTTTAGCTTCAAAGGCACCGACTTTGATCCTTCAAACCCTAAAACATACACGGATACTGCTAAAGATATTGCTAACGCTGACGCTCAAATAGCTTTCGGTAATTCTGTAGGGTTGCCTGCCCAATTTGCTGAAGCTGAAAAGTTTGTTGACAAAGTATGCTCGTCTCATTCGCATTCTGGGTATACATACACTGGGCACTCTCTTGGCGGGGCCTTGGCTCAGTACATGACTTACAAGACAGGACACAACTCTACTACATTTAACGCTCCTGGTGTAGCTAATTTAGTTGAGAGTGTAGTCGGACATAAGATAGATTATGCCTATTATAAGGATAAATCTACCAATTATGCTAACGAGAGCGATTATATTGGAAATCTTTACAACGACGGAAGGATAGGTAGTAACAAAGTTGTACGCTCTAAGCTTAACAGCACTACGACTAGTGATCTTGTAGCGATGTATAAAATGCAAGCTATGGTTGCGTTGGGTGGTCCGTTTATGCCGTTTATCGGAGGTGGGGTAACATTGAAAATATTTATTGATGGTTTGAACGCTATGGGGAAGATTGCCAAGAATATGGTGCCTACTGCGAATCACGGGATGTCTGATATGCTGACAGATGACGGAAAAATGATGCCAACTACAAATCAGCCTGATTACGGGATTTCTTACATGGGCTATTTAACGCGCGGTACTAAAATAGCGCTTGAAGGCGGTGCATTTGTGTTTTATGTGTATGGCGGCTTGGTGTATCACGGTGCTGATGGTGTATGCAAGTTCTTTAATACCGCTGGTAATATACTTGCAGATGATATTTGGATTAGGTATAGTTTCTTGCGCAATCTGTTCACTGGCGATTTGCAAGGTATTTTTGATTTATTTAGTTCTGCAACAGTTGCGGCACGCGTTGATCCGCTAATTCTAGATTTGAATGGCGATGGCTTAGCGACTACAAACTTGGATCAATCAGACGTATATTTTGACCTGGATAGCAACGGCTTTGCCGAGAGGACGGCTTGGATTGATGCCAATGATGGTTTGCTGGTGTTAGACCGCAATGGTGACGGCAAGATAACTAATGGACAGGAGTTATTTGGTGATCAAACATTGTTGTCTAATGGCACTCGCGCGACAAGCGGGTTTGAGGCGCTGCGTGAATTTGATGATAATAAGGACGGCAAAATAGACGCCAGCGATATTGTTTATCTCAAGTTGAAGGTGTGGCAGGATTTGAACAGAGATGGCGTATCGCAAGCCGAAGAGATGAAATCGCTAGCTGATGTTGGTATCAAAGCTATTAACCTCAGTTCGACGGTTACGGGCGCAGCTGATGCTATGGGTAATATTCAACGCCGTTTGGGTAGTTTTGTGAAAACTGACGGTAGCGACGGGCAAATTGGAGAATATTTATTGAATAGAGACACCGTGGGTTCTCGTGATACGTTTGGTGACTCGGTTGCCATACCAGACGATATCGCAGTATTGCCTGATTTACAAGGGGCGGGTAATGTTTCTTCGTTGCGTATAGCTATGGCAAAAGATGAGAGCGGGCAGCTAAAAAAGATGGTGTTGGAATTTTTGGAGACTAAAGACGCTGCCGCTCGCGATGAGTTGTTTACAAATGTTATCTATAAGTGGGCAGGTGCCGACAAGCTAGACCCTAACGGTCGCGGTGGACTTGTTGACGCTAGACAGCTGGCAGTTCTCGAAAAATTTATGGGCATGAACTTTGCCGGGACTAATGGCGCGAACCCTAATGCGAACGCAGCGCCGCTGTTGCAAAAAGCTTACTATAAGTTGGTCGATAGATTATACGCTGCAATGGCCAGCGCCACTTATTTGAAGGACATTATCAGTAGGGTTAATTACAAAGTTGGAGAGTCTGGAGCTGTAATTGAGTTTGCTGATGTCATTAATGATATAGATAAGGCTATCGATAACGATAGTGTTTCTGGAAAACAATTGTTGGCTGACTTTTTGCGAGTTGTTTATGGGTCTGGTTTGAGCAATGACACGAATTTATTGCATTTTTGTAATCATTTCGCCGCCAAATCACCAGAGTTAGCCAGAATAGTTTATTCTGCTAACAGAGACGCTATTATCGGAAGCGACAAATCAGATTCGTTTTATGGGTCTGCGGTTGATGATTTTGTCTATGGTGACGCCGGCGACGATAGTCTAAACGGCAATGCCGGCAACGACACTCTCTACGGCGGCGAAGGCAAAGATAGTTTTGACGGCGGCCAAGGCGACGACACCCTCATCGGCGGCCAAGGTACGGATCGCCTAGACGGTGGCCCCGGCAACGACACATATATCTTCAACAAGGGAGATGGGGAAGATAGTATACTAGAAGAAAGCGGTACTGATACCATCCAGTTTGGTGAAGGTATAAAGCCGGACGACGTTATTGCTAAAGCAGTGAATGGAGGCGGCAATATAAATCTTGAACTATCCATTAAAGGCACTAACGATAAAATTACCGTCTACCAACACTTTGGCCGCAATTGGAACAATTTCGAAGAAAAGCCTAACCAACGAATCGAGAAAGTTGCTTTTGCGGACGGCACTATATGGGACTTAAAGACCATCCATGAAAAAGCACACAACATCACTGGTACCGATAACGCCGACTCGTTTGGTGTTGGCGATGCCAGTTCGCTCACCTACCACGGCCTGGGCGGCAACGATAACATCTACGGCGGTATCGCCAACGACCTCCTATATGGTGACGCCGGCGACGATAGTCTAAACGGCAATGCCGGCAACGACACTCTCTACGGCGGCGAAGGCAAAGATAGTTTTGACGGCGGCCAAGGCGACGACACCCTCATCGGCGGCCAAGGTACGGATCGCCTAGACGGTGGCCCCGGCAACGACACATATATCTTCAACAAGGGAGATGGGGAAGATTACATTATGGATATTGATGGCGAAGCTGACAAAGTTCGCCTAGAATATGAACCAATTAGTGTTGTTTTTGAGCGCGTGAATAACGACCTCCGCCTCCGCATGCCAGGCTCGCTTGACGCTATTACGGTTAGTTCGTGGTATAGCAGCGATAATTACAAAATTGAGACTTTCAAGTCGGCTAACGGCAGTGTTATCACGCATACTCAGGTCGAAAGTCTCATTCAAGCTATGTCTTCTTTCCAAAAAGACACTGGCATGGCTTGGGAGCAAGCTGTAATAAATCAGCCAACGCAGGTGCAGTCTATCGTCCAACAATATTGGACAGCACCGACTACTTGATTTGGCCGATAAAAGGCTTGCATAAGCGGCATAAATCTATATAATGAAAACTATATAAGTAAATAAACAATGAATCATTTAGATCATAGCGGAGGTGGGCGTGAATCAAAAACCATTGCAAATCAATTCTGAAATCGGTGTACTCAAGACCGTACTGCTACATCGGCCGGGCGAGGAGCTCGAGAATCTTACTCCTGATTATCTCAAGGACTTGCTGTTCGATGATATTCCGCATCTGAAGGTGGCGCAGCAAGAGCACGACGAGTTTGCTAACGTCCTGCGCGACCATGGCGTAGAAGTGCTGTATTTGGACGAACTGGTGACAGAAGCGTTAAACAGTGATAATCTGAAAGCAGAATTTGTCGACGAAATGCTAGCAGCGTCTAAGCAAGATTCGCGGCGAGTGACGCAAAGTTTGCGCGACTATCTGTTGTCGATGCCGACCAACAAGATGGTGCGCAAAATTATGGCTGGCGTGCGCAAGGACGAGATTTCTCTACCGCCAGAACATCACCAGCAGCTGCACGATATGGTCGAGCAAGACCATTATCCATTCTATCTAGATCCAATGCCGAATTTGTACTTTACACGCGATCCAGCCGCGACGATTGGTAACGGCTTGACGATCAACAAGATGCATTGGCCAGCCCGCCGCCGCGAGTCGCTGTTCATGCGCTATATCATTGACCATCATCCGCGATTTGCTGGCCATGATATTCCAGTTTGGTATAATCGCGACGAGAAGTTCTCAATGGAGGGCGGCGACGAGCTAGTGTTGAACAGCGAAGCTATGGCCATCGGTATCAGCGAGCGCACTACCGCCGAGGCGATCGAGAAAATGGCGACCGAGCTGTTTGCTGATTCTAATTTCAAGAAAATTATCGCTCTCGAGATTCCGAAAAGCCACGCGTTTATGCACCTAGATACGGTCTTCACTATGATCGATTACGATAAGTTCACGATCCACCCAGAAATTCGCGACTTTGAAGGCAAGATGAATCTGTTTATCCTCGAAAAGGTTGAGGGGCAAGCTTATCCGCGGATTACCAAGCAGCATGACCTTGAAAAAGCATTGTGCGAAGCATTGCATTTGCCAAAGATTAACCTGATTGAATGCGGCGGCGGCGATGAGATTGCGGCAGCTCGCGAGCAGTGGAATGACGGTTCGAATACTTTGGCGATTGCGCCGGGCGTGGTGGTGACTTACGATCGTAACTATGTCACCAATGCTAAATTGCGCGAGGCTGGCGTCGAAGTTATCGAGGTTAGCGGTTCAGAACTCGGCCGCGGCCGCGGCGGCCCGCGCTGCATGAGTATGCCGCTGGTGCGTGAAGATCTGGATAACGAGCAAGTTACTGATAGAGTTACTTCGGCGGAGCGTTCGCTGGCAGCCACCTTGGCGGTACCAATGATTCAAGAGGAGCACGTCCGCAAAGTGGTACCAGTGACTACAGACTCAACTGCTACAACGGTAACTAAGCTGCCAACCAGTCTGAAGGGTCGCTCTTTCTTGACCTTGAAAGATTTCTCGCCAAGCGATATTCGGCTGATGCTTGATACAGCACACGACCTCAAACAACAAAAGAAAGCGGGCAAAGCACACCGTATTCATGAGGGCAAACAAGTGGCTTTGCTCTTTGAAAAGACATCGACACGAACTCGCTGCGCCTTTACAGTGGCTGCTAATGATTTGGGTGTGGCACCGGAATTTCTCGGTAAAGACGATATCCAGCTAGGTAAAAAAGAGTCAGTTGAAGATACCGCTAAGGTGCTGGGCCGCATGTTTGACGGTATTGAATTCCGCGGCTTCAAACATTCCAATGTCGAAGCACTGGCTAAATATGCTGGCGTACCAGTCTGGAATGGCTTGACGGATACTTTTCATCCGACGCAGATTCTGGCAGACTTCATGACTATTGAGGAGCATGTCGGCAAGCTCAACGGCGCTAAGCTGGTCTTCGTTGGCGACGGACGCAATAATATGGCAAATAGCTTGCTGATTGGTGCGGCTAAAATGGGCGTCGATTTCCGGATTTTGGCGCCGCGACAGCTGCATCCGTCGGGCGATCTAGTCAGCCTAGCACGTTCAATTGCTATGGAAACTGGCGCGAAGATTACCATCACTGATAACCGTGCCGAAGCGCTAGAAGGGGCTGACGCTATTTACACTGATGTCTGGGTATCAATGGGCGAGGAAGACAAGTTCGCCGAGCGGATTGCTCTTCTCAAGCCGTACCAGGTCAATGCGCAAATGCTGGCCGAGACGCATAACCCGAACGTCAAATTCTTGCATTGTTTGCCATCATTCCATGACCTTAATACCGAGACTGGCCAGAAGATTCACGATCAATTCGGTCTTGACTCAATGGAGGTCACTGACGAGGTCTTTAGCGGCGAGCACAGCGTTGTCTTTGATGAGGCTGAAAACCGCATGCACACTATCAAGGCTGTGATGGCATTGACGCTATAAATCCGAGTTGAAGGAGGCTCGAACAAAATGGCAATCAAACAATTAGCAAGAAAAAAGGACGGGTTAGGACTCTGGTCGCTGACTGGCTTAGTGGTCGGCAGTATGATCGGTGCAGGTATCTTTAACCTTGTTCAAGGTACGGCTGAGGCGGCTGGTCCGCTGGCGACGATTATTGCGTGGCTGATTACGGGCGTTGGAATGATATTCCTGATTCTCAGCTTCCGCAACTTGACTATCAAAAAGCCGAAACTTAACGCTGGCGTGTATAGCTACGCTGAGGCTGGCTTTGGCAAGTATGTTGGCTTTAATTCGGCGTGGGGTTACTGGATTTCTGCCTGGATTGGTAATATTGCTTATGCAGTAGCCGTTTTCTCGGCGCTTGGTTATTTCTTTCCAGACTTGTTTGGTAAAGGTCAAAACTGGGCGTCAGTGGTTGGTATGTCGGTACTGCTGTGGAGTGTTCATTTATTAATCCTTAAGGGTGTCAAAACGGCAAGCTTTATCAACGCTTTGGTGACGGCGGCGAAATTAATCCCGCTTGCGATCTTTTTGCTAGCGATATTCTTGTCGTTCAAGGTCGGCTTGTTTAACCAAGACCTTTGGGGCTTAGCTGGCAACAACTTTGATATGGGCGCTGTGATTGAGCAGGTCAAGAATATGATGCTGGTTACCGTCTGGGTGTTTATCGGCATCGAGGGTGCAGTTGTATTTTCAGGTCACGCCAAGAAGCGCAGCGATATCATCAAGGCAACGTTGATTGGCTTTGCTGGCGTGCTTTCGATTTATGTGCTGATGACGGTGCTGGCTTTTGGTGTAGCGACTCAGAAAGATCTGGCTGCACTAGATAGTCCGGCAATGTCGATGCTGTTGGAACGCTTGGTTGGCCCGTGGGGCGCTTGGCTGGTTAATATCGGCTTGATGATCGCAGTTTTGGGCGGTTGGCTAGCTTGGACGATGTTTGCTGCTGAACTACCGTATCAGGCAGCTAAGAATAAGACTTTCCCGTCGATATTTGCCAAAGAAAATAAAGTTGGCGCGCCAGTAGTGTCGCTGTTGGTTACTAACATCCTGGTACAGATATTCCTGCTGACAATCCCCGGAACTGAAGGTTCAGCCTATAATATTGGTATTTCGATTGCTACTTCGGCTATCTTGATCCCGTATGCTCTGACGGCGTTTTATCAATTGAAAGTTTCTCTGCAAGAGAAGAAAACCGTTAAGTACCGCGCCTTTAATATCTTTGTGGGTGTGATGGCTAGTGTTTACGCAGTATGGCTAGTGTATGCGGCTGGTATGCAATATCTGCTCATAACAGTGTTCTTGTACGCACCAGGCATGTTGGTCTACGTCTTGATGCAGATCAAGAATCGCAAGAAGATTTTCACGCTATACGAACTGCTTTTGGCGGTTGTCGTGATTGCGTTATTTGCCTACGCAGTACAACAACTGCTGGCTGGTGCGCTGGATGATACGTTAGGTATTAAGATCGCTGATTTAATCGGTCAATGATAATAAATAAAATGGGCGCGCCTGAAATACAGCGCGCCCGTTTTACCAAATGAAGGAGAAAAAATGTTTAAGCATGCCATTGTTCGCCGTCCGTCACATAGTTTGATTGATGGTATCAGCCAAACGCCAGAAATGGGCAAGCCAGACTATGATTTAGCATTGCAGCAGCATGATCGCTATGTCGAAATTTTGCGCGAATGCGGTTTGGAAGTGACGGTTCTAGAGGCCAACGAGGATTTTCCAGACAGTGTGTTTATTGAGGATAATGCGTTGTGTACGCCGCGCGGCGTAGCAATTTTGTCGCGTCCCGGCGCTGAAAGCCGTCGTGGCGAGGCTAGTCTGCCGGATTTGCGCGAAGCATTGGCACGCTACTATAACAATATTGAACAAGTCGTCGAGCCAGGTACAACTGATCCAGGCGATATCATGATGGTGGGCGATCACTATTACATCGGGTTGAGTGGACGCACCAACCAGGCGGCAGCCGACCAAATCACAGCGATTCTCGAGAAACATGGCATGACCGCCGAAACGGTACCGGTGACAGGCATTCTACACCTGAAAGACGATGTGGTCTATCTAGATAACAATAATCTGATTGTCGCTAAAGCTTACGAAAATCATCCAGCTTTTGCTAACTTTAATAAGCTAGTCGTTGATGACGATGAATACTATGCAGTGAATAGTTTGTGGATAAATGGCAAGGTAATCGTGCCAGAAGGCTTCCCGAAAACTGAGCAGAAGATTCGCGATTGCGGTTACGAAGTGATTCTGATCAATACTAGCGAATTTGAGAAAATTACCGGCAGCCTAACTTGTATGTCGTTGAGGTTTTAACAATATGCCGGGTAAGATTGTAGTTGCACTTGGCGGCAATGCTTTGCAAAAGCAAGGCGAGGCTTCGGCTCACGCCCAGCAAGACGTCGCCGACGAGACAGCACGCCAGCTAGTTCCGTTGATTTTGGCTGGCTATCAGCTGGTAATCGTTCACGGCAACGGGCCGCAAGTTGGTAATATTGTTCTACACGAAGAAGCGATTAACACACCAGAAGTACCGACTTTCCCGCTCGATACGTGTGTAGCGATGAGTCAGGGGGCGATCGGCTTTTGGCTGCAGCAAGCGTTGATTGACGAGTTCTCGCGCCGGCAGATGAAAAGCGTCGCTTCGACAGTTGTTACGCAAGTGGTGGTCGACGCTAACGATCCGGCTTTTAGCAATCCTACGAAGCCAATTGGCGTATTTTATCAGACCGAAGCAGAAGCCCAGCAGGCTGCTAACGGCCGTAACTTCACATTCAAAGAAGACGCCGGGCGCGGTTGGCGGCGCGTGGTACCGTCGCCGAAGCCGCAGCGGATTGTCGAAGAGTATACGGTTAAGGCAATGATTGATGCTGGCGTGACGGTTATCACGGGTGGCGGTGGCGGCGTGCCGGTTGTTGAAACTGTCAGTGATGGCTTAGAGGGGGTCGAGGCAGTAATTGATAAGGATTTCACAGCGGCAGTAGTGGCTGATGCGATTGATGCCGAAGCGCTAGTGATATTGACAGCAGTTGACGGTGCGATGGTTGATTATGGTAAGCCGACAGCGCGCACGATTGGACGCACTGATCGCCAAGAAATGCAGCGCTACATTGATGAAGATCAATTCGCGCCGGGAAGTATGCTGCCTAAAGTGCAAGCTGCCTTGAAATTCGTCGAAAAGCCAGGTCGCCGAGCGATTATCGCTAGCCTAGGCAGCGCCGAACAAGCTTTGGCTGGGCAGGTCGGCACAATTATCGAGAGCTAGATAATCTCTATAGGCACAACAAAATAGCACGAGTTTTAGATCGGGCTATTTTGTATATTTTGCTAATGCGGTTGACGTTTTTCGCCGACTTTCTTATACTTGGGTCTAGCACTCTGCGGTTAAGAGTGCTAAAATAGATTAGAAAAGGAGGATATAATCATGATTTCACCAATCAAGCCAATGGCGCATTATGTCGTGGCTGTTAAAGAGAAGAAGCCGGAAAAAACAGCTAGCGGCATTTTTTTGCCAGAATCAGCCCAAGAAAAATCGGAAGCTGCTAAGGTAGTGGCTGTTGGCTCGGCAGTCAAAGATGTGGCTGACGGCGAACGGGTTGTCTACAAAAACTACGCAGCGACGACTATCAAGCTTGATAAGGAAGAATATTTAATTATCAAAGACGAGGATATCCTCGCTACAATTGAATAGGAGGAAATATGGCAAAAAAAGTTTTTTACGATGAAGATGCGCGTGCTCGCGTATTGGCTGGCGCAAAAATTTTGTATAACGCTGTGAAAACAACGATGGGGCCAAAAGGCCGCAACGTAGTTATCGGCAAAAGTTACGGCGGCCCGAGCGTGACGCACGATGGTGTGACAGTTACGAAAAGTATTGATATCGACGAAGCTGATGACGAGACGCTTGGCTTCAAAGTTGGCGCCGAACTTATCAAACAGGCTGCTAACAAGATGAATGACGTAGCTGGCGACGGTACTACGACGGTGACGGTTTTAACTTATCATATTTTGAACGAAGCTAATAAGCTAATTGCAGCTGGCCACAATCCGATGTTACTACGCAAAGGTTTAGAACGTGCTGCTAGCGAGATTATCAAAGAGCTCAGTAAACTCGCCGACGATATCCGCGGTGACAAAAAACGGATTGCCGAGGTAGCGACAATCTCCGCAGGCGATGAGGCGATTGGCAAACTAATCGCTGACGTCATGGAAAAGATTGGCCCGAATGGCGTGGTGACAGTCGAAGAAGGACGCGGCTTAGAGCTTGAAAGCGAAGTAGTCGAAGGCTTCACGGTACAACGCGGCTTCGTTAGCCCGTACATGGTGACCGATGCTAAACGCATGGAAGCAGTTTACGACAAACCAGCAATTGTGGTGACTGATAAGAAAGTCTCTTCAGCGCAAGAATTCGTGCCGTTGCTCGAAATGATCGCTCAAAATGGCAAGAAAGACTTGGTACTGATCGCCGACGATGTTGATGGCGAAGCGCTGAGCTTGTTGGTGTTAAACCGGCTTAAAGGTGCTTTCAATACCTTGGCTATCAAAGCTCCGAGCGACAAAGATGTGTTGTATGATATCGCAGCGTTGGTTGGCGCCAAAGTCATCACTGAAGATACCGGCATGACATTTGATAATGTCGGTAGCGACGTAATTGGCTCGGCCCGCAAAGTGATCGCTACCAAAGATCTGACAACTATTGTCGAAGGCGAAGGGTCAAAGGCGGCGGTTAGCGCTCGCGTCGATCAGATTGAGCTGGAAATCGACAATGCCACTAGCGACTACACCAAGAAGAATTTGCAAAAGCGCCATGCAGCTTTGACCGGCGAAGTAGCAGTAATCAAAGTTGGCGGTGCGACCGAGACTGAAATCGAAGAGAAAAAATATCGTGTCGATGACGCTGTGGCTGCTGTCAAAGCAGCACTAGCTGAAGGTATTGTGCCAGGCGGCGGTGTAACGCTAGTGAATCTAGCCTGTGGTTATAAGCATTCTAATAACAAAGATGCTTCGGTATTAGCAGGCGAAGATTTGTTGATTCATGCACTTGAACAGCCATTCCGAATCTTGCTGAGCAACTCTGGTCTAAATGCTGACGAGTGGCTGCCGCAGGTCAAAAAAGCCAAAGCTGGCCAAGGCATCAATGTCAACCACCCGAATGAATTGCTTGATCTAAAGTCGGCAGGCGTAGTTGACCCAGTACGCGTTACCAAGGAGGCCTTGCAGAATGCTGCCTCAATTGCTGGTACGGCAATGACGATGGGCGCATTGGTTGTTGATCTGCCAGAGAAAGAAACGCCGGGTGCTGCTATGCCAAATATGGGTGGCGGCATGGGTATGTACTAAACCTATTCGTTGTATATCAGACAGCGTAGAGCCCACCGTTATGCGGTGGGCTTTCTTGACAAACTTGACAAAGAGCAATTTATAGCCTAGAATATTACACAGTGTAAATTTACCGATTATACACGGTTAATCTCTAGAATTGCGGCAGTAAGGGGGTTTGTGAAACATATATTGAGGATTTTTAGCGGCTACTGGCTGATGTTCATCATCTTGGTCGGTTTTACCTACGCCATGGTGATGGCGAATTTGTGGTTGCCTGATAAGATGTCGGAAATCGTCAATAACGGCATCATCAAACAAGATATGCCGGCAATTTGGCACAACGGACTAGAGATGATTTTAGTAACGGCGGCAGGCGGACTGTGCTCAATTATCATCGGATTTTTAGCCTCCCGAATTGCCACCGGTGTGGCGCAAAAATTACGAATGGAACTGTTCGAGCGAGTAGAGAGTTTTGCGCTGGCGGACTTTAATAAATTTTCTACCGCCTCGCTAATTACCCGATCGACCAATGATATTCAGCAAATTCAAATGACGTCAATTCTGCTGCTGCGTCTGGCGTTGATGGCGCCGATCATGGCAATTGGCGGTCTGCAAAAAGCCATTCATAACGCGCCAAATTTGAGCTGGATCATTGCACTGGCGGTGTCGGTGCTGCTGGTGGTCATTGCTGTGTTGTTTGTCATTGCTGTGCCTCGGTTCAAGAAATTGCAAACGCTGGTGGACAAACTAAATCTGGTGACGCGCGAAAACCTGGTCGGCTTGAAAGTCATCCGCGCCTTTCACAACGAAAAGATTGAGCAGAAAAAGTTCCAGCAAGCCAATACCGAGCTAAACAAAATGAACTTATTTGTCAATCGCTTGATGATGCTGCTTGACCCAATCATGACGCTGGTGATGAACTTTTCCAGCGTGGCAATTGTCTGGTTCGGCGCGCATTTGATCAGTAGCGGCAATCTGCAAATTGGTAATATGATGGCGTTTTTGGAGTACGCCATGCAGGTGATCATTTCGTTCTTGCTACTATCGATGGTGTTTATCATGGTGCCGCGGGCGGCTGTGTCGGTAAAGCGGGTGGGTGAGGTGTTGGATACGCTGCCATCAATCGTTGATCCGCTATCGCCGCAGAAATTGCCGAGCGGCGCCACTGGCAAAATTGAATTCAAAGACGTCACTTTTACCTATCCAGACGCTGATTTGCCGGTTCTCTCCAGCATCAATTTCACGGCCGAACCGGGGCAAACCACGGCGTTCATTGGTAGTACTGGGTCTGGTAAATCGACGTTGATCAATTTGATCCCGCGCTTTTACGATGTGTCGGCAGGGCAGATCTTGCTGGATGGCGTGGATATTCGCCTGCTCAAGTTGGAAGATTTGTACGATCAAATCGGCTACGTACCGCAAAAAGGCGTGCTGTTTAGCGGGACGATTGCCAGCAATATCAAGTACGGCAACGCCAAAGCTAGTCAAAAATTAGTCGAAAAATCCGCTAAAATCGCGCAAGCCACCGAGTTCATTGGCGAGCTAAAAAACGGTTACAAAAATGACATCGCTCAAGGCGGTAGCAATGTTTCCGGCGGTCAACGGCAGCGTTTGTCGATCGCCCGGGCGATTGCTGTCGAGCCGAACGTCTACATTTTTGACGATTCGTTTTCGGCGTTGGATTTCAAAACTGATGCCAAATTGCGCTCGGCGCTCGCCAAAGAAACCAAGCATAAAACCGTACTCATCGTCGGTCAGCGCATCAATACCATCATGAACGCTGATAAAATTATCGTACTGGATGAGGGTAAAATTGTCGGTCAAGGCACGCACCAGGAATTGATGAAAGATTGTGAAGTCTATCAAGAAATTGCCGCCTCGCAGCTCTCAGAAGACGACCTGCAGAAAATGTCGGCGACAACCGCGAAAGGAGCGGCATGATGGCTCAGCAAAGCATGAAAAAACGCCAGCCAGTGAAGATGGGCGGTCCAATGGGCGGTGGTATGGGCGCGGGCGAAAAAGCCAAAGATTTTAAAGGCACGGTCAAGAAATTGGTTAACTATTTGGCGGAGTTCCGCTGGCACATGCTCATGGTGGCGGTTTTTGCGGTTGGTAGCACGATGTTTGCGATTGCTAGTCCGAAAATTCTGGGCGGCGCCACTAACCAAATCGTCGAAGATTATGTCAGCATGAAGGCGTACGAAACCATCACCAGTAAGCTGCCGAAGGGTGCTTCACTGCCAGCTGGCACGACCGGTGCTGATGTACTGAAACGGCTTCCGAACCAGTCGGAAATTGAAAGTCAAATTCCATCCAACCAACTCGAGACCATCAAAAAGCTGAATCTAAGCCGGCGCCCAGAATTCCACTTTGAGGCTATTTGGCAGGTCGTTAGTTTGCTGATCGGCCTGTATATACTCAGCGCCATTTTCCGCTACATTCAAACTTGGCTGATGACCCAAGTCACGCAGACGGTTACTTTCAGAATGCGCCGGCAATTGTCCGAGAAAATCAATCGCCTGCCGCTGAGTTATTTTGACAAGCAAACCTACGGCGAGGTGCTCAGCCGCGTTACTAATGATGTCGATACCATCAGCCAAACGCTCAATCAAAGCCTGTCGCAAATCGTCTCCTCGACAGTGATGGTGCTGGGGATTTTGGCGATGATGTTTTCCATCAGCTGGCAGATGTCGCTGGTGGCGTTACTGGTGCTGCCGCTAGCCGGCGGTGCGGTGACACTGATCGCCAAAAGCTCGCAAAAGCAGTTCCTCCGCCAGCAGGCGCAGCTGGGCGAATTGAACGGCCATATCGAAGAAATGTATGGCGGCCATCAAGTGATGCGGGTGTTCAACGGCCAGAAAAAGTCGCTGGCTAAGTTTTCGCGGATTAACAATCAGCTGCAGGAAAGCGCCTGGAAAGCCCATTTTTTGTCGGGTCTGATTTATCCAATCATGAATTTCATCGGCAATATCGGTTACGTCATCATGGCAATTTTGGGCGGCTGGCTGGCGATTAACGGTCGGCTGAAAATTGGCGACATTCAGGCGTTCATCCAGTATATAGACCAGTTCAACCAGCCGCTGGTGCAAGTTGCTAACATCGCCAATGTCCTGCAATCGACCGCCGCGGCCGCCGAGCGCGTGTTTGAATTTTTGGATGAGCCAGAAGAAAAGGCGGAGGGCAAAGATTTGGTGAAATTGGCGCACGTCAAGGGCGAAGTCGAATTTGACAATGTCGTCTTTGGCTACCAGCCCGACCAAACCATCATCAAAGGTTTGTCGGCGCACATCAAGCCAGGCCAGCGCGTGGCGATTGTCGGTCCGACAGGCGCGGGCAAAACGACGTTGGTCAATTTACTGATGCGATTTTATGAAATTAACAGCGGCGCGATCAAAATTGACGGCGTCAACATCGCTGACATGAAGCGCAGCGACGTGCGGCAAATGTTTGGCATGGTGCTGCAGGACACCTGGCTATTTAATGGCACGATTCGCCAAAATTTGCTCTATGGCAATCCAACAGCCAGCGAAGAAGAGATGGTCGCCACCGCCAAGGAAGCGCATGTTGATCACTTCGTGCGGTCGCTGCCGGGCGGTTATGACATGATGCTGGGCGAGGAAGCCACGAACATTTCACAGGGCGAGAAGCAGCTGCTGACGATCGCCCGAACGATGCTGGCGCGCACGCCGATGCTTATTTTGGACGAAGCAACCAGCTCGGTTGACACTCGCACCGAAGTGCTCATCCAAAAAGCCATGGACAAGTTGATGCAGGGCAAAACTAGCTTTGTCATCGCCCACCGCCTGAGCACCATCCGCGACGCTGATTTGATCTTGGTTGTCCGCGACGGCAACATCATCGAGCAAGGCAAACACGACGAATTGCTGAAGCAGAATGGCTTTTATGCGGAGTTGTATAATAGCCAGTTTGCTGAGTGATTGGGTGGGGCGTTGATTATAAAAATATAAATTCTATACTATGATCATGAAAAGAATGATCACTGTTGCTGCGGTGCAAATGGAGATTGCGCCGCTGGATACTGGACGCAATTTGGCAAAAATAGAAAAGTTTGTTGGCGAGCTATGCAACCAACAGCCAGTCGACCTTGTGGTTTTGCCAGAAGACGTGCCGACTGGGCCGATTCCGTATAATTTAGAATACGCCTTGAGCGAATCGTCTGGCGAAGTTATGCGTCTATGCCAAATAGCGTGTGAAAAGCAACTTTATCTGGTCGCTGGTTCGTTTATTTGTAAAGAGGGTGACGATTTCTATAATACAGCGCTATTGATTGATCCGTCGGGAGAGATACAACTTCGGTACCGGAAAAATCATTTATGGATTCCTGAACGTCAATATTTGATGCCAGGAAATGAAGCCATGGTTGTTGATACGCCGATTGGTAAAATTGGTTTGGCAATCTGTTGGGACTTAGCCTTTCCAGATTTATTCCGTTCAATGATTAAGCAGGGTGCGGAAATTATTTGCATTCCATCGTATTGGTCAACTGGAGGTAGTAAACTGGCACACGCTGAAATCAAGGCTTCAAAAATGATGATAGATACGCTTTGTCTGGCGCGAGCGTTGGAAAATGAATGTTTGATAATTTATGCTAATGGCGCGGGAAAAGCTAAATATTACGTGGATGGCGAGATACATTCAGAAAACCAGGTTGGACATTCGCAAATTTGCGCGCCGTTTTATGGCACGGTTGCAAAAATCGGCAGCAACAAGGAAGGTTATATAGTTTACGCTTACGACCACAATATCGCTGAACGCGCCGAAGTGGTCAATCAGCTTCGCGCTGATACTTCGCGGATGTAAGCCAGAGAGCTGTCTTTATTCCCGCCGCAAAATATCCAACACACCAAACTTTCCAGTCAACACGGCTTGGCTAATGATGTGCGGCGTGAGAGCGGCGATGAGTTCTTTGGGCTTGGTGTCGCTTGGTAGATCCAGTGTCGTATTCAGCGCGTACACGTAAAATTGATAGCGGTGCGTGCCAAACGGTGGCTGCGGGCCGCCCCAGCCTGGTTTGCTCCAGCTGGTGATGCCTTCGACGGCACCGGCGGGCAGTGACTCGCTGGCAATTTCTGCGGTTTCTGTCGGCAAGTTCCACACCGTCCAGTGATAAAACCCGTCACGTCCAGGCGCGTCTGGATCGTGGCAAACGATCGCCAAACTTTTGGCGTCTGCGGGCACGTCGCTGATCGCGAGCGGCGGGCGTTGATTACCGCCGAGCTTGGAGTAAATTTTTGGTATTTTAGTGTTTTCGGCGAACGCAGGGCTAGATATCTTCATAATTTAATTTTACCATGCCAGTGCCGTCAGGCGTGAGGCGCGGTAAAATACGAAACCTTAAACACAGTAGCTTGCTGAAGCAAAACAGTTTTCGATCGGATTTTATCAATAGCTGGTTTACCGAACAACCTCTGGAGAGCTGCTGGGCTGTATGCTAAAATAAACCTGTGAGATATGCTTTTGTTTTCGTGAGTATAGTGGCGATTTGGCTGGCTATGCTGCTGTTGGTAAATACGAGCATTGATCCCTTATTTTTGTATATTTGCGTGTTAGTTTTGACGCTGGTGTTGTACTTCATTGGGTTCCGGAGGGCTAGGTAAGTGCGCTTACTATTTGTGGTTCGGGCGTTGTTTCGGGTGTGGCGAGCTTGGCGCAGCGATCAAATATGGCTCAAAGTTTTATCAGACGAATGTCAAAGATTAGGCGGCGTGTATGTCAAGTTTTTACAGCATTTGGCATCGACTGAACTGATGGCTCAGGTGTATGCCGCGTCTGGATATCGGCTGGATGCTTTTGATGATGTGGCAGTTGAGCCAATTGATGTTGCCGAGGTTTTACGGCAAGAGTTGGGTAGCAAAGCCAGTCAAATAGTCGTTGATAGAGGCCAGCCGTTTGCTACGGGTTCGTTCGCTCAGGTTTATCATTGTCGCATCGTTGACCATCCAAATAACCAGTATATTATCAAGATTCTTCGCCCCAGCGTGGTGCGCTATCTGAGTTTTGACTTTGTGGCGCTGCGTTTTTGCTGTTGGGCGGGGCAGTTTATGCTAAAAAATGATATTTTTCCGTTGGTTGAAATTGCTGATGAATTTATCAAAACCACCAAGCGTGAAACTGATTATCAGCGCGAGCTAATTACAGCCCAGGCTATTCGTGAATACTTTACTAAACGTACCGACAGAGTTGTGGTGCCAGAGACGCTGGCTGACTATTCAACGCGGCGAATCTTGGTTCAGGATTACATAGACGGCTTGCCGCTAACCAAAGTGGTGGAACAAGCGCAGGCGGGTAGCGATACCTACCAGTTTGTCAAAGACCAACTTGGTTCTGATATGCAGCAGCAATTAGTGACTGTCGGCAGTGAGTTTTTGATCGCAATTTTACAAGCAGATATCATTATGGCCGATCCGCATCCAGGTAATATTTATTTACTGAGAGACAATAAAGTTGCGCTGATCGACTTTGGTTTGGCAGTGGCAGCACCGCGGCATCGCGCTTCGTTTTACCATATGATTGTGCAGTATCGCGCGTTATATGAAGATCGAGCTGACATGGGTTTATTGGCACTGGCGATGTTGGCGTTTTATGATCATACGCTGTATCAAGCGCTGGATGTGATCGCCAAAGATCGCAGCTTGACACGCACTATTTATGAATATGCGAACACGCTGCTTCAATCGACAACCAGCATGTTTGCTGCCAATCGGCAAATAACCCAATTATTCCTCAATGAAATTAACGCTGGTAATCGTTTTGCTGTCAGGTTAGATAGCGTTGATATCATGTTGCAGCGCGGTTTGTATCATTATCTAGCAGCAGCGAGGTTGGCGTGCGGCGATGAATATCGAAGGACACATTATTGGCGGATTGTCCACGACGCCCTGGAATTGGCCGAGGTTCACGCTAATATCTATGGAATCAGCGAGGCGGTGCGTTCGTCGCCGATGAGTATTGAGCTGGCGCAAGAAATAGTGATGGACTGGATGAGCAAGGTTGCGGAGCGTGACAGGGCCGCCTACGCCATGTTGCTACAAAAAGGAGAATTATCATGAAGCAATTACAACAATGGGTGATGCAAGTTCGCTATCCATATGCCGCGGGGATCATCGCCGTGATGTGGATTGGCACGGCGATTTTCGCTTACCTGAAACCCGACGTCCCGCTTGAATTTTTAGTCGGAAGCCTTGCTGTTAGCACTATTATCATTGCGATTACTGGGCTGTCGGAAGCTCGTTAAATTTTACAGTGAAATAAGCAATTTTTATACGCTTTACTAACGTACATTATTTACAATAAGAATCCGCATGAAGCCTAAAACTACTGCTCAAAAAGTACTAGAATTTTACGACAGTCTGAAAAATGTTGACATAAATTTGCCAGAAAGATATCGTCTAATCAATCCATTCGCTGGCGCTAATCGGCAGCAAATAGCACAAATAACACAGCGGTTTTATCGTCAGCACTATCATGATAATAAGCTGCGATTTATGATTTTGGGCAGTTTGTAATTATTATGAAAATGCAGCTCTGAAAAAATGCCTCTATCCTTTTATCGTAGATTCGCTGAGGCGCCAGATCGATTTTAATATTGATACAACCGTTTGCTTTTGTATCGGTAGCGGTGATAATTTTAAGTTTTTGACCAATATAAATAATGAGCATCATTTCTTTGATACTATCGTGCCGTTGGAGCATCCGCGGTTTATCATGCAGTATAATGCGGATCACAAAGAAAAGTTTATTCAAAAGTATGTAAATATTTTCAGACAATACGGTATGGAAAAACAGTAGCGAACGATTAGTCCAATAATTGCGATATAATTTAATAATGATCACCGACCAACTCCTCGCCAAATATCCCATCATCTCCGACCAAGTTGACGCCAAAGAACTTGGCGCTTTGCTGCGGGAGCTGGAAAAGGTGCTGCGAAGCGGAGCGGCAGGCAACATTGTGGAATTTGGCTGTTATGTTGGCACGACCAGCCTGTTCATCCGGCGGCTGCTGGACGCCTATGATTTTACCGGTGAGTTTCATGTTTACGATTCGTTTATGGGCTTGCCAGAAAAAACCCAAGCAGACGCTAGCGCTGCCGGCGAGCAGTTCAAGGCGGGCGAACTATTGGCGCCGCGTAAAACCTTTGTCCAGAACTTCAAAAAGGCTGGCTTGAAACTGCCGATCATTCACAAAGGCTGGTTTGCTGATTTCACCCCTGACGACGTACCGGAAAGTATCATCTTTGCGTTTTTTGACGGCGATTTTTATGAGTCAATTGCCGATTCATTCCATGCGTGCGACGGTAAGTTTCATGAAAAGGCGGCCATCATCGTTGATGACTATGTTAACGAAGCCTTGCCAGGCGCCGCGCGAGCGGTTGATAAGTGGCTGGCGAATAATCGGCAATATACGTCGAGAACGGAGTCTAGTCTGGCAATTATTCACATCCTTTAGTACTGTTTTCTTAAAGAAGCTTGACTTTTTATAGTACCTTGTATAACATAGTACTATGTATAATGAAAATACAAGGAGCATAGCATGAGAAGAATTGATATCATCAAGCGGGCGGGGCGGAATCTTCACCAGTCGAAAGGCCGGACGATTTTGACGGCGCTGGCGATTTCGGTCGGGGCGTTTACGATTGGGCTGGCGTTGATGGCTGGTGAGGGCGGTCGGTTATATACCAATAGTATGGTTGATGCGGCTGGCGATAAAAAAGTGATTATGGTCAATAAAAAAATCGAGTCAGAGAAGAAAGAAGAACTGCCAGAGTACAATACGTCGGAAGAGACTGGCGAAGAACAGCTGGATAAACAAAAGGTAGCGCGTCGTAGCAAGTATTCAATGAGCGATGCTGATATTACTAAACTTCGAAAAATTTCGCATGTACAAACGGTTACTCCGGCGTATTCAACTGCCGGCGTGGCGTATGCTCAGAGTTCGGGCAATGGTAAGAAATTTGCCTTGGAAGTAGCAGTAAAGGCCGATAAAACGCGGGCAGAATTGGTGGCTGGCAAGCTGGATGATTTCATGCCAAAGCCGGGCGAGATTATCATCCCGGAGACTTATGTCAAGCAACTGGGCTTCAAGGATGCGCAGTCGGCGATTGGACAGACGATTACGTTGGGTTTGCGTAGTGCGGAGCAGAGCGGCGAGGTTGCTAAGGAGATGTCGCTGAAAATTACTGCGGTTGACAAAGAGTCGGATACGATTTTGTACTATCAGCCGACGCTGCGAATCTCGACCGCTGACGCTAAGGAAATCTACGAATTTAGCCACGACAAAAGCCAGCCGAACGAGTATTCGACGGCTCTGGTGTCGGTTGATGATGAGAAAAATATCGATGCGGTGAAGGACGAAATTAGCAAAGACTACAGCGCCTATTCGATTCAAGATGTGCGCAAGACGCTGCTCACCATGGTCAACGCGGCGCAAGCGGCGCTGGCGGGATTTGGCGGTTTGGCGCTGCTGGCGAGCGTGTTCGGTATTATCAACACTATGTACATTTCGGTACTGGAGCGAACTAGTCAAATTGGCTTGATGAAAGCGCTGGGGATGAGAGGCCGCGATATCGGTAAATTATTCCGCTATGAGGCAGCGTGGGTTGGTTTGCTAGGCGGCTTGATTGGCGTCGGACTGGCAAGTTTGGTGACGTTGCTGAATCCAGTGATTGCCAGCGCGCTGAAGTTAAGCGTAGGGACGAACTTGCTGGTGATTAATCTGCTGCACATTGGTTTGCTGGTGATTGGTCTGGTGGCGATGGCGGTTATTTCCGGCTGGCTGCCGAGCCGCAAGGCGACAAAATTAGACCCAATTGAGGCATTAAGGACGGAATAGGAGAAACATGATGATTGAACTAAAAAATGTGACGAAAATTTACGGCAAAAAGAAAAACCAATTTACGGCGCTGAAAAATGTCAGCTTGAACATTCCGACGGGCGCGAGCGTGGCGATCCTCGGCAAATCTGGTTCTGGAAAATCGACGCTGATGCACGCGATTTCCGGGCTGGACAGGCCGCAGCACGGCCAGGTGATCATCGACGGGCAAGACATCTTGCAGCTGAAGCCAAAGCGCGTCGATGAGTTTCGCGCCAAGAAAATCGGCTTCATCTTCCAGAGCTTCTTTGTCCAGGGTAATGAGAGCGTGATTGACAATGTCAGTTTGCCGCTGGAAATTGCGCGGCTGCCGCGCAAAAAGCGGGCGCACAAAATCAACGCGGCGCTTAAAGCGGTGGATTTGTACGATAAGCGCAAAAACCGTGCCAAAGATTTGTCGGGCGGGCAAAAGCAGCGCTTGGCGATTGCTCGGGCAATTGTTGGTGATCCGCAAATTATCTTTGCCGACGAACCGACTGGCAACTTGGATAGTGAAACGGGCGCCAAAGTAGAAGAATTGTTGTTTGATTATAATAAGCAAAAGGGCGTGACGTTGATCGTGGTGACACACGACGCTGATTTGGCGAAAAAATGCGATTATCAAATCATCATTAAAGACGGTCGGATTGAAAAATCAACCGTGCCAGGAGGGATAAAACATGGACGCTAGCGCTTACGCGGAAAGCTTGGCGATTCAGCTGCGCAAAGGCTTTCTGGTGTATTGCGTGCTGCTGGTGTGCGCTAAGCAGCCGCAATATACTGGCGATATTGTCAAGCAAATGAGCGAGTCAGACCTGATGGTAGTGGAGGGTACGATTTACCCGCTGCTCAGCCGCTTGCAGAAATATGGCTACCTCAAGCACGAATGGCAAGAGAGCGAGCAGGGACCACCGCGCAAATATTATTCGCTCACCGACACTGGCGCGCAGCTGGTGGATGAACTAAAAGATCGTATCAAAATGTTGAATACTTCGCTAAAAAATCTCGAGAAAGGAGCAAAGCGATGAAAGAAATAACCAGAATCCATTTGGCAAAAACGCCGTTTAGCGTGGAAGTTGATGCTAAAAAATCATTGGAAAAATACCTGAATTTAATTCAGAAAAACATGCATGCCGAGCCAGAGGCTATGCGAGAAATCGAGGCGCGAATGGTGGATCTTTTGGCGGAGCGCGGCGTGGCAAAGGACGGCGTGATTGGCAACGATGATGTTCTGGCAATTCAGAAACAGATGGGCGAGCCGCGCGATTTTTCGGATGATAGCGACAACGCGGAGACAGATGTTGACGTAGATGACGAGGTATTGGGCAATTCGTCTAAGCAGCTAATGCGCGATACTGAGCATGGTTTGATCGGCGGCGTGTGTGCTGGCGTAGCGGCATATTTTGGCGTTAATCCGTTGTGGATACGCTTGATCGCTATCTTTTCGCCGTTTATAACGTTTGGCACGGCGGTGCTGATTTACATTGTCATGTGGCTGTCGATTCCTGAAGCGCGGACGGCTTCCGACAAGCTGCGGATGCGCGGCGAGCCGGTGACGCTGGATGCGCTCAAACGCTTGTCGATTGACGATAGTACTAAAAAGCAAGCAGCAAGCACCGCTGCCAAGATTTTCCGCTTTTTGCTGGGAATTATACTGGCGCTGATAGCGTTTGGACTGCTGGTGGCGCTGCTGGTCGGCGGCGTGTTTGGCTTTGGCGCAGTGGCAGCGTTGAACGGATTTACCGCGCAAAGCTGGGCGTGGGGATTGCTATGCTGCTTGGTTTTGGGCGGCGCAGTTTTGTTCACCTTGACGTTGCTGGCTACCTGGAGCGTCTTCACTTGGAAGCTGAAACGTCCGGCGATTATGACAATGCTGGGTCTATTGATGGCTGGCGCGGTTTGTTTGTCGGGTGTGGCGATTTTCAGCGCTAATACTTATTCGAATCTAACTTACGATTACGAGAAAACTCTAAAAGTTAAAACTGTTGACGCCTCGGAGGTCGCTGCCGGCGCTAAAAGTATAGTAGTTGACGGTAACGGCGAATATGTTGCGATGGAATACGGCGGCTATGCCGAAAAGACTCGGTTGGAAGTGAAATATCACGACACGCAATATTCCAAAGTACCGGAAGTAAAATTGCGCCGCGACGGCGACAAACTCGTGGTTAATGTAAAAAGCCAGATAGACGAGACGTGCAGCCATCGCGGTTTCACGGAGTCTATGCGCTGCCGCTACATGTATGGCCCAGTTTCTGTCAGGGTTTATGGCCCGGTGGATTTGCTGGCGCCCGGTCGCGGCCGCGATAATACGTTTGATTA
Source organism: uncultured Candidatus Saccharibacteria bacterium (assembly GCA_963456685.1). Classification (GTDB taxonomy): domain Bacteria; phylum Patescibacteriota; class Saccharimonadia; order Saccharimonadales; family Saccharimonadaceae; genus Saccharimonas. Next base: position 30,453 of record CAUOPB010000001.1, on the reverse strand, counting down.
TAACGATTAAAACTTTAAGCAACTTTTCATGACGCGTCTATACAGTAGCGCTTATGAAAGCAGCTACAATTACTCAACCCTTGGCGTCGGCGGCTCCGGCAGTCGACGACCAAATTTTGCGATCACTCAATCCGCGGACATTGACGATCGATATCGTATTGCCAGTTCTTAACGAAGCTCATGTGCTTGAGCGGTCGGTTACCAAACTGCATAGATATCTTGCCAGCAATCTGCCGTATAAATGGCGTATCGTTATTGCTGATAACGGCAGCACCGACGGTACAGCGGCAATTGCTCGCCGGCTAGCTGAGGGACATCCAGAGATCCGCTTGCTACAATTGCCAGAAAAAGGCCGCGGCTGCGCTCTTAAACAGGCTTGGATGAGTAGTAAGGCGGACATTCTAGCCTATATGGATATTGATTTGTCGACGAATCTTGACAGTTTTGAACCGATGATTGCGCCGCTGATTACTGGCGATGCTGGACTAGTGACCGGTTCGCGGTTAATGAAACAATCGCGAACGACGCGCGGCTTCAAGCGCGAGTTTATCTCACGCTGCTACAATCGAATTATTCGCACTACCATGAAGACTAAATTTGTTGATGCGCAGTGTGGTTTCAAAGCGCTACGTCGCGATGTAGCGCAAAAGCTGCTGCCGCACATTAAGGACACGGCTTGGTTTTTCGACACTGAGTTGCTAATTAAAGCTGAATATAACGGCTATAAAATTCACGAGGAACCAGTAGAATGGATTGAAGATACTGATTCTCGGGTTGATGTTGTTAAAACGGCAACAGAGGATATTAATGGCTTGTCGCGAGTACGCCAAGAATATGGTCAGTCGAGTTTCGGCGAGATGGCAGCGTTTGGCGGTTTATTGCTTTTCACGGCGATATTTTATCTATGGAATTTGACCATTAATGGCATGGCCAACAGTTATTATGCGGCGGCTGTGCAAGCGGCAAGTACTAACTGGACGGCATGGCTATTCGGCAGCTTAGACGCGGCGAATTTCGTTAGCGTCGATAAGCCGCCAATTAGCATGATGATTATGGGGTTATCTGGTAGATTATTTGGCTTCTCATCTTGGAGTATGCTGTTACCGCATGCACTAGCGGGAATCGCGACGGTGGCGCTAGTTTATCTGGTGGTCAGACGCTGGTATGGTGCTCGTGCCGGATTGATTGCTGGGGCGGTAATGGCGTTGACGCCAGCTGCTGCGCTAATGTTTCGTTTTAATAATCCGGATAGCTTTTTGACGCTCTTTTTGACAGCTAGCGCTTACGCATTTTTGCGATCATTTGAAGGCAAACGGTCAGTGCTATGGTTGAGTATAGCCGGACTATTTACCGGGCTTGCTTTTAATACTAAAATGTTACAAGGCTTGCTGATGTTGCCAATAATGACAATGCTTTACATTAGCTTTGCACGCCCAAAATTCACTACCAGAATGTGGCATCTCGGCGTGGCTGGCATAGCGACAATTGTATCGACGTTTTGGTGGAGTATTTTGGTGTGGCTAACGCCAGCGGTAAATCGACCTTGGGTTGGTAGCACGAGCAACAATAGCATATGGAGTTTGATATTTGGTTATAACGGTTTTGGAAGACTGTTGGGTAATGGTGGTGGTCCTGGAAGCCGGCCAGGCGGTATGATGCAAATGGGTGCGCAGGCTGCTAGTCAAACCGCTTCGCCAGCAGCGCAAGCAATGATGCCGCCGATTGGTATGATGGGCGGCAGTTTTGGTGCGGGTGGTCATGGCAACGGTCCCGGCGGTGTTGGCTTTGGCGGCGAGACTGGCGTGCTGCGTATATTTAATGAGAGTTTTGGGCCGAACATTGCTTGGCTAATTCTGGTAGCCTTGATTAGCGCTGGGTTAGTAATCTGGCTGTTGCGCCGAGCACCACGATATAATAAGGAGCGCATCGGTGTATTATTATGGCTGGGTTGGCTGCTGATGCATGTAGTAATTTTCAGCATGACTAGCGGCACTATTCATCCATATTACGTTGTAACTATGGCGCCGGCGGTAGCAGCGCTGGTCGGTATCGGGGCGCCATACATATGGCAAGCTTACACGCGCCGCACCAAAGTAGCCTGGATACTGCCGCTGAGTATCGCGCTAACGACAATTCTTAGCATTATTATGCTCGGCTATAGCAACTATTGGCCTTGGCTGATGTGGCTAGTGATGATTGCCGGTGGTGTAGCAGCTATTTTGACGCTGCTGCCGTTATCACAGACGAAACGGCTTAAACAAATTATTCTTGGCTTAGCAATTACTGCTGGTATGGCGGCACCGATTATCTTTAGTGTTAGCACGGTAGCTACAGCGCATAGCGGCAGTATTCCAACGGCTGGTCCAGGCGCTTCAGCGATGAGCAATACGAATAATGAGTCGGCGCGAGCTGAATCGACGCTCGTCTCGTTTTTGCTAGAAAACCGTCATGGCACGACATGGCTGGCGGCAGTTAATAGCGCTAACGAATCGGCACCGATTCAATTATCAAGCGGCCAGCCAGTTATGGCCATCGGCGGCTTCAATGGTAGTGACCCGACGTTGACGCTATCGCAATTCAAACAACTTGTTAAACAAGGTAAAGTTCGCTATTACGTAGTAAACAGCGGACAAGGGAAATCTGGCGGCCCCAGCGGTATGGGTGGACCAGGTAGCAATTCCGAGATTCTAACATGGGTGAAAAGTGCTGGTAGTAAAGTCGATTACGGTGGTACGCAATATACAGTTTATGATCTTGCGGCGGCTGCTTAAGAATACTTTAAGCTCAACCGCGCATACTGTCATTACAAACCTAAACAAAGGAGTGAATATGACCAAGAATTTGAATTTGACAACTGATGAAGCGCTTGTTTTGCAACAGATTAGCGAGAGTGGCGAGGAAGATCTGACAGGGCTAACCGAAAGCTTGCAAATGAGCCGTCCGAAATTGATGACACAGCTGAGTCGCCTCAAAAACAAAGGTTTAATCAAAATTAAAGCGACCGCTGGCGATTGGTGGATTTCGATGAGCCGCCGCGGCAAGCAGACGACTCACTACTTGTGGCCAGAAATGTCCTTAAATTACTAAACCATTAAACAAAAGAAAGGTTATAATAAAATTATGAAGATTTTGGTTGTCGACGACGAGAAACGAATTGCCAAGTCGATCAAGCAAGGACTCGAAATGGACGGCTACGCGGTTGATATCGAGTATGATGGCGAGGATGGCTACAATGCAGCGCGGGCTGATGATTACGATCTCATCATTCTTGACGTGATGATGCCGATTATGAATGGCTTTGAAGTCGCCAAAAAGCTGCGTGCTGACGGTAATAAAACGCCAATCTTGATGTTGACAGCCAAAGATCAGAATAAAGATATTGTGGAAGGCTTGGATAGCGGCGCCGACGACTATTTACCGAAGCCGTTTAGCTTCGAGGTTCTCGGCGCTCGCGTTCGGGCGTTGCTGAGGCGGCCGCAGGATGTACTTGATAACATTTTGACAGTGCGTGATCTTGAACTTGATATCGCTAATCACACTGCTAAACGGGCTGGTAAAGATATCAAGCTATCTAACAAAGAATTTGCCATTCTTGAATATTTGCTGCGCAACAAGAACCAAATTCTTAGTAAGCAAAACATCATGACGCACGTTTGGGACTTTGATGCCGATATTTTGCCGAATAATGTTGAAGTTTTTATTAACTATTTACGCAACAAAATTGATAAGCCTTTTCCAGGCACTGATCCGATTATCCAAACGGTACGAGGGTTTGGATATATCGTTAAGGACGAGATTAGAAAAGCATGAAAAATGTTGGTCAACGTGCCGTTGTTCGCTTAGCGGGGACCTATTTGGCAATCATCATGTCTATGTCGATCGCCTTTAGTTTGATAATTTATGGACTATCAAGCCAAGAGTTTCATCGCCGGCCGCCAAATGATCAGCAAGCAACTTCTACGATTCGTTCCGCCGAGCCAGGTACGGTTATTTCAATTCACAGCTATCTTGATACGCGTGAAGATGAAGCGATGGCGGCGATTCGCCTAAACTTGCTGTTGGCAAATTTAACAGTGTTTTTGATAGGCGGACTAATCAGCTATCTACTGGCTCAGCATACGCTGCAGCCAATCGAGGATAACATGGCGGCGCAATCGCGTTTTGTCAGCGATGCTAGCCACGAATTACGCACGCCGTTGACTGCACTACTGGCAGCTAATGAGGTGGCATCAATGAATCCGAAATTGACACTCAAGCAAGCAAAACAGGTTATTGCTGACAACGTTGACGATGTTAAACGTTTACAAAAATTAACCAACTCAATGTTAGGGTTGCTCAAAGAAGACAAGCTGGAAATTCAGAAAGGCAAGGTCGGTTTGCAATCGGTGATTGCTCGGGCGATGAACCTAGTAGTAAATCAGGCGCTGGCAAAAGATATTGCTATCGATGATAAAACTAAAAATTTTTTGCTGCTTGGCGATCGACAAAGTTTAGAACAGCTTTTCACGATTTTGCTAGACAATGCTATTAAATATAGTAACAAAGGCGGTACCATTATTATTTCTAGCAGCAAAAAGGGTAAGCACGTCAGCGTTGCTGTAGCGGACGCTGGTATTGGCATGAGCGACGAAGTAAAGTCGCAGATTTTTACGCGATTTTATAGAGCTGAAGAGTCGCGTACTACTGCTGGATACGGCTTAGGCTTGTCAATTGCCGAGCGGATTATTAAGGCGCATGGCGGACGAATTAACGTCGATAGCGAACAGAATGTTGGTTCGACTTTTACAGTCATTCTTCCTGCATACAACAAGAAAAAATAATTTTTAAGGCGCCTTTAATAGCTTCTAGTTATATTTTAATCAATATTAATTAACAAAAGGAGATGAATAAATGCCAACTAAAATTGAAGATGGTTTTAAAATGCCTTCTAGTGGTACGCCGTCAATACAGCCGGTAGTGCAATGCTCGTCTATGACGCCAACTATGATTTTGGCCGTCATAGCAATTGTGTTGTTCGCTGGCGGGTTAGGCTTTGTCGGCGGCATGCAGATCAATAAATCGCCGCAGAGTAATGCGGTGAGCGGTGTGCCTAACGGGCCAGTACAACAACAAACTAATCCTAGTACAAATAATACCGCCACGCCGCAAGGAATGCCTAGCTCATCAAACAAGAATCAACAAGCAGGTCCACAAACTAACGCAGGTACGCCAAATGCCAATATGAATAACAACTAGTAGCTGATTCCAGCAGATTTCATTGCTGGCTGGATAACAAACTTTTCAAAATTATCAGCATTAGCCCAAACATAACTAGCATTAGTATCGGTGTTTGTGCCGCTAACTAGCTTACCGTTAAGGACTTTTTGGCTGCCGACATCTTTGCCGTTAATGTACATAGCCGGCGTGCCGCCAACGCTGTCCTTTTTGCCAAGCGCCATGTCGTAATCAATTTTTTTACGGATATTTGGATTTTCGAGATCAGCCTTGAATTTTTCTACATTCAAGCCTTTGATGTCGGAGGCTAACTTCACAAAGTTTTCGGTACGAGTTGACCCAGATAACTCTACCCAGCTAGCTCGATTTTCGAAAAGCGAGTTGTGCATTTCCCAGTACTTACCTTGTAGTCCAGCTGATTCGGCAGCTGCCGCTGCGGCCAGCGCGTTCGGGTGAGCGCTAGTTAGCGGATAGTTGCGGAAGATAAACCCGATCTTGTCTTTGTACTTTTCAATGACTTTTTTGGTGACCGGGTAAGATGAATTGCAGCCTGGACATTGAAAATCGGCATATTCAACTAGTAGTACTTTGCTGTTAGCGTTACCATAAACATGTTCGCTAATATTGCCGCTTTCGCTCGATGCTGGCTGCGCCTTCGTAGTATCGACGCTTGAAACATCAATTTGATTGCGCTGCTGTAAAAAAATCAAGCCGCCAATCAATCCTACGCACATCGCCGCAAAAATAATCCATGCCTTTTTGGTCATATTTCCTCCGCTTATTACTAGAGGCTATTATACTGCTTATGAGCTCGCCAATCAAGCGGGCTTGCGGTACAATATGTGTATGCGGTTATTCTTAGCGATTTTGTTTGTGATGATTACCTTAGCGTTGATAGCGGTGACGTCAATTTCGCCGCGCCGAACAAAGCTGTCAATGTACGAGTTAGAACGCCGCCGTCGTAAGGGCGACACCGCAGCGGCTGACGAATTACGGCGAATACTACTGCTTGATGATATTGTATCGCTGCGTAAGGCAACCGAAGCTCTACTACTGGTTCTGGCGGTATTATCGGCAGTATCGGCGTTTGGTTTTTTTATCGGTGTGGCCATTAGCGTGATGACGTCTTTAGTCTATAGTAGAATTGCTCATTTTGACTGGTTGGTGCAGATGGTTGATGGATATTACCGGCGGATAGAGCCGAGATTGCTGACTTTCGTCGAGCGGCATCCGCGCTTGGGGCAAGTTTTGCGCAGTGTTAATGTGCAGAATGAGCCGAATATTCTTAGCTCGCGGGAAGAACTTGAGCATTTGATACGCGAATCATCGGGAATATTGTCGCTTGAAGAGAAAAAACTAATCAATAATGCCCTGCATTTTCATGAAAAAACCGTCGAAGAGGTAATGACGCCGCGCGGCGTAATGAATACAGTAGCTAAGGAAGATGTGATTGGGCCGTTGCTGCTTGATGAACTGCATAAGACTGGCCATAGCCGCTTCCCAGTGACTGACGGTGATATTGACCACATTGTTGGTATTCTGCATATTCGTAGCTTACTGACGCTTGATAACGGTAAGAAAACTAGCCGCGTTGAAACGGCGATGGACAAGAAGATTTACTTTATCAACCAAAACCAGAAGCTGGAGCGCGCTTTGTCGGCCTTTATCAAGACGCGGCATCATATGTTTATTGTTGTTAATGATTATCGCGAGACAGCGGGTATTCTGACGCTCGAGGATGTGCTAGAGGCGTTGCTTGGTCGTAAAATCCTCGATGAATTTGATGTAGTTGACGATTTGCGCGTGCTAGCGGCGCGTAATCCGAACAAAAATAATAAGAGTCCATCGGCTACTGACGTCAAATAAGTTAGTAATTTTAGCACTCTTGCACTTCGAGTGCTAACGCGCTATACTATAGCAATATGGCAAAGCGCGACTATTATGAAGTACTAGGTATCAGCAAAAACGCCTCTGAAGACGAGGTCAAGAAAGCTTTTCGCAAGCTGGCTGTAAAATATCATCCCGACAAAGAAAGTGGCAGCGAAGAGAAATTCAAAGAGATTAACGAAGCTTACGAAGTTCTCAAAGACAAGCAAAAACGTCAACGTTACGACCAGTTCGGTCATGCTGGCGTAGGCGGTTCTGGCGGCGGTGCTGGTTACAGCGGTAATCCTTTTGAAGGTTTTGGCGGTTTCGGCCAAGGTCAAAATATTAATTTCGATTTTGGCGAAGGCTTGGGCGATATTTTCAGTCAGTTTTTTGGCGGGCCGTCCGGGCAATCGCGCCGCAATAGCCGGCCGCGTGGGCGCGACGTTGAAACGCGTGTTACTTTGACTTTCGAAGAAGCGGTGTTTGGTAAAGATGTCGAGATTGCGTTAATGATTAATGACGAGTGTGAGCATTGTCACGGTACGACCGTCGAGCCGGGTTTCGAGATGAAAACTTGTCCAGATTGCCAAGGGGCTGGCCAGCGTGTCCGCACAATGAACACTATGTTTGGCCCGATCCAACAAGCGGTAGTTTGCGAAACCTGTAAAGGCCGCGGTAAAATACCCGAGAAAGAATGCACAGTTTGCCATGGCTCTGGTGTGCAACGCCGCGAGCAGAAAATCACTGTCAAAATTCCAGCAGGTATTGATGACGGTTCGACGATTCGTTTGCGCGAGCGCGGTGAAGCTATTGCCGACGGCGACCGTGGTGATTTATACATCAACATTCGTGTTAAAGCGCATAAGAAATTTACCCGCGAGGGCGATTTGATTCTTAGCCAAGAACATATTGGTATGGTTGATGCGGCACTCGGTACTGAAATTGACGTTGAGACAGTCGACGGCATAATTACCATGAAGGTACCGGCCGGTACGCAGTCGGGTACTGATTTTAAATTGTCTGGCCATGGCGTCCCGTACCCGCGCAGCGAACGGCGCGGCGCCCATATCGTTAGCATTATTGTCGATACACCGACTAAACTGTCTAAAAAGCAGCGTGAACTGTTAGAACAATTCGAAGCCTCTAAAAAACGCGGTATTTTCTCGTGAGGCACGGGCTTTTGACTTGCCGTTGTACACAGACGACATGATAAAATAAAAGCATGACTTTTACTATCGTTCTAGCAATAGTCTTTGGCGTGTTATTTTTGTTGGCATATATGACGCGCCGGCGATTCGGCGTATTGACGCTAGCGCTAGCAGCTGGCTCAATCTTGGCTGATTTGTGGAGTAGCGAGGCAACGCCATACGTTGCTAATCTCGGCATTGTCATTATCCGTCCGCCGTTAGTAGATGTGGTGGCGGTGATATTAACTCTAGCGCCTTCACTGATATTATTATTCAGCGGGCCGGCGGCTAGTAACAAATTTCAGCGAATTGGCGGGTCAGTGATATTTGCAGTGTTAGCTGTGGTATTAATGTTTGAGCCGCTAGAAAATGCGCTAGTGGTTGATGAGTTCGGCAAGCAAATCGTCAGCCGTATTAATGCGTCTTATGCTATTATCGTGACGGTGTGCCTGGTGCTGTCGATAATTGATGTGTTGCAAACTCATGTGCGGCGCAACGAATCAAAAAAGAAGAGTAAAGAATAAAGACAGTTAAAAAATAAAAGACCTTCACGCCGTGGAGGTCTTCTCGTTTTTAAAATGGAGGGCCCAGTGAGGCTTGAACTCACGACACCCTGCTTAAAAGGCAGGTGCTCTAACCAGCTGAGCTATGGGCCCGAGTAAATCTTACTATACAGTTTGCAGCGAGTCGTGTCAAGCTATGCTACTATCGAAATATGAGATGGTTGGGCGATCGGCTTCATCCAATGTGGCATATTGCCGCTTTATGCTACGGGCTAGTTAGCGGCGTAGTATTGGCACAATGGTGGAGCGGGGCTAGCTGGTGGCTAATTATTGCGTCCATTCCGCTGATTAGTTTAGCTTTTTGGCAGCAGCGGCGGATTTTGTTAATTTTGACGCTAGGCGCAGGGTTGTTGATAGGATTGGCTCGTGGCTCTAGCGATCAAGCGCAACTACAGTTATATAAACCGTTGTATGGTCAATCAGTGCGATTAACTGGAATAGTGCGGGATGACGCAGATAACGTAGCTGGTAGTACGAGACTGCAAATAGCTTATATCAAAATGGGCGAGACGTCTTTACCTGGCCAAATTTGGTTGTCGCTGCGCGGTAATCCAGCAATTAAACGCGGTGACGAACTCACTCTAAAAGGCGTGTTGAAGCCAGGTTTTGGTAATTTCGCGGCAGTATTAGCAAAAGCGAAGCTTGACAGTGTCAAGCGAACAGCTGGCGGCGATCCAGCCCTAGAGATGCGCGATACTTTTGCTGATGGTGTACATAAAGCGATTGGTGACCCAGCGGCTAGTTTAGGGATTGGCTTTTTATTAGGCAAGAAAAGCATGCTGCCAGAGGATTTGCTAGAGGCTTTGAAGATTGCTGGTCTGACGCACATCATTGTAGCGAGTGGTTACAATTTAACAATTCTGGTACGTTTGGCGCGGCGGTTGTTTGCAAAAATATCAAAATATCTAGCGACGTTGGTTAGCTGCAGCTTGGTGCTGGGTTTTATCGCCATGACTGGCGCCAGCCCGAGCATGGTGCGCGCTGGGCTTGTTACTGGATTAAGCTTGCTAGCATGGTATGTCGGCCGAAAGTTTCATCCAGTTGTTTTGCTGGGGCTAGTATCGGCAATAACGGTATTGTGTAATCCAAGTTATGCTTGGGGCGACATGGGTTGGATGCTGAGTTTTGCAGCGTTTGCTGGCGTAATTATTGTGGCGCCAGTGTTGACGGCTTATTTCTTCTCGACTGATAAAGTCCCAGCTATCATTCAAATTCTGTTAGAAACATTAGCGGCACAGCTGGTAACTGCGCCGATTATCATGGCAGCCTTTGGGCAGTTGAGTGTAATTTCGTTGTTGGCGAATATCCTGGTTGGTCCGTTTATACCGTTGGCGATGTTGCTAACATCAATAGGTGGCGTTAGCGGGCTGATTATTCCATCAATAGCGCACGTCATTGGCTGGCCAGCGCAGATGATGCTTGATGCGATGATTGTAGTAGTGAATTGGTGTGCTGAGCAATCTTGGGCTGCAGTTGAACTGCAAGTGTCGTGGTGGATAGCGGCGCTATGGTACGGTTTGATAATTGCGGCAGTGTGGTTCATGAAATGGCGTAGCGGCTATCGACTGCGCGACGCTTCGATAGTGACATAACAGGGCTCATTTGCTATTATATAAGTAAGCATTTATCAATAAACTAACGAGGAGTAGTCATGTCAGGACATAGTAAATGGGCGACAACACATCGTCAAAAAGCTGTTGTTGATGCTAAACGCGGTGCGATTTTCACTAAAATTGGCAACCAGATCGCTATCGCAGCGCGGGCTGGCACTGACCCCACAATGAACTCTAGTCTAGCGATGGCTATCGAAAAAGCTAAGGCGGCAAATATGCCAGCTGCTAATATTCAGCGGGCGATCGACCGGGTTGCCGACAAAAATTCAGCAGCGCTAGAAGAAATTACTTACGAAGGTTATGGTCCTGGTGGCGTAGGAATTATCATTGAAACGGCAACTGATAACCGCAATCGAACTTTGCCAGAGGTAAAATTGGCTTTAACTAAAAACGGCGGTTCAATGGCTGATGCTGGCAGCGTTATGTTTCAATTTGACCGCAAAGGGGTTATTCGGGTGGCGGCAAGCGGCGAAGAAGCATTGTTGCAAGTGCTTGACGCAGGCGCTGAAGATGCTGTTGAGGCTGATGGTAAACTAATTGTCTATACTGGCATGAAAGATTTAGCGAGCGTTCGCAAAGCGTTGCTCGATGCAGGTATGACCATCGAGGAAGCCGAGTTGCAATACATTGCCAAAAACGACTTACCTATCAGCGATGACGAAACCGCCCGCAAAGTAATAAAAATTATTGACGCGCTCGACGATCTTGATGATGTGGTAAACGTTTATACGAATGCCGATATTACTGCTGATATTGACGATTAGTTGACTTTTAAGCTTGCCTTCATGTAGATTATAAGTATACATGGTATTTATAATTGCTAGGAGGCCTGATGCGATGTATAAAACTCGCCATATTGATAGCAACTATAACTCTTCAGCCAGTATTTTCGGGATTGGCAGCGGCAGATGCTGTGTCTACGGCAGCTATTTCGTCGGATAACACGCTAAGCATTGCAAGCGAAAATAATAGCGATAATTTACCAACCACTAAACAAGAGGAAAAACTCGGTAAGCCTAATGAGCCGCTAATTAATAAAGAAAATTCTAATTCACTGCCAGCTGCGAACGATGGGAAGACACTCCCGCAGCAGACTGCTGAAAACAAAACCGCTGCCAAGCCTGCTGAAATTCCGCCGTCGGTCCCGTCAAACTCTACTAATGCCAGCGAAACTGTAGATAAAACGACAACATTGCCGTCACCGTTGTTAGCAAAAAATGATGTTGTAGTCTCGGCGTTTAAAACTGATCCAAAATACGGCTATACGGCGATAGAACTTTACAATACTAGTGATAAATTTTTCGATTTAGGACAGATGTCGCTAGAACTACGTTACGCAACAGCGGAAGCTGATTTTGTTTGTAATGCTAAATTGCGAGATTATCTGCGGCCGAAGAGTTATTTAACGCTGTACAGCTCGAACTTATCGCCTACGGATGATACATTGCTTTTAGCGGGCTGTTCAACTCCAAATAGTGATGCTTTGTATGACAAAGAGATAAATGTTTATCAAGCTGGCCAGCTGGTTGAGGCGGTTCGAATTAACAACACCGATCTCGGCAAATATCAAAATGATATTTGGGAGCGTAAAGGCTGGAGCGTGTCTTATCGAACTGGCGTCTTTAAAACTGATTTTCGTAAACGAGCGACTGGCAATATGATATCAAGTGATTTGTACCGTTTGCCGTCAACGCCAACTTTACAGATTCTAGAAATTTTACCGAATCCAGCAGATTGTGCTACGGCTGACCCGAACCTTGCTTGTCATAGCTACGTCAAGGTTAAAAATATTGGTCAAAGCCCAATAGACTTATCACTCTACCGCTTGCGCAGCGGCAACCAAGAGGTGTCAGATTCTACTAATAATCTTTCGAAGTTATCGGGCATGGTTCTGCCGGGTAAAATCTTTCTTATATCGGGGAAGACGCTGTATCTTGACAAGGCATCCGGAACAGTGTGGTTGCAAGATGCCAACGGGTTAATTACCTATAAGAACGGCGTAATACCGTATGAGAAAGCCGATAGTGTTAGTAACAAAGGGCGATCTTGGGCGTATGATACTAAAACTGCGACTTGGCGCTGGGCGACGCCGAGTCCAGGTAGCGAGGGCAATGATTTTACGCCTAAACTTAATTATGGTAAGGGTAGCCTGAAAGCGTTGTCGGCTAAACCAAAAATAAAAATATTGAAACCATGCCGCGATGACCAATATCGCAGTGAAGAGACTGGCCGCTGCCGCAATATTGTTCAGAACAAGAAAAAAACCGTTGTCTTGAAACCTTGCAAAGAAGGCCAATATCGCAGCGAGGAAACCGGACGTTGTCGTTCAATTGCCAAGGCGGCTGTAGCGGTTCTGAAGCCATGTAAAGAGGGTCAATTCCGTAACCCAGAGACTGGCCGCTGCAAGAAGATTGCTTCTGTTGACGATCTACCCAAACCGTGCAAAGCAGGCTGGGAACGCAATCCTTCAACTGGCCGCTGCCGCAAAATTAAGAAAGCTAGTAATACATTAGCGGCTTATCCAGTGCAGCCAGTAACAGTCCAGCAAACTAATCCAGCAGTGTGGTGGACAATTGGCGGACTGGCCTTGGCGGGTGTTAGTTATGGTGTCTGGGAATGGCGCGTTGAAATTAAGCGCGGCTTGAGAAAAGCTATTCGATTTGGCAGGAAGTGATCCATACCAGCATGCGAATTATCGGAATTGACCCTGGTACAGGTATTCTCGGATTTGGCGTAATTGATGTCAACGGCGGTAGAATGAGGCTGGTTACGGCTGGAGTGATCACTACGCCAGCACACACGCCATTGCCAGATCGCCTTGAAGAGATCTACTCAGGATTAACCGATATTATTAAAGAGACGCAGCCGGGTGTTATGTCGGTTGAAAAACTGTTTTTTACCAAGAATATTACGACAGCAATCAGTGTCGCCGAGGCGCGCGGCGTAGCAATATTGACAGGCCGCCAAGCGAAATTGCCAATTCACGAATACACGCCGAATGAAATCAAAAAATCAATCACTGGTTATGGTGCCGCCAAAAAGCCGCAAATTCAAGAAATGGTGCGTATTCAGCTAGGTTTGCAAGAGGTGCCGAAGCCTGATGATTGCGCTGACGCATTGGCGGCAGCTTTAACGCATGCGTTTATGAGCCGTATTGAAGCGTAAGGTGATATAATGGTAGGTGATGCAGATACAAAAGCAACCGCCGCGCTTATCACGCTACGCTAACATAGGTCGTAAGAAATCTCCAGTTCGTAAGGTTCATCACCAGCCGACGGGTAAGTTCGGTAAACTGGTCGCTTGGTGGCAAGGATTGTCGCGCAAGCAGAAGGTTGCCGTTGTTGGCGGTCCTATTCTAGCAATTATGATTATCATACCAGTGGTAACATACATCATGCTGGCTAATGATATCCGCGACGTTGAACGTTTGATGAACCGTAATAATACCGGAATCGTTCTAAAAGACAGAAATGGTAAGACTTTTTATAGTATTGGTCGGGCTGAGAAACGCAATATTGTAAAACTCGATCAGATATCTGATCATATGAAGAATGCTTTGCTGGCGAGCGAGGACAAGGATTTTTATAAACATGGCGGATTTAATCTTTTTAGTATCGCTAGGGCGGCAGTGACGCGGCATGGCGGCGGCTCGACTATCACTCAGCAATTGGTCAAGAATACCTTGCTAAGCGACGAGCATAGTTTGATGCGTAAATATCAAGAGTTCTTCATGTCGATTGCTGTCGAGCAAAACTATTCTAAAGACGAGATTCTCGACATGTATCTCAATTCAGTATATTTTGGTGAAAACGCTTTTGGTATAGAGGATGCGGCTAAGACTTATTTTAATAAAACACCAAAAGAACTAACTCTGGCAGAAAGCGCTATGCTGGTTGGCGTATTGCCGGCACCGAGCAGCTACTCGCCGATTAGCGGCAGTGCTGAATATGCTAAAGAACGGCAAAAAACAGTGCTCAGTCGAATGGTAAAAGAAGGCTACGTCACCGAAGCGCAAAAAACAGAGGCTTTAGCCCAGCAATTGGCCTATGCACCGCCGTCAACGCAGAATGATAGCGTGGCGCCGCATTTTGCTGAAATGGTGGTGGCTGAGCTCAGCGATAAATATAGCTCTAAAAAAGGCGGCTACGAAAAAGATGGTTACGAAAAAGTTATGCGTTCTGGCTATCAAGTCACAACGACGCTAGATATTGATATGCAGAATACCCTCAAAGACAACATTAACAAGCAAATGAGGCATATTAACCGAATGGGCGGCTCTAATGCCAGCGGAGTTGTCGTTGATCCAACGACTGGTGAAATTCGAGCTTTGGTTGGTAGTGCTGATTATAATAATGAAAAATGGGGCAAGGTTAACATGGTAACGACTAGGCGCCAGCCAGGTTCTAGCTTCAAGCCAATTTATTACGCGGCAGCATTGGCAGACGGCGTAATTACGCCAGCGACTATTTTGCAAGATAAAGTTAAGGATTTCGGCGGCGGCTATGTGCCGCGCGATGCCGATAAAAATGAAGCTAGCCGCGGCGGTAGTGCTACGGTACGTCAAGCGCTTAACTGGTCGCTTAATATCCCGAGCGTTGAGGTTATGCAAAAATACGGCATTTCTCGTTCAGTAACAGCTGCTAACAGTATGGGCATTTCCTCTATTAAGAAAGGCGATCACGGCTTATCGTTGGCGCTTGGTTCAGCCGAGGCATCTTTGCAGGATATGGTGCATGCTTATACTGCTTTCGCTAATGGCGGCAAGCAATATGATATTACTAAAATTACTCAGATTGACGATAAATACGCTAAAACAATCTACAAACACGAGGGCAAGTCTAAGCAAGTTATTAGCGCTCAGGGGGCTTACCTAATCTCAGATATTCTTAGCGACAGGACAACTCGCGCACGCATCTTTGGTTCGTCAATTACGGTTAACGGTAATCATACTGTTGCTGTTAAAACTGGCACCACCAACGACAACCGCGATGCTTGGACGATTGGCTATAATCCGCAATACGTTGTTGGTGTTTGGGTTGGCAATAATGATAACTCTGCTATGATTAGCGGTGGTAGCGACATGGCTGGGCCGATTTGGAAGAGTACGATGACGTCGCTATTGTCAGGCAAGCCAGATGTTAAATTCACTCTGCCGAGCGGTATCGTTCAGCGCGCTGTCTGTAAGGACAAGGGCGGCTTGGCGGCGAAAGCCGGTGCTAATACTTATAATGAATACTTTATGAGCGGCGCTTTGCCGACTGAATCGTGTAATTCCGAGCCAACTAAAGTATCTGTTTGTAACCTCTCTACCGGCAAGGTTGAAACTATCGATGAGGATAAGTTTGACTCGACGAAATATTCAAAAGATACTGCTAATTGTAAGGCGCCGACGATTACCGTCTGTAACCTCTCTACCGGCAAGGTTGAAACTATCGACGAAGCTAGCTTTAATTCGACAAAATACTCGAAAGACACTGCTAACTGTAAAAGCACAAATGCTAAAGTTGCAGCCTGCGATCTCAAGACAGGCTCAGTGGTTATGGTCGATAAAAGTAAAATCGACGGCGTGAACTACAGTAAAGATACTAGCAATTGTGCGGCTGCTGGCGGAAACGATAATAGTGGTGGCAGCTCGGGCGATTCTGGCGGTAGCAATAATGGCGGCAATAATAGTAATAATCCTGGCGGTAACGCTACGTCGCCATAGGTCGCCATAGCTGATTATGATAGCTCATCTTTCTGGTGCGATCGCTGAAAAGTTTGGTGCTGGCAGCGTGGTGATCGACGTTCACGGTGTTGGCTACGAAGTCAGCGTGGCGGCTGGTGATTTTGAGGCGGTTAGTTTGGGCCAGGATGCCAAATTTTATACCTACCACCATGTGCGCGAGCAGACGGAAGAATTGTTTGGCTTCTCGAGCCTAGCGGCAAAAAAGCTGTTTGAAATGCTGATCACCGTGCAGGGCGTCGGTCCGAAGGCGGCGCTGGCTATTCTCAGCCTAGGCGATGCGGAACAAGTGCGCAATTCCATCGCCAACAGCGACGCTGGATTTGTCCAAAAAGCTGTCGGTGTCGGCAAAAAAACCGCCGAGCGCGTGGTGGTTGACCTCAGCGACAAGGTCGGCTTGCCGACACATTATGGTAGGGCGAGCGAGCCTGTCCAAACCGAACTGAACACGTCAGACGAAGCGCTGGAAGCGCTAATGGCGCTGGGCTACACCTTAGCGGACGCTACCAAAGCGCTGGAAAATGTTGATACTAATCTACCGACGGCGCAGCGGGTGACGATGGCGTTGAAAAGCTGATAGACAGTAAAGATATTCGTAAACATTTTGCTTGTGCGATATAATTAGATAGTCATGGAAGATACAAAATTCTCTCTTAATCAAACGCCGATTAGTACGATTCTGGCTTGGGTAGAAAGCGGCGCGATTGCCATTCCGGAGATCCAGCGGCCGTTTGTATGGATGAGTTGGCAGGTACGAGATTTGATGGATTCGTTATATCAAGGCTATCCGGTTGGATATATCATCACCTGGCAAAATCCAGACGTAAAACTCAAAGACGGCTCAACTTCGCAGGGCAAGCGAATTTTGATTGACGGACAGCAGCGAATTACGGCATTGAGAGCGGCAATCAGCGGTCTGAATGTTGTTGATAAGAAATACAAGAAGCGCCGGATTGCTATATCGTTTAATCCTCTAACCGAGGAGTTTCGCACACGTACTAGCTCGACTGAACGAGGCAAGGAATGGATTAGTGATATTGCCGAGGTGATGGTCAACGGTTATGATACGCTGACGTTTGTCGACGAATATGTTGCCAGAAACCCAGGAACAACCCGCCAAGAGATTAACTCGCGACTGAATCGCCTTATCCAGATCAAAAATAAACAAATTGGCGAAATTCAGCTTAGTCCGTCGCTGGATATAAATATAGTCAATGAAATATTTGTGCGGATTAATGCCAGCGGCGTCAATCTCAGCAATGCCGATTTTGCCATGAGCAAGATTGCTGTGTACGAAAAGGACCCGGGCGATGAAATGGGTATGAGGTTGCGCAAATTTATTGATTATTTTGCGCATCTATCGGCTGCTCCGGATCAATTCAAAGACATAGCGCAGAATGATACTGAATTCGCCAAAACAGATTATTTTGCAAAGATTGCTTGGCTCAAAAATGAGACAGACGATTTGTATGATCCAACATACAATGACATTATCCGAGTTGTTGGATTGACACAGTTTGCCCGAGGCAAGCTTGGCGATGTGGTGTCGCTACTTTCGGGGCGTAATTTTGAAACGCGGCAAGACGAAAAAGAGATTGCCGACCTGTCATTCCAAAAACTAGAAAAAGGTCTGTACCAATTTACCAATGAAAACAAATTCAAACAATTTGTACAGAATATTTTGCGCGGCAGCGGCTATGATGAACCAAATATGCTGATTGCGCGCAATGCGGTTAATTATGCGTACGCGATGTATTTGCGGCTGTTAGACATCGGCGAAAACCATGCTGACGCCAATTCGCTGGTGCGGCGGTTGTTAGCAATTTCGCTGATGACGGGTCGGCATTCTGGCGGTTTTGAAACGCAATTTGAACAAGATATCAAACGAATCCAATCTGCTGGTGATATGGCAAAATTTATTGCAACGCTTGAAGAGCAAGAATTATCAGATGTTTTTTGGAATTCAACTCTGGTGGACGAATTCGATAAGCCGACGACCAATAATCCGTTTTGGCACATGTTTATCGCGGCGCAGAATAAACTGTTGAAGCAGAGTTTTTTATCAAAGAACAACATTGCGCGCGATTTAGCAACCGACGATATCCATCATATTTTTCCGAAGAATTATTTAGTTAAACACGGGTATGATAAATCAAAATATAATCGGATTGCTAATTTTGTGCATCTTCGTAATGATATAAATATCTCAGTTAGCGATTTAGCGCCGCGCGAATATTTAGGCGATATACTATCCGGAGGGAGTAATCACCATAGCGATATCGTTAACGAAGCCGAGATGATAAACAACTTTGAAGACAACGCTATTCCAAAAATATTATTGCAAGCCGAGGTCGATGATTATGATGAATTCTTGCGGCAGCGGCAAGTGCTAATGGCAGAGATGGTAAGAGAGTACTACAAGACTTTGTGACGGCACCGAACTACGTCTTGGAGACTGTCAGAAAATAGAAGAGTGGACGCTAATCTACAGACAGCGCAGCGGGCAACTGAGGCGCTGAAAACATAGGCTATATAATTGTAATTATACAACCTAGGTTGCAGCAGTACGTCTGTATATTGACTAAATATAAAAAATAAGTTATAATAAATAAGCTGTGAATATAGATACATCAGCTAAAACTCCTGGATGGTCTTCGTTGGAAAATTATGACGCTCCCAGCGGTTCGGTGATAAGTGTCCCATTCAAACGGATTGGAGCAGTATGTCTCACATAAGCATCTTGTAACATTATTTTATGACAAAGAACGAGCAGATTCTCTTGCTGCTTTTTCAGTTGATCTACTGGCCAAATACCCCGACTATCCATACCACCAGGCAGCTCATGGTGTGGATGTGATGCGTTCACTCCGGTTACTATTGACAGATATTATTCCAGCTGACAGTTTAAGTTTATATCAAAAGGACTTGCTGTTGGAGGCAGCTGCAGCACACGATGCTGGACTTGCGGTTGGTCCACCTCCATATGGATATCCCACTAAAGAACATTACGCTGTCTCATTCCTTGGCGAGCAATATGAACCTAATTCAGCTGAGTATGAGTTCATGAAAAGGGCAATTCTCGGGACGATCATTGGTCCAAAAGAGAGGGTTTGTCGTGATAGTATTGAGGCTAAATTGTTGCATCATGCTGATCTTGGCTATATCTGGGGAGCGAACAATCAGGACTTTTTGAATTACGCTACGAGATTTAGGGTCGAAGGATGTAGTAATATGTCATGGCAGGAGTTTCAGGAATTAGAGTCTCTGTTCTTGTCTAATTATCAGGATTATCTGGAAAATGACATGAGGGCATGTGGTGTTGCGGAGGAAGTGATTAAGTGGATGTTGAGTCGAGTTGAAGACAATAAAAAGTTCATTACTAGCGGGGAGTTGGGCGAACCTAGCCAAGAAGTGTTTAATAATTGGCCAACTGCTTGTGCTGATCGGTTGTCAATTCCTGGGAATGCTGGCAAAATTGCCCCTGTTGGTAATAGTGTATCTTTCTGAATGGTATAATTAGTTCATGGCAATTGAACGAATAGTCGACACCAGTTCACATGACTACGACGCCGAGGAGCAACGGATTGAGGTGAGTCTGCGCCCGCAGAGTTTTGGCGAATACATTGGACAGGAGCGGCTGAAAAAGAATTTGAAATTGGCGATTGCCGCTGCCAAACAGCGTAGCGAGCCGCTAGATCATGTGTTGCTGTACGGCCCGCCGGGGCTGGGTAAGACGACCATGGCGACGGTCATCGCCAATGAGATGGGTACGAATTTACGCATCACCAGCGGTCCAGCCATTGAAAAGGCGGGTGATTTGGCATCAATCTTGACGAATTTGGCGGACGGCGATATTTTGTTTATCGATGAGATCCATCGACTCGGTCGGGCGGTGGAGGAGATTTTGTATTCGGCCATGGAAGATTTCAAGCTGGATATCGTCATCGGCAAAGGTCCGGCAGCTCGGTCGATTCGACTGGATTTGCCGCGGTTCACGGTGATCGGCGCGACGACGCGGACGGGTAGTCTAGCGGCGCCACTACGTGATCGGTTCGGACATATTTACCGGCTAGAGTTTTATGAACCAGGAGATATTGCCAAAATTGTAACTCGCAGCGCAGCGATTTTGGACTCAACCATCAAAGGCGAGGCTGCTGATTTGCTATCGACTCGCGCTCGCCTGACGCCGCGTATCGCCAATCGCCTGCTCAAGCGCGTGCGCGACTACGCTGACGTCAATGGTGATGGCATAATTGATGTGAAAACGACAACGAGTGCGCTAGAAATGTTGGAAGTAGACGAGTTGGGATTGGACCCAGCCGACCGTAATTTACTACAATCAATCCTGGAAAACTACGGCGATAACCCAGTCGGACTGACAACCATTGCTGCCCTGACTGGCGACGAAGCAACGACGATTGAGGATTTTTACGAGCCGTACTTGCTGCAAATCGGCTTCATTGAGCGTACGCCGCGCGGCCGCCGGGTGACGATTAAGGCGAAGCGGCATCTCGGCAATACAGGGAATTTATAGTATACTACAAGTAGTATAAACGAGGAGGTATCATGGACGATGACGATAGCCGCAGACCAGTCGCTTATGACGCTGAAGGACGTCCGTTATACACAGCTTCGCAGCAGCAAGAGCAGGCTACTGGTGCAGAATCGGCTGTGCAGCAGACCAACCCAGTATCAGTCACCGACTCTGGCAAGCAGGTCGTGCATGTGGCGCGCTCAACCGAGCCGATTCCGGTTCATATTTCCGAAGAGACCCGCCGCAAGCATGAGGAATCATGCCGCCTCTATCCGTGGCTTAATCTCAGCGAACACGAGTATGTCATCCGAATGATTCCGCGGCACAGTATCGGCATTTGGGGTCCGACGATAGCAATGATGCTTGCGATTATTTTGGTGTCTGTGTTTATGTTTTGTTATCCCGATATCGCCAAGGTGATTGGTATGCCGCAATCGCTGCACTCGCAAGTTATCTTTATTTGTTTGATGGTGATAAGTTTGTTTGGACTTGGGCTGTACATAGCGATTTGGGTATATATGCAAAATCGCTTTTTCCTGACCAACGAAAGTGTTATTCAAGAAATTCAAATAAGCTTGTTTTCAAAACGCGAACAAACAGTTAGCCTGATGAATATCGAGGACTCTAGCTACTCGCAAAAAGGTATTCTACAAACTTTATTTAATTACGGCTCGATTCGGTTAAGTACCGAGGGCGACGAAACAACCTATCGCTTTAGCTATGTTGCTAATCCGAAAGAACAAGTAGCAATACTCAACAATGCTGTTGAGGCGTTCAAGAACGGTCGACCGGTTACGAATGATGACTAATTAGCTATTTCTTGTGATCGCGATTAGTCTTGGTGTAAGTATCTTCACGCTCCATTGAACTGCGTAGCGTGTAGCCAGTGCATCGATTTTCGTTATTGCAACCTGTTGATTCGTAGACGTAGCTGCTGCCGCTATTGCCAAGTTTTTTGCCTTTCGGATCAGTGAAAAGAGCAGGGTCGACGGTGCGCAGCGTTTTGCTGTCAATCGAAGCCGGATAGTAGCCGTTTTTAGCGTAGAAATACTCTTCCAATCCGTAATACATCGCGTTGATAGCGACTTTACGCTGATTGTCGCGAGCAGTGGCATCGATAGTTGCTTTTTCATTAAAAAATAGCCAGCTGCCAACTCCAAGTAAAACTATCACCAGTAAAAGTTCAATAACTGTGAAGCCGTTTTGTTTCATACTTACTATTATACCAAAAACTGCGTCGCTCATGTATAATTAAAGATATCAGCAAGAAAGGGGAGATATGGCGAAGAAAAGCGAACCAAAAACATCTGCAGATAAGCCAGCGGCTGACGAGGGTAAATTAAAGGCGTTGGGTTTGGCGATGGAGCAGATTACCAAGCAATTCGGCGACGGCTCAATCATGAAGCTAGGAGAGGCTAAAAAAGTTGATGTCGAGCTATTGCCAAGCGGTAGTCTGAGCTTAGATTTGGCGCTGGGCGGTGGTTATCCAAAAGGTCGAATTATCGAGATTTATGGTCCAGAATCAAGCGGTAAGACAACCTTGACGCTGCATGCTATCGCCGAAATGCAAAAACAAGGCGGGACGGCAGCCTTTATTGATGCTGAGCATGCACTTGATCCAGCATATGCTAAACGGCTTGGCGTTGACACTGATAATTTGCTAGTATCGCAGCCCGACAATGGCGAGCAAGCACTGGAAATTGTCGAAACGCTTGTGCGCTCAAATGCCGTTGACTTAATAGTAGTTGATTCGGTAGCAGCGTTGGTGCCGCAAGCTGAAATTGACGGTGACATGGGTGATTCACACATGGGTTTGCAAGCGCGATTAATGAGCCAGGCGCTACGCAAACTGACGGGCATCATCAACAAATCTAAAGCGACCGTTATCTTTATTAATCAAATCCGCATGAAAATCGGTGTGATGTTCGGTAACCCCGAGACAACTACTGGCGGTAATGCGCTTAAGTTTTATGCATCGGTGCGAGCAGACATTCGCCGAATTGGGCAAATCAAGGACGGTGATGAGATTCGCGGCAACCGCACGCGCGTCAAGATCGTCAAGAACAAGATTGCGCCGCCGTTCCGTACGGCTGAGTTTGATATCATGTATAACGAGGGTATCAGTAAAACGGGTGATGTTGTCGATCTGGGTGTTCAGTACGGAATCTTGAGTAAATCTGGAGCGTTTTATAAGTATAATGATGCAACAATCGGCCAAGGTCGCGAAGCTACTAAAAAATACTTGAAAGAAAATCCAGAAGTCCTGGCTGAAATTGACGCTAAAGTTCGCGAAAAAGTTGCCGAACCAGAACCGAAAGATTAGAAGTAAAAAGAAAACAGCCCGCTAGAAGTATATTAGAGCTGGGTTTAGTGGTGTGTATCTTTGAATACTATGATAGTTTATGCAAACTATAGTAGCTTGCTAGTCGGTAAATGGCTGCTTTTTCAGCTATAATAATGGATATGGTCCAGCAGCAAGAACGATATACTGTGACGTCGCTTTCGCCGCAAGTTCGCGATTCGGATCGCGTCAACGTGTATATTGATGGCAAATATGATTTTAGTCTGGATATTTCGCAGGTTGTTGATCTCGGGATTAAGGCTGGCCAGGTTTTATCGAAAGAGGAGTTAGCTAATCTCAAGCAAGAGAGTGAATTCGGCAAAGTATATGCCCGAGCACTTGAGTATGTATTGATGCGGCCGCGCAGTAGCAGTGAAGTGCGTGATTATCTTTATCGTAAAACGTTGGCTCGTAAATATAAAAATAGAAAAACTGGTAAGTTAGCGGAAAAGCCAGGTGTCGCTAAAACCGTGACGGAGCGTGTTTTTGCGAAGTTGCAAGCGCGCGGTTACATTGACGATCAGAAATTTGCTAACTGGTGGGTTGAAAATCGGCATCAGATTAAAGGCGTATCTATGCGAAAATTGCGTAGCGAATTGGCGGCAAAAGGTATAGCACAGACAATCATTGATTCGGTAATCGTAGATTCGTCGCGTAATGATATCGACGAGCTGGCTAAAGTTATTGCTAAAAAACGCCGGCGTTACTCTAATGAGCAAAAGTTCATGCAATATTTAGCGCGCCAGGGGTTTAGTTTTGATGACATCAAAGACGCCCTTCGTAGTGATGACTTTTAGGTGTCTGAATTTTGTCGAGCCTGCTTTGGTTTGCGAAACGGGTTGACGTAGCTGCCAACTACTTCGTGAAGCTCTGGCTCGGGAGCTTTGGCTTGAGAGTGGACGACAATTGAATCGTTATTAATCTCGATAATCTGGCTGCGATGTACCAAAATCTCAGTATCATTGAAACTACGCAGTAGCGGCCGCTTGACCGACAGCTGCATAATAAGAAACTGCGTGGTATCTATTGTGAAGTCGATGACTTTACCAAGTTTATGGCGTTTTTCATCAAGTACTAGTTTACCGATGATATCAAACTTTAGCTGGTAGACGTCGTTGACGCGTACAACGTCGGTCGGAGCTATGAATTGGTCGATGTCGTCGACAATGAAGCCCATATTGCTCAGTTCGCGGACATCGCTAAGCAACATCAGTGCGGGGTGTTGCTGAACTAGCGGTCCTGACACTTCGAAGGCGATAATTTGTAGATTGGCGGGATTAATGATTGCGCGGGTTGTGCGCGCTACCTTGCCGCCAGTTTGAATACTGAATATTTCTGCATTGAGTACCGCTGAACCGAGCAAAATCATAGACTAAAACGGGTTTGTCCTATCGTTGGCTGGCGGCGGCGTGCTCGGTGTATTGCCAGCTGATTTTAGCTTGCGGATGCGTTTGATGGTAGTATCATCAAAACTAGCGGAGGTGCTAGCTTGCGGTTCTTCTGCTGGCGTAGTGAGTGTTTGGTAGAGCAGGATGGTAGCAACTGACAATCCGCCAGCAGCTAACATGAAAAACAATAAAAAGTGATACCGGCCAAAGAATTTAGCTGTCTTTGCGCCGAGAATGCGAAATGCGTCTGAGACTTCCATTATTTTGTATATACCTCCAGAGTTAGTGCGCTAACTGTGATGCCGTTGTTGTCGTCTTTGGCTAAGGCCAGGTTAGAAATTTGCATCCGGAAAAGCCCTTGTTCTAAAGAGCGCAAGAAAATGTACGCTTGCTCATAAGATACCGGATTACTCAAGTTAACGGTAGCAGTAACCGATTTGAAGCCGTCTGGAGCCGGTTTTTTAGTGTTCTTGGCGGTGCTAGACGACGATGAGCTTGATGAGCTGCTGGATTTGCTTTCGTTTGCTGAAAAATCGATTGAAGCGATTTTAATACCAGCGCTATTTGCGTGATTTTCGATGTCGCTGACAATTTGATCTTGATAATGATATTTCTTGCTGGTCGAAACGATTTGTTCGGCGCGCTTTACGTCATTTTTGCTGTTGTCTAGTTTCGATTTAAGGCTTGAAAGGGCTTGTAGCTCGTTGCTAGAGGCTTGTGCTTCGGTATTGAGTTTGCGGGTTTCCTCTGCATATTTAACAATCTCTTGGTGTCCGAAGACGAAACTGCCTGCGCCCGCCGCCGCAATAACTAGTAGGCTGACGATAAGCAAAATGCGAAATGTAGTTGGTTTTAGAACGAATTTCATGGCAGTACCTTCTTTGAATAGATTACAGTGTAATTTGCCTGAAATGTATTGTCGCCAATTTCGTGCGTAGCGTTTGATAGGCTAACACTGTCAAAAACTTTAACTTTATTGATAGATGTCTCCTGCAAGCTATTTTTGACTTCAATGGCTTGCGCGTACGAACTGACGTGGGTTTGAATTTGCACAGAAGCAGTTCCAAAAGTCGTCGGGTCGATTGATATGCCAGTGAGTGAGGCGCCGTTTGGCAACCTCCTGGCAATCGCATTTAGAATATCAGTATATGGCGCTTGAGTGTCAAGAATGTATTTTGCTACCCGCAGGTTAGAACGATACTTTTCGGCATCGCTCTTAACCGAGCTGAAGGCTGAAGACTTACTTTGATTGTCATTTATGGTTTCTCTACTGGCAGACTGGTTGAATACTAGCATAAAATACGAGCTGATTAGCTCAACTACAATAATCACAACAACTATCAGCGACATGACAACATAACGCATCAAAATTGAGTTAGCCCGGGCGGCCTTAATTTGCTTGCGTTCTTCGGGTGAAAGTAGGTTGATCATTTTTTTACCTCCGATGGCCGTACGCTAGCCAGACCAGCGACGGTGATATAACGCGGACGAAACTGGCGGTGCGGTTTCTCAAGCGACCCGAAATCAAGATCTTGCCACGGGCTAGCGACGCGGGCCGGCAAAATGAAAGCGTTAGTAAAGTATTCGCCGATACCTGGCATATTTGCACCGCCGCCAACGATAAGAATTTGCTCGATTTTTTTATCCTCCGAAATACGTTCGCTGTAGTAACGGATGACCTTTTTGGCTTCTCCGACGATACGACCGAGGCTTGGTTTGAGGGCGGCTTCAATTTTGTCATGATCATCGCTTTGTCCGAGGCCGTTGAGGACTTTATACTGGTGAGCTTTTTCTAGCGACACTTGCATTTTACTAGCGATATCTAGAGTGAAGTTATTGCCGCCGACATTAGCCGAACCGGTAATGAGAATTGCTGAATCTTCCAGGACGGCGATATCGGTACTGGTGGCGCCGACGTCGATAACTAGCGTGGTACGATTGCCTTCCTCGGTTTTGGTCAGGATGCGGGCGACCGCATTCATGCTCGGTTCAACGGCAACTGGACGCAGATCGACTTCCTTGGCGACTTGCGTAACTGTATCAACCAGTGCGCGCGGTGCGGCCGAGACGACAACCATCAGGGTCTCTTTGGTGCGCTTAATAATTTCGTAATCAGTGTATAACGAGTCTGACGGTACTGGTATATAGCGTTCGACTTCTAGCTGGGCAGCGCTGGCAATATGCTTTTCTTCGCTCGCTGGCAGAGTAAAGGTGCGCGAATAAGTGCGGCTCGTTGGCAAGCCAATTACTACGTGGTTAGAAGGCAGAGAGCCGATAATGCGATCTCGAAACATATTGGCTATGTGCTCGCGCAGATATTCGTGATCATCGGTGTCGAGCGCTTCCTGTGTCTTAACCGGGTCAAGATCGACTGAGCCGTAGCCGCGAACGTCAGCGTGTTTCTGGTTGATGGCCATGACTTTAACACCAGTATAATTGATGTCGAGCCCGATGATCGGTTTGTCTTTGAAAAATAGTTTTACCATGGATGCCCTTTTCTATATACAGTATAGCATAAGTTTTATTGTTTAATACTCGTTGATAAGCCGGCAATTGGCATCATAACGCTAGCGGCAATCAGCCCCACCATGCCGCCCATCAGCACGATCATTACCGGTTCAATAATTGAGCCGATACTGTCGATGGCGACATCAACTTCTTCTTCGTAAAAGTCAGCCACCTTGACTAGCACGACGTCGGTTTGGCCAGTTTCTTCGCCGACGGCTAGCATCTGCGAGACGATTGGTGGAAATAATCCAGTTTTTTCGATAATCGTTGATAAGTTTTTGCCGTTTTCGACCTCTTTGGCGGCGTTTAGCAGAGCTTCCTCGTAGACGACATTGCCAACCGAGTGTGAAGTGACTTCGAGCGATTCTAGGACAGCCGCGCCAGACCCCATGAGCGCCGAAAACGTACGAGCAAAGCGGGCGACGGCTACTTTCTGAATAATGCTACTAATAGCTGGTATCTTGAGTACAAAACGGTGAAAAGCGTGCTTGCCAGCTGTAGTATTCAGCCAGCGCCGCAAGAAGTAAACGATAGCGATTAGTACTGGTATCAGCAAGTATCCTTTAGTCGTCAAAAAGCCGCTAATTGACAGCATCACTTGAGTCAAAGCTGGCAATTCGGCATCCTCGCCGCCAAACCCTTTAATCATTTCGCCGATTTGCGGGATGACAAACACCATTAAAACCAAAAAGGCCATAATAGTAATAACCAGCAAAACTAACGGATAAGTCATCGCTCCTTTAATTTTTTTGCGGATACCAGCACTTTTTTCTTGCTGAATAGCTAGGCGCCTAAGGATGTCGTCAAGGATACCGCCAGCTTCGCCAGCACGCACCATATTGACATAAACATCGTTAAAAGTAGCTGGATGTTTGCTCAGGGCATCGGCTAGCTGCATACCAGATTGGACGTCTTTAATGATGTCGCCAAGGACTGCCTTGAGGGCTGGACTATCAGTGTGATCATGTTGTGAAGAAAGTGCTCGCAGCAACGGCACACCAGCACTAACCATGGCGCTCATCTGGCGGGTGAACATGACGATGTCGTCGGTTTTAACTTTTTTCTTACCGCCGCCAAAACTAATACTGGCTAGTCCTTTCTTTTCAAGCGAGTCAATACTGAGCGGTGACAAGCCTTGCTTGGTTAGAGCAGATAAAGCTCCAGGCCGATCGCTAGCCTCGATGCTGCCTTGGATGACATCGCCAGACTTATTAGTTGCGACATAAGAGAAAGATGCCATTAGGATTCCCTCGTAACACGCAGCACCTCGTCGAGCGTAGTGTTACCGCGTAATGTTTTAACTAATCCATCAGATTGCATTGTAATCATTCCCTCCTTGATTGCTTGATCTTGAATCTGGTTGCTAGTGGCGTCGGAAGTTATCATTTTTTGAATCTCGCGCGACATGCCCAACACTTCGTAAATACCGACGCGCCCCTTGAAGCCGACGTGTCCGCACTCGTCGCAGCCGCCTGGGTGCGCTCGCCAGAGGGTGCGAATAGTAGTCTCGTCGGTGCCAGCTGGTGTGTCGCCGCCGACTTTTTGCTCGATGGCTTGTAATTCTAGATCATGAATATGTGCAAACGTTTGGTCTGGACGCAGATTGAACAGCGAGACTATTTCGTTGATTTCGTCTGGCGTCGGTACGTATTGTTCGCGGCAGTTCATGCACAGTCGTCGTACTAAGCGCTGACCGACGACCGCCTTGACTGTTGAAGCGATCAAGAATGGCTCGATACCCATATCCAATAAACGTGGTAGACAAGTCGCCGCATTGTTGGTGTGCAAGGTTGAAAATACCAAGTGCCCAGTTAGCGCTGCCTGCACACCCAGGTTGGCTGTCTCGCCGTCGCGGATCTCGCCGACCATGATGATGTTCGGATCTTGGCGCAGCAGTGCTCGTAGCCCCGAGGCGAAAGTCATACCAGCTTTGGCGTTAGTCTGGGTTTGGTTGACGCCGGGGATTTTGTATTCGACTGGATCCTCGATAGTCGAGATATTAACTTCCGGCGTGTTTAACATAGATAATACTGAAAATAAGGAAGTGGATTTACCGCTACCAGTCGGTCCGGTTACTAGAATCATGCCGTTTGGTTCGGCAATAGCGTTATTTATGATGGCTAGCGATCTGCCCCAATAACCAAGCTGCTGCAACGTGATTGCTTGGTTGGATTCGTCGAGAATTCGCATGACGACTTTCTCGCCGTCGGTAATTGGCAGGGTACTAACGCGCAAAGCGTATTGTTTGCCAGCAACTTTAATTTTGAAGCGGCCATCTTGCGGCACGCGACGCTCGTCAATCTTGAGGTTGGATAAAATCTTAATACGGCTGACCAGTGCATTTAGCACGTTGCGCGGTAGCTGGTTGACTTCTTTGAGAACGCCGTCGATGCGGTAGCGTACTTGCACGAAATTCTCACGCGGCTCGATGTGAATATCTGAGGCCTGCGAGCGGATAGCATATTCTAGCAGCAAATTAACGGTTTGGGCGATTGGCGAATCCTCGGCGACATCAGCTTCGGAGACTTTCTGATCCGAGCCGTCATCTTCGCGCTGCACATCGATAACCTCGTTGAGCTCTTGGTTGACATCGCCGCGGTAGTTCTCTAGACACTGCAAAATATTAGAATGCGGCGCAATATATATTTTGGTATTGCTGCCGATCTCTTTCTCGATGAAATTAGTGGCTAGCACGTCGTCTGGATCATCCATCGCCAAGTGCATAGTGCCATCTTCATCAATCTGAAAAACAACTGCATTGTACTGGCGGGCGATACGCTCTGGGATGCGGTTCAGTACCTCGCTCGGAATATTACGTGGATCGACCTCAATGTAAGGTATATCGGCGTACTGTGCAAAAAGCTTTGTCAAGTCGGTCTCAGACACAAGCTTTGAATCTAACACAATATCTTGCAGTGGTCGCGAAGAACGCTCCGCCTCTTCGATCAGCGGTTTGAGAGTTTCTTCGGTCGCAATATTATTACGCGTCAGAATCTTGACCAGAGTATTATTTAGGATCCTCATAATTCTTATGCTAATTGTAGCGCATTTTATTTAGAAAAGCTATCAATGCAGCGCAGATTGGTAAAGGATGGTCAAATCGAGTATAATAACAGAGATATGAAGCGAACTTTTAATATACAGGCGGCGCAACTTGCCGGCGAAAAAATTTCAGTTAGCGGCTGGGTGCACTCGCGCCGCGATCATGGCGGGCTAATTTTTGTTGATTTACGCGATCACACCGGTTTGTTGCAGCTAGTTTTTAATTCTGATAATCCGGAAGCATTTTCGCTTGCTGATGAGTTGCGCGATGAATTTGTCATTCGCGCCGAAGGCATGGTGCGCGAACGCGCGGCTGGACTAAAGAATGATAAAATTCCGACTGGCGCAGTTGAATTGGTGGTCGAGAGGCTGACGTTACTTAATCGCGCCGAGACCTTGCCAATCCAGCCCTTTGCCGAGGAAAACCAAGCGGGCGAGGACTTGCGTTTTAAGTATCGTTACCTCGACC